>JAKQQP010000329.1 GCA_029564115.1 Candidatus Rifleibacteriota bacterium | reverse complement strand
AGGCATTGCCACCGATGACTCGACAAAGACATATTTCGCTGCGGTTGCCGGCACAGGCAGGCTTGTCAGTCTTTTCGACTTTGAAAACCGCGATGCACTTTTTCCTGGAGTTCACCGGAGTTATAAGTTCTGCCTGATGACGCTTGGTAAAGCGGCAGAAACAAGATTTGCCTTTTTCATGTCTCAAACTGAGCAGCTCGCTGACACCCGCCGAGGGTTCAGCCTGTCGCCGGAAGATTTTGCCCTGATCAACCCGAACACTCGCACCTGCCCGATTTTTCGCAGCCGCCGCGATGCCGAGCTGACCCGCAAGATTTACCGGCGCGTGCCGGTATTGTTAAAAACAGGCACTGACGACAGCGAAGAAACAGCAGATGACGAGAATTCAGACATCAGCACCAGGCCAGCCGGGATTTGTGAAGGAAACCCGTGGGGCATAAGTTTCAAACAGGGTTTATTCAACATGACCTCTGCAAGCCATCTTTTTCTAGATGCCCCCGAAGAAGATACTCTGCCGCTGTATGAGGCCAAGATGATTCATCAGTATGACCACCGCTGGGCGACCTATGTGAGTGACGCCGAGGGCAAACCGGTGACGGCTGATGTCAGCCCTGAACAGAAGCAGAACCCCGAATTCAGGGTAACGCCGCGCTACTGGGTCAGAGAGCGGCATGTGCTGGCGCGCCTCGCCGATGTGCCCGAAGCCTTCGCAAAAGCTTACGCGGCCGAAAACCCCGCCGCAATGCTGACCGCCCTCGCCAACTGGCTGGCAGCAAGCCTCGCCGACGAACCAACCGGCGGCCTGTTCGCCTGCGGCAGTCTGGCCGACGTCGGCGGCCCGCTGCTGCGCGCCCTGTTTACCGGCCCCGAAAAGGGTTGGGCTGACAAAAAGCAGCAGAAAAACGCCGCCATCTGCCCCCTGACCGAAGCCGAACGCACCGAACTGCGCTCAGCCACAGACCTGCCATCTTTCGCCACCAGCCTGATGCGCCGCCGCTCCCCCCGCTGGCTCATGGGCTTTAGAAATATTACTAATGCAACCAATGAGCGAACTGTTATTGCCAGCCTGATACCAATTTCCGGGGTTGGTCATTCTATGCCACTTTTTACCAGTCAATGTTCGAATTTACTGAGCGCATGCTTATTAGGAAATTTTTCTTCGATCATATTTGACTATGTCGCACGACAAAAAATTGGCGGCACCAATCTAACTTTTGGATATTTAAAACAATTCCCCTTACCTGTTCCCGAAGAATTTACCGCGAGAGACCTAACACACATTGTTCCAAGGGTTCTTGAGCTGGCCTATACGGCCACAGATATGCAGCAATGGGCAGAAGACGTAATCAATTCAGCCACCGGCGAAGTCAGGGCCGCGATTCTGCAGGCCCTGCAGCAAAACCCGGCCGGCAGGGTCAGTGCAGGCACCACCGGCAGCACGATCAACCCGGCAGACCTGCGGCCGTTTCCGTTCAACCCTGAGCGCCGTGCCCTTCTGCGTGCCGAACTCGACGCCTATTACGCCATGCTCTACGGCCTCAGCCGCGACGACCTCGTCTACATTCTCGACCCGGCCGAAGCCATGGGCGAAGACTACCCCTCAGAAACCTTCAGGGTTCTCAAAAACAACGAACTAAAAGAATTCGGCGAATACCGCACCCGCCGCCTGGTTCTCGAAGCCTTCGACCGCCTGCAGAAAAACAAAAACTGCTGAAAGGAAGCCTATTGATGGAAACAGCGTTTCTCAGCGAACAAGAACAGCAGCTTTTGGAAGCTTATAGAAAGCTTAAACAGGAGGTTTATTTTGAGCAATATGACCTGTTTTTGCGCCAGAAGATTGCAGACTTTGAAGCAAAAGGCGAGGTGTACAGGGTCGTTCATGACCTCGCCATTTCCTTAGATCAATTTTATTTTCAGGGCAAAAACGAGTATTTAAACGGCCTGTTAAAAGAAATTAAGTTTCGCATGTTGCCAAAGAAGGTAGTG
>JAKQQP010000321.1 GCA_029564115.1 Candidatus Rifleibacteriota bacterium | reverse complement strand
ACCGCCCGCAAGCTCCGGCGAAGAGGCTGAAAACCGCAGGGTAACCGCGGCGCAAAAACCGCGCCAGTCGGGCCCCTCCCCGGCCCTCCCAACTGTCACGCTTTTTGCTGATGCCGCTTGCCGCCTAATAGGGCCCATTAGCCGGACATTACCCCGCCAGCCTCTTCGCCTCCGGCACTCCCTCGCATCCCGAGCCGTAAACGGTCGGGCGCTCACTCGGCTTCCGCATAACGCGCCAGAGTTGAGCCGATTCGGTCTAATCCGGGGCGCCTGCCAAGGCGAACCGGCATTAGATCGATTCGGCTCGAACGGGTTGATAGCCAGAGCGCGAAGCGCGTCGGCTGGCAAGCCGTTCGAGCGTAGCTCAACTCTGGCGCGATAGCGCAGAGCCGCGCTCGCGGTTCTGCGCTATCAAAGTTTATGCGGAAACTTGCGGGCTAGTCTGCAATTTTCGCAACTTTCTGCCCTAACGATGCCAACTCCGATCAAGGTGGCACCCGATTCTGAAATTATCCGGGCACCCCTTCCGATCGAGTCCAATACCCCGATACCAGCTGTTTTGCTTCCCGCCAGTTTGCGCTAAACAGGCCCGATTGACCCACATTTGAGGCAATTAACCACCTCGGAAGGCACACGCCCCGCGTCCTGTCGAGGTGGCCAGGGCTGCGGCAGCTCCGCCGCCTCGCACCTGCCCACCTCCCGGAAAGCCTTTCGGGCTTCCGCAGGTCGCCGCAATGCCCAGCTGCCCCGGCCATGTCTCTAACACTTGCTTTCGGCAACTTTTTCAGCGTGCGACAACATTAAGTATCAAAGCTTCCCCATCCGTCAGCTTCTGCTTTTTTTATTAAAATTTTAGCTATTTTAAGTGAAGGTATTCTCGCTTGTCCTCGAGCTGCCTGTAAAGATCCATTTTCCCTTATTGGCCTTCGCCAAATGAATCGATACCCCTTCTCAGATTCACCATTGTCATACACATATAAGCACCACTGGAGTTTAAGAACCCATTCTTCTGGTTTTCCAAAATCTTCTTCAACTTCATTAATAACTTGAACTCTCGCCACTTGACTTCTCCTCGATATTGCAATTAGTCGCATCGGGCTGATTAGCCTGATGCGACTAATTATGACGGGCTTTTTTTGTTTTGTCAAGAGATCGCTATTCGAGTTATTATCAAAGGTTGTGTCTGAAGAAAAAACCATCGTCTTTCCATAAGCCAATAAAAGCCGGGATTAGCAGATCCAGATTGAAAAGACTACGGTTTATGAAGAATGTAACGCTTGGATGAATTCAGCAGCTTGGAAAATATTCTGAGAGACGGCGTAAAATGAGTGGTGGGGAGTATTCTTGAAAGTAAGGCTGATGCATGCGTTTGTGAAATTTCTGCTGGAATTGATGAAAACAACAGATGTATGGCAAAACGCGATGGTTACTTAAAAGGTTTAGACCCAATCTCTTTCTGGAAATCGTGGTTTCGAGATGATTGTCCGGATTATAGCTTTATCAGTCAGTTCTTGCCGTCATATTTCAGCAAAGTTGCTAGTCTCGAAAATCTCAGTGCTTTGTCTTAAAGGTGTTTCGTGTCCTTTCGGCAAGGTTTCTTGAAGAATCAGCATTTTTATGATTTTTGCTGTCAGCAAGTCGTTGGAATGCCGTTTTGATGGGTGTTATGTTCTACCCGCTGGATCATTTATTAATGCGCGCAGCATCAATCACGGGTAACCGTGAAGTGAAAGTGAATCAGGCGTTTTTTTCTTGCCTGCTACGGCGACGATCCAATGCTTCTGAGAGTGTTTTTATAGTTCCACGGGAGCCACAGTTGCGGGTTTTTGGCAGCATGCTTTGAGTTTTTCTGTAGCGTTATAAAATACTCGTATGGGCTTTCTCCGTTTGCAACGCAGGTTTGGGAAAGACTCATAAGACAGTCGCCAACAGCGGCACCATTTTCAGTTTTGTAAAACATACTGTTTTTTCGATGCGGAATAGCTGTTTTTACGAGGCGCTCAGCCGGGTTGTTGTCCAGTGGCGCGCCCGGCGTTGTCAGAAACATAGTCAGTTTTTCCCAGCGATCGAGCATGTAGTTGAACGCCTGCCCCAGAGGACTGTTTTTCTCGACATCTTTGCTTTTGAGCCTGCTCAGAGCAAATTCCCTGATTTCATTCATCGGTTGCTGGCTGTTCGCCTGGTGATACTCCAGCCGCTGATTGTCATCCATTTTCTTGAGCCTGATATGCTTTTCATTTTTGTAAACCAGCGTGATGCGACTGATCACATACATTGCATCGTCTGGATAAGCGTCTTCGCAATCAATAAAATTTCGTCTGGCGTGCACCAGACAGAGGGTGACTATGGTCAGGTGGTTTTTCGGAAAATTTCTCGACAATGCGTCTGTCATCTGCATTGCCGGCGGTAGTTCCTCATTTCGATAATCAAGAAGTTGAGCGAGATTTTCGCCGGCGTGGTTGCCACCGGTGAAAAACAGATGAATTTCTTTGCCTTCCTGCCTGGCAACCATTACGGTGGTAAAAATGCCGACTCTTTCTCCGGCCTCTTTTCGCGCTGACTTGTCTTCGAGAAGTTCAAGAATTTTGGCCGGCGTATCATCGACGAATAAAAGAGACCAGTTGGCAGCCTGACGCAGGAGTTCATTGAAAACGGGAGTGACCATTGTCCATAGCATTTCGACCATTTCATACTGGGTCGAAGCAGGAAGCGGCACACCCATGGCCTTTTGCAACTGCGCTAACCTGTAATGCGGCATTCCCATGTTGAAGCGAAGGCAGGCAACGATAGCATTGGCTGAAGGATCGTATTTGGAGTCCGTTATTTCAGCAGGCATCTCAGCCACATAGGTCAAGCCACAGCCACCGCAACGAAGCCGGGCCGGCTGGTGCAGTTCAGCTGTAATCGGCGCGTTGCCGATCAAACGAATAATTTTGCGGGGCTCGCATTCTTGCAGAGAGCCGTGACCGCATTCCGGACAACATTCACCGGCATGCAGTTCTTTGTGCTGATAATCAATGGTCTTTGAAAAGCTGTAATCTTTGGCACCGATGCGACCATGATTTTTGGGGCTTCTTCGCCTTTTTTCCAGCCTCATCAGCGGTTATCTGATCTTCTGCCAAATTGGCAACCTCTGAGGTTTCGGCATGGGGGCGCTTCTCTGAAGAACTGCCGAACATCCGCCGGAGCCTTTCAAGGGCCGCCGCTCTCTCACTGGCAGTTTTCTTGATATTGACAACTTCTGCGATCAGCGTCAGAAGAATGGATTTATAACGTTCGGAAAGGTCGGTTTCACTGATTGCCTTGCGAATGCCGGCAATCTCTTCCATGCTTACTTCAAGAACATCTTTTTTTGCAGGGCGACCCATGACCGAAATACTAAATCATGATCACCGATTGTACAAGCCCCGTCGGTTAAATACTTCCCGGAAGCGCTTTCCAGGCAGGAGCCATCTGGCTGCCGCCCGGGTTGCCGTTATAAAGTAGAACCTGAATCTGAGGCGCTGAAAATAGTGCCTCATTGCGGGGCCAGAACTTGAAGGTTCCATCTGAAAGGCGCTTCTGACAAAGCCAGAAACCCTGCCCATCGTAAACGAGAATTTTAAGACTGGTTCTACGGCGGTTGATGAATAAAAATACGGCACCGCTCATTGGATCCTGGTTGAGCCTGCGGCGGCAAACCCCTGCGAGGCCATCTATGCCATTTCTGAAATCAATCGGCTCGACGTGTATGAAAACGCGCATGCCCGGTGAAAGCTGTATCATGACTGTTTAAAGGCCCTGATGATTTCCGCAACGCTTCCAGAATACAGCTTCAAAATAGAGCCATCAGAACTGAAAATTTCAGCAATCTGCTGATTCTGGCTGATTGGAAAAACTGGATGGGAAAGCTCTATAAATTCAGTTGTTGCCGGCAGTTTTTCGAGAGAGCGGGAGTCTTGCTGCTGCAGTGCCCGCTGTTTAAGAGCGTTGAAGTCAATGCCTAAGGCCTGGGCTATAGCTGAAAGCGAAAACCAGGCTGATAATTTAACTGCACCGGCCCAGAGATCTTCCGGAACTTTTCGTTTCCCTTGCCGGGTTGTCGAACGCCAGGTTGCGAAGCGTTTTTTGATGTCTTCAAAAGCTTGCTGACTTTCAGGATTAAGCTGACCTTTCGGGCTGCGAATCATAATATATGCCTCCAAAAAAATAACTGGAAGCAGAATACTGATTAAAGGCTGCGATTTTTAGCGAATTTGCCGAAAGGATACGGTGTTTCAAACCAGGATTTTGCGAAAGCACGCAATCTGATGAAAAATTTCACATGGAAACAGGTCGATGAGTGGGCAGGCTTTTGCACAGCAATTAACGACTTTTCTTGCTCAACAAGGCAGAAACGCTATGTAAGATGACGGGCGGGGCAATTAAAAAACAAAGGCGAGTCTATGCGTGAAGATCTGGTTCGGCACTTGTCGCCTTTGGGTTGAGAACACATCAACCTCACTGGTGATTATATCTGGAACCTGGATCGAAGCGTTTCTCAGGGCAAATTTAGGTCGCTAAGAATTCCTTAGCATACGTATATTTCCGTTTGGTGTTGTGACCCCTTATTTGTCCTTAAAAACTTTTTTTAAGCAGCGTAACGATTTTCAGCCTCGAAAGCCGCGCGCACGGCCAAGCCTTGCGCTCCCCCGAACTCTACTTCGAATAACCTTTTCAGGCGGAATGCGAATTTACCTTCCCACCTACTTGGCGTTTGACGCTAATATCAACCATACTGTAGGAACAGGTTTATTAAAAAAAACAGGCTTTAAAATAGAATTGCCTTTTTCTGGAAAAGTTTCTTTGTCTGATCGGCCTTTTTTTTCTATTTCAAGCGCTGAAAAAGCTATATCAAAATTCGAGTCTTTTTTGGCAATTGAAAACTGAACTACGTAAGAAATCTCAACCCCATTGAGTTTCTGTTTGGATTTACTAACCATGGCGGGAGAGAGAACAGATTTTTTTGCCTCTGGTATAGAAGTTCCGGCAAATTTGTCAAAATCAAATTGGGCTGAAAATTCAACTATTCGCCGGTTTTGCTCGGCCACAAAAGACTTCCAGCTTGTTTTTTTAAAGAATTTATAGTTGTCTAGAGCATCTCCGACAGAAACCGAACGATCCAGCTCCAACACTCCATTTTTAACAAGATTAACAAACTGGTCAGTTTTAGGTTCCATATGACCACGCAGTGTGTTTCTATCAACTCGGGTGGATTGTGCAATTCGTTCAAGCTCTGCTTTATGCGCCTTGTCAAATTCTATATTGGCTTCTTTATTTGCTTTTGCAGCCCAGATCAAAAAATAAACAATTATTGCCAAGACAAAGAAACTTGCAATAGATCCCCTTCTGCTTTCTGACATAAAATCACTCCCCGAAGTATGTTTGTTAATAATTGACTATAAATAACGGATCAAGAGAAAAACACAATTTAGAATTTCAGTCACCACCAATTATTGTAGAGTTAATTGGCATTTGAAAAGAGGAATTTGATGATGGCAAAACCTCCGGTTCCTGTTCGATAACGTTACCTTGTAGAACCTGCGATTCCTGTTCGAGAACCTCATCTTGTATATCATATTGCGTGGGATTTTCTATAACCGGCTCATCTTCAACAGGAATTTTAACGAGACCCTTGCAGTCAACGACTGTTTCATAATCGAACGATGGCCAGTTGAGTAAAACCTGAGTATCTTTGGCGGCATGGTAGAACCGCCGCAATTCGTCGCGGAAATCTCTTTTAACCAGTTCATGAGAAAGGGCTGAAAAGAAGGTGCTGACATTGTCTTTGTTGGCGGCGTTACGAATAAGCTGCATTTGCTCTAAAAAGGCATCTCGCTGATCCGTTGCTGCAAGCATTTTGGCCTTTTCCCTGTGGAATTCCATAGAGTCTGGAAATGACGCGATCAGGCTATCGGCCACACTCAAAGCATTAGCAAAATCCTTTTTCTGAAAATACTCATTATATAGATCAATTCTTGGATCATGTTGCGCAAAGCAGCAAAGTGGAACAAAAAATAGAACCACAAAAATCAAACTCTTCATATGCCCCCCCACAGAAACAGAAAATATATAGCCGAAACTATACAACAGATTAGCCAATCGGGCAACTTTATCTTGAAATTTGTATCATTTACCAAAGGAGATTTTAGTCTGTCTCTCATTTCCTAAAACCCTCGCGTCCCAGGGAAGTGGCCAACGTATCTTTTCAGCCCGTTCGCATCTTTGTGAGCCGTTTCTGATTTTCTGCCATGCGCCAAAAAACGTCATATTTGCCCGCCAGTGACTTATTAGCCAATCCCACAGCACGCCCACGAGCCAATTTTTCAAAAACAGCTATAAAAATGCCGTTTTGGCGACTTTTTCCGCCAACGGGCTGTATGTTGCTTACCCGTTAACTGCAGAACCCCCTCTGGGCTCACCACAGGGGAAACCGTTTTAAATCCCTCTTCCGCCAATCCTTTCCCCGCTGCACCGCCCGTCGAATCTTTAAAATACCGACTGACGCGGAAAAGTAAAGGCCTCCACCCCGTCCGGCTAGGTCGCCGGCCGGGTCCCCGCCTTGACTTTCCCGTGTCAGCCTGGTTGTCTGGGGTCATCGACGGGCGGCTCCGCAGGGGAAAGGGTTTCGGGCCAGAGTGTTTTGCCGGCGCGGCAAGCCTCTGAAAGTCCTTTTCAACAGCAGAAAATACCGCTTTACAATGACAATAAATTACATATATTATTAATAGATGACAATTGCAGGAGGTTCACATGCAGACCATGAACTACAAAGAAGCGGCCAGGTATCTCAAAGTCACCGAAGGCACCCTGCGCAACTGGGTTTCCCGGGGCCGCATCCAACCCCGCAAAGTCGGCAAACACGTGATCTTCTTCAAAGAAGAACTCGAAGCCTGGATCAAAAACCCGCCCCCCGCAACAACTCCAGAACCAGACATGAAAGACCTCGTCGATGTTTTTACCGAAGCTTTTCAACTGCCTGTAATACCTGAACCAAAACCGACCCCCGCCACACCCGCCCGGCCCGTCGAATGGGTGCCGCAGTTTCACATGACAACCTCCGACCAGGAAAAAGACCCATACGCCCTGCTGCTCGATCTCCCAGGCCCGAACGTGAAAATGACCCCAGACAACATGCGCGAACTCGCCCGCTACCTCGTCGATGCCGCCGAAATCTGCGAAAAGCGCCAGTACCGCGGCCTCAAAAACTTCTCACTCTTCCGAGAAAATGAACGCTTCAGAAGTTCCGTCGTCCTGGTTCCCTTCAACCAGATGCGCGACCTGCAGGCCCTCGCCCTTGCCGCCCTCAGATCCGGCGACGTTCTCGCCGAAACCAAAGAAAAATACGTCATCCAGTTCATCCGCGATGGCCTCAAACACCAGCTCCCATTGATCAACCTGCAGCTGAAGAAAAAAGGCATGCGCGCCATTACCTTCAAATCCCTGAAAAACTAATCCCCGTAGGGGTTTCATTGTGGGTGCGTGTCGCGACACGCACCTGATGACAATAAATGACAAACAATACCGCAGCGTTGGCGCCGCAAATCTGTTATCCTTGGTCTGAAACCATGACCCGAGAGGAAACCCGCCCATGTCCGCCGAAATCATGACCATCAAAGAATTGGCCGCATACCTCGACATCACCGAGGGAACCATCTATAAAAAGGTCTCCAACAACGAAATTCCCTACGCCAAACTCGGAACCCTGCTGCGCTTCCCCAAATGGGCAATCGACGCCTGGGTCAGCGAAAACACCACCCAGCCGCCCGACGCCCTCTTCGACGAATTCGCAAAACT
>JAKQQP010000316.1 GCA_029564115.1 Candidatus Rifleibacteriota bacterium | reverse complement strand
CCTGTCTCTGCATCAATTATAACGTACATTGCAGTGATAAAGCGATCGTTGGTGATATTTTTCGCGATAATATTGTTGGCGCGCGTCAGAACTTCTCCGGCCCCCATTTTATCGAGTCCCATTGTTGACAGGGTTGTTTTGAATACTGTCATGATAATCGCCGCCGGAACATTTTTGCCTGAGGCATCGGCAATTACTACGCCGATGCGGTTCTTGTCGAGAACAAAAAAGTCGAAATAGTCGCCACCAACTTCAGCTGCAGATTTATTGATTTTGTTGATACGCAGGCCAGGCATCTGCGGAACGCTTTTGGGCAACAGGTTGTCCTGAATTTCTTTGGCCATGGTCAGCTGATCGTCAATGATCTTTTTCTTGTCATGGTCTTTTAACAGAGCGTCGGTTTCGATAATCGAGGCGATCTGACCCGCAATGATCTGAACGAAAAAGATTTCCTGCCATGACAGCCTGGTCTTTTCATCGAGACTGTAGACGAACAGAATGCCCCTCGGCGTTTGGAGCTCATTGTCATTGTCGCCAGGAACATTGAGCGGTTCGAGCAGAAGGCTGCCCGCAAGGCCTTTTTCGTATTCCCGGTCGGCCAGCACCGGGTTGTTTTTGATCGGCGGCGATGAATAGACTTCTCTGAAAAAGCTGTCTGCTTCTACACCGGCCTTGATGCCGCAGGCAAATTCAAAATACCAGCCGGTCAGGCCCTTTTCAAATGGGATTCTTTCTTCCTGTGCCGGTTGCCCCAGGTGCAGGTTAACGCCGGCAGAAAGGCAATACGGCTCAAATTCAGGGCTTTTCATGAATCGTTCGCTGAACTCATGCTCCCCAAGTCTGACAAAGAATTTTTCACCGGTTTCTGGGTTGGTTTGAATTACCATGACCTTGATCAGGTCGAATTTTTCGTTCTGCTCGATGAGTTCCTTTAAAATAAGGTTGACCGCTTTTTCAAGCCTTTCATTGGGTCGGTCCGGACGTGTTTCTGTTTCATGCAGCTCGCGAAAATAT
>JAKQQP010000307.1 GCA_029564115.1 Candidatus Rifleibacteriota bacterium | reverse complement strand
GATTTATAAATTAAAAAAGCATGGGTTACTTGCCAGGTAAAATTCTTGCCGGCTGTGCTCCCGGCAGTTCAGAAAAATTGCTATAATCAATGCTCGTGAGATTCACCACCGGGGGTACATTGTGAAAAAACTTTTATTGATCTCATGTCTGCTGTTGAATAACCTGCCCGCTTCGGCGATTGAGCCGCAGGCGGTCGCCATAACAGAAACCGCCCAGGAACTCGAACTTAAAAAGAACAAATTTCTGGCAATAACCGAAAAAGATCTGGTACAGTATGAAAGCATAGTCAGACAGATCGATCGCGACAAATCAGCCGGTGCCGAACCTTCCAAAGAATTTGTCGGGTTTAAAAACGATTTTGACTCATTTGCTGACCGCAGACTGAACATGATCCGCAAAGTCTTCGCCGTCTTCAGAAATGAATTTGAGATGATCCTGAAATTCGTCGAGCCGCTCCCGGCCGAAAGACTTCCGGCCTTCAACAGCCTTCTTGCCGAACTCGATTCATCGCTTTCTGAAGCAAAGATGAAAGGTTCGAAAGACAAATGGCTCGATTTGAAAGACCGGTCTTCAAAGCTGTTAAAGAAGTCTGGCGACGCTCATATCCGTAGGCAGTATGAAGATGGCCTCATTCTCGGCTCAGATGACAGCAAAGCTGTATATTTTGCAGCTAAAATCGGACTTCTTCACAGATGGCTGCTCGAGGGAATGTTCAATGACGTAACCCCATGGCTTGAAGAGCTGGCTGGCAAATACCCCGACAATCAGCTTTGTCTTGGGCTACAGGCTCATTACTGGTTAGAAGACTACAGTCAGTGCATCGGCGCCCTCGATTTTAAAGCCGAACTCGAAAAGAAAATCTCTCAGCAGTTTGGCGGCGGCATGGTTGTCAGTATCACCCTGAAAGGCGAAAAGAGCCTGCAGAAGGCCTACCTTTTCTATCTTGAAGCCTTAAAACGCGGATTTCCTGAAGACCGCGAAATTCCGGGACTGATGCCGGCTTACTGGCAGTATATCGAGGTTTTGTATAACAAAGTTCACCCTTACTGGCGTTACCCCGACCGCCTGGCAGGGTTTCGCGATCTGCTCAAAGATCTTACAGAAAGATGCAGATCCGTGGTCATGAATGTGCCCTTTAAAAAATACGCATCGCCGGCATATCAGATTCTCAGCGACGTCTACAAATACTGGCCGGAAAGCAAACTGGGCGCAAAAATCATCGATTATCGCGAAATTATGAACCTCAGCCGCATAGTTGCGGGCAAAAAGCACTAATTTTCAAACAAACAAGATAGCGGCCTGGCCTGATCGAATTCAGGCCAGGTTGTTGTTTTTCAGTCAGCAGAAAAAGTCTGCATGAATTTGGCTTCGGCACTGGCAAGCAGAGAGTCATCACAGCGCAGCTCAGCCTTTAACATATAGAGAGGCTGAAACGCTTTTTCCACCCAGGCTTTGAGTTGCAGGCTGGCACGGCAGGGCACCGGGCGCACAAATTTTACCTTGAGCTCGCCTGTAACCGCTTCGATCGA
>JAKQQP010000292.1 GCA_029564115.1 Candidatus Rifleibacteriota bacterium | reverse complement strand
TCGGGATCGACCCGTTCTGGATTCTCTCTATCATGCGAGAAGAGAGTCATTTCAAGCCTGATACCCTTTCACGCAGTAACGCCATGAGTCTGATGCAGATTCTGCCCAATACCGGCAAGTGGATTGCCGGTAAACTTGGCGAAAAGGGCTTTAAAAAAGACAATCTCTGGAACACCGACCTTAACATTCGCTACGGTTCATGGTATCTGCGATATCTTGCCGATCTTTTCAACGGTGATCTCTATCTTGCTTCAGCCTCTTATAATGGTGGTCAGGGCAATATTCAGAGAAAGGTTGAATCCGGCCCGTTCGCCGGCCTGCCGGTGCTGGAGCGTCTCGACAGGGTTCCGCTGCCCGAAACCCGCGATTATTACAAAAAGGTCATGGGCAGCCACTGGAACTATACCCGCCTCTATAAATCTCTTTAACAGCCTTATTGATAACTGCAAACCAAAAGCAGAATTGTTTGTAATAGTAGGCACGGGGAGAAGTCGGGATTGCTTTTTCGTAAGCTTGTTTAGCACAGGATGTGCTTATGCAGAACCGCGCAGGATAGAGCGGTTCTGCTGAGCGAGAACTTAGGAACAGGAAACGGCTGGAGCACCCGGCAGCATCTATCCTGGTGCTGCCGAGTATCGCTGACCTCCTGTCAGCAAAAAAGCAACCCGACTGATAGACCGGGCCGCCGAACCGGTAATCCGCTTTTTTACAGTTATAAATAAAAAATCGTCTTTGCGGGAAAAGATTGCTAGAGGATACAGCATGAAAAGAAACGTCTTGAAGCTTTTCATTTTATGGTTGCTGCTTATGACCGCCGGCCAGCTTTCGGCCGCGCAGACCTGGGTTACCTGGAACCAGCGCTCGGGGCTTCCTGGCAATAATGCGATCTGCATGGCCATCGCCAAAGGCCGCCTCGCGGTGGGTACCGACCGCGGTATCGGCCTGTTTCTTGAAGATCAGGCAAACTGGTTCGACATCGGCAATCACCTGGAACCGCTCAAAGGCATTGCAATCAGGTCGATCGACTTTGACGCCTGGGGTAATATCTGGGCCGCGACGCCCGCCGGGTTGTTCTGCGTCGATCTTGAGGATTTTCCTGAAAGGCCCATGACTTTCGTTCATTTTGGCACCGAGCAGGGCCTGTCGACCATCGATACCGAAGTGCTGCAGATCGTCGACAACACGCTTTATGCCGGCTGCTTTGGTGGCTGGCTGTTCAAATCGACGACTTTTCAGAAGGCTGGCGGTGGCAATTTTCTGCCGGTCAACTCGATGGGCATGGGCAGCGAAGAGCAGCACCGTATCATTTCGGTTGGTATTACCGCGATGGCCATGGATTACCCGGGCGGCGGCATTTATTCGACGAAAGGGAAGGGGCTGCTGCGTGCCGACGACGGGCAGCAGGTCGTCGAGCTTGAGAGCGACTGGGTCAACGATTTTCAGGGCCTGTCACACGGCAAGTCGAACAATATCATCGCC
>JAKQQP010000255.1 GCA_029564115.1 Candidatus Rifleibacteriota bacterium | reverse complement strand
ACATGTTCCGCTTCGGTGGCGACTTCACTTTCGGTCGCAATTTCTACACCCACGGCCATGCTCTTCTCCTGAACGACTATGTTGATGCTATCCGCTACTACAAACGCTCAGGCGATGTAGATGTAGTATTCCAGACCATCTATGACCGCCATCGCGGTAGCTACAAAGATGATGCCAACGTTGATTTCCGCAACGTCTGGAACCTCAATCTCGGCACCAAATATCGCGATCACGACCTCTATGTCGGTATCTACATGCAGGATGAACCCGCTCAGTTCGTTAACATGACCGATAATTTCGGCGCTTTCATTTGTGCCAACCCGGCTCTCAATAAGACCTCTACTGTTGCCGCCGCCGCTCAGACCAGCGATAGCCGCTGGGATGTAGAATTCGGTTCTAAAGGC
The DNA here is from genome assembly GCA_029564115.1 of Candidatus Rifleibacteriota bacterium. The sequence continues at coordinate 1,508 of JAKQQP010000255.1, read as the reverse complement.
CCGATCGGTAACAACGGTCACTGGGATTATGACCTCGGCTTTGCTTATACCAATTACGAGATTGATGTTGACAACAACGCTGCTACTGCTGCTGCTCGTTGGATCAGCCCAGAAATGCAGGGTTGGATGGGTCATGTTGCCGTTAAATGGGACAGCAAAAAAGAATGGGCTGCCAAACTGGCCTTCACTTTTGCTGATGACGAATCAATGGGTTCTATCGCTCTCGACAACGACCAGAGATATCAGGACGGTATCGAAACTCCTTATGAAGACATCAGCCGCGGCAACAACTATTTCCGCAATGGCCTGATGAACATGAGCAACCTGAAACTCCAGGCTGAATACCGCCCGAGAGACAGCAAGCACTATTTCAGACTCGCAGGCGATATGCTTGACGAAATGAAAGACACCGTTGGCAATGACCTTACCAGATACGTAAATGGTTCTGCAAATCAGGCAAATCATCTTCTCGCTGGTCAGACCTCAAAAACCAATACTGCTTATGACCGCTGGAACAACTTCATGACCGCTGACGCCAGAGCCACTGTTCTTACCTTCGAATATCGCTATCAGCTGGCTGAAAATACCAGGATCAGAGTTGGTTTTACCAGCTTCGACATGACTGGCGATGCTCTCAAGGCCAACTGGGTTAACGGCGCTGCCGTTGCCGGTACCAACGCCATTTCAGCTGGCCGCGGTCTGGTAAATGACTATGACTACAACATGCTCTGGGCTGAAATTTTCAGCAAGTTCTGATTGTAGCCACCGATGCTGATCCACTGATCAGCTGAGGAAACGCAATTAACCCGCCGGGCGCAAGCCCGGCGGGTTTTTTAATTTCCGACCACGGGTGAACGAAGAGGAGAAAGAAGCGGCTACAGATAAAGCAGAGGAGAAAAAATGGCTACGGATGAACACGGATATGCGCAGATAAAAACACGAAGAGGTTTGCAGGATGACCGGCAAAATGTCGGTGTAAGGCCGCTTGTGTCATTCCCGCGCAGGCGGAATCTAGTTCAATTACGAATCCAGGTGTTTTAGTGCGTTTGCTCTGTCGCAGTTCGGTTGCGTATTGACATTATTCCTGGCGGGACTTATGCTTGCAGAAGTAACTGCTAATTGTACCGACTTCTGAGGAGGAAACCAATCGAATGAAACTTAGAATTATTGCCGTGATGGCTCTTTTTGCCCTTTGTTCAGTTGCCGGGTTTGCCGGCGCCATGCTGCCACTCGTGCCTGGTGATGCATATCTGGTGGTAAATTTTGATTTTGCCGCTCTGGCCAACCAGCCAGAAATCAAGGCTCTGGTCGAAACCCAGCTCAGCAATCAGAACGACAATTATGCTGACTTCTACAAACGCGCCGGTATCGAACCGGCCCGTGACATCAAGAACGTCACCATCTTCGTCGACGGCAAAGAACGCTCAGGCGTCATCGTCAATGGCAGTTTCGATACCGCTAAAATCTCTGAGCTGGTTCAGAAAGACACCGAACTGGCCGGCAAATTC
>JAKQQP010000250.1 GCA_029564115.1 Candidatus Rifleibacteriota bacterium | reverse complement strand
TCTTCCTGCAGACGATTTCCAGAAGTGCTTTCAGCCGTGCTGGCCACTTTTAGCAGATAGGTTGTTGCAAAAGCAAGCTCCCCGGAAGGAACTACCGTCATTGAACGATCACTGTCTGACCACTGAAAAGCCATGCCAGGGACGTGTGTTGGCTGCAGAGTTGTTGCAGCTTCGGCTTTCTGCCTGTTCATCGTCTGGTCAAATTTGATGGTCCAGGAGTTGTTAACTTTTATTCCACTTCCGGCTGCCGGACTGACTTCTGTTATTTTTGTAAAAACTTCTGTGGCAGTAACTGTTGAAGTCTGCGTCTGCGTTTCAGTGGGCGTTTGCGTCGAAGTTCCGGTCGAAGTCTGCGTCTGCGTTTCGGTGGGTGTCTGTGTCGAAGTTCCGGTCGAAGTCTGTGTCTGCGTTTCGGTGGGTGTTTGTGTCGAAGTTCCGGTCGAAGTCTGCGTCTGCGTTTCGGTGGGTGTCTGTGTCGAAGTTCCAGTCGAAGTCTGTGTCTGCGTTTCGGTGGGTGTCTGTGTCGAAGTTCCGGTCGAAGTCTGTGTTTGCGTTTCAGTCGGTGTTTGTGTCGAAGTCCCCGTTGAAGTAGATGTTTGAGTTGTTGTCGATGTTCCGTCCGGGTCTGAAATAACGTATTTTTTGGCGATGGTTTTCTGAACTGAGCGAACTATACCGTTCTCATCTTTTATTCCGGCGGTAATCTTCATAAACTCCGGAAATTTATCTTTGTCCTGTTCTTTCAGTGAAATTTCGAGCCGGTAGCTGGTCCTGGAAGAATCTTCGCTTTTCTCGACCAGTTCTGCATCATGAAGATCTATCAGCATCCGGTGCGGTAGAGAAGAAGATTTACGGGTAGAAATCAACTCGTCACTGTTGATGAAAGCCAGTTCAAACTGCTCAGGAGCAGATATTTCGATCTGCCTGTCTCCCGGTAAAAATTTAGAAGAACCATTTTCATGGCACAGTATCTCGATTTTGATGCTCTCGGAAGCAAAACGACCTTTTTCAATTATTATTTCTTCAGGAACAATGCGCAATTCCGGAAAAATATCGTCGGTTTCAGTCTGCAGAGCTTTCTTTTTGAGCACCACGAACTCGGAAAACTCTCCAAAAACGATGCTGATTTGTGAACCGGAACTGGAAAAGGGTAAAAAACGCCATTCTCCGGAGTTTTTTTCGGCGACGAAAAGCGTATTGTCTTCAATAGAGAGGGGAACTGCAAAGCTTATTGTCGCTGGCATCCTGAGAAGTCTTGCATCTTCGGGAACCAGAAGACTGTAAAGATCAGAAATCTGAACGAAATTCTCTTCCAGGCCAAGGCTGGTAAAATTTACCGGTGTTTTTTTTATCTGCAGCAGAATGCTTTTTTCGACAGCGCCTTTGGGGATACGCATCAAAAAACTGCCTGACGAAAAATCGACTTCAGACTCGGGTTCAACATACCGGCTAAAGATCAGTTTCTGCTGAATCTCAGATGCGTCTGGCGTGGAATAACTGTTGCTGCCAGGGATCAGGCTACACCCGGCGGCGATAAAAATAAGCATTATGCCCAGAATTGACAGGCGATTTTGCAACCACTTCATTGTGACATGATAAATTAAGCTGCTCAGCCTGTAAAGAAGAGAATTTCATCTGAATGCAGCCGACTAAATATTGATTCAATGCTGATCTAAGAATTGCCAGCGGAATCCTGATTTTCTTTATGCTGCCTGAGGTGATCGAGGCAGAAGGCGACTCCGTCAGGGCCACATTTGGGGCAGGTACAGTAGCGAAACTGCAGGTCAGGGTCAGATACGTCGGTTTTGCCGCAGATGCTGCATTGATGACGAAAATCAGTCTGCCGTGAAGATGCCCTGGCAAATTCATTCATTCTGATGCTCTGGGCACGATTGCTTCTGGCAGCTGCTATGGCTTCGCCCGAGAAGAACAGAAGATAATTTCCGAGGGCCAGCCCGATGGCAATTTTTATAGGCCATGCTGCAAAGGCCAGCTGAAAAAGCATCATGCCCCCGGATAGCAGTGCCAGATATTTCATTTTTACCGGCAGAATAAACATAAAAAGAATTTCATAGTCGGGGTAGAGGGTGGCAAAACCCAGAAAAAGGCTGAGGTAGATGAAATAGCTGCCGAACTGCACGCCCGGAACAATCATGGCTCCGATTATTGTCAGAATTGCTCCGGTAAGATAATAGGCCGTCAGCCTGAATGTGCCCCACCGCGCTTCGAGGCCATCGGCGCACATAACCAGAATCGACAGTTCAAAAATCAGAAAAAGAAAATTCGTGCTTGCCGGTATCAGCAGAAAAGTGAAAAGTCGCCATATCTGGCCCGAAAGTATGGCGTCGCGGTGCAGATACAGCATGTGATATGGCAGCATGTCGCTCTGATTGAGAAAAAATACCGTCAGCATCAGGAAGGATATATAGCGGATAAGCCCTTCGAGACCCCAGTGCGGGTAGCGTTTTTCAAGTCGGTCAAGCCATTTCATTGTTTTTCTCCGGCTGTTGCTGTGATTTTCTGACCGCGCGAAAGAATGATTCCGTTCGGATTGACCCGGTAAGGAACGACGGTTACGGTTATGTCATCGCCCTGCTTGAAGGGCTTGGCTTCAGGTGTTTCAAATTTAACCATCAGCTGAGTGTTCTCGTGAACCATGACCAGGCTGGTGTCTGAAACAATTTTTTCAACTTTGCCGCTCAGAGAGCAGGCTCTGTTCATGCGAAACTTGACCGGAACACTTGATTGAACTGGTTTGACTCTCTCATTGACACGGTAGTCCTGTTGAGGCTGGCGTCGTGGTTCGGGCGCTTCTTTCTCTGAAAGCAGCATGATCGGCAGCATGGCCAGAAAAACCAGCACCACAACTCCGGAAACTATCAACTGCCAGTTGACCGCTTCTTTCTGTTCGTCAGAGGCAGCCCTTGCATCTGCCTTGTAAGAGGGTTTCCAGCTCTGATTTTTTCTTGCGATTTCTCTGACCTTGCCGACTGAATAAGGCTTTTCGGCCAGCTCTTCCCGCTTTTCAGGCTGTTCGGGTTCTGAAGGCGCCGGCATCTGCGAGACAATCTCAAACAGGTCATTTCTGGCCTGTGAGATAACCATTGAAACTGCCGGATTGGATGTTCTCGTGATATTATCGAGGCCCTTGAGAACGGATTTTGCCGGGTTGCTCAGCAGAATACTGCATATCTGTTTCGCAATAACCGGGTGATCTTCGCGATCGAGCTGATTCATGAGCATTTTAAAAACCAGGTTGAACGGGCACAATGCCAGACAACTGATTGCATTCGACCTGACATTCTGCTCAGATGCGCTGAGAAGCTTTTGCAGCGCTTCTATCGATGCCTTCTCTTCAAACTTCAGACCAAACCTTACTGCTCTGACTCTGAGGTTCGGGTCACTTTCGAGCAGCAGGCCGGTAATTTTGTCTTTCAGATAGTCTGGTTCATACCGCTCAAGCATCTTGAAGCCGGCGATTCTTACTTCTATGTCATCCGCATCGAGAGCCGACCTTGCCAGATCTTTCATTTTGACGTCGGGTCTTATTCTCAAAAGCGTGTTTAAGGCTTCTGTTCGAACCTTTGAAGTTCCGCCTGCCGCCTCGTGCAGGATCCAGCTGCGGTTTTCTGCAAAAGAATCGATCTCGATGGTTTTCAGCAATGCAATTTTTTCATTGTCGCCTTCAGGGACCTGCCCATTAGATGTGACTGACTTGACTGCCTGTGCTTTCTCTGGCGTCTTATCTTTTGTTTGTGCCGATAACTGGCGATAAACATCTTCAGTTTGCGGGTTGCGACCGAGTCGCTCGATCAGTTCGACAACTCTCGGGTGCTGCCGGTTTTTCTGTATCCATTCGACAATCGCCTTCTTTTTGCCAGTATCAGCACAGGCGAGCTGAATTTCAAGATCGTAGAGAAAGCTCTGCAACCGTTGCTGTTTCCAGATTTTAACCAGATTTTCAGGGGTGGCCTGTTCTGTCGGGAGTATTCCGGCAATGCCGATGCCCTTGCAGATGGTTTTGAATACCTTCGAAAGACGGTTTTTCTGCTCAGTCGGTACGGCATCGATGCTGTCAAGAACACTCAGTGCTGTATCGAGCTCAGGGTTTGAGGCCAGAACTGTCTGGCAGGCATCGAGAACTTCCTGGTCCTGTTCTTCGGGCAAAATAGAGAGCAGATAGCCCTTGACCCGGTCAAAGGGAAAGAGAATCGCGATGCCGATGCCCGCAAGCCTGTCTTCAGGGTCGCGTGATGCGAGAAGGTCAGAAAAGTGGCGTTCGGCTTCGTCTGGGTCAATTTTTCTCAGAGCACTGACGGCACGGCTTCGAACCAGGGGTTCCCGACTGGCGAGCAGAGTCGGCAGAACCCTCGGTAGAACCTGCTGGGCGACATTTTCTGCTGCATTGATAAACGGCAGAGCCAGATTTGAGTTGTCGGTCATGAGTTGCTGCTCAATAAACTGTGCATCGCTCATGTTGCCGTAGCGGCCCAGAAAAACCCCGACTGCCGGAAGAATTTCGCCCGGTATTTTCTCAGGGGTTGTGCGTATCAGCTCAAGCAGTTCGCTAATCTTATCCTGAGCCGGGGTGAGAAAGGTTTTTGCCGAAAGGCTCTGCTGGTCTGCTTCACCGGTCTGGGTCGATTCGTTTAAAATTTCCTGCAGCTTCAGGCCGGTTTTCTGTTCAATTTTGTTGATGGCCTGCGAAGCAAAAAACGCCGTTTCGCGATCGTCGCTTCTGGCAAAGGGTGCCAGAGCTTTCAATGCCTGCTCTGACTGGCCGGCTCTGGTAAGTTTGACAATAGCCTGAATTCTGACAGTGCGCTTGTCAGATCTGAGTTGAGCAATCAGCTCGCTTTCTGCGGTTGGCCCGGTCAATTGTATCCTGCCGATTCGGGTTTATTTACTGCTATTCTAAATACTTGCAGAATTCCCTGCAAGTTAATTTTCACGGCGACAGCGTCAGGCGCGGCGAATTGTATGAGCCCGCGGACTTTTCCCGATTGGCGGAGCGGTTGGCATCGCGGTGTACGATGTGCGGTGTGATAAAAATAATCAGCTCTGTGCGTATTTCGCGATTGGTTTTTTTCTGAAAAAGCCTGCCAATACCGGGCAGATCTCCGAGAAACGGCACTTTGCTGATTGTTTCACTCTTATCAGTCTTGATCATACCGCCAATGACGATCGTGTGATTATTTTTGCAGATAACCTGGGTTTGCGCACTGCGGTTGCTGAGGTTGGGGGTCGAATTGCCGCCAAGATCGGTGTAGCCAAGAACACTCGAAATGGTGGGCTGAATATCCAGGAAAACCTCGTCGTTGCCGGTTACTGATGGCGTGACCACAAGGGCGATATTGGCGTTT
>JAKQQP010000232.1 GCA_029564115.1 Candidatus Rifleibacteriota bacterium | reverse complement strand
TTCGACATAAGGGCATTCAGAAGGGCACTGCGGCTTTCGCCGGCAGCGGCAATACTCTGTTCGAGACCGTCGCACAACGCCATCAACTGCTCAACCCGCGCCACAATCCGCTTTTGCTCAGCAATTGGAGGTAAAGGAAAGGGATTGCAGCCAAAATATGCAGCTGGCACCCTTTTTTGACCTGCTGAACCAGTCATTTTGGTTGCACCAATCTCAAGATATCTGGGATTTTTTAAGTATGCCAATAAATAGGGTGGATAGATAGCTTTGAATGTGTTTCGAAAAATATGCAATTCTGTTGTTCCGGCACCGATGCCATTAGGCAAATTTTCAAAAATACAAGATTTGCCATTTTCAAAACAGGGAGTAATTTTCGCCAGCCCTACATCTCCATCAGCAAAATGAGTGTACCCTGATTTTATTTCTGACCATTTTTTAACCTCAAAGCCATGTTTTACGCCAAAATTCGCTGAAATTAACGGCATTGGCACGAAGCCTGCATTTGCGTCATTATTAAAGCTATTTCTTGGATTCACTTCCCCGATGTTAGCAAGCTGAACCCACTGCCAGCTGGCGGGGATTTCGTAGGGGATTTCTTTGGGGTCGATTTGGGGCAGGGGTTTTTGCGGTTTGAGTTTGCCTTCTTTGATCAGGCGGGCTTTTTCGGCGGCGATTTCTTTTAGCAGTTCGCTGGCGGGCTGGTCGTTCGGGTCTTGCGGCACGAGTCTGCCCATGACGGCCAGTTGCAGAATGGCTTTGCGCAGTTCGGCGACATTTTCTTTCACCGTATAAAGTTCGTCGAAATTGCGGCTGATGAATTTCCAGGTGGTGCTGAAATCGCCGCTGCCAGCGGCGGCAAACAGCGCATTCAGCGCCGCCGCATGCGTTTCGAGCCGTTTTTCGTCTCTCGCCGCCCGCAGCTTCTCAAGCTCATCACAGCGCGCCATCAACTGCTCAACCCGCGCCACAATCCGTTTCTGCTCGTTTGTTGGCGGTAGGGGAACTAAGAAGTCGATGAGATTGCCAAGCTTTATATAGTTTATTGCAGAGCCATATTGCTTGCCATCTAAGGATTTTAAAAAATTTGCATTTAATGATTTTTCTAAAAATTGGGGTTTTACTTTAAAAAAATTATTTAAAACGTAGGTTCTTTGATAAGCTTCAAATTTACCTGAATAATATGTTACAAGGCCAACATTAGCACCATTTCCTGGAAGTAGAAGAGCTTCGCAATCGAAAGAAAAAGTTTCACTTTTGAATGGAGCGGCGGCGCAAGAAAAGAACGGATAAATTCCATTGTCACTACACTGATTGACATCTTTTTTTCCAGTTTGAACAGTGGATAAAACGCCAAGCTTTGTCCACTGCCAGCTGGCGGGGATTTCGTAGGGGATTTCTTTGGGGTCGATTGGAGGCAGGGGTTTTTGCGGTTTAAGCTTGCCTTCTTTGATCAGGCGGGCTTTTTCGGCGGCGATTTCTTTTAGCAGTTCGCTGGCTGGCTGATCGTTCGGGTCTTGCGGCACGAGTCTGCCCCGCATGGCCAGAGTAAGAATCAGCTCGCGCAGTTTCTTTATGCCGTCTGGCGAGTCAAATGCTGTTTCAAAATGCTGTTCAAGCAGTCGGGCAGTCTGCTTATTCATCGCTGCCCTCCAGTTTCTGCATTTCAAATTGTCCAACAGGCTGTTGAACAATTTGGGGCTGTTCGATCAGGATGGCGGTCTGCTTATTCATCACCACCTCCCAGGCAGGCGATCAGCTCGGCTTTGAGGGCCTGCTGTGCGGCTTTTAGCCGGGCGACCGTCTGTTGATATTCGGCCATCAGCTCTTCGGGGTCACGGTGATTTACTTCGGTTACATGCGGGTTTTTGCAGTCGAGATTGTAATTGCGGGCGACGATTTCTTCGACCGGCACTTTCCAGGCGTGTTCGGTGGTTTTGCGGTTGTTCCACCAGACTTTTTCACGGTCGAATTCCTGAATGGTCAGCGGCTTTGACCGCGAATACGACTTGTAACCTTCAGGGTAGGGGTGTTCGAAAAACCAGACATGCTGCGTCGGTTTTCCCTTTTCGAAAAAGAGAATGTTCGTATTGATGCCGGTATAAGGGCTGAAAACGCCTTTGGGCAGTCTCACAATCGTGTGCAGATTGAATTCTTCGAGAAGTTCGCGTTTGAGCGTCGTTTTAACCCCTTCGCCGAAGAGAAAGCCGTCAGGCAGAACCACGGCGGCCCGTCCCGTATCAGGTTTGAGAAGGTGCATGATCAGCGCCATGAACAGGTCGGCCGTTTCGCGGGTCTGATATTTTTTCGGAAAATTGTTTTCGATTCCGTCTTCTTCCATGCCGCCAAATGGCGGGTTGGTGATGACGATGTCGACGCGGTCGCGCGGGCCATAATCTTTGAGCGGCCTGGTCAGGGTGTTGTCGTGTCTGATTCTGTTCGGAACATCGATGCCATGAAGCATGACGTTGGTAACTGCCAGCATGTGCGGCATCGGCTTTTTTTCGACGCCGTTGATCGAGGTGGCGATACATTTGCGGTCATCGGGAGTCTTTGTCTGCTTCTGCAGATGCTCGATGGTGCTGGTCAGAAACCCGGCAGTGCCGCAGGCCGGGTCGAGAACCGTTTCGCCGAGCTGCGGGTCGATGATGTCGACCATGAACTGCGTGACGGCGCGGGGTGTGTAATATTCGCCGGCATTACCGGCTGACTGCAGGTCGGCCAGAATTTTTTCGTAGATATCGTTGAACAGGTGCCGGTCAGCTGAAGAATTGAAGTCGAAGTCTTCTTCGATGGTGTTGATGACCTGACGCAGCAGGGTGCCTGATTTCATGTAGTTGTAGGCATCTTCGAAGACGCTGCCGACGACCTTGCCCTGTTCGCTGACACCGGCAGTAGTGGCAAGCTTTTTGAGCGCCGGAAAAAGATTGTTGTTAACGAAGTCGATCAGTTCCTCACCGGTTATGCCTTCGGGGTTGCCGGCCCAGTTCGCCCAGCGGAACCTTGACGGCAGTGGTGATTTATAGCCACTGACGGTCAGTTCCCATTCGGCTTCCTTGTCGCTGAAAATTTTGAGAAACAGCAGCCAGGCCATCTGGCTGATTCTCTGGGCATCGCCGTCAACGCCGACGTCTTTGCGCATGATGTCCTGAATGGTTTTGATGAGGGTGGTGATAGACATTGCGTTTTCTCCGTTAAATCAGGCGCAGTAGAGGGCCTGTTCGAGTTCAAGAACCGCCTGCCGGTAGTTTTCGAGGCTGCCGAAATCTCTGATGATTTCGACAGGCGTACCGATCCGGCTGAAGGGGTCTACAGTCAGAATCTGGGTTTCTTCGATATGAGTCACGCCTTCGTCGGCATACTTGTCAAGCAGTGCAACGAGAACCCGGCGGGCCTTTTCCCCATATTTCGTGAAATAGTTTTTCTTTTTAACATTCTCGGCGCGCTCTTTGCGCGACAGGGGCGGCATATCCCAGGCTACGTGGCAGACGATGTCGAACGGGTCGAGATCTTTGCCGATCTCTTCGGCCAGCGCTTCGAAAAAGACCCCTTCGCGGGCGAGTTCTTCGATTATCGTTTTCTTCTTCTCGCTGCTGTTCCAGCGGCTGAGGAATTCATCGAGGCTTGAAAACTCCTGGCTGAGAGTTTTGCGGGTGTAGTCTTTCAGCGATTCGGTGATGAGTTTGCCGCTGGCGTCGAAGTATTGCACGCGCTCTGACGAAACCTTAACTTCGACGTTATTGACGTAGTATTTTCTGGCAGCCCCTGATTGCCCGTCTTCGAGCCAGTCGCCATTGCCGCTGTCATTGTCGGTAACGCCACCGCCTGCGATGTTCTCTTCGCCGGGCGGGTAAGCGTCGCCAGTTGTGGTTTCTTCATCATCGGGCGGGGTTACCGGCTGCCCGGGTCTGGGGTTATAGATCGAAACCGGGTCGCCGTCGAAATCTTTGTCGGCGAACAGTTCAGTCGCCTTTTTAAAATCCATGATCGTGAAGAAATACTTGTTGAAATCTTCATTTATGCGGGTGCCGCGCCCGATTATCTGCTTGAATTCGGTCATCGACTGAATATGCTGGTCGAGAACGATCAGTTTGCAGGTTTGCGCATCGACGCCGGTGCTCATCAGTTTTGAAGTGGTTGCGATGACCGGGTAGCGCGACTCGGGAAAAATGAAGTTGTCGAGTTCGACCTTGCCCTCTTCGTTATCGCCGGTAATGCGCATGACATATTTTGAATTTTCGGCGACCAGGTCGGCGTTTTCGTTGACGAGCGCCTGGCGCATGCGTTCGGCATGGTCGATGTTGTCGCAGAAGACAATGGTTTTGTCGAACCGGCTGGTATTGCGCAGAAACTCGCTGATTTTGGCCGCGACCAGTTCGGTGCGTTTTTCGAGAACGAGCGTGCGATCCATGTCTTTGAGGTTGAAAATGCGGTCTTCGATCAGGTTGCCGTTTTTATCGGTCATGCCTTTCTTCGGCCGCCAGCCTTCGAGGTCTTTGTCGATATCGATGCGGACAACCTTGTAAGGCGCCAGAAAGCCGTCTTCGATGCCCTGTTTGAGCGAATAGGTATAGATTGGTCCGCCGAAATAATCGATATTTGAAACATCTTTTGTTTCTTTCGGGGTGGCGGTCAGGCCGATCTGGGTGGCCGAGGAAAAATATTCGAGAATCTGGCGCCAGTTCGAGTCTTCAGCGGCACTGCCGCGGTGACACTCGTCGACGACGACCAGGTCGAAAAAGCCGGGACTGAACTGTTTGTAGATGTTTTTCTCTTCCTCGGTGCCGGTGACGGCCTGATACAGCGAAAGATAGATTTCGAACGACTTGTTGACCTGACGTTTCTGAATCTTGGTCATTGCCGGGCCAAAGGGCTTGAAGTCGTTGGTCATGGTCTGGTCGACAAGCACGTTGCGGTCGGCGAGAAAGAGAATGCGCTTTTTCGCTTTTGATTTCCAGAGGCGCCAGATGATCTGAAAAGCCGTGAAGGTTTTGCCGGTGCCGGTCGCCATGACCAGCAATATGCGGTCTTTTCCCTGAGCGATTGCTTCGATGGTTTTATTGATCGCCAGCAGTTGATAGTAACGCGGTGTCTTGTTGCCGCCGTCGCTGTAGTAATCCTGGGTTATCAGGGCTTCCTGGTCAGAATCGATGGCTTTGCCGCTCTTTAACAGACTCCAGAGATGGTCGGGGGCAGGAAACTGGTCGAGACTGATTTCCTGCTCGGTTTTTCCGGTGGCCATGGCATTATGAAACAGAAAGGCATCGCCATTGCTGCTGAAAACGAAAGGCACCTGCAGCATTTCGGCATAGCCGAGGGCCTGCTGCATGCCGTCGCCGACAGAATGATTGTTGTCTTTGGCCTCGATCACGGCAATCGGAATACCCGGCTTGTAGAAGAGCACGTAGTCAGCCCTTTTGTTTTTGGCGCGGGTGTGCATTTTGCCGCGAACTATAATGCGGCCGTTGGTAATGGGAAACTCTTCGCGCACCTGAGTTGCGATGTCCCAGCCGGCCTTTTCGAGCGCGGGGGTAATGAATTTGGTGCAGATATCGCGTTCTGAGAACTGCTTTTTGCTCATACTGCGGCTCTCTGCTGTAAAGTCTCTGCAGATGCAACTGTCATTTTTACGCTGCCCCTCGGTTATTTCTGTAAGCCGTGACAATTCAATGCGGCAATCGGCTGTTTAAAGAACGATATAACAATCAGGGCAACTGATGCAAGGTTTTATAAGGCCCCGGTTTCATGGCTGGAAATGGTATGAACTTCAGACATATTCAACCTGGCTTTCACAAACGCTTTGCTGCAAAGTATTGCTCATCGAAAAAGCTCCATGGGTTCTTTTGGGGGTGATCAGTTACCAGTTAAAGTCCGGCCAGCCTTCTGAGAGGGCGATCTGATTGACTGTTTCCTTGATGACCGGGTCGGCGTTATTGCCGTTGGCGAGAATGAATGCCCCGCAGCCGCTCGACTCATGGGCGATGAACATCGACCGGTAGCCCTCGGTGTTGCCGGTGTGGCCGAAAAACAGGCCGGGCCCCTTGTCGTTGTAGAGCGCGAATCCCAGGCCGAAAAAGGGCTCTCGATAGGGCGACAGCATCGCTTTGAGCGACTGTGGCTGCAGCAACCCTGAAGTTTTGCCTTGAAGTATTTTCTGCAGATGCAGGGCAAATTTGGCCAGGTCGGTGGGGGTTGTCCAGATGCCGCTGCCCGCCTGGGTTGGATAGACAAACCAGTTGCCGTCTACCGGTTCGCCGTTTGAGCTGTGGCCGCAGGCCGCATTTCTGCTCAAATGGTCGCTGAGTGGCTGCGCGAAGAAGCTTCTCTGCATGTTCAATGGCTGCAGCAGCTCGCGCTGTATGAGTGCTTCAAAATTCTCGCCGCTAACATCCTGCAGAATCGTCTGTAGAACCGCAAAAGAGCCGGTAGAATAGGCGAACTGCCCGTCGACCGGGTTTTCAACAATTACCGCCGGTGCGTCAGATGGCACGGTTCCGTTTAACACGTCCTGCAATGTGGGTATCGGGCTTTCTTTTAAAAAACCCCGGTAACTCGGCACATTGATACCCGAAAAATGGCTGAGTATGCGTCTGATGGTTACCGGGGTCTTGCTGGTGAAATCATTTTCAGGCAGTTTCCATGATTTCAGATATTGGTTTACCGGTCGGTCGAGGTCCAGTTTGCCTTTTTCAACCAGAATCATGGTTAAAACCGCAGAAATAATCTTGCTGACCGATGCCGCCTGAAAAATCGTGTCAGGCCAGAGGGGCTCACCAGATTCTCTGCTGATAACGCCTTCGCACTGGGCATACGCCAGATGAAAATCGCGCAGCACCGCGATGCTGATGCCTGCGACATTGTTCTGTTTCAGTAGGCTTTTAAGTTCTTCGGCTGCAAGGCTCATTTTTGCTTCCTTTTGCTTCCCTGTTCTGTTGTGTCTTGATTGAATTGCCTGTTTAAACTGCTATGGCCGCGATAATGGCCTCAGAGGGCTTTGCGCGACGGTCGGCCATGTCGATAATCTCACGACCCGACGGCCTGTTCTGTTCATCTGCTTGCATATCTTTCTCCCGTTTCGCTGACGCATGTGGCTGGCTTCTCATCTGCCGGCAATTTTCAGTCTGGTTGTATCAGTTTACCAGTTTTGACCGGTCAAAAGCACTTACAAGTTCCATGGCCTCACTTTTTTGCGTGAGGGGATAATGCTATTGTTCTCGTCATCACGGTACAGTATACTTTTATCGGCTAGGGCATTTTTTGTTTATCTACATCAGGGGGGCCTGCTCATGAAAGGTTTTGAACATCGATTTTACCGCCGGTTTTGTGCTGTGTTGCTGGCATTCTGTCTGCTGGCTGGCATGGCACCCTTGTCTGCAGCCGCCGCAGAGAAGGGCAGTCTGAGCAGCGTCTTTGCTTCTTTCCCTGCGACTGCCGCTGGCGATTCGGCGAAGGTTCGACTGCTGACGGGTAATGAAGAAGCCTGGTATGCGCGTTGGCACCTGATCGAAAGTGCGAAAAAATCTCTGACCATAACTTACTTTATTATCGATCAGGATATTTTTGGTTTTTCTTTTCTCGGTCTTTTGCGCAAAAAGGCACGCCAGGGCGTGAGCGTTCGTCTGATGGTCGATGACCGCTTTCTGCGCGGGGCCAAAAAGCTGAAAGATTACGATGAGCTCGAGGAACTGGCTCGCGAACCAAATGTCGAGATCAAGGTCTACAACCCGATCGGGCGCCAGATTCTCTCTGTGCCTGGTGATCTGCGTAACATATTTGCGTCGAATCACGACAAGATAATTATTGCCGACAGTCGCGTCTGCCTTACCGGCGGGCGTAATATCGGCCGCGATTACTTCGTTCAGGTCGGCGAATTTAAAAACGTTTTTCAGGACCTCGATGTTCTGATGGAAGGCTCAGGAGTTGTCAGCCAGCTTCAGCAGGCTTTCGACGAAGAATGGCGAGCGCTGACCAACCGCGTGGTTCGTCGCGACCCCGTCAATTTCGTTTCGCAAGGTGCCAAACTCGATCTTTCTTATCATCTGATGCGTCGATATCTGCAGGGAATGGGCGTTCCCGATCTGCGCAAGCTCGATTTTCCCCGTGGTATGGCCAAAACGGCTCAAGAGCTTTGTCAGCAATTAGTGGGCTTCAAAAAGCTGTCTTCTTACAATGCGTTCAGGGCGTTTCAGGGCGAAAGAGCCGTGCCGGTGCGCATTCTCGATCGTCATTCGCTGCTCGGCACCCGCCGCGATATCGGCGAGAACCTGATTCGCATGATCGATGCCAGCCGCGATGAAATTCTCATACAAAATGCCTACGTTGTTCTCGATGCTGCTGCTGAAGCGGCGCTTCGTCGTGCTTCCGGGCGTGGAGTCAAAATCATTCTCTGCACCAACAGCGGTGAATCGACCAATCACCCTTCGACCGTGGCCTTCTTTCTCACCGACTGGAAAAGGCTTCTTGCCACCATTCCCACGGCCCGCATTCTTGTTTACCCGAAGGGTATGCCCTGCATTCATACCAAAGCTTTTGTTTTTGACCGCCAGATTGCGGTGGTTGGCACCTATAATCTTGACCCGCTCAGCATGGTCGTCAATTCAGAGGTCGTAACGGTTATCAACAATCAGCCTTTTGCCCGGCGCCTGGCGCTGCGCATGGAAGCTGATTTCGCGAAGTGCCTTGAATACAAAGTCCGCAAGGAAGCCGATGGCCGTATAACCGTAATTTACGGCCCCGAGGCTCACACCGAAGCCAAAGTTCTGAAGAAGCTCGAGCTCTTTGGTCGCATGAAATTTTTGCGACCCCTCATCTGATTTTGGGGTTTTACAAGTGGTTGAATTTATTCTGTCGGCGGCAAGCCGGCTGTTGTTCTACAAAAAGTGAGGCAAATGAATGATCGATAAGCAAAAACTTTCGCAGCTTTTTCCCAATGAATCTGAGGTTCCCGCTGAATTCAAGGTGCCGCTGACAGAACAGCGCGAGTATTTGATCGACGGCGAACTTCGCGAGTGGTCTGGCGAAAATAAGGAAATTCATTCGCCGATAAGACTTCGCAGCGGTGACGGTCTGGTTGCGCAGAAACTGGGCAGTGTGCCGGATATGGGCGAAAAAGAAGCTCTCGAAGCTCTCGAGGCTGCAGCCAGGGCATATGACAACGGCAGAGGAAAGTGGCCGACAATGTCGGTCGGTGACCGCATAAGCCACGTTCAGGCTTTTGTTGAACGCATGGTCAGCTGCCGCGAGCAGGTGGTTAACCTTCTGATGTGGGAAATATGCAAAAACCTCGGTGATGCCCGCAAAGAATTCGATCGTACCGTTGAGTACATTCGCGATACGATCGAGGCACTGAAAGATCTTGATCGCACATCTTCACGTTTTACTATCGAGCAGAACATCATTGGGCAGATCCGTCGCGCCCCTCTTGGCGTGGTTTTGTGCATGGGGCCTTTCAATTACCCTCTGAACGAGACTTTTACAACGCTTATTCCCGCTCTGATCATGGGTAACACTGTTGTGTTCAAACCACCGAAACTGGGTGTGCTGCTTTTTCAACCTCTTCTCAGGGCTTTTTGCGATTCTTTCCCGAAGGGTGTCATAAATACCGTTTATGGCGACGGTCGCACCGTAATTACCCCGATGATGCAGGCCGGAAAAGTAGATGTGCTTGCTTTTATCGGCACCAGCCGTGCTTCTGACAGCATCAGAAGAGGGCACCCAAAGCCGCACCGCCTGCGCTGTGTTCTCGGCCTCGATGCCAAGAATCCCTGCATCATTCTTCCTGATGCTGATATCGATCTGGCGGTCAAAGAGTGTCTGCTTGGTTCGCTGTCTTTCAATGGGCAGCGTTGCACGGCTCTCAAAATGATTCTTGTCCATTCTTCAATTGCCAGCCAGTTTCTTGAAAAGTTTTCGGCAGAAGTTGAGAAACTCTGCATCGATCTCCCGTGGAAAAAAGGTGCCCAGATTACCCCTTTGGCCGAGCCTGGCAAATCAGAGCGGCTTGCAGCCTTTGTCGAAGATGCCGAAAAATTTGGTGCCAGGGTCGTTAACCCGTCTGGTGGCTTGAACAGCGAGTCGTTCTTTTTTCCGGCAGTTGTTTACCCGGTTGACAGCAGAATGAAGCTTTATCGGGAAGAGCAGTTCGGCCCCATAGTTCCGGTTGCGGTTTATGACGATGTTGAAGAGGCTGTGAATTATGTAGTGGAGTCAGACTACGGTCAGCAGGTCAGTCTGTTCGGCAATGATCCAACCAGGATGGCAGCCTTGATAGACCCGATGGTTAACCAGGTCTGCAGGGTAAACATTAACAGTCAGTGTCAGCGCGGGCCAGACACGTTCCCCTTCACCGGCCGAAAAGACTCTGCAGAGGGAACCCTTTCGGTGTCGGACGCTTTGCGGGTATTCTCGATAAGAACTCTTGTGGCGGCCAAAGACACCGATGGCAACAAAAAAATCATCACCAGAATTCTCAAAGATGATCTGTCGAGCTTTCTGACGACTGATTTTCTGTTCTGACGGCGGCCACCTGGCAGAAGTAATCTGGCAAACAAGCGCCTGGCAACCTGGCTGGGCGCTTATTTGTATTTCTGGCGCATTTCTTCGAGGGAGTGCCCGTAGTTCTGGGTGACAAAATCAAGGTCTTTGTCGCCTCGCCCGCTCAGATTGACAAGAATCGACTGGTATTTTTTCTCGTTGGCGAGTTTTAGAGCATAAGCCACGGCATGGGCGCTCTCGAGAGCCGGTATGATACCTTCGGTTCGACTGAGCAGATAGAAGGCTTCAAGGCATTCATAATCGCTGGCGGTAACGTATTTGACGCGACCAGCATCTTTTAAGTAGCTGTGCTCGGGGCCGACGCCGGGGTAATCGAGGCCACTGGCAATAGAATAGACCGGGGCGGGTTCGCCTGTTTCGTCTTGAAGCAGGTAGCATTTGAAGCCGTGAATGACGCCGGGGCTGCCAAGGGTGAGGGAAGCGGAGTGGTTGCCGGGTTCGAGTGATCGGCCCGATGGCTCGACGCCGAAGATTTCGCAGGGGTCGTCGATAAAGGCCGAAAATAGGCCGATAGCATTGCTGCCGCCGCCGACGCAGGCCACCAGGTTGTCGGGCAGTTCGCCGGTCATTTCGAAAAACTGTTCGCGGGCCTCGATTCCGACGATACGTTGAAATTCACGCACCAGCATCGGAAAGGGGTGGGGGCCGACGACCGAACCTATACAATACATGCTTGTTTCAGGGTCTTCGAGGTATGATTTGAAGGCTGAATCAACGGCTTCTTTAAGGGTTTTCAGGCCTTCAGAAACTGGGATGACCTTTGCGCCCAGCAGTTTCATGCGCAATACGTTCGGGTGCTCTTTGGCGATATCGACTTCGCCCATGTGAATCTCACATTCGAGGCCGAAGTAGGCGGCGGCGGTGGCCAGCGCCACTCCATGCTGCCCGGCACCGGTTTCGGCAATCAGTTTTTTCTTGCCCATGTATTTGGCGAGCAGCCCTTCACCCATGCAATGATTAAGTTTGTGGGCACCGGTGTGGTTGAGATCTTCTCTTTTGAGATAGATGCGTGCGCCGCCCAGTGAATTCGACAGGCGCTCGGCAAAATAAACCGGCGTGGGTCTTCCCTGAAAATGTTTTCGGATCGAACGCAGCTCAGATATGAAGCGATGCGATTTTGAGATTGTCAGGTAAGAATGGGTGATATCTTTGAAATGCTCGATAAGTTCGGGTGGCAGGCAGGCGCCCCCGTATGGGCCAAAAAAGCCATTCTGATCAGGCATGACTTTGCAATGAGGGTTGTTAGGAATTTTCAATTTTTCACTCCTGGAACATATCGTTCGATAATCCGCGAATGCGGGCAACAAAGAAGCTGGCGTGGGCTGGTTCTGTCTGGCGAATAATCTGCCCGTAGAATCGGCTCAGCGGAATATATACTCCTGGCGCTTGATCTGTTCAAGAACATTTTTGTTTAGAATGACTTTAAAAAACCTGTCGTGGCCGATTTTACCGCCGGTCATACCCGGTGCGGGTGCAATCTGCGAGGCTTTTTCGAGTGCCGGCATTTCTGATGGTGACGGAATATAAACCGTTGCCGAAGCCGTTGCCTTTTCTGCTGCCGCTTGTAAATAAGCCTGGTAGGCTTTCGCCATTTCGCTGAAGGGGAGGTCTTTCTGGTCTTTTGCCCAGCTCTCATAGTCGGTTACATCTTCTGTTTTCAGAAGGCTGAAGGTATAGGTGCCGGGCTGTGATGAATTTTGTCGCATTGAATAAGCGGTCTTATCATGCAGTTCTAAGTAGCCCGCGCCATTTTTAATGATAAAAGGGCCATTTTTGACTATTTCGCCGTCGAGATAAAAATTGAAAAAATCGGGTGCGAAGATGACGGCATACACTGTGGCAGTAGTTAAGAGAACCGAAAAGAGCAGAAAGCAGCACTTGAGACTATAATTGATGTTTTTCATATTTTTACCTTTTTGTCTTATTTGACTTCGATCGGCCTGACGTAGCCGGGTTTATTTTTAAGAAGCCGGTCAGCTGCATAAGTCAGCACGACAACTGGCAGCCGGTGGTCGGTGCGATAGACCCAGCCGTGGTTGCCGGCAGGTTCTGTTTTAACCACCAGCGGAATTGAAACCTGCTGCTGGTTCGCCCGGTCGGCATATTGCCGGGCATCGTTGGCGTCGAGGGTTCCGTAGACCCAGGTGAATTTTTTCCATTGTCTGTTGCTGATTTGCTGCGAAAAACCTGACGCAGGCGTGCTGCCGCCGGTAACCACTCTTGCTGAATTGCGAAGGTTACCGCCACCAGCGGCCTGGCGCTCAACTATTACCCAGTAAACCGTTGCAGGTTGAGGCTGTTGCTGTGGTTGCGCTGAGCTGGAAACTGGCGGGCGGCTGGATGGTGTTGTTGAGGATGGCACTTTCAGGGGTGCGATTTGGCCTACACCGATCATGGATTGCGGCAGTGTCACTTTTACTTGAGTTGAAGCCCGCTTTTGAGCTGCCTGCTGCTGCAACTGACTCTGTCTGACGCTTTCTTCGAACCCCATTTTCATGCCCATGGCCAGCGCAGAAAAGGCTTCATTGAATGCTTTGGCAGAAGCAGCCTGTTCGCGCGCCCGGTCTTTGGGGGCGGAATAGCCGAGCCGAGCAGCTGCGTTTTCGTTTTTGCCGTGTTTCCAGTATTGGTAATAGCCGGCAGTATTGCCACGATTGTCTTTGGCCGAGGCTTTTGCACCATTTTTCAGCAGTATATCCGCTATTTTGGTGTGATTGAACAAGGCGGCCCAGTGCAGGGCAGTCATGCCGTTGCGGTCGGTTGAATCAACTCTGGCGCCGGCTTGCAGCAGTGCTCTTACCGAAGCTTCACTGCCATTTGAAACAGCAAACATCAGGGCACTGATGCCCGAGAAGCTGTGGTTTACGTCGCCACCGCCTTTGATATAGTCGTTTATCAGCTCGACAGTGCCGTTCTGGCAGGCTTCGATAAAGCCCGTGGGTGAAACATTCTGGTAACCGCCTGCATCTCTGATTGCAGCAGCGGCCTTTGTGCCGAAAGAGGCTTTACTTAAAGGGGTGTCACCGTGGACATCACGGTTATTAGGGTTGGCGCCGCTATTGAGCAGAATTTTTATGATATTGATATGGCTGTTTTCCTGGTCGTAGGTGACTGCTCTGCAGAGGGCTGTTTCGCCCAGAGAATCTCTGGCGTTGACACTGGCACCGCGACTGAGCAGAATTGCGAGATTTTTTTCTGAACCGGCCGCCGCTGCGATATGCAGCAGAGTTTCGCCTGAGCCCGGCAGGGGCTGATTAATGTTCAGGCCGCTGTCGATCGCTTTTTGCAGAGCGCCTGCGGCGTTGTCTTTTTCATTCATGATCAGGTCGCCAAGTTCTTCTGCGGTTATTGGCGCCGAAGAGGGCAGACTGTCTGCTGATGTGATTTTTTGTTCTTTGCTGCTTCGTGAAGGTTTTTTCGATTCTTTTTCTTGTTCATTATCTACTTTGTCCCATGCGTCTGCGGTTTTTATAGAGGTCTGCAGAGCACTGCGTATGGTTTTTGCCAGTTTTTCGGAGGCTTCGCGGGCGATCTTTCTGCCGGCCGGCCTGAGATAGTGGGTGTGCATGTTGTCGAGTATGATACGTCGCCATTGGTCGCTCGCGACGATCCTCATCAGGAAACGATTGAAAAGTTGCCGTGGAGTGAGGACCTGCTTGTAGACACTTCTGACCTGTGCAGCCAGCGGAGCCATTTCGAGCTTGCGCACCGCTTCTCTGTGGGCTGCGTCTTTTTCCGACCATTCAGTGTAGAAAACGTTTTCCCATTGCAGCATATGCTGGCGCAAAGATTCGAGCAGAGCCGCTTCAGAAGAGCCCGGATCAAACCTGATGAAAAAACTCGGTATGTACGGTGCTTTGCCGTAAGCACGTGCCTGATCGAAGGGTGGCGGTGGAATCCAGGCGTCTGGCCGGCGTGGAAAATGTTTTTCGGTGTTTTTAAAGCGACTGAGACAGTCTAAAGACGGCATGACGATGCTTACCAGGTTCGTATAGGCCGGGCTATTGAAGAGATCGTTTTCGATAATCCGCTCTATAAACTGAAAGCCCTTTTCGACGTTTTGCAGGGTTTTTATATACTTGCCCAGAATGGGGATTTCCTGGGATATAGCTTTAAGAACGTTATTTTTAAGGGCATCTTCGAGGCGATCTTGCTCCATCGCTTCAATTAATTTATGAATGCCTGATAATATGGTGAGGCTCGTATCTTTGCCGAAGTCGGGGTCAAAATACTGTTTTATCGTTACTTCGAGGAGATTGTTTCGACTTATCCGGTTTGCCTTTTTTTTGAAAGTATCGAAATCCTGGCGGGTCTGAAGATAGCCTGGGTTGCTCTTTAGCCACGATTCGACAAATGTTTCCCAGTCAGGGGGGATTTCGTAAGCGGCAGCTGGTTGAAAAGCTGTAAAAATCAGCCCTATCAGGATGCAGAAAAATCTGCATGCTTTGTTCATGCTCATGTGGCGATCTCCTCTGTTTGTATGCCCCGGCTTTTATAATGTGGCAGCCAGCGGAACCACGCTTCTATCAATTCAAGTCTACCCATTAACCGTTTAAATTTCTATAATTAATTTGTTTCGGGTAGATAAGCTTTTGCGCGAGACAGTCAATTTTGTTTTGTTCTGCCGTTGCGGCTATCGCTTGGTAAAAGCTTTTGAATCAGACGTGGGTGTAAAAAACAGAGCGCAGGTGGCGATGTGGCACCAGCTTTTTGGTTATGTCGGTTATTGATTCGACGGCTCCGATAATCAGGGCTCCATCTGGGGCAAGCGCCTGAGCGATGCGGTCGAAAAGGGCGATTTTATCTTTTTCTGAAAAATAGATGGCGACGTTGCGGCAGAAAATAATGTCGAAACGTGGCGAGAACGCGAAAGGCTGCATGAGGTTGATCGGCTTGAAGGTCGCCAGGGCACGAACTTCGTCGCGAATTTTGTATTGTTCACCTTCCTGAATGAACCACTTGCTGAAATAGGCCGGGTTTAAGCCACGTTCTATCTCGAGCTTCGAAAAATACCCATAACTGGCTTTTTTGAGAGCCTGGTCAGAAATGTCGGTGCCCAGAATCTGCGGCTGATAGTTGCTTGACATGCCGAGCAATTCGCGCAGAACAATGCCGATGCTGTAAACTTCCTGGCCGGTCGAGCAGGCCGCGCTCCAGATTCGTATGGGAATAGGTGCGCCCGGTCTCGCTGCTTTGCTGCGGCGGTCGATGAGTTCTGGCAGCAGTTTGTGCTGCAAAAGGTCGAATGGCGAAGAATCTCGAAAAAACGAGGTTTCGTTGGTAGTCATGGCATCTACCACTTTTCGGCTCAGCACTTTTGTGGGGTCTGATCTGACCTTGTAGAGCAGTTCGCTGAAAGAGGTCGAATTGGTTTCTTTCAGCAGGTTCGCCAGGCGCCCTTCGAGCAGATAACCTTTGCTGCCGTCGAGAACTATGCCGCATGCCTGGTAGACCATCTGGGCCCAGGCTTTGATTTCATCGGGAGTGATAGATATCATGAAAGACCACCGCGGAGTGTAGAAGAAATTTTAGCTGCGATAGCGTCGAGAGGAAGGACTAGATCAGCAAGCCCGGCATCCACTACGGCTTTGGGCATGCCGTATACAACACAGGAAGCTTCGTCCTGGGCGATCGAGAAGCAGCCGTGTTGTTTCAGCTGCTTTACCCCGAGCATACCGTCGCTGCCCATGCCCGTCAGAATGACCGACATAGCCTGCCCGGGAAAATTGACTGCTGCCGAGCGAAAGAGGTAGTCTACCGCCGGTCGGCAATTATTTTCGGGCGGGTCGTCGGTTATTTCGAGCTGAATTCTGCCGTTGCCGACAGATTTAAGTGCCAGATGACGACCGCCTGGAGCGATGTAAATATGATCGTTACGGGCAGTTTCGCCGTGTTCGGCCTCCTGGACTTTGAGACGGCAGCGGTCATTAAGACCGTCTGCCAGAGGTTTGGTAAACAAAGGCGGCATGTGTTGCACGATAAATATGGGGGCACCGATAGACGCGGGCAGCATTGGCAGCATCTGGTTGAGGGCATTCGGACCGCCGGTAGAAACGCCAATGAGAACCATTCTGGGTTTGCCAGAGCTGACGATCGGTGTTGGCCTGGTCTCGATTTTCGCGGATTCTTCCGGGGAAACGGGTTTGCCCCCGGTTTTTTCGACAACCGGTGCTGACGGTGCTGGTGTCTTTGCTGAAGTCGATAACAGGGAGCGTATTTCGTGCTTGCGGCGAAAGGCACCAACCAGAGGCGAAAGGCTTTTGATGAGCAGTTGCCTGCTTTCGTCTATCGAGGCAGCAGCGGGCTTGGTGACAAAATCGAACGCACCTTTCTCGAGGGCAGAGATGGTAAGCTTGCCACCGCGTTGAGTCAGGGCGCTGACCACAATGACGCCGCAGCTCAGTTTCTCTTTTTTCATCTCATCGAGAACCTGCAGGCCATCCATGCCCGGCATTTCGATGTCGAGGGTCACCAGATCAGGCTTCAATTCGTGCATTCTGGTCAGAGCGACTCTGCCATTGGCAGCGGTTCCTACAACTTCGGCGCCATCGATGGCAGATATCGCTTCAGACAGGAGCCTTCTGAACAGAATGGTATCGTCGACAACAAGGACTTTTAAGGTCATTTATGACTCTCATTCTGTAACAGACGCTCTTTTTGCTGATCTGAATCGTCGAGAATCGTGTCGAGATTCAACAGACCGACTAGAATGCTGCCGGCATGAAACACACCGTGCAGCATGCCGGCCTGATTAGCGGGAAGGTTTTCTGGGGCCGGGCGCAGGTCTCCCTCTTCGAAGGGAACCACTTCGCCGACACGGTCGACCAGCAGTCCGACATGTTCCTGTTTCCATTCGGCTATGAAAATACGTGACTGCCCACTGACTTCAAGGCTATTGCGGCACAGTTTGCGCCCAAGATCGATAACCGTCACGATACGGCCGCGCAGATTCATGATGCCGAGAATGAAGTCGGGAGAGTGGTGAACGGGGGTGATTTCACCGACCCGCACCACTTCTCTGACAACACTGGTAGAGATGCCATAGTAGCGCTCATCTATCATGAAGGTTGCTACCAGACTTTGTGTGATATCTTCGTTGTTTTCATCCATGTGATTCAGCTCCGGGTTTTTGGCTGTCACCGGGCCTGTCATACCCGGAAATTGCCGATCAGCGCTCTGAGTTGTTCAGAGAGTCTCGAGAGTTCGTTGGCGCTGGTATTGATCTGTTTGCTGGCCAGATCGAGTTCTTTGGCGCTCATGTTGACCCCGGAAATATCCTGAGCGATCGATTGTGAAACAGTGGATGTCTGTGACACTCTTTCGGTTCCCTCGCTGACGCCTGAGGTGGCCTGAGAAATATTGGTGGCGATATCCCTGGTGACCGCAGACTGTTCTTCGATGGCCACAGCGATGGTGGTGACGATTTCGCTGACGTTGCGAATTACGCTCGATATTTTATCGATGTCCATCATGGCTGTGCCTGTAGAAGCCTGAATCCCACTGATGCGCCCCTTGATGTCTTCGGTGGCTGAATCGGTCTGTTTGGCCAGTTCCTTGATTTCATTGGCGACAACGGCAAAGCCCTTGCCGGCGGCCCCGGCTCTGGCTGCTTCGATTGTGGCATTGAGAGCGAGCATGTTGGTCTGAGCTGAAATGCTGGTGATAGCTTCGGTGACTTTGCCGATTTCCTGGGCTGAGCGACCGAGTTCTTTCATCATATTGGCTACGGCTTCGGCCTGATGAACGGCATCACCAGAAATAGCACGGGCTTTTTCGGTGTTGCTGGCGATTTCGCTGATGGTTGAAGTCATCTGTTCGGTGGCGGCGGCGACGGAAGTGAGGTTGTTGGTGGTATGTACCATGCCGTCGGCCACAGATTTGCTGTTGGCGCTCATTTCTTCAGTGGCAGCAGCTACTGTTGAAGATTTTTCGGTGACACGGGTGGTTTCTTCGACCATTTTGTTCGAGGTTACGGCGAGTTCGGTAGAAGCAGAGGCAAGAGTCTGGGCGCTTTCGTTAACGTTGCGAATCATGTTGGCCAGACCCTGAACCATCGATGAAATAGCGATCATCAGATCATCCTGCGCGGAGCGTGGCTGAATTGAGACCTGCAGGTTGCCTTTGGCGATTTCTTTGGCCACTGATGTGATGCTGATCATCGAGTCGATAAGCATGTTGAGGTTAACTTTGATTTCGTTGAAGTCGCCATTGTAATTGTCGGTGATCTTTTTGGGAATATCACCTTTGGCGATGCGATCGACGTATTCAGCCGAAACGTTCAAGGGGCCAATGACCGCGTCAAGAGTCTGGTTAACTCCCTCTAGCAGAGGCCTGAATTCGAAGTTGATGAGTTCGGTGCGCCCTCTGGTGGCGAGTTTTCCGCCGATTGCCGCCTGAATGAGGCGATCCATTTCTGTTTTGAAGACTTCAATTATCTGGGCAATGTTGCGGCTGATATAGAAGCCGGCGAACAGGGCGAGAATGAAGCCAATCACCATGCCGCCGATAATAGTCGAACGTACGCTGGCGGCATCGGCTTCAGCGTCATTAGAGGCTTTCTTGGTAATGTCTTCGTTGATTTTTACAGTTTTTTCGAGAGAGTCGGTAAGAGCGACCTGGAGAGGTGCAAGTTCTTTTACTGCAACTTCGCTCAGTTGTTCGTAGAGCTGTCTTGACCTGGCAGAAAATGCGAGCAGTTCCTCAAAATATTTGAATACTTCTCTGGCCGCCGGTCCCATTTCGCGGCTGTAGTGGGCCTTGGCTGAAGTTGTATCACCGGTGCGCAGGTATACGGTGATTCTTTTGACGGCAGCATGAAAGCGCTGGTGTGGTTCTTTCATCTCTGCCATCAGTCTTTCGATATCAGGGTTTGTACTCTTGTAGTTGGGCAGCCAGCGACCAAAATTGCAGGCGGTGTGGTCATCGCCGCCCTTTATTTCCGTGCCCTCGTTTATGCTGTTCAAGACACGATTTTCGAGAGCGTAATGGTCGCCTCTGAATTTTTCGAGGTCTCTTTCAAGCTGAATCGGAAATCTGATGCCGATAGCATTGATTTGCCGAGTTACTTCGAAGAATTTTTCGTTGGTCTGCTCTATTTTTTGCAGCAGTGGCTCGAATCTAGCCCACTCTTCGGCCTCTTCTTTTGTCTGGGGCAGAGGTCTGTAGATGTCAAGAGCTTTTTTGTAGTGCCCCTTTGCCTCTTCAGCTTCAGCAAGGTGCTGTTCTGAGGCTGCAAGCGTCAGTCTCGGGTCGAGCAGAGCCTTTTCGATTTTGGCGATTTCTTCGAGCTCTTTTGAGATTATCAGAAGGCTTTCAATACTTGGCAGTCTGACCTGTGCGATTTCGATAATATGGCTATTGAGGCTTCTGGCACCACCAAAACCGACATAGCCGACAAGCAGTGTAATGAACGCGACAATCAGAAAAGCTCCAATCAGTTTCTTTGCAAGTGTAACGTTTTCTAGCATTTTTTATACTCCCGTTTTGCCCTTTATATTGCAGTTGAATTTTAAAATTACCGGTATTAATGTAAATCAGACGTTCTTGTTCAGGCTTCTCCAGCCATTCCGTGGGAAAGAATGCGGCGCAGGCTTGCAAGCAGGCGATCCCTGTCGAGCTTGATCTGGTAGTCGTCTATGCCCGCCGCTTTTCCCTGCATGACGTCTTCTTCGCCGGCGAGTGATGTGAGGCCAATGATTGGCAGCCCCGCAAACCTGTCGTCACCGCGAACCGTTCTGGCCAGAGTCAACCCGTTCATGCGTGGCATTTCGATGTCGGTGACCAGCAGGCTTACTTTTGAGCCGAGTTTGCAGAGTAATTCCCAGGCAGCCTGCCCATCAGGGGCCTCGGCGACTTCGAAGCCTTCTGATTCTATGAAGCGCTTGACCTGGCCTCTGAAGAAGTCAGAATCTTCGGCAAGAAGAATCAGTGAAGATTTGCCCTGATTGCCCGTATTTTGGGGCTGGTTGCTCTTCCAGTCGGGGAAGACGCTTTCGACCAGTTCGGCAATATCGACAAGCAGCATCGTCTTGTCGCGTATGATAGCCGAGCCCGAAATGCTCTTCTGCCGGTGAGTGGTCTGGTCGATCGTCATTTTTGCCTGAATGGCATCGACCGGCATGGCAACCAGGAGCCCGACTTCGCGCCCGGCAATCGATGAAACGATAACCGCCAGCTGCTGGTCTTCGCCTATTGGCTCGACTTTGGCTACATCACTGAGGGTAACGAGAGGAAGGCTGCTGCCGCGATACTGCATGGTGCGGCGGCCCCCAGAGTATTCGACCTGCTGGCGCTTGATGCGTTCAACCCTCTGCACCAGCTCCATTGGCAGGCCGCAGAGCTCGCCGGGGCGATTGTTGAAAAGCAATACCGAGATCATATCCTGGCGGCTTTCTCGGGCCGATTCAGCGGCGATCATAGCAGCTCTTTCGGTGCCGCTGACGTGCTTCATCGAAGCTTTGGCAGCCAGGCCAGAAACGTCGATGATCAGCGCCACCTTGCCATCACCCATGATTGTGGCGCCGGCATATTCGTGCAGCTCTTTCAGATGCCTGCCGAGGGGTTTAACGACGATTTCCTCGGTGTTGAAGAAGCGATCGACTACCATGCCGTATTGAAAGGTACCGGTCGAGATGATTACAATGTTCAAATCGTCAGAAGCGTGATAGCGCCTGTCGGTAACCACGTCACGGTCAGTTATGGCTTTGCCGGCTACCGAGCCGCTGCCTGAAAATCTTTTGCTGCGCCTGTCGGCAATAGACTCACGTCTTTCAGATTTTTTTTCGCCAGTTTTAGGGTCGCAATAATATCTGTTGATGCCGAGAACGGTGTCTAGAGCGACTATGGGTATCAATTTGCCGCGCAGAGTCATGACTTCGGCATCACCGATGACTTCTATGCGCTTTTGAATCTGGGCGGCCGGGATGCGTGTCAGCTCAACTACGTTGATCTGGGGTATGGCAAAGCGCTCATCGCTGACCGCGACCACCAGAGAGGGGATGATAGCCAGCGTCAGAGGCAATTTGATGCAGAATCTGGTGCCGACACCGACTTTAGATTCAATTTCGACTTTGCCGCCGAGACGGTCGAGGTTCGACTTAACAACGTCCATGCCGACGCCGCGCCCGGAAATTTCGCTGACTTTTTCGGCGGTCGACAAGCCAGGCAGGAATACCAGCGCGACTTTTTCGCCGTCAGACATGCCCTGAAGTTTTTCAGGGGAGAGCAGTCCTTTAGAAACAGCACTGGCTGCTATTTTTGCCGGGTCAATTCCCTTGCCATCGTCGCTGATTTCAATCACGACCTGGCCGGCTTCGTGGTAGGCACGCAACATAAGCTTGCCGGCAGCGGGTTTGCCTTTCTGAATGCGCTCTTCTGGCGATTCTATGCCGTGATCGCAGGCATTTCGGATCATATGAGTGAGCGGGTCATTCAGCCCTTCGATGAGGGTTTTGTCCATCTCGACTTCTTTGCCCTCGATCTGCAGCAGAATTTCTTTGCCCTGGGTTTGTGACATGTCGCGAACGACTCTCGGAAACTTGCTGAATACATTGCCTATCGGCTGCATGCGCGTCTGCATGATTGCTTCCTGCAGCTCTGTAGTCACGAGATTGACTCTCTGGCTGCCGGCATGAACACCTCGCAGATCGTCACAGGATAATGACTCTCGCAGCTGGTTGCGGCTCAGCACAAGTTCGCCTGCAAGGTTCATGAGGGTTTCGAGTACTTCCACGCTTACTCTGACCGTTGCCTCGACTCCTACAGATGCCTGAGCGCCATCGCCAGTCGATTTTTTCGGCTTTTCCGAGCCAGGAGCGGAAGCCCCCTCAGACTTTGTGGGAGCAGTCTTCTGACGTTCAGGGGCCTTGGCGGTAGATGGCTCAAGCGCTGGCTGGGCTGATTCGGCAGGAGGCCTGGCTTTTTCCTGCCTGGGTTTCATTCCTGAAAGCTGCAGGGGGGCGGGGCTGCCGGCATGTCTTTGGGCGGCGATGCCAGCAGTTTTATTCGTTCAGAGGGCAGTTCCAGAATCTGCCCGATTTCTTCTGGCGCCACTTCCGTTGCGAAGAGCAGCTGAAATGGGATTGCCGAAGAAGGCTCTTCGTCAAGGGTTCCGATGATATCGGTGTTGACTCCGGAGTCGATGACCTTGCCGAAGGCGATCAGAAGTCTGACGACGTCGAGGATGTTTTTGTTGGCATGTTCAATGTCGTGCAGAAGATCGTATTCGGTAAAATAGATGTGCTGGCCATTCTTTCGGGCCATTTCAAGATCCATTTCCGAGATTTTGAGATTGGCCCCTGGTGGGAGTTTGATTTTGCCGGGCTGATGAAAAAGTCCCTTGTCTTTTTGAGGCAGATGAGAGGTTGCCAGGCCGGCCAAAGCCACCAGATGCTCCGAAATATCCATTTCGTTGCTTTCGAGAACATTTTCGAACAATTCTCGGAGTTTGTCGAAGCTGGCGAGAAGGATATTGACTATTTCAGGGTTGGGAGCAATCACTCGCGATCTGATCAGGTCGAGAACGCTCTCGGTTTTGTGCGCCAGCTCCTGTATTTTGCTGAGGCCGAAGAGTGAACTGCCGCCCTTTATCGAGTGAGCTGCGCGAAAAACTTTGTTTACCAGCTCTTCATCAATATTTTCTCCGCCTTCTTCTATTACGAGCAGGTCGCTTTCGATTCCGGCGAGCTGCTCGTTCGTTTCAGCCAGAAATTCTTTTAACAGTTCGTCATTATCGAAGGTCATGCTGCTCCCCTTATGCCGGGTTTACGGCAAAGCGCTTGTCTAATTGCAGGAATGAGAACAGTTCAACGATGTGCGGTTTTACCCGGTCGATGACAAGCTTCCCGTCAACGGCTTTCAAAGAATTATGAGTGGCTACCAGTATGCCGATAGTGGGCGAATCGATGTGATTAGACTCTGACATATCGATTTTAACGGTGGTTACACCATTTTTTATGGCCTCAGCAATCGCCAGTCTGATACCGGAAGTGTTGCCCTGTGTGAAGTCGCCTTCTACGGTAATCGTGCAGGTAGTGCCTTCTATTTTTTCTGAATATGGACTCATCTCCGCTCCTTCATCAT
The DNA here is from genome assembly GCA_029564115.1 of Candidatus Rifleibacteriota bacterium. The sequence goes on along the minus strand of JAKQQP010000232.1, from coordinate 18,233 downwards.
GATAGGGTCAAAAAGATATTCTCAGTGTTAACGAACAAAATATCAGGTCACTGCAATCCTTTTTTCCCGATCAGAAATTTCTTTATTGCTAGAGAACTAGTGTCATTTGAGACTGATTATACCATCTGATTTTATCGTTTGCATCATTTTTTTATTTTGTTTGTTTCGAGCCGTTTGTAATCACAAACCATCAGTTTCTGTATACTGGAACAAGCGTTCTGGCAAATATTCAGCCCATAAGGAGGCTTCTCTATTTTTCAGAGTTTGTTGACAATATAGGTTTGCAACATTTTTTCGAGGTCGGCTCTTTTGAATGGTTTGCAGATACTGGCGGTAAAACCGTATTTTTTAGGTTCAGTCATGATCGGGTCGCTGGCATAACCGCTTGCCACGAATACTGGTGTATTCTGGCATAATTTTCTGATTTCCTTGATCGTTTCTTTACCACCTGGACCGCCCGGAATGGTCAGGTCGAAAAGCATCCCCGTGATTTTTCTGCCGGCCTTAAGTTCGGCTGCAAAATAGGCGACCGCTTCTGTTCCGTTTTCTTTGCAGACTACAGAGTAGCCGAGTGATTGCAGCATTGTGCTGAAGGTTTCTCTGAGAATTTCGTCGTCATCCATCACCAGAATGGTTCCGTTCCCCTTGTGTTTTCTGGTTTCCGGTGTCGTCGTCACATTGCTTATTGGTTTATCCGATGCCGGCAGATAAACGGTGAAGGTCGAGCCTTTACCCAGCTCTGATGCTGCTTCTATGTAGCCTTCATGCCGGTGTATTATTGAAAAGCATGTGGGCAGGCCGAGGCCGTGCCCGCCAAATTTGGTGGTAAAAAATGGGTCGAAGAGGTTGGGAATTGCTTCTTTCGGTATTCCTATGCCTGTATCTTTGACGACGATTTTTATGTACCGACCGGCGAAAAACGGGCTGCGATTTTTGTCTTCCAGGGGGACGTTAACAGCTGAAATTTCCAGGTTTCCGCCCTCCGGCATTGCTTGTCGGGCGTTTATAACCAGATTGTTTATTACCTGTGAAATCTGGTTGGTGTCGAAGTCGCACGGCCAGAGATCATTCTGAAAATCAAATTTGCAGATAATGTTTGTGCCAGTCAGAGCAAATCTGGTGGTATCGATGATACATCTATCGATCAGGCCGGTTCGTTTGTTCGGTACACCGCTTCCGGAAAAAGTGAGCAGTTGCTGCGTCAAACCGCGCGCTCTCTCAATCGTTTGCAGGGCACATGTTAAATGAAAAGAGACTTTTTCATCCTGTGAAATTGAGTTTGCCAGATCCAGGTTGCCGTATATCCCGGCAAAGAGGTTGTTGAAGTCGTGGGCGATACCTCCGGCCAGTATTGCCAGTGAGTCGAGTTTTTGTATCTGGTTCAGCCGGTTTTCGAGAGCCAGATTTTCGGCTTCTGCCATCTTAAGCTGGGTAATGTCAGTTTCTATACCGTGCCAGACGATGTGGTTATCTTTGCGAAGATGTGGCGACGAAGAAAATTGCGACCAGCGAATCTCTCCGGAAGGGTGTTTTATTCTGGCCTGACATCTGAAAATCTGCATTTTTTCGCGGGCTGCGGCTTCGAGGTTTGTCAGAACGGGGCGGTCTTCTTCGTGAATCTGGTCATAAACGAGGGCTGCATTTTTTTTTGCCTGCTCCGGAGTGATGCCGTGTAATTTTTCGATGCCGGCACTGACGTAAAGAAATCGGCGTATTTCGCATTTTATGCCTGAATCTATCTCGTAAACCATGCCAGAGGGCAGGTTGTCGCTGATGGTGCGCAGGCGGGCCTCGATTTCGAGCAGGGCTTCTTCGGTTTGTTTTCGTTCGCTTATGTCCTGGGCGATGCCTCTTGATAAGATAGGCGTGCCATCAGGTGCGAATTCAGACTCACAGAATTCGTGTATGTATTTAATGCGGCCATCTTTGGTCAGCAGCCGGTGTTCTATGTTGTAGGGAGTTTTATTTTTAAGGGAGAGGTGATAGGCCTGGTTGACCCTCTCGCGATCGTCGGGGTGAATCAGGGCCAGAAATGATTCGTAATTCGCTCCGAAGTCAGAAGGATCCTCCTCAAAAATTCGATAGATCTCTTCTGACCATGTCAGGGTGTTGGTCACAAGGTTCAATTCCCAGTTGCCGGTATGGGCAAGATGCTGAGCCAGCTTCAGCGAAGCTTCGTTGCGTCGCAGTTCCCGCTCCATTTTTTTGCGGCTGGAAATATCCCGGCAAAAACCTACGATCTGGCCGTTTTCGACGTTTAAAAAGCCTATCGAGAGCTCTACGTCAATGCAGGCGCCGTTTTTTTGTCTATATCTTGACTCGAACCTGTCTGAGCCGCAGGTCATGACCTTTTTGATGTGTTTTTTTATGCCAGCGGTGTCATGATCTATATCTATGTCGGATATATTTATCTTGCGCAACTCTGGTAAAGTGTACCCCGTCATAAGACAGTAGGAAGTATTGGCTTCGAGAAAGTTGCCCTGACAGTCGAGCAGTAAAAAGCCATCGGAAGCCACTTCCAGGATTTTTTTGTAATACTCGTCAGATGACTTCATTGTCTGCTTTGCAGAGGCAATCTGGTCAGTCATGATTGTGGCGCTCCTCTCTTGGTGACCGGTTGGCATTTTTATTTATTTTTGCCACGCACACTTCAAACTTCATTGATTGGTTCGTGCTGAATTATAAACCAATCTGGCTCGCTTTTGCCAACATCTTTATTTGGTCGACAAAATGCTGATCAGAGGAGGTGCTTTTGTGATTCAACCGGTTTTTTTGGGGTTGACGGCGCGCCTGATTTTTTTTCAGGGCCTGCAGGCAGGTGCGGCGAAATAAACACTGGCAAATGTGAGAATCTGCCCTGGTATGCGATCATTGAGAATGCCGTGAGTTTCGCCGGCTTTACACAGCCAGCCGTCGCCGGGCCCGACTTTAAAACTGCTGCCATTGTGAAAGCCCGTTCCCTCACCCGAAACGATAAAATAGAATTCAGCGCTTTCTTCGTGGCAGTGTTCGGGTATCGAAGCCCCCGGCTGCATTTCGTTGAGGCCGAAAGCTTCGAATGGCAGATCCAGCATGTCTGATTTGATGTAGTCTCGGCAGTGAACCTCACCAACGCCGCCTCTGACGCTCTGTTTGATAATTTTCTGCATCTGCGAGTATGTAAACATTTTTTTTCTCCGGGTTTTGCCCGGCATTGACGGGCTGATTCGCTTATCGGGTGCTGCCATTGTACAGTTGTTACAACCGACGTATTATATTACCTGCTGCAGTTTTTAACAACTTTCTCTGCCAGAGTTCGACAAAACGGCACAAATTGCTGTTGTCATTGCGTTATAACTGTTTATAATTATCCTTTGAAGTTGGAGGTAGCCGCGTGGAAAATTTGAATATGGGAAGAGTTGTCTCATCGATTGTGGCAGTTGTTTATGGCTGGCTGATTGTGCGGGGTACAATGCCACCCGAAGCTTTTGCAATGGCGTTGTTCGGCATGCTTTTTATCTGGTTCCCGTCGCTGGCAAGGTTTTTTGATCAACTGAAGCCCGGCTTTACCAAAACAACGGCATCGCTCGACCCGAATACTCCGTCATGTGTTTATGTGGCGATCGGCTGGGGGCTCATGCTGCTGCCTTTGCTCTATCTGGCAGGCTCCGCGCTGGCCTGAAAAAAATAACAGGAACCCTTCATGGGAAAGGGATTGCCGGCAGGTCGTTGACGATAATGCCGATCTGCTGCCTATGAAAAGGCTGGGCTTTGAGATCGACTTTTGCGAACATTTTTATTCCGGCGTTCTGCAGTAAAATAAAAACGCGATAAAAGTTGTCGGAACGGCCGTTAAAAGTTTGTGACAGGCGTTGGGCATTTCTGGCTGCGAGACCGATTGATTCGACAAAATGAATGCTCAGGGCGAGGTTGCAGTTGTGCTGCAGCTCGAGTCGTCTGAGGTCGTGCAGCGTTTTGATTGCCTGCAACTGTGCCTGCAAAAAGTCTTTGTGGCGAGCGGCCCTGCTTATTTCAGTTTGAAAAAAATCGAGCAGTTTGCTGAACTCAGCCTGGCCGTCTCGACAGAGAACGCCGGTGCGTGCAACGGGAGTCTCTGCCGGATTGATGGCGGTCATTGCTGCGAAATCATTCGTCAATACCGGAATCCCAGCCTGGTTGAGCTTTGCGGCCCAGCGATCGATGAGAGTGGCGAGAGGCAGAATGGCGTATTCAAGGTTGGTGTACAGGCGCGAAAGTTTGCTGGTTTTACCATTGGAACGTTTGCGGTAAAAGTCTGATCTGGCCTTGTTGACGATAATGGCTTCACGTACATGACCGGAAAAATGTCTGGGGTGTGACGATATTTCGGTCTTTTCTGAAGAATTGCTTCTGGTAAAGCTCAGGTGCCCGCCGAGTTGTAGAGCACGCAGCAGAGACCCGGACTGCGGGGTGCTCCCGGAGAATGCCAGTTTGCAGAATTCGATCAGGTTTTCTGAGGTTTTTTCGTCTGAGAAGTCTGGGTCTGAAAAGGTTTTGACAAAGCCGTCGATTTTGTTGACCGTATCGACAGACTCGCCTTCGGCCAGAGACTGTAGTTCACAGAATCTGGCTATCGAAGAAAGTTGCCGGGCCAAATAACCATCGGCAGCTTCTGCCTGTGCGAAGGCGCCGAGGCTGACGAACCCGGGGGCAAGCAGAAATATCAGAAAAAGTCTTTTTGCCGCTTTTCTGAGCCCATGACTTTTTTTGGTTAACTCCGGCTGGCTTTTACGCATGACTGAATTATACCGAACCGGGTTTGATTTCGGAAGATTCGTGCGGATTTTTTTGCCGACGTCTGCGGAAAAAGGTAATCGCTACGCCGGCGGCAATTGACATCGAGCTGATTATCGCTGGCCAGAGCCACAAAGAAGGGGCGTTGACGGCGATGATTCTACCGCCGGTTTTCTGATACTGATCGGGTATGACAGAGAGTCCTTCCTGGTTTGTGGCAAAAGATCGAGCGTATCTGAAAGCAACCTCCCAGAGCTTTAACTCGCGAGTATTTTCGCAGACAATCAAATCGTCGAGAGCGGTGGGTTGCCCATCACGATTTTTGAGAACAAGATTGAGCCGGGGCAGCTTTTTTCCGACAATTGGCAGATAAGAGGCCATGTAGTGAGTGGTTGCGACGTGATATAAGCGTTGTTCGCCGCCTGTTATTTCGCTGAAATCCTGGTCGTTCTGTCTGCCCTCGCCGGTAAAGCGTTCGGCCAGAATAACGGAGCGGTAAGCGGGCACGGGTTTGTTCACGATGGGCAGCCACAACCATATTGCCCTGGCGGGGTCGTAGTGGTAACGCAAGCCTGAAACCTGCAAAAAGTAAATGTCGTTCCAGAGAAGGGGCAGCAGCGTTGCTACTTCAAGCATTCTCAGTATTTCAGAGCCGGTAAGGTAAAATGATACGATCGAGTAGCCGGGTGTGCCATCCTGGCTGCTGCCCAGACTGCAGGAAGTTATCAGGTCAAAAGTGCTTATCTGGCCAGCTCTGCCTGGTATAGTAGACGGATGAATGTCGCCTCTGATGATACCATTGGCATGAATGGCAAAATCAACCCGCTGCCCGGTAACCTTCGCTGTTTCGAGCCTGATGGCGTCGGCAATGAAGTTGCCTGTGGCGGTCTCGGTCAGAGGTGCATGTTTTTGCAGCGGCCTGTCGCTGAAAGCTGCCGGAGTCAGCATGCTGGTTATCTGGCCTTCAGTTAATGAGGCGACCATAGTATTCAATGTTTCAAGACAGCCGACAGCCATGGCAGCGATTTCGGGGTCTTCGGCGATCCGATCAGTGAGATGGTGCAATATTGGTGCGCCTGTTCGTTGATTGAGAAGATGAAGTCGGCGGCTACGCCTGTCAAACTCGAGGTCGAGCTGCCCTGCGGTCTGCAGGTAACTGCCGCTGTGCATGATGAGAGTATTTTTGATGATTTGAGGCTGTTCAAAGGCCAGATGGTCATGCCCGCCGAGAATGAGGTGGATTCCTTCGACGCTTTTGGCGAGGGCGATGTCTTCGTGCAGGCCGGCGTGAGTCAGGGCAATTATAACCTCGGCTCCGGCAGCTTGAAGGTTTGCTGTTTCGCGGCGGGCTGCCTGCAGCTGGTCAGAAAAGTCGAGCGGTTTCGCAGAGGGCGAGAGGCGGTGCGCGCTCTTTCCCAGAATTGCGAAAATGCCTATTTTCAGACTATTTCGCAATTTGATGACGCTGCTGGTCTGGTAATTTACCTGGTTGAACGGGTGCTGTTCAGGAACGACAATATTGGAGGCCAGAATTTGCGGGGAATCGAAGCGTCTCTGATGCCGCAGGCAGTAGTTTGCAAAAGCCTCTGAGCCGTAATCGAATTCGTGATTGCCCAGGCTGACGGCATTGTATCCAATTCTGTGCATGAGCTCGAGTTCCGGGGCCAGCCCGCTCAATGAAAGCCAGGCAAAGGGTGTACCTCCTGAGAAGTCTCCAGATGAGAGAATCAGCAGCGGAGTTTCGGCTTTTTGTCGACGAATCTGATTTGCCAGAGTGGCAAGGCGTGCAAACCCGCCAATGGCCGGGCATGGTGCACTGGCGATGTAGTCTCCGAGAGGTGCCGGAAGGATGCTCGAGTGCTCATCACTTGTGTGCAGTATGGTCAGGGAGAGGACTGCGCTATGTGTCGCCGGCGCAGCAAAAGTCAGGGTGACAGTTGCGAGCAGGGCGAAAATTTGCAGGCAGACATACAAAAGTCTTTTGGCCTTTTTTTTGTTATCAAAAAACTTTGTCATGAAAAAATTATACTACAGGTCCGATTTTTTTTTTCTCGAATCAAGGCTTTTTTAACCTCGTTCCGGAAACTACCCTCAAAAAATGTAAAAAAAAAATTTTGCTTTCCGATATACTGTGATAGTATTGTTGAATCTGACATTTCAGGTAACATGGATGTTTTTTTTGAATGATGTTGTCAAACCAATGGCCAGCCGTCATTCTCGCGCATCAGGCCAAGGATGGTCTAACGCCGCGGTGAGCAGTGTGACGCTGGTAGTGCCCTGTAATCATGGCAAAGAGAAAATAGGCCATGGAGGGGATACGGCAATGAGGAACAGATGCCTTTCGCCGTTTTCTGAAGTTACACCCACAAAAACAAAAAGCAAAAAAAAACAGCCTTCAGTGGAACGTCAGTGAAGCCCGCGCTCTTGTGTACGGGTTTGTTCTGAAAGAATTTCAGGAGTTTACGCGCAAAGGGGTTAACTTATGTCGATCGTCATCGGAATGTCTGATTCTCAAATCAAAGCCCTGACTACCACTCAAATCAGAGATCTTGGCACAGCTGATTTTAAGGCGATGACAACCAGTCAGGTCGCTGCTCTGACTTCTGATCAGATCGATGCCATCGAAACCCGCGACCTGGTGATTCTCAGTACAGGGCAGGTTCAGGCGCTTAAACTCTACAACAACAAAGGTTTGCTTTCTGACCAGGTCAAGGCTTTGACCGCGGCTCAAGTCAGGGCTTTGACCGGCACGCAGCTTCAGGCTTTTGACACGGGCGATATTCAGGCTCTCTCAGTAACTCAGCTGAAGTCGATAGATGCCGGAGACCTCACCGGTTTGTCTACCGAGCAGATAAATGCCCTGACAACCGAACATTTTAATGCCCTTAGCCCTCTTCAGATCAAGGCTCTCGGCACCGAACATCTTGTTTCTCTCGAAACTGAAGATTTCGCTGTTTTAACCAGCGCTCAGATCGGTGCAATGACGACTGAGCAAGTTAAATCTCTGACGTCAGACCAGGTCGCAGCCCTTTCTACGATTCAGATAAAAGGCTTGACCTCGGCTCAGATTGGTCAGATGACCACAGAGCAGATAGCCAACATTGAAACCACCGATTTTGCACAGCTTTCAACGGCTCAGATAGCTGCGATGACCACCGGGCAAGTGGCAAATCTTACTACTGACCAGATTGTCTCTTTGACTTCCACCCAGGCACGAGCTTTAACCACCGCGCAAATTGCGGCTTTGACCACAGAGCATATCGCCAGTTTTGAAACACAGGATTTTTCGGCGCTGACTGTCGGTCAGATCGCTAAGATGACTACGCAGCAGGTGGCTGAAGGTCTGACGACCGCTCATATTGCGGCGATGTCGACTTCACAGATAATGGGTTTTACCACCGCCCACATCGAGAACCTTTCGACCGAGAATATCGAATCTATGAGTTCAGCTCAGATTCGAGCTTTAACGCCGGCTCAGATAAAGGCTTTGAACAGTAATCAGATTGAAAATCTCTCTTCTGACGATTTTTCAGCCATGACCACCTCGCAGATCGCCGCTCTCACTACTGCTCAGATTGCGGTTCTTTCGACTGCTCAGATTGCAGATCTGACTACTGCTCAAATCAAAGGCTTGACTGCCATTCAACTTGGCAAAATGGATACGGATCAGATTGCCAGCATTGAAACTACAGATCTGGCGCTGATGACAACTGCTCAGATTGCTGCTCTGTCGACAGCTCAGATTGCCAATATGACGACCGATCAGATTGTTTCCATGTCGACCGCTCAGGTTAAAGCTTTGACGACCGCTCAGGTTGCTTCATTGACGACTGAGCAGCTTGCCAGCATGGAAACCAGGGATCTGGCCGCCATGACTCCGGTGCAGATTTCCAAACTGACTACTCAGCAGGTGAGCGAGGGGTTGACGACGGCTCATATTCAGGCTATGACCACTTCCCAGATCGCTGCTTTGACGACAGCACAGATTCAGAGCGTTTCTACCGAAAATTTGGAAGCGATGAATTCTGTGCAGATTCGTGCTTTGACCGCTGCTCAGATGAAAGCTCTGACCAGTGATCAGCTCGAAAATATGGCTACAGACGATTTTGCCGCCCTGACTAGTGTTCAGATCGCTGCTTTGACAACTTCTCAAGTGACGCAGCTTTCGACCAGCCAGGTAGCGGATCTGTCGACTCTGCAGATCAGAGGGCTGACCGCCGCCCAGCTCAACAAAATGGACACAGAGCAGATTGCCAGCATCGAGACCACAGATCTGGCTCAGATGACGAGTTCTCAGGTTGCTGCTTTTACAACTGCTCAGGTTGCCAATTTGACGACTGATCAGATTGTCGCTCTGACAAGCGCTCAGGCAAAGGCTTTGACCTCTGCTCAGATAGCGGCTCTTTCGACAGAGCAGGTAAGTCAGATCGAGACCGGCGATCTGGTCGTCATGACTGCTTCACAGCTTTCGAAGATGACGACTCAGCAGATTGCAGAGGGTCTTACTTCCAGCCAGGTTGCGGCTCTGAGTAAAACACAGATTACCGGCCTGACAACCTCGCAGGTTAACAGTCTGACAACCGACCACCTTGCTGCTATGTCAACTTCGCAGATTCGTGCTTTGACAGCCGCTCAGGTTAAAGCTTTGAACAGCGACCAGATTGCCAACCTTACCACTACGGCTTTTTCTGCTCTGGCAAGCACTCAGATTGCTGCCATGACTACCACTCAGGTTGCCGGGTTCTCGACGAGTCAGGTTGCCGATCTTTCGACGCTGCAGGTCAGAGGTTTGACCGCCGCTCAGCTGAGCAAAATGGATACAGAGCAGATTGCCAGTATCGAAACTACCGATTTTGCCGCGATGACTTCTGTGCAGATCGCTGCTTTGACTACCAGTCAGGTGAACAACCTCACCACTGATCAGATCGTTGCTCTGAGCACTGCACAGGCAAAAGCTTTGACTTCGGCGCAGATAGGAGCTCTCACGACCAGTCACCTGGCTGCTTTTGAAACTTCTGATTTTGCGGCAATGAGCCCGACCCAGATTGCAAAAATGTCTACTTCGCAGATCGCCGGCCTTGCTTCCAATCTGGTAGAAGCCATGACTACAGCTCAGGTCGCAGCTATGACTACGGCTCAGGTTGACAATCTGAGTACTGAAAACATTGCAGCGCTGAGTTCAACTCAGGTTCGGGCTCTTACTGCGAACCAGATCAAGGCTCTCGACAGTGCCCAGATCGCCAGCATCGGTTCAGATGACTTTGCCGCTTTGACTACCGCGCAACTGGCTGCAATGACAACCGCTCAGGCCGCGAGTCTTTCATCCGACCTGCTTTCTTCGCTTTCCAGCACTCAGATAAAGGGATTGACCGCCTCTCAGATCAGTAATCTCAGTACTGCACAGATTGCCAGCATCGAAACCTCAACCTTCCAGCAGCTTACCACTGCTCAGATTGCTGCGTTGACGACAGCTCAGGTCAGAAATCTCAAGGACGAACAGGTCGTTGCTTTGACCACATTGCAGGCCAGGTCGCTGACTTCGAAACAGATTGCCGCTCTGACGACATCGCAGGTGGCTGCCATCGAAACTCAGGATTTTGCCGCCATGACCGCAGCCCAGATTTCCAAATTCACGACAGAACAGGTTGCCGACGGTTTTACCAGCGCCCATATCGCAGCCATGTCAAGCGTCCAGGTTGCCGCGCTGACTTCGGCACAGGTCAATAATCTTTCTACCGAAAATATCGAGGCGATGAGTACTACACAGATCAGAGCTTTTACTGCAGCTCAAGTCAAGGCTCTGAGCACTGAACAGCTGGCTAATATGGCCTCAGATGACTTTGGGGCATTAACGAGTGCCCAGTTTGCTGCCATGACTACAACCCAGGCGGCCAGCCTTTCCTCTGATCAGATAGAGGCTCTCTCTACGGCTCAGATCAGAGGACTTACTGCAGCTCAAATCAGCAAGATGAGCACATTGCAGATTGCCAGCATCGAGACGACCGACTTTGCTCAGATGACCACTGCTCAGATCGCCGCTCTTACTACCGATCAAATCAGAAATTTGACCGATGATCAGGTTGCCGCTCTGACGACTCTGCAAAGTAAGGCTTTAACGACAGCGCAGATAGCAGCTTTCACAACCAGCCATATTTCGAGTCTCGAAACCCAGGATCTTGCTGCCATGACTCCGACACAACTTTCCAGATTGACCACGCAGCAGGTTGCCGAGGGGCTTACTTCAGACCACATTGCCGCCATGTCTACGGCTCAGATTGTCGGTTTGACCACAGCTCAAATTGCCAATCTCACCACAGACAACCTGGTGGCTATGAATACAGCGCAGATTCGCGCGTTGTCACCAATTCAGATCAAGGCTCTCAACAGCAGCCAAATTGAGAATATTGCCTCAGATGATTTTGCGGCATTGAGCAGTCTGCAGATTTCGGCCATGACGACGGCGCAGGTCTCGATGTTGTCTACCGATCAGGTCGCACAGCTTTCGACTCTGCAGATCAAGGGGTTGACGGCAGCTCAGATTGGCAAGATGGATACTTTACAGATTGCCAGTATCGCGACCGAAGATTTTGCCCAGATGACTTCGGCTCAAATTGCTTCTTTAACCACCGAACAGGTTGGAAATCTTTCGACAGACCAGATCGTTGCTCTGACAACTTTGCAGGCAAGGGCTTTGACAACCAAACAGATCGAGGCTCTGACGACCTCACATGTGGCAAATCTGGAAACTCAGGATATTGCAGCTATGGCGCCGGTGCAGCTTTCTAAAATGACGACGGCGCACATTGCCGATGGTATCACTTCTGCGCAGATCGAGGCTTTGAGCACAACTCAGATCGTTGCTCTTACTACGGCTCAAGTCAACGCTCTCACAACTGAAAACCTTGCAGCAATGAATACTGCCCAGATAAGAGCCTTGACAGCTGCGCAGATCAAGGCTTTGAACAGTGACCAGATAAGCAATATGGCGACAGATGACTTTGCAGCGTTGTCCAGCTCTCAGATCGCTGCTATGAGTACTACGCAGATCGCCTTTCTGTCATCTGATCAGATCGCCAACCTGTCGACTTTGCAGATAAAAGGTCTGACTGCCGCTCAGATTGGCAAGCTGGATACTACTCAGATAGCTAATATTGAAACTACAGACCTGGAGCAGATGAGCACCGCTCAAATCGCCGCTTTGACTACAGAACATGTGGCTAACCTGAATGACGATCAGGTAATTGCCCTTACCACGGCGCAGGCCAAGGCTTTGACTTCTTCTCAGATTGCGGCTCTGACGACCAGTCAGCTGCAGCAGCTGGAAACAGTCGATCTGGCGGCAATGTCGGCTACACAAATTTCCAAATTGACGACTCAACAGGTTAAAGAGGGTTTGACCACCGATCATATTGCGGCGCTGACAACCGTTCAAATTGCGGCTATGACTACTGCACAGGTTGAAAGTCTCACCACCGACAGTCTTGTCGCCTTGAGCACGGCTCAGATAAGAGCTTTGACTCCGGTGCAGGTCAAGGCGCTTAATACTCAACAGATTGCCAGCCTGGCGTCTGATGATTTTGCGGCAATGACAAGTGTTCAGATTGCCGCTTTGACGACGCAGCAGGTGTCTTCATTCTCGTCCGATCAGATTGCCGCTTTGACGACTTCTCAGATAAAAGGTCTGACCGCCGCTCAGATAAAACAGCTTGATACGGCTCAAATTGCCAGCATCGAAACTGAAGACCTGGCACTGATGACAACTTCGCAGATTACTGCTTTGACCACCGCTCAGGTTACGGGTTTGACGAGCGATCAGATCAGCGCTTTAACCACGGCTCAGGCCAAATCTCTGACAGTGAATCAGATTGCTGCAATGTCGACAGAACAGATCAACAGTTTTGAAACTGCGGATTTTGCGGTTCTTACACCATCGCAGATTTCTAAGATGACGACCGATCATATTCTTGAAGGTCTGAATTCGGCTCAGGTCGAGGCGATGAATACTGCTCAGATTGCGGCTCTGACGCCCTCGCAGATCGATGCTATGACAACCGATAATCTGGCTGCAATGAGTACGACGCAGATTCGCGCCCTGACCGGCACTCAGATCAAGGCGCTCAATTCTGTTCAGCTTGCCAACCTCTCATCCGACAACTTTACCGCCCTTACTCCGGCCCAGCTGGCCTCGATGACTACGGCGCAGGTTGTCGGTTTCAGCAGTGATCAGGTAGCCAGTCTGACCACCGAACAGATCAAAGGACTGACGGCAGTACAGATTGCCCAGCTCGATACTGCTCAGATTGCCAGCATTGAAACCACTGATTTTGAACAGATGACCAGCTCTCAGATTGCGGCTTTGACCACCGAGCAGGTTGCAAATCTGACTACTGATCATATCGTAGCATTGACCACGGCTCAGATTAAAGCGTTCACCCCAGCTCAGGTCGCTGCGCTTTCTACCGTGGCGATTCAGAATATCGAAACTGATGATCTTGTGGCGATGACTCCGACGCAGATTTCGAAGTTGACCACTCAACAGATCGCTGAAGGTCTGCAGACTTCGCAGATCGAGGCTCTGACGACAGCTCAGGTCGTTGCCCTGACAACCAGTCAGATTGAAAGTCTTACTTCTGATCAGGTTGTTGCGATGACAACCGCTCAGATACAGATCTTGAATTCAAACCAGATCAAGGCCTTGAACAGTGATCAGATTGCCAATATGGCTGCCGACGATTTCGCTGCTCTGACAACCTCTCAGATTGCGGCAATGACGACACAACAGGTCGCCGGGTTGTCGACAACGCAGGTTGCCGACCTGTCGACTCTTCAGATCAAAGGGCTCACATCTGCTCAGATTGCCCAGATGGATACCGATCAGATCGCCAACATTGAAACGGCTGATTTTGAACAGATGACTACCAGCCAGATTGTGGCACTGACGACAGCCCAGGTTGCTGCTCTCACAGATGGCCAGGTTGAGGCTATTACAACAGCCCAGATCAGGGCTTTGACTGCTTCTCAGATTGAAGCTCTCAACACTTCACATATTGCCAGCCTTGAAACTGAGGATCTGGCCGCAATGACTCCGGTTCAGATTGCCAAACTGACCACTCAACAGGTTGCTGAAGGTCTGACAACGGCTCATATCGAGGCTATGTCGACAGCACAGATTGCTGCAATGACCACTGCTCAGATTGAAAAGCTCTCTACAGCAAATCTCGATGCGATGAATTCAACTCAGATACAGGCTTTGCACCCGTCGCAAATCAAGGCGTTGAACAGCGATCAGATTGCCAATCTGTCTTCTGACGATTTCACAGCTCTTACCACTGCACAAATTGCGGCTTTGACAACTACGCAGGTTGCCTGGCTGTCGTCTACTCAGATTGCTGACCTTACCAGCAGTCAGATCACCGGCTTGACCGCAACTCAGATCAAGCAGCTCGACACCGCGCAGGTCGTCAGTATCGAAACTTCTGATTTCGCCGAAATGACTGCAACTCAAATCGCTTCATTGACCACAGAGCAGGTGGAAGCCCTCACCAGTGACCACGTGGTTGCCTTCACGACTTCGCAGATTACAGCCCTGAATACCAGCCAGATAGCTGCTTTGACCACGGCGAACATTGCAGAGATGGAAACGCAGGATCTTGTCATGCTGTCGGCTGCTCAAATTTCGGCTTTGACCACGGCTCAGATCTCGGAAGGCCTGACCTCAGACCAGGTATCTGTGTTGTCTACCGCGCAGATAAAGGCTCTGACCCCGGCTCAGATCAACAGCCTGACAACGGCCAATATCGCAGCTTTGGAATCAAACCAGATTCAGGCCCTTTCGCCGGCGCAGATTCAGGGGCTCAACAGTGACCAGCTGGCTAACATGCTGCCTGCAGACTTTATCACGTTGACCACTACTCAGATTGCCTCGCTCACGACCAGTCAGATAAACAGTCTGCCGGTCAGCAAGATTCAAGACTTGACTACTGATCAGGTTAAGGCTTTGACTACACAGCAGATACAGGCTCTGACCACCGACCATATAGTTGATATGGAAATGGAAGACTTCGAAGCTCTGTTGACGGGTCAGATTGCCGCGTTGACAACTGCTCACGTTGAAAACCTCACTAGCGACCAGATTCAGGCTCTTAATACTGCGCAGATTCAAGCCCTTACTACATCTCAAATTCAAGCGCTGACAACCGACAATCTGGTGATACTTGAAACCGAGGACTTTGTTGCTCTGACCTCTGCTCAGATTGCCGCCTTGTCTACGCTTCAGGTCAGCAGTCTGACCACCGACCAGATTATCGATCTTTCTTCGCTTCAGATTGCAGCGTTTACCCCCACGCAAATCGAGGCTTTGAGCACCGACCAGATCGAGCAGATCGAAGTTGTCGATATTCCTGCCATGACAGGTTCTCAGATTGCGTCTCTCACTACTGACCACATCATAGCCATGACGACGGATCAGATCGGAGCGCTCACTACAACCCAGATTTCGGCTCTGACTTCTGATCAGGTCGGTGTAATGTCGAATGAACAGATTGCTGCTCTGAACTTTGGTGGCTGACGGGTTTTAATTCAGTAAAAAGCTGGAGCCCTGCATATTATCTGCAGGGCTCCGTTTTTTTGTGGTCTGTAAAGTTTGCGTCAGATCACCAGATGTTCAGGTGGTTTTCCCTGTTGATAGCGCTGCCACATTGCTTCATATGTCTGTTCGAGATTTCTGCAGTAAGTGGCGGTAGAATACAGGGGTGAGTTTTGCAGATTTTTCTGAAGTTTGCCTGCTATCGATTTTAGTGCTGCAGCATCAGAAGACAGCTGTTGTGCCACTTTTTCGTATTCGTCGAGATTATCGGTAATGAGCTCGGGCATATTCAAGGTCGTTAAAAGGCTGGCGGCGACCCGGCCGGCAAAGTTGTGTCCTCTGCAGGTAACGATGGGTAAACCGACTTTGAGTGCGTCGTTGGCTGTTGAATGTGCGTTGCATGGGCAGGTATCGAGGAAAAGGTCGGCCAGTCGGTAGCGCGCCAGATGGTCTTCGATTTTTTCGACTCGCGAGGCAAAGACAAGCCGGTTTGAAGCGATATTTCTGTTTTCGGCTTCGCGTCGCAGGTTCCTTTCAGCGGCTTCGTTCAGTTTCATCAGCCAGAGAACACTGCCGGGTGTGTTTTTCAGCAGACGCATCCAGATGTCGAATACTTCTGGGGAAATCTTGTAATCATGATTGAAAGAGCAGAAAACAAAGCCGTTTTCGGGCAAACCATATTCGCGTCTGGTGGGAATTTGCTCAGCAGCATTCAATTTATCATCGCTTGGCATGTAACTGTTTGGTAAATGCACGACTTTTTCTGCGTAAAAATCCCGATGTGCTTCGGGTATGACATGAGGGTCGGCAATTATATAATCGATGTAATCGGCACCCATTGTGCTCGAGTAACCAAGGTAGTTTATTTGAATCGGCGTCGGGCGGCGTGCCAGAATTTCTGTGCGTGCATCAGCGGTGTGCCCCGCAAGATCGACAAGAATATCGACCTCGTTAGAGCTTAGAAAGTCAGTGACTTCATCGCAGCTCAGGCATGAAGCATCGATAAACCGGTCAAAAGTATTTTGAATCCTGCTGCGCAGGGTGCTCGGTTTGTTTGAGCCAAGGGAGATTCCGTAGAGCTCGAACCTGGTTTTGTCGTGCGCTTCAAAAAGACCGGCAGTCAGGTAGCCAACCGGGTGTTCACGAAAATCTGGCGACATATAAGCGACTCTGATTTTTGCGTGGTTGTATATTTTACCCTGCCATACCGGGATACCGGTCGGGAAAAGATGCCTGGTAAAAGTCTGTGCACAGGTCAGGTTGTCTTGTGGGGAATCAGATATTGCGGTGAAAGCCAACGTTTTGCAGACTCTGCGCCCGGCCTTGACGCCTTCGGTTATGGTTTTTTTGAGCGGTTCGAGGTTTTTCCAGTCGCAGGCGTGCATCTTGGCAAAACAGAGCAGACCTGCCGCATAATCGGACTCTGGCGCTACTTCAAGAAGTTTTTCGAAGGTTTGGATGGCATTGTCGTTCAAGTTCAGATGAGTCAGAATAATACCACGGTTGTATAACGCCTTTTCATTTTCCGGAGCAACTTTGAGCATGTCTTCGTAGGTCAGAAGCGCATCTTTGCTGCGCTGCATCTCGACCAGAAGAGCACCTTTGTTCAGCATTACTTCCAGGTAATCAGGCTTCAGTTCGAGGGCACGGTTATAGCTTGTGAGGGCCTGTTCATGCCGTTTCAACGTTTGCTGCATGATCCCGCTGTTATACCAGACGGCGGCTACGTCAGGTTTTATTGCCTGACATGCTTCAAAGTATCTGAGAGCTTTTTCGTGGTTCTGGCGCAGATTTTCGATTAAGCCCATTGAAAATAGCGAGGCGTAATCATCTGGGTCGCTGCGCAGAATTTCGAGAAAAATTTTCTCGGCCTCATGCGTTCTGCCTTGAGAATGTAGCTGCAGGGCGGTAATTAGTCGCTCACCGTCTGCTTCAGGCTCTTTTTTTTCGTTCAACTCTTTGCTTTGTTCCGACAAACCGGCACTGACGGCATTACGCAGGTCTATGGCCGGTTTATACTCCGGGTCGAGCTCAAGACAGCGATTGATACAGAAAAATGCTTCCTGCAGCTGGTTCAACTTGAGCCTGGTCAGCCCCAGGTTATACCAGAGAATGGCAAAGTCGTTTTTGATGGTAATGGCCTGTTCAAAGTATTTTAGTGCCAGCTCAAAGCGGTTTTGAGAAAATGCCTCGACACCTCGGCTGAAAAGAGTGACGAAATCAGTTGGTTCGGGTGCCGGTGCGTCGGGTTGTGATTCTGGTTCGGCAGCAGCGGTCTCGTCTGCAGCAGATTGACCAGTCAGGGCGGCAAGGTATTCCTGGCTCAAAGCGGTCTGACGCTGTTTGTCGTATTCCTGTAGAATGATCAGAGCCAGATCGACTGACTGATAAACCTCGTGCATGATGACTGCCATTTTCAGCAATTGTGCGGGTGAAAGCAGGTTAAGCCTGGTAAAATCACGTATGAAAATGACGTCAGACCAGAGTTGTTGCGGACCTACGTTTTTATTGTTTCTGATTACTATTGGTTTGAACGATCTGGTACCGAACCCCATTATCTTGTGCAGAACAAAGCCTTGTGTACGCAAAAACAGTTCGATTTCTGAAAACAAAGGCTGGTTTTTATACATCGGCACCCATTCGACTTCGCTCTGGATGACCAGAGTGTTCTTGAGTACTTTGTGCTGTGCTCCTTCGAGAGCCTGAAGTTCGGCGCCCTGAATATCCATTTTGATAAAGTCTATTGGGAAATCGAGCTCGGCAATGTCGTCGAGTTTTTGGGTCTCGACCGTTTCTTCAGCGATAGGAACAGTGAGTTCGCCAAGATTGTGGAACATATCTAAAAGAGGCAGGTTTGGCTCGTACAGAGACGCGGTCATCGAGTAGTTGGTCAGGA
>JAKQQP010000228.1 GCA_029564115.1 Candidatus Rifleibacteriota bacterium | reverse complement strand
ATCGGCAGCGTTACGCGGGTGATGAAGTTGCCGGCGATATCTTTCGCTGTAACTGTGAAAGCGCGCGGGGTTGAGTTTTCAGAAGTATACTGAAAAACCGGGTAGTCGAGTTTGAAGGTGGTAGTGCCAAGATTTGGCGCGCTTGAGCCATCTGAGAAAGGAACGATCTGGTTGCTGACACCACCAATGCCGCTGAGGTCAACGGTTAGAATAATGTCTTTCATCCCGGCGGCGACATTGCCGCTTATCTGCAGACTGTCACTGATTCGGGCGATATTGTTGCCGCTGGTTATGTCAACGCTGTTTCTGAAAATTTTCATGACCAGGTCACCCTGAAATTCGGGTGGAACACTGTCTATGCGCAATGAATTCGAGGTCTTTTTTACACTGTTGCCGGCATCGTCAGTTGCCGTCACATCGAAGAAAATGAATGAATTCTGCACCAGGTTGGCTTCGGTAACGTAGACGATGGTTTCGTAAACGGCTTCGCCGCCGATTACACCGCCGGCCTCACGGTTGAGGGTTACGGGATTGGTACCAAAGAGCGAAGTGTTTGAAGCTACCAGAGTGTCGTTGTCGAAATTGCTTACGGTTGCCTGAACTTTAATGGAATCGCCAGCGGTAATGTAGGTCTTGTTGGCGGTGGTGTTGGTTATAATTACCGATTTGATAACTGGAGCGATGGTGTCATAACTTACTGAAACGGTGTTCCAGGTAGTGGCGTTGCCGGCATTGTCGAGGGCGGTCACTGCGATTGTCTGCAGGGTTCCTTCTTTGCCGGTGGGAATACTGGTAAGATTGAGCCGGAAAGCATTGGCGCCGTTTGCCTGAAAAATGGTATTGGCGCTGAGCCCGAGAGCAGTGAGATTGGCTGAGATTGAATCGCCGTCGGCGGCACTGTTGAGAATAAGGTCGATCTGAAGCGGGTCATTGAGTTTGAAAACGCCACCATTACCGGTGCCACTGTTAGCGGTCGGGCCATACTGTGATGAAGGGCGGCGGTTATCTACAGCGATAATTCTCTGAGGGGCAGAGTTGGAGTCGTCACCGAAAGTGAATGTTACGTTGCCATCAACACTGCCCGGAGAAACAGTGAGAATGGCTGAGTAAAGGCTACCGGCAAGCTGCGGCAGAGTCAGATTGCTGATACCCATTCCCGGTGCAGAAACAAACGGAAATTCACCGGTTGTGCTCGTTGTGGTTGAACGACATGAAATGGTCAGGGTATCACCAATACCGGCGACACCATCACCATTCAGGTCTGAAGAGATTACGACCTGGGCGTTGGAAATATCGGCCCAGCCGGGCGAGGCCGCCAGCAGCAGAAATATGAAAAATACACTGCTGATGAGAATTCTGCTGAGTTTTCTGTTTGCCTTCTTGTTTGCCATTTTATGGTTCCTCCGGGTGGAACTGATAGTTTTC
>JAKQQP010000225.1 GCA_029564115.1 Candidatus Rifleibacteriota bacterium | reverse complement strand
GGGCTAAAAATGGCTGGCTAAGACCGCATAAGACAAGCGGTCAGGAGATTCAAAACCTGCTGGCAATAGTTGCAAGAGACCTGGAAGATGCCAGGCAAAGTAATCTTTCTTCTGACTGGCGTTTTGGTATTGCTTATAACGCCGCTCTTAAGCTTTGCACTATTTTGCTTTATTCTTCAGGCTATCGGCCGGAAAAATCTTTGGCTCATTATAGAACTTTGCAGGCTCTTCCGTTAATTCTCGGAGACAAATGGCAGGACGATGCTATCTACCTCGATACATGCAGAACAAAGCGAAACACTGTTGAATACGATTATGTCGGCGGCGCCACAGATAAAGATGCAGATGAGTTGATAGAGTTTACAGAAGAACTGAGGGTTGAAGTCGAAAAATGGCTGAAGAAAGTTAGCCCGGGTTTTGAACCATGACCCTCGTCGATTTTTGGGTATAGATATGGGTATATAAATTTGGTGATTGATGAGAATTTCCTTTTCTGGAAGATGGTTTGCTGAATAATTTAAATCCCTGCTCGGGAGCTCAAAGGCGACCTTAACGGTCGCCTTTTGTGTTTTCTGGCAGATTGCTGTAAAAAATGTATACCATTGGCATGCAATTGTTCACTAATGTTATACGATATTCTTATGAACATTTTGGCAGAACTGTTTAAATCTAAGACCAGGGCTGAGTTTGGCGATTGAAGCTGCATAATGACAGTTTGTTGAAATGGCCCGGTTAAACGGTTGCAGTTGGGATTTCTTGTGTAGCCTTGGTAATCAATCTCATTATGCTTGTTTTAAAAATATCGCGTATCGCGATTTGAGATAAAAGAGATGATTTATGAAAAAACATAAAGATGCATGTCGCATCGGCAGAGCCAGAGAAGTGAACCTGACCAGAGAAATTCTCAAAGAAAGATTGATCAGGTAATCAACCTTCGGCGCTAAAGGGTCAGGTATTCGACGATGAAGACTGCTGCTGCTGCGCCGAGCGCAGTCTGCAGAAGGCCGCAGTTGTAATAGGCCAGCAGAATTGCGACCAGAAAGCCGGTGCCGGCTGAGAAGGTGCTGCGCGTCGATTCAAGTATGGCCGGAAAAGTCATCGAGCCGAGCACCGCATAGGGAATGTAATACATGAAGGCCTTCAAGCGCCGCGACGATAATTCCCGTCTGAAAAAAACGATGGGAAGCATTCTTACCAGGTAGGTAACGATGGCAGTCACCAGAATCACACCGTTTAAATAACTCATGCGGGTTCCTCATCGACGGTGAAGAGAAATGCCGCCAGCGCAGCAGTAAAAAGCGTGACAATGATGATTGCCCAGCCGCTCGATAGAGCTGATATAACCGGGGTGTATTTGAGGATACAGCTCAGGGAAATAGCAATCAGCAGGGTATACAGCACCGGCCGCTCTTCGCGGGCAACCGGAACCGTGATGGCCACGAACATTCCGTAAAGGGTGATTCCCATGGCCGAGACAACCGAGACCGGCATCAGCGAGTTGACGGTTGCGCCCAGAATGGTGCCCAGCGACCAGCCAATGTATGGCGTGATGATCAGCCCGGCCATATAGGAAAAACTGACTTTTTCGCCGCGGGTCGAGGCAATGGTGAAGACCTCGTCGGTGATGCCGGCCGCCAGAAGCATTCTTTTAAAAAACGACATCTTTTCGATTTTTTGTGACAGAACCAGACTCATCAAAGCATAGCGGATATTGACGACAACCGTTGCAAAGCCTATTTCGGTAAAGGATGCACAGGCTCCGGCAAGATTGACCGCGGCAAATTGCCCGGCAGAGGTCATATTGGTCATCGAAAAAGCAATGGTCGAAAAAACCGGGATGCCGTGCGCAACCGCAAACATGCCGAACGACATCGAAACGATGATATAGCCCAGGCACACTGGTATACCGTCGCGCATACCACAAAATAAACTCTGCTTCATTTGAACGATTCTTGCTTTGGCTGAAAATGCAGTGATTGTTTCCGTCCGCCTGTTGTAGCAGAACTGTCGTTTCCTGTCAATCTGCCGTTTGTATCGTCAGCATGTATTAAAAAAGGCTGCATTTTAACCGGGGCAGGAGTAAGATAATCGAAAACTTTGCAGGGGTGGGGAAATGAGTGGTTCAATTGTTCTGCTGACTTCGCTGTTTTTGCTGCTCGCTGCTTATGCGCTTTATGGCCGCTGGGTGGCAAAGAAATTCGGTGTAGACGACACACTGCTGACGCCCGCACATCGCCTGCGCGATGATGGTGATTATGTGCCGGCTCGTGCACCGGTGTTGCTCGGGCATCATTTTGCCTCGATCGCCGGTGCGGCGCCATGCACGATTTTGCCGCCCTGTTCGTGTCGGTGCGCAATGATGGCCGCTCGATAGGCGAAGTCATCAAAAAGCATGTTGGCAACCGTGGCAGCGTACTGTTTCTGCTGTTTACCTGGTTTACACTCGCTCTGGTAATTGCGGCCTTCACAATTATCGTGGCCAAAACTTTTTCCACCGTTCCGGCTGCAGCCAGCTCTTCGCTCATGTTCATTCTGCTGGCAGTCGTTTTCGGAATCGCCCTCAACCGTTTTAATCGGTTCTGCCAACCAGTTGCTGGCCTCGATCGCATTGTTGAGCATCACCGTCTGGTATTTTCACACTTTCCATCAGCGACCTTTGTTTATAACGGTTCCGATGGTGGCAATGTTTCTCGTTACCTGTTTCGCCCTGATAAACGTCATAATAGATAACCTTGGCCGGCATGGCTACCTGATGGCCGGCCTCAGCGGCACTCTGCTGCTGCTCGCAATATTTCTCGCCCGGGAAGCCGCCGGCATTCTTCGCCAGAGCCACCCGGCGCAGAGTGAAAGGCAGGCTGGCTGAATGGAGCAGTTTCTGGTGGTTCCAGACCAGATGGCAGGGAAACGGCCGGCATGCTCGCCGTGAATTACGTGGTGTTCGGGTCACTGTGTTTTTACATGGTCAATGTTGCTGAAATAGTAGTAGAATAATTGCAAAGCAGCAGAGATGGAGAGGAGTTAAACAATGTGGCCTGAAAAGATCAAGTTTCCGGTTTTTGGTTTGTTCTGTATGACCCTGGGCGGTTTTTTTCTGCATTATCGCGTGCATCCGCCGACGAAAGACGCTTTCAACCTGATCGGCGTGCTGTTTCCTCTCTTCAATACCCTGATTTTGCCGTTCATGTTTTTCAGCCGCCGCACCATGACCTGGGCTTATCTGCTCAATGCTACAAGCGTTGTGGTCGGCGTCGTCGTCATGACCTGGTTTTCAGTGGCCAACTGGAAAGATCCGATCAGCCTCTACACGATTCTGTTTCATTCAACTCTCGCAGACAGCCTCATTTTGATGGGCAAACTGCCGCTGGCGCATGCGATCCTACTTGCCTGGATGGAGTTTGACGAAGGAACGCAATCATGAACCAGATTGCCTGCAATAACCAGGCGACATACAGATGGCAAAAAAATCTGCTATTGCTGCTTCTGGTCGCTATGTTTCTTCTGCTCGCCAGAATTGGCGCCCGCCACTATTTTCGCGAAACGGCTGTAGAACCCGGAACTTTTACGGTAATGATCGGCCGCGTCTTTGCTCTTTGGGCTCTGGCCCTGATGCTGTTACAACCGTTGCTGGCAATGCGTTTTCGCATTTTCGACAGGATGTTTGGCCTTGACCGGCTGTTGCGTATGCATCGAGTGGCTGGTATCGTCAGTCTGACGCTGGCTTTTTTGCACCCGATGCTGATTTATGTCTCCGGTTTGAAGCGTGCCGGGCCGCTCAATGCCGGGCAATGGCCTGAGGCCCTCGGGGGAATCGGCCTCGCCGGTCTGTGGCTGCTCATAGTTCCTTCATGCTGGCGCCAGTTTCTCGAATTGAAATATGACAGCTGGCTGCAACTGCATCGCTATGCCGGGCCGGTGGCTTTTCTCGCTCTGGTTCATATGTTTGCCATCGAGTCGGCGATGCGCAAGGGTTGGCTGGCCGCATTCTGGCTGGCGACCTTGCTTTTATGGGCCGGAACTCTGATCGCACAAAAAAAGTTGTGGTCGGGCCGGGGCACTGCCAGCGAGGCCTTTGTGGTTGCTGCTGCTGATGTGGCGGCTGAAAGCATCTGGCGCATCGAACTGAAACCGGCTGGCGAAACTAAGGTTTTTAAATTCATTCCCGGGCAGTTTGCCTTTATCAGCTTTGAAAATGAACGGCCCGGGCCTGAAGAACACCCGTTTACCATTGCTTCGGCTCCTGCCGGTGCTGACGGTCTGCAGTTTCTGATCAAAACGAGTGGTGACTGGACATCGCAGCTTGCCTCGGTCAGGGTTGGCGACCAGGCCAGGGTTTCCGGCCCGTTTGGTGTGTTTTCGCCCTGGCGCCACGATGTCAGTCGTCTGATTCTGATCGCTGGTGGTATCGGCATTACGCCCATGCTCAGCGTTCTCAGACAGCTTCGCGAGGAAAAATCTCAGCTACCGGTTAAACTGGTCTGGACTTTTCAGAACCGGGCCGGGGCACCCTGCCTTGATGAAATTACCGGCCTGCGCCAGGCTCTTCCCGGCTTCGAATTTGTGGCAGTCGCTACTCGTGAGTCTTCGGTCGACGTCGACGCGCATCGTCGGCTCGACAAACAGGTGTTGACAAAAATCATGCCGCAATATCAGCCCGGTACCATGGTTATGGTGTGTGGCCCGGCACAGATGATGCTCGCAATACGGCGCGACCTGCTGGCTATGGGTTACCCGCCGCGGGCGATCCTCAGCGAGGAATTCGCCTTTTAATCGGGGTTGTAGAACCCGGAAGCTGACTTAATTACCTGATTTTATGAAAATTTGGGACCGAATGAATCAGAAATGCCGCTAAAATCACATTAGCGCATCGATTTGATTATCAGATTCGGTTTTTCTTCGGAGCTTTGGTAAGAGTATCGCTGCTTAAGTTCATTCGCCAGTATCTCAAGAACCATAGGGGCAAAAGTGAAGTTTTTGCTTTCGGATTGAACTCAGTTGAATTCAATCTTTCGGGCGATCGAACGCCAGAGTGCCCTGGCTATCGGTTCGGTTCAAAAAGAAATGGTTAAAAATTTATCTGGGTTCTGAGGCCGAATACCCAGGCTTCGCCGTTAGCCCTGTCGCCGGCGGCGTTTTTTATCCACTGCGCTGAGGGAGTGATTTTGAAGTCTTCTGATGCCTGAAAATTGTAATAGGCTTCAAGATGACGTTCTGCGTCAGTAGAAATGCCATTCAGAGCGGCGGCAGCCTGGCCTGGCGAGCCGAAGTAGGCCTGACCCCAGGCAAGACCTATTACATCATTGCTGCGGTTTTTGAATGGAGCGGTGTATTGCATGCCCAGACTCCAGGCTTTGTCCATTTCAGCGACCTCATCGCTCTGGCGGCCGTATCTGGCGAAAACTCCCAGCTTTTTGGTTATTTCCTGATCGAAAGACAAGCCATAACCGTCGTTGCTGGCGGCAGCAACACCAGGGTTGGTAAGACTCTGATGGTCGAACTGATTGAACCAGCGATACACCCGGTAATTGCCTTTTCGGCCCGATCGCTCAGACTTGAAAGACAATTCATAAATCGAGAACTTGTCAACAACGCCGGCAACCAGTTCCCAGTTGTTGGCAAAAGGCAGCCAGACAATGGCGCCAAGGTTGTATTTCGGCGCAAACTCCAGGGTTGGGTTGTTTACGAAGGCCGGGGAAATGAATTGATCGACTTCGCAATTCGCAAAGCTGCTGGTATCAAAGGCGGCACTCAGGTCGATCTTACCAACTCTGAAATGTGGCGAATTACCAGTTCTCTGATATTCATACCATATCTCGGTGGTGCGCAGGTGCCCATCAGCATTGGCATCGCCGTTGAAGCCGGAAAAGCCTGGCAGATAATCGTCGATGCCGGCATTGATACCGGCTTCGAAGAGTGAATAGATGTTGCCGTTGCGTCCTGCCGGTGAGGTCAGTTCGAGATCAAATGACCATGAGTGTTCGGTTCGGCGTCCGTCTGGTGCAAAAGTGTCATTGGCACCGGATAAACGCTGCAGCACCGAAGTAATTCCGCCCGCAAATTCGATGTCGCCAAATTTGAAGCCGCTTGATTCCTGCTTGTAATCAGGGCTGCAGCATGCATTTTCATTTACTGGCGATGAAGTTTCCTGAGCGGCGGTATGGTCAGGGCTAAAAAATGTGAAAAGAGTTATAATCAGCGTCAGATAGGCCAGTTTCATTATAATTCCTTAATAAAAAGATTTGTAATGCGTTTCAGAGATCAAACCCAGAACTTTTGGAAGGCCGAAAGTTCTGAAAATTGCGAAAAAAAAACAGACACTTCTGGTTTTGCGCTATTTTGCGCCGGGCAGTTATCACGCCCTTTAATCGAATCATTTTAAAGTCTCAACTTCTACGCCATGGGCTTCATCTTTGCTCATCGACAGGTGAAAGCCGCGTATCTTGATCTCGATCAGGTCAACGGACGGTGCAGTATGTTCCACTTCAACTACAGCTCCGGGGGTAATGCCCATGTCAAGGATTTTTCGACCAATGTGGCCACGGGTTTTAATTCGGACAACTTTTCCTCTCTGACCGGGAAATAGCTCGTCGAGTCTGCTGTGCAGCGTCGAACCGTTGCCTTCTTTCTGGTTGCGTTCTTTAAGCTCATCAAGAGTGTCGGTCATGCATTTTTCGCAAGCATCAGGGTCGCCGCCGCGATTGCAGTGATGACTGAAGCCGGCGATCCATTTTTCTCCGCCTCTTGGGCAAACTTCTACGAATTCGACAAATTCGACGAAGCGCTCGAGAATTTCGCGGGTGACCGAGTGTTCCATCTGGCAGGCAGCACGGTCGGCCTCGGCTTTTTCCACTGCCAGAACTCTGGTGAAGAAGTCGCTCAGCACCTCATGACGGCGAATGATGTCTTTAGCGGTGGTTTCCCCGGTTTGTGTAAGAGTTATAACCTCGTATGGCGCGTAATTAATCAGATTTTTTTTCGCTAAAGCCTGCAGTGCGCCAGTAACCGAAGAATTACCGACGTTAAGACGCCTGGCGATATCTTTAGGCTTTACTGCCTGTTTCTCTTCGATAATCTGAAAAATCGCTTCAAGGTAATCTTCAAGGCTGGCGGTCAAAATCATGATAACTCCAGACGACAATTTTGAGTTACAGAAAACTTACGGCATTCCGAAACTTTTGTCAATCACCAACCTAAAAGCTGTAAAACGTTTTTATAGTTGTCAGGTAGTTGGGATGTGTATTAAAACTCTTCAATTTGCGCTGTTTACAAAACACTCTATCAGCTCTAGAATGGTGGCGACAAAATCGAAAAGTCGTGAAGGATACAAATGAAAAAAATTGCAATTTTTGCCTTTCAGGGTGAGTTGATGTGCTTTGCACATGCTCTTCTCAATTGCCTGGATCTCCATTCCAAGGGGTTTCAGGTTAGGCTGATCATCGAGGGCAGCGCTACAAAGCTGATTACCCAGCTGGCAGCAAGCGAAACCCCATTCCATAAACAATATGAAAAGGTAATCGCTGAAAAGCTGCTTGCCGGTATCTGCAAAGCCTGCGCCAGCAAGATGGGTACTCTCGATGAAGCCAACCGGCAGGGGTTACCGCTTCTCGACGACATGAGCGGCCATCCAGGTTTCGCTTCGTGGCTGGCAGAGGGTTACAGTATAGTCAGTATGTAATGTTCGGGCTTTTTTTACCATAAAGAGGGTTAAAATCATGAATGAACTCGTGGCATCGACCGGCGGAATTATTTCTGTTTCTCAAGTGGCGGCTGATGCTTACGACAGTCGCAAAGGCATTCTGGCGGAAAGGGTTAATCAGGCTCTGCTGGCGCGCAATGACCTTGCATCGCTTATTGGCGGCAACGATTCGATCGAGCTGATGTTCGAAAACCATCGCAATCACGTTTTGTTCATGACTGCCGTTTTTCATCTCAATGCTTTTCGCCTGCTGGCTTCAGGCATACCATGGGTTTATAAAACCTATAGCCAGCACGGCTTCTCTTTCGCGTATTTTCCGGTTGCTCTGGCTGCCTGGAAACAGGCTATCGCTCAAGAGCTGCCAGCCGAAATCGCTGCTGAAATTATACCGGTTTATGACTGGGTCATCGCCCGTCACGAAAAAATGGTGGCGTTAGTCAGCCAGATAAGCGGGAAGTCATCGGATATGGACAACAAAGCCCGCATATTTCTTGACAATCTGTTGCACATGGATCTGTCAGCGGCAATCGAGCAGGGAGAACGGAATATTCGCGCGAGAAAAGATCTTTCGCTGTTTTACCGGGATACGGTGCAGCCCGCTATGTATGAGGTGGGTGCCAGATGGGCGAGCGGCGAAATATCGGTAGCAGAAGAGCATATGGCAAGTGCGCTTGCCCAGACGGTGGTTGCCCACATGCAGGTGAAAACTCCTGCAGCCATGGCAAGGCGAGGCAAAGCCTTGATTACGGCTGCAACCAATGAGCAGCATGAGCTGGGTGCACGCATGACTGCGCACGTATTCGAGAGCGATGGCTGGGAAATTACCTTTCTTGGCGCCAATATGCCCCTGGCAGATCTGACGCACATGGCACGCAAGCTCTTGCCACGTTTTATTGGCATTTCGATTGCGATGCCTTATCATTTGCACCATGCCAGGCGCATAATCGATGCTTTAAAAAACGATAGCGAACTCAACCAGATAAAGATTCTGGCTGGCGGCCTCGTTTTTGCCAATTTCCCTGAGGCTGCAGACTATCTGCCGGGAGCAGAGGTGGTCAGTGATCTTGAAGCGGCCGTGCTGGTTGCCAGGAAGTGGGCCGATGAATGATTTTCATGGTTTGAGTGGCATTTTGCCCGAGCGCATGCACAGACTGCTGGATCTTTCAGAGCGTGTTTTTATCTGTAAGCTCGCAAAAAACGGAAGAGTTCTGGCATGCAGCGATAGTCTGCGCAAAATTCTGGAAGAACCCGATGCACCTGTCGGTCGAAATTTTACCGAGCTTTTTTTGCCCGCAACGGGCGCTGGCAAAAAAATATTTTTGTCTGAAATTATTGCACCTGGCGATGCCTCGCCCCTGCTTGTCAGAATGGCCATGAGCAATCGTCCATGCCGGCTGCTTGCGTGCGCTGAAGACGAGACTGTCATCTGCTGGGGTGAGGTAATCGGGGATCTTCATACAACGGGTTTGAATGAGATAAGCGCCCTTGCCGGCCAGATTCAGACTCTGCTGAGTCGGGTAAAGCAACAGCATGACGAGTTGCAGCAGGGGCTCAAAGCCGCTACCTGGCTGCAGAAACGTTTTCTTCCTGAGGAGAAGCTGTTCGCCGGCGTGCGCACAGCCTGGCAATTCAGGCCCTGCGAGAGCGTCGGTGGAGATTATTTTAATGTTTTTACGCGCAAAGACGGGCGGGTTGCCGCGTATATCATCGATGTTTCCGGGCACGGAGTTGCGCCAGCCATGATGGGTGTCGCCGTTGTCCAGAGCCTGCAACAGATGGTCACCAGTCTGGATTCGAGCGACCAGACGGCAAATGATATGTCTGTGTTGATTGCAAAGCTTGAACAGGAATTTCCGTTCGAAAGATTCGATCTTTATTTCAGTATGATCTATCTCGAAATAGGTCGTGACGGCCAGACAGTGCAATGGGTTAATGCCGGGCATCCGGAGCCGATATTTGCCAGGCAGGGGCAGGCACCAGAGATGCTGAAAGGCGGTCGGCCTTTTATCGGTCTCGATTCATCAGGGCCCACTGAAGTGCAGACGTTGAAACTGCGGGTCGGAGATCGCATTTATCTGTATTCAGACGGCATTACCGAACGCCGTAGCCAGGCTGGTGAGTTTTTTGGCAAAACTCGATTGCTTGAAAATCTGGTATACGACAGATATGAGAGTCTGCAGCAGTCTGTCGAATATATTGTCTGCCAGAACGATGATTTTGCAAGTCATTCGGCAGCGCAGGATGACCTCACTCTGGTCGGCCTCGAGATTCGGTAAATTTCGATTCTTATTGTGGCAGAGCGGGGGCACGCACTTTTTTTGTTTTCGGTGGTCGGTCACAGCTTATTGCAAATCAAACCCGGAGTTATTTTTAAAACTGGTTCAACATTATTTGCGCAGTATGCAATAATTTACTCTGAAGGGATTGCGGATTGAGGTTTTTCAGGGTAAAATCTACAAAAATCACAATAAGGAAAGCTTGTGCACTGATGATAAAGCATTTGTTCAGATCGCTGCTGTTGGTGGTTGTGCTTCCAGTTTGTCTTTTCGCCTTTTCTGACGAGCAATTCGAAAGTATTAATTTTTCAATTCTACATACTTCAGATCTGCATGCCCGTCTGATGCAGTTTGACAACGCCGAAGGAAAAGTTGTAGGCGGTTATGCACGAATAAAAAAATATAAAGATGCGATCGAAAAAGAAGGCCGGAATGTTCTGATGGTTTCATCAGGCGACATCTTTCAGGGAACTTTCTTTTACCGGTTCTTTCAGGGTATACCCGACATCGAGTTTATGAACCAGACCGGTTATGCCGCTATGACTCTTGGTAACCACGAATTCGACAACGGCCAGGAAGCGCTTGCCGAGGCTCTTGCTTACGCCAGATTCCCCATATTGGCGGCCAATATTCAATTTAAGAAAATACCGGCGCTGCAGGCTAAGATTAAACCCTATGTAATCAGCGAAGTCGGCCCGGAAAACAAAAAAGTCAGAGTTGCCATCATCGGCATGGTACCTGAAGAGCTTAAAACGATTGTGCAGCCGGTCTTCGTAAACGATTTCGATGTTTGTGATGCTGCCGCCACGCTGCGTGCCTATCTGCCCGAAATAAAGCAGGCCAAACCAGATATGATTCTTCTTCTCTCGCACCTCGGCTGGGATCGCGAACTTCAGCTTTTCGAAGAATTCCCCGAACTTGACGGCATTCTTGGTGGGCACACCCATCTTGCCGTAGACCCGCCTGCAGTAGTTACCGGCCCGAGAGGGCACAGGTTCATGTCGCAGCCGGGCGAATGGGGCCAGTTTGTGACACGTTATGACGTAACTTATCACCGCAACTCCAATCGCCCTGTAGAGGTGAGTGCGGCCGGTCTGGTGCCGATGAGTTCATCTATTTCTCAAGATCGTCCAATTTTCGAAAAGGTCAACAACCTCTGGAACCAGATTCAGGAAAAAGTTTCTTCTCCCGTGGCAGAAGCAAAAGTTCTGCTTAACGGCGAGCGAAACGATGTCAGAAGTATCGAAACAAACCTGGGCAACCTTCTGGCCGATTGCTTCAAAGACAGAATTCCGGCAGATATGGCCCTGGTTAATGGCGGTGGCATCAGAAGCTCAATCACTCAGGGCACGATTACCGTAGGCGATGTCTTGAATGTGCTGCCCTTTGATAATTACCTGATGCGTCTGACCATGAGCGGCGAGGCATTGCGCAGAGTGTTTGCCGAAGTGGCTGCACAGATGTCTACAGCCGGGGGCTTCGGCGGGTTTTTACAGGTTTCTGAAGGATTGCACGTAGACTACACTGGCGCGGTGCCCCGAATTTCCTTCCAGGGTCGACCTTTGAACGACAAAAAAATGTATACGGTCGTCACCATCGACTTTCTCGCAAACGGCGGCAATGGTCTGGTTTCGTTCACCGATGCGGCTCAGGTTGAATCGACCGGGCTCATGTCATCCGACATATTTCTGAAGTATCTGCGTGATTCGCAGGTCGTTTGCCCGACCATCGAGGGGCGCATAAAAACTACACCTTCCGGCACCAAATACAAGATGCCGAAGGGCGTGGTCAAAAGTATTCCAAAACCCAGGTTCGACTGACTGTTTTGATTTAGTTACAGACTCCCGGCGCTGCATTTGCTGCCGGGAGTTGTTTTTTCAAGAAAATCAGACCAGCAGCCGAACCAGAATCTTGTTGCAGACAGAGGCATGTCGGCAAAAAGCGTAGTTAATTCGATTGTCGAAACATGCGTGCTCCAGTTCCTCGTGAATGGGTTGGAAAAGGCCCGTGAAGGCCACTCGCTGGCAAGGCGTGCCATGCCGGCGCCGACTACGACTGTGTCGCTGCTGGCATTTGGCGCGATATCTTCTACCAGAGCCGTGAGAGCGAAAAGAGCCTTGCGGAACAGGGCTAGCTCCGCTCTGAGGCGCAAGCCACCGAATTCAACAGCGTGATCGAGGACGGAAAGGCACCAGTCGAACCCAGGGAAGTTACCTTTTCTTATCTGACCAACAGCCCAGCGAGAGGTTTCGTGCAGATTTTTATCATTTGATGAAATCCCAAGCTGAGAAAGGGCGCGGGCGATTGCTTTGTCGTCCATACGCATGCCACCCATGAGCAGTTGCAGAATTGAAACGCGGTCATTTTTGGGCAATTCGACGGCCAGACTCCAATCGAGTGGAACAATGCGGTTCTGGTCATCAAAAAAAAGATTGCCGCCATGCGGGTCGCCATGAAAAATAGCCCAGGTTTCCGACATCCAGAAAGGCCTGGCGATAAGACCGTCTACCAGACGCTCGACAATGATTCGGCGTTCGCTGTCGCTGAATCTGGAGCTTTTGAGAACTTCAGCGATTGGGCGCCCTTTTATGCGGGTCATTGCCGTTACTCTTGATGTACACCAGGGCAACAGTTCGGGCAGGGCGATCTCTGGAAAATCACGATAGAGTTCGACGGCTCTTCTGATGTGTGTCTGTTCGCGATCGAGTCTGACTTCATCGGCAACGAGCAGGGCAGCTTCAGAGAGCGGTCCGGCGAATTCAAGAACGGGCAGCTTGAGGTTGATGCAAATATCTTCGAGGGCTTTACCCAGTTCAGGCCACAGCTCGAGTTCTTTTTCGAGAGCCTTTTCGGCCTCGGGCCGAACTATCTTAAAAACCCCATCGATTTGTCGCCCTGCAGCATCGGTGAAAACGAAGGGCATTACTACTGCCACACTCGCTTCAGCCAGGGGTTTTTCTCCGAGAGTAATTCCAGTGAGGTTGATGTTTTCGCGATGCAGAATAGTTTTGATCTGCTCGATAGTCATTTTTGGCGGCAGCGATTCAAGGCGCTGCAGACTTGTTCTCAATTCTAAAGAAAGTCTGCGGTCGCGGGCCAGTATCTGACCAAGCTTATGCAGGGTGGGGCAACGTCGCAAAACGGCCTCGAGTCTGTCAGAAGAGCTTGCAAACGGGCCAAGGCCAAGTTGGTCACTGAGGATTTCTCTTTGTCTTTCTTCACTGAGTCGACCCAGAAACCATGCCAAACCGCCTTTTACAAACGGTTTCCACTTTTCGTAACAATCCGGAATCATGCTGTTCAGATCAAGATTCGCAAACAAAGATGTCCAATCCATGTCAGAAGCTCCTCAACAAAATATTATGATTATAATGCTGCAATGCAGTAAAAAAGTCAAGCTTTCGGCGCAATATATTGTGCAAATGCAAATGTTTTCGCTCGAAAGGTGAAAAGATTATTTTCCTGAGTTTGTGCCCTTATGTAGTAGAATGTAGCGCAAACTTCCTGAAGAGGTGTTTTATGAAAATTCTTAATTTGGCTGAAAGACCTGATTGTCTCGAAAAAATCTGTATCTGGCACCACAATGAGTGGGGTTATCTTAACCCGGGAAGAACGCTCGAAGCCAGAATAGAAAAGATGCGTGATCATTTTGCCGGCAAAGATATTCCGGCAACTTACGTGGCTGAGATCGGTGGAGAGATTGTCGGTTCTGCATCTATCATCGAAAGTGATATGCCGGAAAGAGCGGAGTTGACACCCTGGCTGGCCAGTGTTTTTGTTGCCCCCGAAGCAAGAAAGCAGAATGTCGGTCGCACCGTGGTGGGGAAAGTCATGCAGCACGCCCGCACAGCCGGCGTAAAAACCTTGTATCTGTATACTCCTGACCGGGAGCATTTTTATCGTCATATGGGCTGGCAGACCCTGGAAAAGCTTGTCTACCACGGCGCCAACGTTACCTTGATGAAAATTGATTTTTAATTGTTTATCGCCGGCGGCAAATATTGTAAAATGTACCGTCTGATATATCACCCCCAGGGAAAGGTGGCAACACATGAGTTTATCTGCAACAATAAAAAAGCAGATTCTGCAAAATATTGATCGTATTACCAGCAAAGGCGCTGAATATACCGATGCACGCTTCTACACCAATGACGATTTCGAAACCCTGCTTTTTTATGATGGAAATCTGGAAGACAACAACACCACTTTCGAAAGTGGGCTGGGCGTAAGAGTTCTGTTTGGCGGAGCCTGGGGCTTTGCCGCCACCAGCAACGTTAACGAAATCGATGCCTGCTTCGACCAGGCCTGCAAAAACGCCCAGACTGCCGCATCTCTGGTGCGGGTACCCCTTAAAATGACTAAAAAGCCGGCTCATAAGGGTTCTTACTCTACTCCCGTAGAACAGGACCCATTCAAAGTGAGTCTCAAAGACAAACTTGATTTTCTCAGTGCCATAGATGCGCAACTCAAAGAAGACTGGATCTACAAACGTTATATCTACGCGGATTTTCAGAAAAAGAACATTTACTTTTTCAACAGCGAAGGTACTGAGGTAGAGCGTCATCTGAGCAATGTTTTCGCCAAAATGATGATTATGGCTCTCGACGGCGATGGTCAGATGCAAAGGCGCAGCCAGGAACTCTTCACCACCGGCAAAGGTAGTCGTGGCTATGAAATGCTCACCAACCCAGAACTTTTCAGCAGTCATGCCGGTCGCATCAAAGATGAACTTGCACAGCTGATCAAGGCCGACCCGCTTGAATACGGGCGTCGTTCAGTTATTCTGCTGCCGGGGCAGGGCTTTTTGCAGGTGCACGAAACCATCGGGCACCCTCTTGAGCTCGATCGTATTCTCGGCTATGAACTCTCTTACGCCGGTGGTTCGTTCGTTAACCTCGACTCATTCGGCAAATTGAAATACGGCAGTGATAAGCTTTCGGTCAGTGCTTATGGCAGCATCGAGAACTCCCCGGGAACTTTTGGCTTCGACGACGAAGGCTCGCCCGAGCGTGATTATCTGCTGATCGACAAAGGTCTGCTGGTTAATGCTCTGAGTTCCAGGGCAATGGTCGACGAAGCGAATCAGAAGGCCGGTCGGGTAATTTTCTCTGAAAGCGGCGGCGCAGCCCGTGCTACCGCATTTTATCGTGCCCCGATAGATCGTATGACCAACGTTAATATTTTGCCGGGTAACGACGGAACTCTCGAAGATATAATCGCCTCTACCGAAGATGGCATTGTGCTTGACAACCCGGTTTCATGGTCTATAGGCTCCAACCGTGAACATTTTCATTTCGGCTGTGAAATTGCCTGGGAAGTAAAGAACGGCAAAAGAACCAGGGTGCTGCGCAACCCGACCTACCAGGGGCACACGGTTGAATTTTACAATTCACTGTCGGCAGTCGGCGACGCTTCCACCTGGAAGGTCTGGCAGGTAGACAATTGCGGTAAGGGCGAACCGAACCAGGTTATGCAGCTTGGGCACGGAGTTCCTGTCGTGCGTTTCGACAATGTTATCACCGGCGAAAGGAAGTAAAAGTCATGAATAAATCAAAATCACATGAAATGATCTGCGCCGTAAGAGCTAGAGCCGCTGCCCGCGGTATTACCGCCAGTTTTGTTTTACACACCGAAAAAAGCCACTTGATGCGAATTGGCAACAATTCTGTATCTTTGAATACAACTGAAGTTTTGACTCGCCTCGATATCGAAGTCATCAACGGCCGTCGCACCGGCGTTCACTCCCAGACCGGCGATGTCACTTCTGAAGAATACATTGAAAAAGCCTTGCAGATAGCCGTAGAAAAGGCAGAAGTCGCAAGCGAGAAGTCGTATCAGCCGATTCCAGACCAGGTCGAAATATCTGTCTGCGAAGATAGCCAGTATGACAAGGCTCTTGAACAGGTAGACCCGTCATTTAAAGCCGATGCATACAAGCGTATTATCAATGAAGTCGGCGCTGATTACAATTTTTCAGGTTCGTGGTCAAGTGGCTCGGTTGAACTGTTCATGGTTTCGACTGCGAATGAAATGACTGTGCACCATCTTGGCACCGATCAGGCATTCAACGTCGTTCTCAAACACCCCGAAAAAAAATGGGAACTGCGTCACGGTGCTACTGGCTGGCGTCTTGCCGATTTTGACGTCGAAAAAGTTATCAGGAGCTTTAAAGATCTGCTGCCGGTGTACGAGAATCATGCAGGCAGTCAGATCGAACCGGGCGAATATACCGTTGCTCTGGGTAGCGATGCTATCGCTGAAGTCCTGGAAATGGCGGCCTACACCGGTTTTTACGGCCGATCCTACGAAGAAAAGCAGGGCTGGACCTCAAAATTTAAGAAGGGCGACAGCGTGCTTGGCGCGAATGTGACCATCGTCGATGACCCCGAAAATGACCTGACCTTCAGATTTGGCTTCGATAACTCGGGCAAGCGCCGTCAAAAATGGCCCATCGTTGAGAACGGTACTATGCAGAACCTTATGTATGACAGCTCGACGGCTGCCAAATATGGTCGCCCCCTCACCGGTCACAGCACTAACTCCTTGAGCCTGGCGATGAATGTCGGCAGTGATGCTCCGTCTCTGCTCGAATCAGTGAAAGACCTGGGCCGTGTGCTTTATATTCCGGCCCTGCACTATCTCAACATTCCGAGTTCCAGCAAAGGTATTTTTACCGGTAGTTCCAGGTTTAATGCAGTACTTATCGAAAACGGCAAAATTGTCGGCCCAATTTTCTCTTCGCGCATCACCGATTCGTTTCAGAATGTTTTCGGAAACATCGTTCGCATTTCCAGTGCCGCCGAGTCTGTTAACCTTTCGAACACTTATGGCCGGCGTGCTCCGGTAGCTTCATCGGTGCCAACCTATATCGTTGCAGAAAAGGTTAAAATAACCGACTGCGCCGACTCGTTTTAAGAGTATTTTTTAATGTCAGCCGGCCCCTGTCTCTTTTGTCGAGGCGAGGGCCGGTCGTGTTAAAAGCACCTGTTCAACCATAAACTTATGCAAAAAATCGATCTGAGTATTTACCGCCGTGTTTTTAACATTACCTTGCCGGCTATT
The DNA here is from genome assembly GCA_029564115.1 of Candidatus Rifleibacteriota bacterium. The sequence goes on along the minus strand of JAKQQP010000225.1, from coordinate 19,389 downwards.
GGTGGCTTTCTTGGTCTCATTCTGTTTGATATCATCGATATCTACTGGATAGAAAAACTTGGCACCAGAGCTGTGGCGGGAGTAGCCTCGGCCGGCTTTATCGTCTGGTCTCTTTATTCGATAATGCAGGTCACCGGTGCGGGCTGTTCATCTCTGGTCGCACAGTTTCATGGTGCCGGTCGGCGTCGGCGAGCCTGGGAAGCAGTTGTTCAATCTTCGTGGCTCAGCATGCTGCTGGCTTTTTTTATCAGTGCCGCTTTTTTGCCATATATCGACAAGCCCTTCGTCTGGATGGGCCTGGACCCAGACACAGCCGGGCTAGCCGTCGAATATTTTTATATCATTCTCCTCGGGTTTCCGCTTATTTTTCTCGACATGCTCGCTGGCAACGTCTTTAACGCTTATGGTGACAACCGTGTCAGCAACGGCATAATGCTGCTCGCTCTGCTGGCAAACATGGCTCTCGACCCAATTTTGATGTTCGGCTGGTGGGGGTGCCCGGCGATGGGTGCCGCCGGTGCCGCCTGGGCGACGGTGATCAGCCATATACTGTCTCTTTTGATGCGGGCAGCGGTTTTGCGTGCCAAAAATTACATGCCGCCACTGCTGGGCTTTTTGCGATTCAGAACTTTTTATTATCGAAAAATCGTCAGAATTGGGCTGCCAAACGCTGCTACCTCATGGGTCTGGTCGATCGTTTACCCGTTTTTGACAAGGCTGATCACGCCTTTTGGAATGACTCCGCTCTCAGCAGTGGGTATCTGCCACCGTCTCGAAAGTTTTCCGTATTTTACGGCCGTTGCTTTCGGCATTGCCATGACATCGCTCACCGGCTTTTCAATTGGCCGGCGGGAACCAGAAAAAATTGACCAGATTCTGGGGGCAGGTTTGCGGGTTGCGACAATTATAACGATACCATTTCTCGTTCTCTTTCTCGCTTTTCCGCATCAACTCGTCGGATTGTTGACCGATGACCAGATGTTGATAGCCCATGGAGCCGACTACCTGTTCATCATCGCCCTTCTTGAAGTGTTCATGTCATGGGAAATGGTAATCGGTGGCGTCTTTACCGGCCTTGGGATCACTTACCCGACATTGTTCGTCACTATTCCGTTCACTGTGGGGCGAATCCCCGCCGCCTGGTTTCTGGCATATTATCTGGAAATGGGCGTAACCGGCATCTGGTGGGCCATAAGCCTGTCGTCGCTGGCAAAAGGGCTTGGTCTGCTGGCTCTCTATCGTTACATGAAAGCCAGAACCAATGGCTTTGCCAGTCTGCAGAAAAAATAGCCGATTACTCCTTCTTTTTGATTACGACTCTTTCGGCGCGGTGTCCGTCGACTTCCCGTATTTTGAAGCTATAGTTGTTCCAGAAAATTTTTTCTTTCTTTTTGGGAAAGTCGCCTTTCAACCAGGTTAAAAAGCCATTCAATGTGTTTACCTGACGCCTGACTTCTTCAGGAAATTCGATCTGCAGGCTTGTCGAAAGATCCTGCAGCGAAATGGTGCCGGCAACTTCAATTTCGCCATTTTCGTTATTTTTGACGATACTGCTTTCGCCGCTGTCATATTCGTCGTCAATCAGCCCAAACAGGCGCTCGACTATGTCTTCCATCGTGATTATGCCGGCAGTAGAGCCAAATTCGTCGACGACTACCGCCATGTGGGTTCGTCTCGACTTCATTCTTTCGAGCAGTTCACCTATAGCGACATTTTCCGGAACATAGAGCGGCTTCAACATCAGGCGGCCGATTGAAAAGTCACCAGGCCGGTTGGGGTCCAGTCTGAAAAGCTCCTTAAAATTGAAAACTCCGACTATCTGGTCTATGTCATCTTTATAGACCGGCACGCGTGAATACATATCGGCTCGAAAAACTTCAAGAAGCTCGTTCAGGTCAATATCTATGGGAACACCTTTGACCAGCTTGCGGGGAACCATGACGTCGCAGGCGATCATGTCGTTGAAACGACTCGATTTAGACATGAGCTTGCGCTCAAATGAGTCTATGTGCCCGGCCTGTTCACTGACTTTTGCCATCAGCAGAATTTCCTGGATGGTCGGTGCGCCTTCGTCACTTTTGAAAGGCAGGCATTTCAAAAGCAGCTGGCTGAGCAGTTCCATAGCCCACGTGACTGGTTGCAGAATCTTGACGATGAACATGAGGGGGTAGGCTATCATATATGTCCAGCCTTTGGCGAAAGTTACCCCAAGGTGTTTCGGAAGTACTTCGCCGAAAATCAGTAAAAAAACGATCGTGATAATCGAAGCCACCAGCGGCGCTATCTGGGAGCTTAAAATCTTGGTTTCGACAAAAATCTGGTCGAAAAATACGCCGGCATACACTGCCAGGACAGTATTTACTATATTGTTGCCGACTAGAACTGCTGCGATTACTGAACGCTTATCTCTGACCAGTTCGGTGACAATTTTTTGTCGTTTCGAGCTTCGTCCCTTTACTGAAGAAAGACTTATTTCGTTGACTGAAGTTATCGCAGTTTCCGTGCCGGAAAAAATCCCGGAAATAACCAGAAGTGTGAGAAAGAACAGCGCTGTATAAAGCATTTTCAACCCTTTCAAGCTGGCAAAGCATATTGAAAACTTTACCCGGAGCCTAGATCGTCAAATATTCCGTCTCAGGTTATCATAATTTATGGGTTAAAAAAACGTCCCAGGCAGTTCAGCTGCCAGAGACGTTTTTTTAACTGTATCTGAAAAAAGTTCTATCAGGCTCCAGCTGAGGCGAAGCGAGGAGTTTCAGTTACGGCGGAAAGAAAGTTGTCGAGAATACTGTTTAAAGTCTGACTTGGGCGCATTGCCTGCGTAACTTTTCGGGTTTCCGGGAAATAATAGCCGCCGATATCCATGGGTTTGCCGCGGGTTGCATCTATTTCGGCAAGAATCGTCGTCTGTTTTTCTACAAGCCTGGCTGCGAGTTCTGCAAAGCGGGTTTTGAGCTGCTGATCTTCGTTCTGGGCAGCGAGAGCTTCGGCCCAGTAACGAGCCAGAAAAAAGTGGGTGCCGCGATTGTCGATGCCGGTGGTGGCGTCCCTGGACGGGGCGACGTTATTTTCGAGAATTTTGCCGATGGCGTCATTCAGGCCTTTGGCGAGAACACCTGCTTTCGCATTGTTATTGCGGCGCCCGAAGTCTTCGAGAGAGACACCAAGTGCAAGAAATTCGCCGAGGGAATCCCAGCGGAGGTGGCCCTCTTCTACGAATTGCTGTACATGCTTGGGGGCAGAGCCGCCAGCCCCGGTTTCGTACAGGCCGCCGCCGTTGAGGAGCGGCACGATAGACAGCATTTTGGCGCTGGTGCCCAGCTCAAGAATCGGGAACAGGTCAGTCAGGTAATCGCGCAGGACGTTGCCTGTGACAGAAATGGTGTCTTTGCCTTCTTTGGAGCGATGCAGGCTGGCAACGATGGCCTTGCTGGGGGCCATTATCTGAATGTCGAGGCCTGTGGTATCGTGATCCTGAAGGTATTGGCGAACTTTTTTGATCAGGCTGCGGTCATGAGCCCGTTCTTCTGTCAGCCAGAAATAAGCTGGTGTGCCGGTGATACGGGCTCTGGTAACTGCCAGTTTTACCCAGTCACGAATCGGCAGGTCTTTAGTCTGGCACATGCGCCAGATATCGCCGTGGTCGACATGGTGTTCAAACAGCACTTTGTCGGTATTGTCGATTACCCGAACAACGCCGTCACCGTAGATTTCGAAAGTTTTGTCGTGTGAGCCGTATTCTTCAGCTTTCTGAGCCATGAGACCTATGTTGGCGACACTGCCCATGGTGCGTGGGTCGAAGGCCCCATGTTCTTTGCAAAAGTCGATTGTTGCCTGATAGATACGTGCATAGGATCGATCAGGAATCACCGCTTTCATGTCGCACATTCTGCCATCTTTGCCGTACATTTTGCCGCCGGCGCGGATGGCAGCAGGCATGGAGGCATCGATAATGACGTCACTGGGAACATGAAGATTGGTAATGCCCTTGTCGGAGTTTACATAAGCAAGTTCGGGCTGTGACTTCAAAGTATCTTCGATATCTTTTTGAATGGTATTTTGAGTATCGGTCGGCAGAGTTTTTATTTTTTCATAGAGTTCACCCAGACCATTGTTGGGGTTGAAACCGATCGACTTCAAGGTGGCGGCGTGTTTTTCGAAAACGTCTTTAAAGAAAACGCTGACTACATGCCCAAACATGATCGGGTCAGAAATTTTCATCATCGTGGCCTTGAGATGTACTGAAAAGAGTACACCTTTTTCTTTGGCGTCAGCAATCTGCAGAGCGATAAATTTGCGCAGGGTCTTGACCTTCATGGTCGCGGCGTCGATTACTTCGAGAGCTTCGAGATTGATTTTTTCTTTGAGAACGGTTTCGTGGCCATCTTTGCCGACGAAAACGATTTTTACCGTGCAGGGTTTTTCGACAATAAGTGATTTTTCACTGTCAAAAAAGTCTTCGGCATTCATGTGAGAAACATGACATCTCGAATCTTTGCTCCAGGTTCCCATTGAATGCGGGTGCTTGCGTGCATAATCTTTTACCGGGTCGGCAACGCGGCGATCTGAATTGCCTTCGCGCAGAACCGGGTTGACTGCGCTGCCGAGAACTTTGGCATAACGGGCTTTGATATCTTTTTCTTTGTCGTTCTGAGGCTCTACGGGATAATCAGGAACTTTGAAGCCTTTATCCTGGAGTTCTTTGATGGCGGCAGTAAGCTGGGGAATTGAAGCGCTGATGTTGGGCAGTTTGACAATGTTGGCTTCAGGCCGGTTGGCCATATCGCCAAGAAAGGTTAAATCGTCACTATATCGCTGTTCTGGTGGCAGAAAATCTGAAAAGCTGGCCAGTATTCTTCCGGCGAGGGAGATGTCACGCAGCTCGGTTTTGATACCGGCAGGGGCGGCAAAGGTTTCGATGATGGGCAGGAGAGAAACGGTGGCCAGGGCCGGAGCTTCATCAGTTCTGGTGTAGAAAATTTTCTGCTCTTGGGTCATTGTCGACGATTTCCTTTCTTGATTCCTTCTTATGACTAAAAACTTGCTCTGCTCTTTTTTCGGGCCGAGATTGCCGGGCTAACCTCGATTTTTATTCTGCCATAGCCCGAAACGCTGCACTTGCATGCAAGATTAACACAGGCCATAACTTTCGTCAATCGGCCCGAGTCAGGAGTTTTTGTTTTAATTGCGCTGTTTAACGGGCTATTTTGTCGGTTTTTATGTAATGACTGTCGCCGACGGTGTCAGATGCAAAAGGCGGTTCTTTGCGGGCATTGACGCTTTCTGCCGTGCGCAGTGTCAGATTGAAGATTCTGGCAAGATTTTTCTCTTTGTCTTCAGGTTTTTGGACCGCCAGGAGAACCGGAAGCCCGAACATCACCGGTCTACCCAGCAGGTCGGTTTTTTGTACCGACCATTCCCCGGTTATGGTCGCGCCAAGCACCGTGTAATTATGTTTTTCGTCTTTGCCCCAGGAATTCTGCAGGTATTCCATTGCTCCAGCCAGATCTGCCGCGTTGCCTTTTGAGTCTGGCCAGCTGCGTTCGGCTATTTTTGCTTCAAAAGCCTGCATGTCTTTGCTGAGTCGGTCAGTGACTCCGGCACTTCCGGCATAATCTGTGGCATAGCGCCTGGCCAGCTCGTCAAGCTGCCTGATTTCAGTATGTTTCGCCAGCCTGAAAAAATCGTGGCGCTTCGCCAAATCATTCAGTTCGCCATCTATTATTGCGCCGAGCCTGCCAGAAAGTCGTGCAGGAATCTCATCGACTGTAGTCATGGCTTTTTTGATGTTTTCCCAGGCGTAACCGGCTTTGTTGTCGCTGTTGGCCTGGTCAATCATTTCGCGTGAGTTGCCGTAGCGGCTTTCAAAATCTTCAACAGCAGAATTGAGCTCGCTTTTATGCTTTTCATATTCGGCAAACAGCTTGAAAGCTTCACTGATTTTTTCGGGTTCGTTCTCATAACTCAAGTTGTTCAACGGGGTGAAATATTCACTGTCATATTTGTGCCAGAGATTGCTCAGGGAATCAGCGGCAGCGGCAGCGGCGGCCTGAGCGTCACCAGCTCTGGCTGCCATTTCGCGAGTTCTGGAAATTTCTTCGCTGACCCAGTTGAATACGTTGGCTGCCCGTTCTTTTGTGGCAACAAGGGTGGGATGGTCAGTGGCGTTTTCTTCATTGGCGATTTCCATTATCTTTTGAAGGAGCTCATCGATACTGGCTGCTTTTTTTTGAATTTCTGCCAGAATGCTTTCAAGGCGTTCTGGGTCATTACCCTGCTGCAGTCGCAACATGCGGTCTTTTTCGAAGTGCTCAAGTGAATCGAGAGTGCGGGTCAGCTCACGCATTTCCTGCGAAGTTTTGCGGGGCAGAGATTTTGTGAGGGATGTAATGGCAGGTTTTTCAGGGGGGGCGGCTGGCTTTATGGTTGTCGGGGTATGTGTGGGTGTTTTTGTTTTTTTAGCGAGGTCTTTTTGCTGCTTTTCGATTTTTTGTTCGAAGCTTTTCAGCTGTTTATGCTCTGGTTCGATTTTCTTCAGGTCATTTAAAAGCTGCTCAGCTTTTTTTAAAAAATCGCCGGATTCATCAAATTTGCTGTTGAAGAAAGCGCTTTGAGCTTTTCGCAATTCTGAATTCAGTTCTTTTTCTATTTCTTTCGTGTCTTGTGAAAAAAGGCTTGTTTGCGGAACTACGGTCAGGTAGCAGGCCAGGCAAAGTGAGGCAAGTTTCCCGGATCTCATTGTTGTCTCCTCTAAATATTGTGTTTTTTTATGGTCAGCATCAGGAAGGTTAGCGCAGTTTTAAAAAAATAACAATCCTCAGTGTGAACTGCCGGGATAAAGCGGATCAAGCCGGCGGCATGTGTTATTCAGCGGCCTTAATTTATATCGGCAAACAAAAAAAATGTTTTGCGCTGTTACTGTTGTTAAAAAGTTAACAGTCGAGTATAATTTGGCGACGCGGACGGTCGATATATTACTTCGGTCTGCACCACTATAGAAAACTGGAGATTGGAATGAGCAACGCAAAGAAAATCATGGAACTGGCTGAAAAGTATCGCGATTATACCGCCAAAAACCTTGGCAAGATGGTTAAAATACCGTCTGAAAGCATGAAAGAAAAAGACGTGCAGGCTGAAGTAGCACGTCAGATGAAAGAAGCCGGTTTCGATGAAGTTCGCACCGACGGTCTCGGCAACGTTATTGGCCGCATCGGCAACGGCAAAACCATCATCGCCATCGACGGCCATGTTGACACGGTCGGCGTCGGCAACCGCGCCAACTGGGAATTTGACCCGTTCTCTGGTGAAGTCAAAGACGGTTATGTCTGGGGCCGCGGCACCATCGACCAGGAGGGCGGCATTGCCTCTGCCATCACTGCTGGCCGCATTCTCAAAGACATGGCTTTTGACCGTGACGTGACTTTTTATGTCGTCAGCTCAGTCATGGAAGAAGACTGTGACGGCCTCTGCTGGAAGTACATCGTTGAAGAAGAAAAAATCAAACCTGATTTCGTCATCAGCACTGAACCGACCAATCTCAATATTTATCGTGGTCACCGCGGCCGCATGGAAATCGGCGTCGACTTCCGTGGTATTTCGTGCCATGGTTCAGCCCCTGAACGCGGCAAAAACGCTGTTTATATGGCAGCAAAATTTGCTCTTGAAGTCGAAAAACTCAACGAGCGCCTTATGAATGACGAATTTCTCGGCAAAGGCACTGTGACCATTTCTGAATTCAAGTCTGGCAGCCCGTCTCTGTGCGCTGTAGCTGATTCAGTTCATATTCACCTCGATCGCCGCCTCACCTGGGGCGAAACCAAAGAATCTGCCGTTAAAGAAGTCGAAGACGTCATCAAGGCAATTGGCCTGAAACTCAACGATGAAGCCAGAGTAGAAGTTCTTCATTACGAAGAAGTCGCTTACACTGGCCTCAAATATGGCATGGAAAAATACTTCCCCACCTGGAAAATCCCAGAAACCGAACACGTAGTTCAGACCGGCGTAAAATCATTCAAAGAACTGTTCAACAAAGACCCCAAAGTCGACAAATGGACATTCTCGACCAACGGTGTCACCATCAACGGTTACTACAAGATTCCGATGATCGGCTTCGGCCCAGGCAATGAAGTTTATGCTCATGCCCCGAATGAAAAAATTCCAGTTGACGATCTCGTAAAAGCTGCCGCTTTCTACGCCCAGTTCGCCTATAATATCTAATGTAACAGCCCGTTGAACAGCGTTTTTTAAGAACGCTGTTCAACGGTTCTCTTTTGTCTGCAAGGTTTTGAAATAATTCAAAAAAGGAAAAAAGAAATGAAAGAATTGAATGCTCTGCTGCAAGAAATCAAGGGTTACAAAACCAAATTGCACGGTAAAGATTTTCTCCTCACCTGGGAAAAAACCACCGACGAACTGAAACAGATCCTCGCCATCGCTGACCTGCTCAAAATGATGCGCGAAAAAAATATTTCCGCAAAAGTTTTCGACAGCGGTCTGGCAGTATCTCTTTTCCGCGACAATTCTACCCGCACCAGATTTTCTTTTGCTTCAGCCTGTAATTTGCTCGGTCTCGCCGTTCAGGATCTCGACGAAGGCAAATCGCAGATTGCCCACGGCGAAACCGTTCGCGAAACCGCTAATATGATCTCCTTCCTGTCTGAAGTTATCGGTATCCGCGACGATATGTATCTCGGTGCCGGTAATGCCTATATGCGCGAAGTCGGCGAAGCTCTCGATGATGGCTGTAAGCAGGGCGTTCTGCCTCAGAGACCCGCAGTTGTAAACCTGCAGTGCGATATTGACCACCCGACCCAGTCTATGGCTGACCTCGGCTGGCTGAAAGAGCATTTTGGCGGCCTCGACAAGCTGAAAGGCAAGAAGATTGCAATGACCTGGGCATATTCACCCAGCTACGGCAAGCCCCTTTCCGTCCCCCAGGGCATTATTGGTCTGATGACCCGCTTTGGCATGGAAGTATCGCTCGCTCACCCCGAAGGCTACAACCTGATTCCTGATGTCATGGAAGTCGCTAAGAAGAATGCTGCCGAAAGTGGCGGAAAATTCAGCGTTTCTAACAGCATGGAAGAAGCTTTCAAAGGCGCCGACATCGTTTACCCCAAGAGCTGGGCACCTTATGCAGTAATGGGCAAACGCACCGAGCTGCTGCGCAAGAACGATCACGATGGCCTCAAAGCCCTCGAAAAAGAATGTCTGGCCAACAATGCCAAATTCAAAAACTGGGAATGCACAGAAGACATGATGAAGCTTACCAAAAACGGCAAAGCTCTCTACATGCACTGCCTGCCCGCCGATATCACCGACGTATCATGCAAGGCCGGCGAAGTTGCCGCCAGTGTTTTCGACCGCTATCGCATCGAAACTTACAAAGAAGCAGGCTACAAGCCCTACATGATCGCAGCTATGATTCTCACCAGCCGTTTTGGCAATGTGCCCGAAATACTGGCTGCCCAGGTTGAAAAGGGTCGCAAAAGAATCAAATTTTGATTCTGATTCTGATTGATTGAAAAAAAAGGCTTCAGACGCTTTGTCTGGAGCCTTTTTTCAACGGTGAGGGGCGGTGAGCGCCAGGCGGATTGCTTCCTGCAGAGTCGCTGAATTGAAAGGTTTGCGTAGAAAAGCCTGGGGGAGCTCGTTATGGCGGCCTTTTAGTGCCATCGCATCATCGTAGCCGCTTGCCAGAATAAAAGGCAGGCTGGGTGACTTTTTTCGGAGTGCTTCAAGAGTTTGCCAGCCATCCATGCCAGGCATAATCAGGTCGCAGATAACCAGACGAATTTCGTCGATGTGCGCATCAAGAATCTGCAGAGCTTCGACTCCGTCTTTGGCCTCGATGACCGTAAAGTTAAAATGTTTCAGCATGCTGCTGGTTATGAACCTTACGAGATATTCATCTTCGATTACCAGAATCGAGCCGCCTTCAAGTTTTCTGGGCAGAATTTCTGAGTTTTTTGATAAATCGACATTTTTTTTCTCTGGGCATTTTTCGTGCGTTTCGCCGAGATACGCCATCATCATCGCACTCAGCTCCGCTGCCCGCATCGCCGCTTTCATTGCATCATCACGTTTTTTCAGTAGTTTTTTGTCGTTTTCAAAATCGAGCAATTCGAGGTTGCCAATGACAATCTGCAGCTGGTTATTAAACTGATGGGCTATGGCTTCTGTCATCTTGCCGAGGCTGTCGGCCCTTTCGTTCTGTCGATGGAAAGTCTCGATCAGGATTCTTTGCGATTCGGTTTCTTTTCTTGCCAGGGCATTGGAAAAAACCTCACCGATAACCTTCAGAAAAGAAATTTCTTCTGATGACCACGTGCGTGCTCTTTTGATGCAGTCATAGCCGAACAGGCCAAACACTCTGCCACTTCTGATCAGGGGCATCATAAGTATGGCGACGGTCTGGTCTTCCTCGAGGATTTTTTTGAATTCTGCCTCATCATCAGGCATCTTACTGACATCATTACAAAGAAAGTGATCTATGGACTTATTGAGAAAGCGTTCGATAAACTTGAAATTGCCCGGACGAAAATTCTGATATTTTGGCTTCAGCGAAGATACGCCAGGAGCGCACCATTCGTGAGTATTACTGATCGAGTGGGTTTCTGTGTTCAGCAAAAAAACGTAGCCACGGTCTGTTTCGAAGAATTTACAGGTCATTCCAAGCGCTTCTTCTATGGCAACATCGATCGCTTCAGCTGCGGCATCGACAAAATGCGTCGAAATGTTCGAGACCAGCCGCTCAAACCTGAAGTGGTGCTGCAGTCTGTCTTGTGCATCTTTGAATTCACTTATGTCTTCAAAAATACCAATACCGCCGATTATCATGCCATTATGGTCAAAAAGCGGCGAAAGCAAAGCCCGCAGCGGTGTAATAGCCGCCGAGGTCGTCGCACTGTAATAGCCGTTGTAATAACCGACTTTGCCTGTGAGCGAAGTTTTTACAGCCTGTATTGCCTTTTCATCATGCAGCTTCATCATATTCAGGCCAATAATGCGCTCTTCGCTGGATTGCATTATCTGCAGAAATTTGTTGTTGCAGGCTTGTATAATGGCGTTGTTGTCATATTGCAGAATGCCGACCGGCGCATTGTCAAACAGCAGGCGAAATTTCTGCTCGGTTTCGTGCAGCTGCTGGTGAAGCAGTCTGATCGGGTAGCTTTCGGGTTCTCCGGGGTCTGTCTGAGGGCATGACATGTGGATATGGCAGATAAATGGTTTGCCATCGGTGCTGATATTTACCAGCAGAGTTAATCTGACGTCGGGAAGTTCGAAGTTAACGTTATCAGTCTTGCCTGTCAGTTTGCCGGTGCAGATAACTACTGCCGTAGACTCGTCAGGCCAGCTGATGCTCAGGCTGGAATTATCGAGGTAAAGCGAGTCCGGCAGTTCTGTACAATCTGCTTTAAAAAGCTTGCGGCCATCTTTCTGGCTTCTGGCGATTTCGTGTATGGCGCTGCCAACCCCCGAAAATTCAGGGTGCAAAAAACTTTTAATTGCTTTGTAATCGCGTTTAACGAGGTAAACGTCAAGATACCTCGCCACAAATTCTTTTACCAGATCATCAAGTTGTTGCTTTGCAACACTTTCAATTTTAGACAATTTAGCCACTGTGCAGGCTCAAAGCTTTCTTTGTTTAAAGATCAGCTCTTTTCTGTTCGGCTGCTGACCGGTTGCAAAAATACCTTGAACGGGGTTGCCCAAACAAAATTCAGGCAACCCCGACTCAAAGTTTAGAATCTTTCCCAGAGCGAGTTGGCAAGCTCGCGCGATTTTGCCATCAGTTCCTCTTCTTCTCCTTCTTCCAGGAAGGTAAGTTTGCCGTCTTCCATAATGGTGCGGCCCTGGCAGATGGTGGTCTGAACGCGGCTGAAAGGCAGCCCGAAAGTAAGGTGCCCGAAAGTGTTGTTGCTGGTCAATGGGGTGGGGGGCAGGTAGTCCCAGACGATGATGTCTGGCGCTGCGCCTTCTTCGAGACAACCAACTTTGCGCTTAAAGAGCTTGCTTGCAAGGCGGGGGCCGTTGACCGCAAACATTTTCCAGGCTTCACCATATATCTTGCGGGGGTCGCCAGCCTGATGTTTGTGCAGGATGTTGGCAACGGCAAGATCTTCGAGAGGGGAAGCAGACATTCCGTCGGTGCCGAAGCTGACGTTGATTTTTTCTTCCATCATTTTTTCGAGTTGAGCGCAACCGACAGCGTTATTCATGTTGGAGCGGGGATTGTGAATTACATTCGTTCTAGTGAGAGCCAGTGTCGAAATATCGTGGGCATCACAGTTCACGCAATGGACAAAAATGTTGTCGGGACCGGTCAGTTTGAATTTATGCAGCCGGTCGACGACGGAGCGATAACCCCGCTTGACGGCATCTTCGTTATCTGCTTTGTCTTCGGCAACATGGATGTGAACGCCTGTATTCAAACCTTTTGCCAGTTCAGCGGCTCGTTCGAGGCTGGTATCACTAAGGGTGAAGCTTGCATGCAGGCCGATCATGGCAGTAATATCGGCTTCTGTGTCTAATTTAAGGCCTCTGATAAAGCTGGCGTTTTCTTCGAAACCGGCATCGCAGCGCTCTATACCGTCACGGTCAGTTATTTCGTAGCAGAGGTTGCCGCGCAGCCCGCATTTTCTGAAGGCGTCGCGCAGAATGGAGAGAGAGCCGCCAATGAAGTTGGGGCTGGCATGATGGTCGACAAGAGTGGTTACGCCATTGCGAACCGCGTCGAGCATCGGAATCAGGGCTGTAAGATAAAGGTCTTCTTTGGTAAGAGCCTTGTCGAGGCGCCACCAGAGACGTTCAAGAATCTGCACAAAATTGGTGGGCGGTGCGTCTTTCAGGGCGATGCCGCGAGCAAAAGTCGAGTAGAGGTGCATGTGCGTATTAACGATGCCGGGCATTACGACGCGGCCTTTGACATTTTTTACTTTTGCTTTGGGAAAACGCTGTTTGAGCTCTTCTGTCGTGCCGACGGCATGAATTTTTTTGTCGTCGTAGGCAACAGCGCCGTCATTGATAACGCAGTGGTTTTCGCCAAGGGTAACTACAGTAGCGTGACCGATAATTTTCATCAATCAACCTCGTTTTCTGGTGTGTTTTTTCAAGCCTCTCTGAAGCTTTAAAAAGTTATCATAACCCGCCGATTATTGGCAACAATATTAAAAAAGCGTTTTCAGCGAGGGTTTCAGGTGTTGCTCAAAGCTGAATGGCTGATAAGGGCAACCAGTTCTTCTGTGGAAACACGGCCAGCCATGTCGCTACCCGTAAGCAGCCCGTCAGCCAGATCGCGTTTGCGGCCATGCAGTTGCAGAATTTTTTCTTCGATCGTGTTGGTAGTGATCAGGCGATAGATCGTTACGGGTCTTGTTTGACCTATTCGATGAGCTCTGTCAGATGCCTGGTCTTCGACTGCCGGGTTCCACCACGGGTCGAGGTGAATGACGTAGTCGGCAGCGGTGAGATTTAAACCCAGACCGCCGGCCTTCAGGCTTATCAGAAAGAAATCGCCGTTGCCTTCCTGAAAGGCTGTTATTGCCTTGTTTCTTGATTTAACGGGTGTGGAGCCATCAAGATACTGGTAAGAGATGCCTTTTTTGTCGAAAAGATTGCGCACCAGCGTCAGGTGATCGACAAACTGGCTGAAAATCAAGGCTTTGTGACGATTGTCGAGTAATTCTTCAACTATGCGTTCGAGCAGCTGGTGCTTCGAACTGGCAATACCAGCTTCTGGCAGAACCAGCGCCGGGTTACAGCAAAGACGGCGCAGTTTCATTATTTCGGCAAGAACCAACAGAGGTTTGCCGCCTTTCTCGCTGTCTTTGGCAGATATGCGTTCGATGGCGTTGCGACGCATGCTTTCGTAAAGGTCTGTTTCGGCCTGGCTCAAATCGACCTGCAGGGTAATTTCTGTGCGCGGTGGCAGATCCTGGAGCACCTGGCTCTTGGTGCGGCGCAGAATGAAAGGTTGTATCAGCTTTTTTAAACTCAACTGCGCTTGTTTGTCGTGCTCGTTTTGAATCGGGTTGGCAAACTTTTCGTTGAATCTTTCGACAGGCCCAAGAAGACAGGGATTTAAAAACCTGAAAAGGTTCCAAAGCTCACCCAGATGGTTTTCGATTGGCGTTCCGGTCATGAGCATTTTAAAACGCCCCTGCAGGGTCATTACCGCTTGAGATCTGTTGGTGGCCATGTTTTTTATCGCCTGTGCCTCATCGAGGACAATCGTAGCCCACTGAACCGTCGACAACGCTTCTATTTCATTCTGCAGAACTCCATAGCTGCAGATAACAAGGTCGTATGGCGCGAGATTGTCGATGGTCTGCCGTCGATCACTCTGAGCGAAGAGAACCGGGTTTAGTGTCGGCGCGAAGCGGCGTGTCTCGTTGAACCAGTTCATACACACCGAAGTCGGTGCCAAAACGAAAGCCGGGCCCTCGGCAGCTCGGCTCAGTATCAACGCCAGAGCTTCTACTGTTTTTCCCAGCCCCATGTCGTCGGCCAGGCAGGCCCCCATACCAAGGTAAGCCATGCGACTCAGCCAGAAAAAAGCTTCGCGCTGGTATTCACGCAGTTCGGCAGTCAGAGTCGATGGTATTGCAAAGGTTTTTTCGGAGGCGTTTTTCAGCCGGGCAAGGGCGTCTTTCCATGCCCTTCCAAAGCTTATCGACTCGATATCTTCAAAAAGATTTTCGACAGCCGGCACAGCAGAAATATGGAACCTGCTGGCATCGCCCGTTTGCTCAGTGAAGCTGCGCAGCTCGTTAATACGCCGCCTGAAGTCTTCTGTGATTGCCAGCACGCGATTTTCATCGATGGTGATGAATTTGCTGAAGCCATCATAATTTTTCAGCAATTCCTGCAGTTCAATGATGTGATTGCCTTCTTCGAGGGCGATTTCGCCAGAAACTTCAAACCAGTCGTTTTTACCATCAATTTTCAGGCGGAAATTATTGAAATTTGCTCGCGATACTCTGGTGGGCCGGTGATTGGCTGGCCATTCCAAAACGAGATTCTCGGCCTGCTGTAGTTCAAGAAGTAACTGCAGTGAGTCTTCAGCAGCCCAGAATTCACCATAAAAATCAGATTTTTCTATGCCTTCCAGTGAAGGGCATCTGGCGATCAGTTGCTCGGCGCCTGCTATTTCTCCGGAAAGGTTGCGCCGGGTATGCAGCTTCTGGCCTGCAATTTCAGTGAAAACATCGTGCATGCCCCGCCCGGGCACAAACCCCGGTCCCTTTTCCCCAAAAGGTTTAATGCATAGTTTTATTTTGAGACCCTCGCCAGAGGGGGCAAGTTGCGCGTAAATATTATTGTTTGCAGCGACAGATGCTATCGGAGTCAGGCTTTCCGTTCCTTCGATGCTGGTGTGGACGGGCATGAGTGGGCTGAGGCCGGCAATAGTTTGTTTAAGACGATTCAGAGCAGCCGGCGGAAAAGTGCAGTCGTTTTTCAGAACCTTGGCCGCTTTCATCTGCAGTTCAGAAAATTCAAAAACACGCAGCCGATAATCTGCCTCCTGGGTGACAACTACGCGACGGTTGTTAAACTCAGGCTGAAAAAACAATTTAAGATCATCTTCAAAGCGATTCAGCAACAGCACGGGTTCGCCGCGTAAAATTTCTACTGGCTGATGCTCGTCGCCGACAAAGTAAATGTTTGGGTGCCCTGTCAAGGCGGCGAATACATCCCATTCATCGTCTTCATCAAAGCACTTGAGCCAGGGTCGAACATTTTGCAGAGCTTTGAAGATGTTCTGGTCCTGGATGGTGTAAAAATCGGGGAATGGGCGCATGCCGTTAAAATATCTGTGGCGGTCGATCACTTTGCCGGCCGACCATTTGCCAGATTTGAGCCTGGTTTGTTCGCGGGCGTAGATTTCGAAACTTTTAGGCAGCGAAAGCTTGATTTCCCATATCAGTCTTTCCGTGGCGTCCATACCGTTTCCTGCCAGGTTAAGGGTAGATGTGAGGGCTTCAAGAACCATTTCCCATGGTGCCTTCTGCTCGACAATCTCGGCCAGAGGCAGCATCATTGCCTGACTCCAGCTGGTCACAATCTGATTTTCGGTATCATTGAGCTGAAAACCCAGGTTCTTTTTCAGGCCGGCGCTTTCGCCGGCGATAAGATTGAAGCCGGCAGCTGTGGCTCGTGCAATTAAGTTGCTCAGATGAGACGCAAAGGTGTCTGAGTTGACTTCACCGAGCCAGCGCATGGTGAATATCCCCAGAAAATTGTTGAATGCGCATGACGAAATGGCTATCTGCCGCTGAATCTGTTCGAGGTCTGCGTGCCCGGTGGTTCGCGCTTCAAAAAGCTGGCGAAGATGCAGGTAGAATGGCGGGTAGAGCAGAGAGGAACGGGTGACCTTTTCCAGGTGTTGTCTGGCCTCCTGGAGGCATTCGGGGGCTCCGTTCTGAACGAGAGAAATGAAATAGAACACGTCTGCAAGTGTTTGAAAGCCGGCAAACTTCTTTTTCCTGATTTTTCTTATTTCGCGCAATGCGGCCCTGAAAGCTGGTAAAGCTGCTTCCTGGCCATGAAAAAGAAAGAGGATCAAAGCGCTGAGCCCGGCGGCTTCAGGCGAAGTCGAAAGCTCCAGATAGGTTTTGGCACGCTGAAAGTCGCCCTGAAAAATCAGTCTTTCGGCGATAAGATGGGCGCCATGCAGCAGAAAATATTCTGACTTCAGCCAGCGCGGTTGCAAAAAATACCTGAAAAAATCACCGGCAGTTATTTCGGGCAAATCTGACAGGCTTAAAATAGTGTAGCTGTGTACTTCGTTCAGAATGTACACTTGCGATTGTTGTGGCAGAAGGGCAAAGGTCTTTTCTGAAAATGGAAAAGCCAGTCTGACCGGCAAAGTGAATTCTGCATCAGCAGATTCTTCGAGATAGCTGAAGTCTGGACGGTCGTCAAAATCCGGGCTGCCCGAATAGAGCGCCGAAATGAGACTCCGGTCACTCTGCGAAGAATAATGTGCCTGGTAAGAAAACTCCGATGAGGTGGCAAGGTGGTTGACGGCGTTCACCAGTGGCAAATGTATCTGCTGCAGCATCGGCCAGAAGAATGCAAGTTCGATGAAGTCTGCATGCAGAAAACAACCGGTTCCCGAGGTAAGCATGACCTGTTTTTCGATCAGATTCTGCAGGATATCTTCGCAACTTTCCCTCGAATGGTTTTCTGCAATGATTCCCTCGCGGTTAAGGCGGTTGAACAGCCAGTTGAACAGATAAGAATCCATGGGCGAGGCGTAAATCAGCTGCATGGAGCATATCAGCTTTTCCTCCGGGCTGAGGCTGCTGAAAAGGTCAGATTTGCCCGAAAGTAGTGGCTGCTGGCTTTGATTCATTGTTGTCATTTATTGCTCAATAGTGTGAATAGTATGTTGAGAGAATAACCGGGTTATGTTTCGACGACTGCCTTTTTTTATTGCCTCCGGACCGCGCCTTAAGAACACGATCCGGAGAGTTGAAAGCTGGAATTACTGACCGGAATAAATCTGGCGACTGCGCTCGTTTTGCCTTATGACAAGTTCTTTCAGCTCCTCGTCGGAAAAACGTGTGAACTTGCCATGTTCTACCAGAGTTTCGCCGTGTACCATCGAAAAATTGACAGTATCTACGGCGCAGAAAACCAGAGCGGCGAGCGGGTCAGTCGAACTACCGGCCTGTCGCAGGCTGTCCAGTCTGAAGCCCACCATGTCTGCTTCATAGCCTGGTTGCAGCAGCCCGATGTCGTCTCTGCCCAGAACTTTGGCCCCGCCAAGAGTGGCTACCTTGAGGGCGTCGCGGGCAGTGATGCAGTCAGCGGTTTTCAATACGCGTTGCAGCAGCATGCAGTTGCGAACTTCCAGCATCATATTGGAACAGTCATTGCTGGCGCTGCCATCTACAGCAAGACTTACGGGAACGTCTGCCTTCAACATTTCAACTATTGGCGCAATACCCGAGGCCAGACGCATATTGCTCGTCGGGCAGTGGGCGACGCCACCCTGGGCTTTTCCCATGGCGACAACCTCTTCAGGCGACATATGTACGCAGTGGGCGTAGAAAGAATTTTCATCCATCCAGCCAAGGTCTTCCATCAGCTTGAAAGGTCTGACACCAAACTCTTTGATACAAAATTCTTCTTCATCTTTTGTTTCTGCAAGATGGGTGTGAGCCTTCAGACCCTTGCTGTTAGCGTATTTTTTGGCTTCAATCATCAGCTCTTTGGTCACAGAGAAAGGGGAACATGGCGCAACGATAATTCTGGTCATCCCGCCGCGCTGCGCCTCGTGTACTCTGCTGACCAGTTCGTCGGTCTCTTTCATGATAACGTCTTCAGTCTGAACGACCGAGTCCGGGGGCAGGCCACCGTCTTTTTTTGAGCGGGACATGCTGCCGCGGCAAAGGTGAAAGCGCATGCCGGTTTTTCTGGCGGCTTCCACCTGGCGGTAATAAAGGTCAGATTGCCCATCGGGAACGAGATATGAGTGGTCTACTGCGGTAGTGCAGCCGCTCATCAGCAGTTCGAGTGTGGCTATTTCAGTGGCCAGTGCAAAGTCGTCAGGAGTGATTCTTGCCCAGAGGGGATACAATCTCACCAGCCATGTAAAAAGCTTGGCGTCCTGCACTTTAGGAAAGTTGCGCGTGAGGGTCTGGTAGAAATGATGATGAGTGTTCACCAGCCCTGGGATAATTATCAGTTCAGAAGCGTCTATTGTTTTGGCATCGCCAGCTTTTGCAGCCAGAGCGACTGCGTCACCAACTTCGATAATGCGCGAGCCGTCGGTCAGTATCGAAATATTTTCGAGAACTTCCGAATCTCCACCGGCCCAGAAGTATCTGGCATTTTTAATGAAAGTCTTCATTCAACTCTCCTGCAGGAAATTTAATGACAAAGATTCTACAATATCATTGCGACTAATTACCATTAAAAAAATATAATTTGTATCCGTTTAATGTACAAATCGAACACAGATGTTGCTGATTGCCCGGGTAAAGTAGGCCCAGCTGCGCAAATGGCCGTTTAAATTATTTTGTTTGTAATTTTGTGTACATTTTAGTTGACCTCAAAATTGAAATCTGTTATCCTTGACAAACCCTCGCGAGAGGGTTCCACGAAAGTGGTTGAATCCTTGAAAATCTTATCAAATACACCAGGCAGAATTTTGTGTTTTTATTGAAAACATAAAGAAACAAAGTTCTGAAAAAAGTTAAAAAACTTAAAAAAAGTAGTTGACACTTTCGGGGTGATTTTGATAATATGAACTTCCTGCCACGGCGGGGCGGGCCAAAAAGCCCGAAGCTCATTGAGAATAAGATCGAAAGACTTTAATTATGACGCCAAGCGGGTCTTGTTGAAAAACGAGATCCTTTGAGACACTACTTAAGGTAG
>JAKQQP010000194.1 GCA_029564115.1 Candidatus Rifleibacteriota bacterium | reverse complement strand
CCTGCTGCAGCCTCACGAATTCATACCATACAAGGTGTTTTGATTATGAAACCAGATACCATGCGAAAAATAGATGCAACGCTCGGGCCGGTTCTCTGTGCCGCTTTGAGTTTGCGTCGCTGGTTGATCGACCGGTTAATGCCGCGCAAAGCTGGGGCTCTGACCGACGTTAAAAAAATGCTGTTTGTTAAACCGGCCGAAATGGGCAGCACGATTCTGATGTATCCGATGCTGCGCCGGGCTCAGGAACTCTGGCCGGGCGTCGAGTTTCATTTTCTCGTTTTTGCCGAGAACACTGCTGCGGTTAATATGCTTGGTCTGGTGCCCGAAGCCAATATTCATACCATTAGAACTACTGATATGCAGACTTTTGTTAAAGATTCTCTGGCAGTTCTTTTCAAACTGCACTTCATGCGTTTTGACGTGGCCCTCGATCTTGAATTCTTTTCGCGGGCCTCGGCTATTCTTACTGAGCTTGCGGGAGCAGCGGCAACCTGCGGGTTCAACCGCTATACCATGGAAGGAATGTATAAGGGCAGTTTCTTCTCACATCCAGTGCAATACAACTGCCATATTCACACTGCCCAGACTTTTCTCAGCATGATCGAAGCTCTTAATCAGCCATCAGGCCAGGTGCCTCTCGTTAAAGCCCAGGTTAAACCGCTTGAACAGCTCGAACTTGCGAAGCTCGACACTTCGCCCGATGAAAAAGCGCAGGTGCGCCGGCTGGTTTCTGAATATTGCCCGGCCGTGAACGAGCAGTCGCGCCTGGTTATTCTCAATGCCAATTCGAGCGATCTGGTGCCGTTGCGGCGCTGGCCCCTCGAAAACTTCATTGAACTCGGGCGCCGCCTGCTGGCCGATGAAAACGTTGTTATCGTTCTTACCGGTGTTAAATCTGAAAGGACCGAATCAGAACACGTGCAGGCTTCGCTCGGCAGCGCCAGGGTGGCGAACCTGGTCGGGCAGACTTCCCTCAGACAGCTGTTGGTGCTTTATTCACTCTGTGATCTGATGATTACCAACGACAGCGGCCCTTCGCACTTCGCATCACTGACCGATCTGCCGGTAATAACGCTTTTCGGGCCCGAGACTCCGAAACTT
>JAKQQP010000169.1 GCA_029564115.1 Candidatus Rifleibacteriota bacterium | reverse complement strand
GGCCACCCTTGATACTGCGCCAAACCCCTCGTGCAATTTCAGAAAAACCTCTTTCTCGATTTCATAAGCAAGATCAATATCGCTCGCTTCATCGAAGTCGCCGCGGGCAAAACTTCCAAAAAGCCCACGAATCAAAAAACCTTCCGATGAATATTTCTCTTTCATGCGGGAAAGAATTCTCAACACTTCTGCTCTCTGCTCTGCCTTTAAATTTTCCATGGTCCCAGTCTATATTGGACAAGCCTGAACCGTCAACAGTATATCAGGCCGAAGAGAAGAAGAAAGCGCAATAGATACTGTTGATTCTCAACAAAACGTCCCGGTATTTTCTCAGAGAGTTTTACCGGATAAGATGCTGGCGACGGTGAGGTCAGGTCACGGCTGTCTTCCGGTCGATTTTTCGAGAAGGTCGGAAAGCTCTTTAAATAACCTGGGAACATCGTTCTTTGCTGTATCAAAAACGATACCGTCATTAAGGTTGTCATAACCATGAATGATGATATTTCTGAAGGAAATTACTTCTTTCCAGTCGTGAATATTGTCAAGCAAATCTGGGGCCAGCTTTTTCAGACGGTTCAAAGACTCACCGAGAATTTCGAACTGTCGCTCCACCGCAAATCTTGTTCTGGCATCGTCAAGATAAGCCTCAAAAGAAATATCTGCCGTGAATTCAATAATGAACCCGCAAGCCGAAACGGCATCATAAATGCAAACCTCCGGGTTATGATTCATAGCATTTAAGAGTTTTTGAAAAGATACTTTTTTTCAGGTAGGGATTCTTTATAGCTTCTGGCATTACCAGGTCGATATCTCTTTTAAACAGCTTCTGAAGTTCTTCTTTCATTGCGAGATACCTTTTAAGGCCACGCTCATACCCATAGAGCTCGAGCAGAAAATCCAGATCGCTGGATTCATGGTCGAATTCGTCAGTCAATGCACTCCCGAACAGAGTCAGACTTCTTGCTTTGAATTTTTTGCAAATTTTCTCAATCTCTGGCAGGAATGGTTCAATTTTAAACATTGCTAACCCTCACAATAAGAAAGTAATCTACTATCAGAATTGCCGGTTTGAACGCCTTTTAATCAAGCAAAGCCCGGCTGATGTCACCACCAGAATCTGTTATCATCTCATTCAGAAGCAGAATCCTCGCCTTGATTGCCCGGATGCGGTTCAGTGGTTCAAGCATTGATCAGTTCCCTGTTGCTCTTTGCCCTGCTTTTGAGTTTTCCATGAATTCAGTCTATATTGGTTAAGCCTGAACCGTCAACAATATATCGGGCCGAAGAGAAGAAAGGATTTCCCACGGATGAATACGGATAAGCCGCCGTGCTCGCTTTTGGGCTGGCCTTCGGCGGGCTCAGGGAAATGGGCAAAGATTTTAAGGGTTGAAATTCTCTCCTGGTAAAGCCTACAATTAAGACATGAACAAAACTTTTGAACTGCTCAAGACTTTGATTGCAGAAAATGACGTTCTGGTTTCAGTTCATGGCTACGAAGAATTGGCCGAAGACGGTCTTTATATGGCAGACATAGTCAACAACGCTGCTGCCGGTATCGTGATAGAAGATTACCCTGAATACCATAAGGGGCCGGCAGTTCTGGTGCTGCAAAAGGATAACACAGGTATTCCGATTCATGTTGTCTGGGGTATACCCAAAGATAAAAAACGACCGGCAGTGGTTGTAACAGCATACCGACCAGACCCGAAGTTATGGTCACATGACCTGAAGCGGAGATTGAAAAAATGAACAAACGTCAGGAAAAATTTATTCATGTTGGCAACTTTGTGGCAAGAGTTGAAGTAGAACTCATTTATACTGAAGATTCCTGGTCGCCATGCCTTTCTCTTGCCGATGCCCAAAAGCTCGATGAAATTCGCAGGGCCTTGCAAAAAGGCGATTTCAAAGCAGCTGCGCAAAACGCACAAATTTTTCAGCTTACGCCGGTGACTAAGGCAGCTTGACAGCGGTGGTCTGAGAAAACTGGTCAAGGCGATAATTGATGAAGCCCGGCAACCCCTTCATTCTGATACTTTGTTGTCGGCCTTGGGCACGGTTTTTCTCTTTGTTGTTTTATAGACGGCGACTGGTTCTTTGACGCTGAAGCTGCCTGAATCGCGTAATTTTTCGAGGACTTTGAACGACAGGCCGGTGGCTTTGCTGTTGATTCTCAACGAAACGTCCCGGTATTTTCTCAGAGTGTTTTACCAGATAAGATGCTGGCGACGGTAAGGTCAGGCTACGGCTGTTTTACGGTCGATTTTTCGAGAAGGTCGGAAAGCTCTTCAAACAACCTGGGAACATCGTTCTTTGCCGTATCGAAAACGATACTGAAAATATCTTTTTTTTAGATAGAGCTGGTCAGCAACCGTCAGAGAGCGGTAGACTGAAAAAACCGGTCGAGGCGATAATCGGTGAAGCCCTTCGGCAGGGGCAGGGGTTGGCTACTTCATGCAGCACTTTTTGAATTTTTTGCCGCTGCCGCAGGGGCAGGGATCGTTTCTTCCTGATTCTGGGGCGGTGTTTCTTACCGGCATGTCGTAAACAAACGAATCTGCCATTTCTGAAAAAAGTCCTTCCTCATACTCCTGAAGCCTTGAGGCAATCACCTGTCGCAGGTATTCAGGGTTTGCGGCCCGGTAATAGTTTCCGACATGCATGTATTTGAAGGCCCGTTGAAAATATTCGTGAGCCTTCTCGTGGTTGCCCTTGTCAGATTCATAATCGCCGAGGCTCATATAAGATTCGACCGACATCGGGTCGAGCCTGAGAGCCTGCTTATACTGAAAAACCGCTTCGAGCTCTTTCCCTGCAT
>JAKQQP010000158.1 GCA_029564115.1 Candidatus Rifleibacteriota bacterium | reverse complement strand
CTGTTGCTGGTCGCCGTGCTGGTTCAGCAGTTCGCCCAGAATTTCACGGGCTGCCCTTAGACCCGGCCGCGGAAAATCAGGAGCCCGTACCGGATCGGTGAAGACTGTAAGATTCTTCAGGTCGCCACCGGCTGCCATAAGAAGCAGCAGATCATGATTTCTGATGCGTGAAAACAGACGGTTCAGATGGGGCGCTGCAGATTCGGCAATATTGGCAGCCGGCTGCAGCTTTGAATTTCTTGGCGGCAGTCCGGCGATCGTTTCGGCCATTTCAACCTGGCCAGCAAACCAGGTGCCTGGTTCACAGGCTTTGTTGAGCTTGTCATAGGCATCGAGCAGCTGGTCGGCAAAATCTGCCTGCACGGTTTCGCGTTGCTGCTGCACAGAAAAATTGAGCAGCCCGAAGATCGCCAGTGCCGGCAGAAAAATGGCTAGAACCCAGAACAGCAGCAGACTTTCGAGACGGAATTGTCTTGGGCGCAGTCTGCGCAATGCGCCATCCTGAGACGTCTGAGTCTGCATTTTAACTCAATTTGCTGACTGCGGCAGAATATTCACTTCGGCAGGAAGCTGCTTCTCTGACGGATTCTGCCCTTCAATTTCAAAACGGTTGCTGAGCAGGTTACGGGCTGCCTGAGACTTTGCCAGCTGCAGCGCGGTTTTGCCACGATTGTTGATAATCGCAAAGTCAGCTCCATTTTTGAGCAGAGCTGAAATCATCGGGATATTGTCATTTTTTACGGCCAGATGCAGTGGTGTGTTGCCGTTTACGTCTTCCTGGTTTACGTTGCAGCCGTTACTGATGAGAACTTCGAACATCATCGAATTTGAAT
The DNA here is from genome assembly GCA_029564115.1 of Candidatus Rifleibacteriota bacterium. Next base: position 559 of record JAKQQP010000158.1, on the reverse strand, counting down.
TTTCACTGGCAATGTGGATCATACCACGTGAAAAATTATTTTCGGCAAAAATGTTGGCGCCACGGTTGATCAATTCGGCTGCGAGAGCATTCTGGCTGTTGGTGAGGGCATAGTGCAGAGCTGTATTGCCAGATTTATCGGCGTGCGAAAGGTCGGGCTTCTTCTGTAGAATCTGCCGCGCAAAGTCTTCGTTGCGGTATTCGATCGCGTAAAGCAGAGCGTTCTTGCCGTTTGCATCGGTTGCGGCCAGATCTGCCGCTTTATTTAACAGATAGTCTGCGGCCTGCAGCTTGCGGTTGGCAATGGCCAGGCAGAGTGGCGGGGTGCCGGCCGGGCTTTTCTGCTTCAGATCAACGCCATGGCTTTCGAGTTCTGCGAGCTGGTCGGCAGAATCGGCTTCGATAGCTCTGAAAAACTGTGAAGTGGTGAAGGGGATCGCTATGATTTCCTGCTGGCTGAAGAAGGGCCAGCCATTTACGAGGTTGAATTCGTTAATGATCGTTCCCTTTGAAAAGCTGGCCCCCTTGCTCTGCAGATAATTCGTTATCGGCTCGCTTTT
>JAKQQP010000157.1 GCA_029564115.1 Candidatus Rifleibacteriota bacterium | reverse complement strand
CGATATGTCTGAGCAACCCAGCGGCCAAGAAATTGCTGTTCAACCATATGAATTATCTGCTTCTTCGTAAAATTAGTTGCGCACGCAACTAATTTTACCACAGACAGCATTGCCCGAAAACCCCCGGATTTTATTTTGGTTATCAAGCCACAAAGCACCATCAGACAGCAACTTTGCCCACAGCCAGCCGAGGTGGTATACTTTGCAGATGCAGATGATTCTAAATAAAAAAGGTGTCAGCAGTTACGAGATCATCGCTCTGCTGCTGCTTCTTGCGGCAGCCTGGGCCGGTGACACTATCGGTTCGCGCTTCGGCAACACTGCCGGCATAGTCGGTATGATCGCGTTTCCGCTCATACTGATTATTCTCATCGAAAAGCTTGCCTGGCTCGAGCGAGAACTCATACTTGGGCAAAAACCATACCCGAAATGTATCTGCGGCAGAGCAGCAATCGACAGTCTGCCCGAAGACCCGGGCACCCCGGCAGCCGGCAGTGGCATTTTCCGCTGCAGCTGTGGCAGGGTTTACGATGCGAGCGGCCGCGGCATCATCGAAATGGTAGATAACGAAAACCGGCGGCCATTTGCCCGCTGGAAAGCCTTTAAAGGCTGGATTTTATCAGATTAATTCATGCCCTGGCCGGTTCGCACTTTTTCGAGGTGCCTGGCGATCGACTCATACATCGGCCTGAAAAATGGCGCGGTGTCGAGTTATGGCTCGATTCTTTTCCAGACCGCATTGACCGGAAAAATTACACTGCCGGTGTTTTCGTCGATCAAAGCCGGTTCGGTGCCATACTGATCTTCGATCATCTGCCAGATAAAGCCAAAATCGACCCTGAGCAACTCACCAAAAAGCGACCCGAGTCCAGAAGCGACATCAGCGGCCGGCATGCGACTATTGGTCGGCTGGGCAGCCCACTTTTTAAACACCTGGTCGAGAAGATCGGCTGAGGGCGGGCCCTTATGATGACCTGATAAAGACAGGCAGAGCTCGCGACCTGCCGCAAGACCTTTTGCCAGGTTTGCCTGTTCCGTTTCGTTAAAACCAGAAATTTTTGGCTGCATAGATTCACTCGCTTTAATTTTTTGGGCATTAGTGATAAAAGATAATAATTGATTGCCGCTTCAACTACAACATGGCCTGACCGCCACGCCTTTGCTGGACCGCAGCAATTTTAGCGACGATTCTCGCCGCTGATAACTTGTTTTTAAGAGTTTCTTCTTGACACATTGCAGCATAAAAGTTATTTAAAGAGAATGACAAAGGAATGCTAAGGAGGCCGAAAATGGTCGATTCTGAAGACACTGGAAAAGTCATACTGGTACTTAACTGCGGCAGTTCATCGCTGAAATACGATCTGATACTTATGCCGCACCGCAAAAGTCTCGGAAAAGGCATCGTCGAAAGAATTGGCGAAGAAAAGGGCAGCCTCGAACAAAAATCTGACGACAAGAAACTGGTAATCGAGCAGAAGATCAAAGATCATCGCGAAGCCCTCGAACTCGTGATGCGAGCCATTACTGACCGCGATGAAGGCATTATCAAAGATGTTTCCGAGATTGCTGGCATCGGCCACCGCGTCGTTCACGGTGGTGACAAGTATGCATCATCCGTAGTAATAGACGAAAGCGTTGTTGCCGCTATCGAAGAATTCATCGAACTGGCGCCGCTGCATAACCCACCCAACCTCACCGGCATTCAGGTTGCGCGCGAACTAATGCCAAATCTAAAACAGGTTGCGGTTTTTGACACAGCTT
>JAKQQP010000142.1 GCA_029564115.1 Candidatus Rifleibacteriota bacterium | reverse complement strand
CGTGGAAGATTCCGGACTGATCTCAAACTGCACAACGGGGTCAACGGGCTGAAAATCAGCGCCGTTGGCCCTGATGGTGCCGTTTTAGACAGCCGGAGTTTTGAACTGCATTATAAAGGCTCTTTCCGTGAATGGAACGAGACCATTTTTATTGCCTTTTTTCTTGCGATTCTGATCCGCGGGCTGGTGGTTCAGGCCTTCTGGATTCCCACCGGCAGCATGGAACCGACACTTCTTGGCGAAAAGCGTAACCCCTTTACCGGCCAGCTTGAACGTGGCGGTGACAGAATTCTTGTCAGCCGCTTCGCCTATGTCTTTGATCTGTCACTTGATGGGCGCCTGCCTTTTGGGCCGCGCTTCTGGTTCAAGCTTCCTGAAAGAGGCGATATTGTCGTGTTCCGTTATCCCAACCCTGACGTTAACGCACCGCCAAAAGATTACATCAAAAGAGTGGTCGGGCTTCCCGGCGACCATATTTCAATTGAAGACGGCCGGGTTTACGTCAACGGTGTCTATCTCAATGAGCCGTATATTGCCGAACCGCCTCTCAGTGATTATGCGACCCGAGTTCCTGACGACAGCCTGTTTGTGATGGGCGATAACAGAAACAACAGCTCAGACAGCCGTTTCTGGGGCCCGATGCCTTTGACCAACCTCAAGGGGCAGGCGGTTTTTAATTATCTGCCGATGAATCGAATCAGCCCGATCCGGAGTTTTCCGCACCCGATGCAGCCGGCCCGGCCGGTTGATCAGCAGGGCTGAAATGGGCAGAATGGCTGGCCAGAATTTTCCCGGTCGTGCCAACAGATTGATTTAATGAAAAGAGAAATACCCGGTCACATCAGAAAAGCTTTTAAGTCGGTCGACCAGTATCTGCCGGTTGTCGACGTTATTGTCGAGCTTGTTGATGCCCGTATGCCCAACGGTTCACGCCTCAAAGACTTTGTCAAAAGGCTTGGCAAGACTTCAGTCATTGCTCTCGCCAAATCCGATCTTGCCGACGAAGGCGAGACGCGCAGATGGCTTGCCCGCTTCAAGAACGAGGGACAGGCCTGCGTGGCTGTAGACTGTCGTAATCGCAGCTCAGTCAGAAATCTTTCCGAGATGATCCGTAACGCGGCTTTTACGCTAAAACCTGGTCAAAAGGCACCTTTGCGCAAGGTGCGACGGGTGATGATCATCGGTGTGCCGAACGTCGGTAAATCGACGCTGATCAACTCTCTTGCCGGCCGGAGCGCCGCCCGTGCCGCCAATATGCCAGGAGTTACCCGCAGTATTCAATGGATAAAGCTGCCTGGCGAACTTGAACTTCTTGACCTGCCCGGTATTCTTGATTTCGCTCTGCTGCGGCGTGGCGATATCCTCAAGCTCATCAACACGATTCCGGGGCGAGATACCGATACCTGGAGCCAGTCGAAAACCCTCTGCGAGATTCTTACCTTCAGCGGTAACCAACGGGTTTTGCCTGGATATATTGAGGCTGACTGCAACTTTGAGCGCTTTATTGCTGATTATGCCCGGCGCATGAATTTTGTGGCCCGGGGTAACGAGCCTGATATCGAGCGGGCGGCCACTGATATTATCAAACGTTTTCAATCAGGTGGTTTTGGCCGCGTGACCCTGGAGCAGGCCGAGCATGATTTTACCGGGTTGTTTGCAGAAACCCCCGATTCTGCAGTGGAGAATGCCGATGATGAAAATTGAAAATGAGCGTCTGGAGCTTTCAGACGAGCTTTCTCGCCATATTTTCAGCTCCGAGCCTGAAAACGGTCTGAAGCTTATTCGCGATCTGCCCGACCTGACGGCAAAGGCGCGTGGAAATTGCCTGCTGCTCGAAGGATCGCATGAAAAGATTCTTCTTGTGAAAAGGTTTCTTGAAATTCTCGGGCAGCGCATCGATCAGCACGAGGCGGTTAACGCCGTCGAAGTGCGTCGCCTGTTCAATCAGGTCACTTCGGTAAAACCGCTTATGAGCGGGGTGACCGAGAGTTTTAATTTTTCCGATCTGATCGCTTCTTTCAGTGGTCGCGTCGTTCGCGCGAAAACACCGAATCAGCAGGCATATATCAATGCCATTGAAAACAATACCATTACGGTTGCCCGCGGCCCCGCCGGTACCGGCAAGACCTATCTGGCGACCGCCATGGCGGTCAGAGCCCTGAAAGAGAAAAAGGTCAGCAGAGTGATCCTGTCGCGACCGGTTGTGGAGGCAGGTGAAAGCCTGGGTTATCTGCCCGGCGACCTCAAGGAAAAGGTCGACCCGCATTTTCGCCCGCTTTATGACTCTCTACAGGAATTTATCGGCATGGGAAAATTTGAGCAGTATGTCAGGCAGGGCGTGATCGAAATTACGCCCCTGGCTTACATGCGCGGCCGTACATTCAACGAATCCTTCGTGGTTCTCGATGAGGCTCAAAATACGACACTGCCACAGATGCGCATGGTGTTGACCCGCCTTGGCTATGGCTCAAAAATGGTGGTGACCGGCGATCATACCCAGATCGACCTGCCGCGCACCTCCGATTCTTCGCTTCTGGTGCTCGACAAAATCCTTGATAACGTTGAATCGATCAAGTTTGTTGATTTAGCCACAGAAGACGTGATAAGACATGAAGTGGTGCGCCGCATAATCAGCGCTTTCGATGCTTATCAGGCAAGAGAACGGAAACAGCTGTGAGCGAAAAGACCAATCTTTTACTTTCAAGCTTTCTTGAATGGCTGAACATCCCGGTTCAGCTGCAGAGACGTTTTCTGCTTCAGCTCGGGGGCTTTTTCGCCATTCTCGTGGTGATTCTGGTCATCGATCCAACCGGCTTTACCCCGGAAGTAGTAGAGGGTAAGCCTGCTCCCAAGACTATCAGATGCCCGAGAACCATAAGTTTTGTCGATGAGAGCAAAACCAACGAACTGCGTACCGCCGAAATGGAAAAGGTGCAGCCGGTTTTTACACCGATCGAGCAGGCAGAAGAAGAAATGCTGACCCGCTTTGATCGACACATGCTTGAAATGACATCATTCTACGATGAATTCAGACGCCTTTCGACGACTGAACCGCCTCAGACACTTATTGCCTCATATTTCCCCGGTGAAGTATTGCTCGACGAAGAAAAACTCGTGCAATTGCGTAATCTGAGGATTTCTCAGTTTGAAAAGCTTAAAACCGTCGCGCGACGTCTGCTGCAGAATCTGAGCCAGAAGACCATAACCGCACAGAACCTCGAAGGTGTAAGGGCAGAAGTGCGCAGTCTTGTAGACGCTTACCCCGAGAGCTCGATGTTCAAACAGATCATGACCCTTCTGGTCAGAAATGCCATTACCATAAATGCCATTGAGGATGAAAAACTGACGCGTCAAAGGCGGGAAGCAGCTGCCAGAGCT
>JAKQQP010000123.1 GCA_029564115.1 Candidatus Rifleibacteriota bacterium | reverse complement strand
ACCTCCTGTTTTCTAACTACTTTGACCGGCAACTTTCTGGCGGGTTCCCAAAATCTTGCCATTTTATTTTTTAAAGGTTTGTGGTAACTTTGTGGCATGAATAACAGCGTTTCAATATCTTATGTTTTGAGTGCATATATCGAACTGACCCGCACTTGCCACCAGAGCTGCGGCTACTGTTCTTTTTTCAGCGAGGACTCCCCTCTCCTGTCTTTTGAAGAATTAAAGGATCGCATCGCCGATATCGCCAGACGCGGAGCAACTGAAGTTATTTTTATCTCGGGCGAATCCCCGCAGGACTTTCCGCATATACAAATTGCTCTGCACCAGAATGGCTTCTCATCATTCGCTGACTATCTGAATGCCGCCTGCCGTGAAGCCATCGCCCTTAACCTTCTGCCCGTGCTTGAAGTTGGCTACCTCGATTCATTCACCATGGAAAGGTTCGTCAACGCCGGCTGTTCGGTCAGGCTGAATCTTGTCTGTGCTACCCTCTCAAGCCAGGGGCAGTCACTTGAAAAATCGCGCAACCGCAACCCCAGCACCGGCAAAGCCTGCATCGAAGGTCTGCATGCTGCAGGCATCCCCTACTCTCTTGGGTTTGTCACTGGTATCGGCGAAAGCGAGGAAGAACGCCTCAGATTTATTTCCGAAACCGGCAGATTTTGTACCGCTGACCCGCTTCTGCAGGACGTAAGACTGAATCCTTTTCAGCCGTCACCTGGCTGTTCAATGCCAGGGCGACCACCCATGAGTTTTGCTGCCGTCAGAAAAACAATTTCTGCCTTGCGTGAAGCCTTTCCGGTTCACCACATCTCATTGCCACCACATCTTTGCTATCGTTTCCCCGAACTCGTTGAAGCCGGCCTCAACGACCTCGGCTCGGTTCCGGTTCTTACGGGTGATCCGACGCACCGGAATTTCGATGTCCCAAGCTTTGAAACCCTCAAGGCCAGGCTCGAAGAAAAAAACATTATGCTCTATGAGCGCGGTACGCTTTCGACACCGGTTGCGCTCAACCGGCCCGAGGTTTTTGAAGCGGTTTCAAACAGCCGCAAGCTCATTGAAAGGCGCAATCTTTCGGGCCTGAATCTTATCGACAACGCTCACTGCTTTGTCTGTGGTCCGAGAAACAAAAGCGGTCTGCACATTCCGGTTCAAAAATCTGTTGAAGGGCATACCTGCACATTTACCTGGGTGCCCGGCCCGGCCTATCAGGGCTACGCCGGCATCGTTCACGGTGGAATCCTCAGTACGCTACTCGACGAGGCAATGGCCTATGCCGTCATGGGTGCCGAAAAAGATATCTTAGCGGTAACCGCAGACATGCACATTCGTTATCTTCGGCCGACTCCGGTAGGCGTTCCGTTAAAATTCGCCGCAACCCTGACCGGCCAAAGAAAAAATCTTTATTTCGCACGTAGTTCGGTAATTCTGCCAGATGGCTCAGTTCTTGCCGAAGCTGAAGGTCGTTTCGCCGAAGTCGTTCTTCCCGGAGGAAAAAAATGAAAGCACGAAAAGATCAGTTGAAGGTGGTAATTTTCACTTCTCAGCACAAAATTCAGGGTAACCTGCATCTTATAGAAAACAGCAGACTTTCTGATATTCTTAACACTGAGAGTCAGTCGCGCGATTTTCTGCCGATCACAGATGCCATTATCACTGACCTGCGCACCAGTCATATTATTCATGCCGGTTTTATTTCGCTCAACAAGAGGCAGATTGAACTGGTCATCGAAGAACACGAAATTAAAACAGCCAAATAAAATAAGGAAACGGCGTTTTCTTACACAAGGAGCCCTGGAATGGTTAGACAGCATCTGAATGCCAGAGGAGTTCAATTCTACTGCCTGCTGGTATTTTTCTTTTTTTCTCTGGTGTTTTCGGCTTCAGCAGCCGAATTTATTCTTTTTCATACCAGCGATGTTCACGGAGCGATAAATGCGCACCCTGACCCGATTGCCAAAACCGACCCGCGCCCACTTATGGGCGGTTATGCGGTTCTACAGAACCTGATCGACAGTTACAAATCTGACCCGGAAAACGCTGATGCCAGAATAATGTACATTGACTCTGGCGACTTTTTTCAGGGTACTCCCATTGTCGACAGAACCAAAGGCGCGGTAATGATCGACATGCTGAATCGCATGCGGGTTGCAGCTGTTACCATCGGCAATCATGAATTTGATTATTCATACCCAAATCTTGTTGAGCAGATGGAAAAACGCGATTTTCCGGTTGTCTGCTGCAACGTTTTTGAAAGAGCCAACGGCAGATTAATGCGTTTTGCCCAGCCCTATACAATCTTCAGCCATAAAAACAGAAAAATCGGAGTTATTGGCGTTGACACGCCCGAAACTGCAACGATTTCGTTTGAAAAGAATGTTAAAGACGTTGTTTTTGCCGATCCGACCCCGATTCTGCCGCCAATTATCAAAAAGCTGCGCAAGGGTGGAGCTGATTTTATCATACTGCTCTCACACCTCGGGTTTGACTCAGATGTGAAACTTGCGGCACAGGTCGAAGGCATCGATCTGATTCTCGGCGGCCACACACATGCTCTCAAAAAAGAGATTGTGTGGGCAGAACCGTTCAACACCGCCATCATTCACAGCGGCAGCTCATGCGAACATGCCTCGGTTGTCAGAATCAACATTGAAGATCCGGCCAGGCCTACGATTCATTTAACTTCCACACCCCTCTATCTCGATAAAATCGGAGAAAATGCAAAGATAAAAGAAATTGAAGACAGTTATCTCAAAGATCTTAAAATTGAGATGCAGAAAGTTATCGGAGAAACTAATGTCGGGCTTTATCGCGGTGTCAGCGGTGGCGACTCGCCAGAAGGCTCGCTAATAGCAGACGCCATGCGTAAATATTCCGGCGCCGACTTTGCTTTCATTAACTTTGGTGGCGTCAGACAACCATTTCAGAAGGGCAAAATAACTATCGAGGACGTATTCATGGTTCAACCCTTCGACAACTTTATTGAAGTGGTTGAAATGAATGGTTTTCAGCTTCGTGATCTTATCGAAAGGTCGCTTTCAAATGAATCCAAAGTCATCGATGCCGAAGACAAAGCCTTTGCAATGGACAATTACAACATGAAAACCGATGGGCTCAAACTTGTTGTTGGTGCAGACTACGGCTTTCTTCTGCCGTCGGGCATGAAAATTACCTATGATCCCTCTCAGGTTCCAATGAAGCGCATTGTTAAAATTGAAACCGACAGTGGCGAAGATCTGCAGGCCGAAAAGATATATAAAGTTGCCCTGAACGATTTCATTGCCTCGGGCGGCGATGGCTATACGCTTCTGCGCGAATTCAAAAACCGCAATAAAATGGAACTGCTGGTCCGCGATGCTCTTATCCGCCACATTGAAGAACTCAAAACCATCAACGAACGGCCGGAGAAGAGAATCAACAATATAAAATTGACAGAAGAATATCTTAACTGATGACCAAAGCCTGGTTCAAAAACCGTCTTAACGATCACTATCTGCAGAAATCACGGGTCGACGACTACCGCTCGCGTGCTGCTTACAAGCTTGAAGAAATTGACCAGAAATACCGGCTGATAAAGCCGGGTATGAAGATTCTTGATCTTGGCGCCGCCCCCGGCAGCTGGAGCCAGTATGCCCTGCGAAAAGTCAATGGTAAAGCTAGAATTATCGCCATCGACCTTCTTGAAATTGCCCCGATTGAAGGGGTGACCATTATTCAGGGCGACATACGTGCCCCCGAAAACCAGGCGAAGATAATTGAGCTGGCGCCTAACGGTCTTGACCTGATTTTAAGCGATATGGCCCCTGATACCACGGGCGTTCACTATGCCGACACTGAAAATTCAGCGCTTCTTGTTCATCTGGCTCTGGATATAGCCGAGAAGCTTCTGAGACCTGGTGGAAATTTTGTCGCCAAGGTTTTTGAAGGGGTCGAATATCAGCAGCTTCTCCAGAGAACACGCAAACTCTTTGGTTTCGCCAAGTCGTATAACCCCAAAGCCTCACTAGCGCGCAGCCGCGAAATCTTTATGGTCGCTCAGGATTTTAAACCGCAGCCAGCGAAGTAAACTCTGGCATGAAAATGACAACCTGCCGATAGATCTTATATGCAAAGCAATCTGTTGCATAAAGGTCAGACTCTGATCAACACCGTTAAACAGGTAAAAAAGTGCAGCTTCTGCAAACGCAGCAACCCTGTTGTTGCCAAATTCTGCGGAGGCTGTGGCCGTTCTACGCGTTTTTCTCATCTGGAAACTGAAACCGTTGCCACTGCAGATTTTTCCAATGCGGACCACCGATCTGTCAAACCATCAGTCAGCCGCAAAAAAATAACCCTGCGAAAGTTTCTCTGTGCTTACCGTAAACTTACGGTGTTCTTTCTGCTGGTTTTACTGTTAGGCCTTTCCGGAGCGCTTTACATTTCAAACCCTCTGCCGGCAGATGAAAACACCGCCAGATGGTCTGACTTCAGAGCTTTTCTGGCCAGAAAACTTGAAGTTCCGCACTATGAACTGGACAGTGTATTTTTTCAACTCTTTGCACAGACATCGGATGACAAAGCAATCATCACATGCGGGCAGGCAACCAGACTTGAAACATTCTTTCAGGAATCTTTCAGTCAGCCCGGCCTGTCGATTTTTCCGAATCCTTTTTTTGAAAAACCTTTGTCCGGAACCTTAAATACCCCTGCTTCTGAGTTCTTCTCTGACGTTCCGACAAGTCACCCTGTCTACACGGCAATCGCCCCCCTTAAATCCCTTGGCGTGAGATGTGCCGACACCAGTAACAAAATCAGACCTGAAGAAAAAATTACATGGAACGAATGGAAACGTATCACCAGCGATCTGATGCAGACCCTTTCCCTCGAGACATCTTACATTGAACGTCTTTGCGCCGGCCGCAGCGGTGCGATGACAAATCTCGACATACGCAATTTTGCAGAGCATATGCGTGAAAAAATGTTCATAAAAAATACCGAACCACTTATCTACGCCCGTGAAACATTTTTTCCGAGCCGCCTCGAAGCCTTCGGAGTTTTGAGTTCTCTGCTGAAAGAACTCCAGGCAGGCATGTAATAATAAATGCCTGCCGACAGGAATCAGGGGGAGGTAACATTCCGGGCTTAGACCCGGAATCCAGGAGTTTAATGCGATTGCCCTGCTAAACCGCGGGTGGTGTTGACAATCAATTGTCGTTATACACAGAGGATTGAAGGCTTACATGCCCGAAGCGTATTCTTCAAATACCGGGCGCAGCTTAACTGCCAGATCACTCAGAGGTTCGTTCCCGACATGAATTATCTCGTGAGCTTCCATAAAGCCTCTGGCAAAGCATGAGAGTTGATGATAACCCGGCTTTATTCCCTTGAAGGCAAAATTTCCATCAGAATCGGTTCTAGTGGCCCTGGCGCCGATCTTAACCAGAACCTTTCCCAGCGGATTCGCGGATTCTGAATGCAGTATTTTACCCGAAACACTTGTTAAAACCGGATTAAGGCTCAATTTTAAAGGGCCGCTCCGGTAACCGGTGCGATGTCTCAGCGACAGAGCGTCATAGCCCTCTGAATATACGGTAACATCAAGGACTTCGTCGGAGCCCGAAGAGAAGTAAAACTTTCCGTTCTCATCAGTTGTCAGCTGCCGTGTAGCAATCAAAACAGAAGCCCCTTTGACCGGGGTTCCAGTTACCGCATCGTAAACCGCACCTTCATAAGTCTCATTCGAGCTGGTTTTTTGTTGTGCAGCAGCAACAGATGGTTCTTCACAAATTTCTGAAGTATTTTCAGAGGCTGCTACGCATTCATCCGCTCTAACAAACTTTTCGGGAAAAGAGGTTTTCACAATTGTTCCGTCGGACCGATTCGCAGCGTCCGGCAAAGTCGTCTCAGGCAATTTATCAGAGGCATTTTTGCTGTTAAGCAGGCCGGACTCTACCTTTTGTTCTGGCATTCCGAGCTCTTTCAAACGACTGCGCAGTGCCTCTCGGCCATTTTCAAGATTTTCTTTCGAGGCAATCAATGCTGCAGTTCGCGCCTGCGGTAAGGTTTCTCTGGACCGGTATTTTTTCTGAATTTTTATCATTCCTGCCGATGCAAGACCGTCTCTGAGCTCATAAGAGCCAGTCTGAACATAATTCTCGTTCATAAAATAGATATTTTGAACACTTCCAGATCGGAAATCGGGAATGAAATTACCTTCCGGGCTCACAGCATACCAGTTTTTCCGGTTGAATGAATATTGCCAGCCATTTACGCTTAACGGCTTCAGGGTTCCCTTTGTTTTTATTCTGCCTGACTTGCCGTCAAAAACCACGAGAAGGCAATTTGAACCAAGGTATTCAATTATTGATCCACCAATCTTTTTAACTTCACTGAAACTCATGGGTTTGTCAGGATCAAGCCGTTTTGCACCAAAGCCGTTGAGCGAACCTGTACCAGCAAGATATTTGAGTGAATTGAAGAGCCAGTGAGAAGCGGGGATATCATTAAAATCAGGCTCTATGCTTATCAGAACCGGGTAAAGGATCAGCTCATCACTGAGTTTTTCGAGCAGCCTGGCAAAATAAAACAATCCCTCGCCTCTTGTTATCTGCTTTTTCCATAGCCACTGACCATCCGGAAGACCGCTCATCAGACCACGGTCAACAACCGGTTTTGCGAATTCAGGAATTCCAGTATTCTCAGATGCCGGCTTGTTTGAATCCGGTTTTCTGACCGGTTCGAGAACTTTAATGACCCTTGCCATTTCTCTGACAAGAAATTCATTTGTTGCCTGATCAGATGACTCCAGCGCAGATGATTCGCCGATAAAACCCCAGATAACGGCAACGGCAAATACTGCAATAAAAATCAGATTTCGCCTGGCCTTTAACATATAATTTCTTGTCTGGTCCTTTGTTACATCTGAATTACTGATTTATCTGTCATTCCTGAGTTTTTGCCACCGGGAATTGCCATCCGCTACCTTAAACCAGCCTTTTTAATTTCTTTCTCTGATTGGGATAATGTAACGTTTTTACCGGCAGAATCGACAACATTAGGAGTGATAAGAATTACCATTTCGCTCTTTTCTTCTGTGTCAGAGTTATGCTCGATCCTTCTGGCCAACTTGCGCAGAATCGGTATCCTGCTGATAAATGGCAGAGGTCGTTTGGTCGTGGTTTTTTTATTGCGAATCAAACCACCGATAACAACTGTTTCCTTATCTTTTACTCTGACCATGGTTTTGATCTTTCTCTGGGCAGTCCAGGGTCTGGTTTCAATAATATCGAGCAGTTCGGTCAGGTCGATATCGACCTTCATCGTAATTTCATTATCCTGATGAATAAATGGCTGAACATTCAGTTTGATACCGACTTCTGCCTCACTCCAGTTGTCGCTGATAGAAACTGATGGGCTCGAGGTTCCGGCCGAGATAAAGTTGGTGGTCGCGTTTTTGATCGGAATTTTTTCAACAATGTCGATGCTGGCCTCTTCCTTGTCCATGCATCTCAAAGTCGGATTGGCCAGGGTTTTAATGCGATTGTTATCCTGAAATGCAGTAAAATTTGCAGGAATCACAATGCTCGATGCGCTGAAATTTGCAATGTCTGCAGTCTGAGCCAGCTGGTCTGGCAGCTTTATGCCCATCGATTCCATATCTTTACGCTTGATTTCGATAAGCCTGATATGAATCAATGCCTGGCGGGTCGGGTCAAGATCGAGCCTTCTGGCCATCTCGATAACGCGATTAACCGAAGTGGAAGGCCCTGAAACAAGGACCATATCGGTTCGCTTGTCGAAGGTGATTTTTACCCCTTCTTTTTCACCAAGGTTTTCTTTTATCAAAGCGATAAGCTCTTCAGGCTTGGTATTCAGAGGGCTGAAATATTCGCGTGAAAAAGAATCACCGGCGGTCATCATTTTGCCTTCAAGACTTCTGGCAGCTGTTTCATAAATATCAACCGCTTCTCTGTCACCAGTCAGAATAAGGTTTCCAAGGTCTTCCTGAGTTTTAACCCTGGCGGTTACATCACTGCTTACGGATTGAGAAATTATCGAATTCAACTTATCGAAAGGCACCTGCAGAGGCAGAATCCTTACGACTTTTCCTTCAATCTGCCTTGAATTCTCGAGTGTCATCACCAGAAGCGTTTTTTCGTCAACGACAGCAAGAAAAAGATCATGCACTTTGATCAGGGTTTCAAAAGCTCTGCGAATGCTTATCTTCTGAAAGTAAATATTAACCTTGCGCTCTTTAACACTTTCAAGCGATTTATCGAGAGCGATATTTACTTCTGCGATCTGCCCCAGCGCCCGCAAAACGTCGCCCAGTGCCAGATTCGAAAGATCTGCGCCCTCAACCTGATCTTTTTCAGATATTTTCAGCAGAGGGTTTTCGAGACGGGAAACCCAGATGTCACCGTCTTCTAATGTGACTGCATAGCCTGTGCGCGCAGCAATCTGGCCTAAAGCCGCAAATGGGTCTGCAGCGGCAATGTCAAGCTCGATTCTTGTCTGCACCGGATCACGGAAGTGGATTGATCTGCCGGTCTGACGGGCAAGCTCACGCATCAGAGTCGCCGCATCAGAGTTGGTCACTTTGATCCGGGTCGGTTCATCGGCAGGGTCT
>JAKQQP010000101.1 GCA_029564115.1 Candidatus Rifleibacteriota bacterium | reverse complement strand
CGGGGCAGACAAAACCGCAGCCGATATGGCTACTTATGAAATGTCGCTCGAAGCGACAAAGCTGATAAATGCGTTATCAGCAAACGCAAAACCGGGCGATTTTGATGTTCTCAAAGAACAGCTTCCGCAACTTCCTAATTTTAAATCGTTGCCCGTCGGCGATCAGGAAAGAGTTATGATCGAACTCGAACGGAGGATACCGAGAAGGCTGCTCCCGCGAATAAGTCCTTATTACGATAAAAACCCCGGCCCGTCTCAGGCTGTTGTCGATATTAGAGACACGATCAACGATATGGGGCAATGGGCAACCAGAAAGCTCGGAATCGGCGGCTGACATACTTTAATTAACAATCGACGGGGCTTGTGTTAAAATTTCAGTAGTTACTACTGGAGGAAATAACATGAGCCTCGTTGATGTCATTCTGGAAACCAAGAGAAAATATCAAGAGAAAAAAGAAGCTGAGAGATTGCAGCGAACCATTCCGTCCGCATTGCTTGGCGTGGCAGGTGGTTTAACTCCGGGCATGGCTCCCGGCTTTGAAGTTTTGAGCGGGTATGCAGCCCCTCCGGTAAAACCTGCCGATGTTTTTATTCCCGAACCAACTCCACCCGAAAAAATGGGTATGTTGACAGAGTTTGGGCACTCTATTGCCCGCGTTCCCTCTCAGGCTGGGGCTCAGATGCTTGACATGGCTGCTTTTGTGTCTGGCAATAAAACATTGCACGAAGCGAGCGAAATAACCCAGAAACTTGGCAGACAGGAGTTCCCTTCAGATGCACCTCAAATTTCTAGTATGGCTGATCTCAGCAATGCTTCTCTTGGTGACCTCGCCAGATATGGAGTAGCAGAGTCCGGTCAGGCGCTCGCGTCGATCGGCTCGATGATGGTCCCGGGCGCTGTTGCAAAAACTGTTGCAATGCCGGTTGTAAAGGCATTGGTGGGATATTCGCCGAAGATTGCGAAACTGATATCTGCAGCAGGCGGGGCAGAAAAAGCAGCAGAATACGCCGCCGCTTTTGCCGGAAGCAGTCTGCTCGAAGCCGGCTCTATTTCGGCCGACGCTCTTCAGAAAACCGGAGAAATGCCAGAAAGATTGCGTGTCGTTCCGTGGGCAATCGCGGCAGGCGCACTCGAATCTATGGAGCCGATTTTGCTTCTCTCCAGGCTCAGAAGAGTTATGCCAGACGTTGCTGAAGAGGCCGCGAAAAAGTCCGGCAAAGACTTGGTTAAATACGTTCTCAGCTATGCGAAAGACATGGGGCTGGAAGGTGGCACCGAATTTGTTCAGACTCTTATTGAAGAAGCTGGCGCCGAATATGCCGGCGGCAAAACAGCAGCGGAATCTATTGGAGGCCTCGGGGAAGATTCTCTCGCCAGAGCGGTAGGCGCTGCAATATCCGGCGCGGCTGGTGGTGGCCTCATGCGTGGCGGCGCCGACACGGCAAATCTGTTCCTGAAAAAAGAAATAAATCAGACCGACCCGGTTGAACCGACAGCCGCAGGTCCGAATACCGATATAACAATTCCCGAACCGGTTAAAGTTGCCCAGGCTCCCACGGCAGCGCCGACCCCCGAACCGGCAGCAGCAATGCCAACCACAGAACCGGACACCGAGTTGCTGGGGGCAGTGGAGAAAGTGAAGCAGCTGACGCAGAAATCTGACATTGGCGAAAACGATCATCCGGTACAGGCTGGTGCAAAAAAGCTGATCCGCAAGATTAACGATACTCTTGCCGGCATTGGCATTACTGGCGATATGGTTAATCAGTTCGCCAGCGAAGTAGGTGGCGCCGAATTAACAGCCATGGAATTGCCACAGCTTCAGCAGGTATATCAGGCTGCGCTGTCTATTGCTGCTCAGGGTAACGCCGTAGCACCGATACCGATGGAAGCCCCGCCGATTCCCGTTCAGCAGGCACCACAACCCCAGATGATGCCTCCGGTTATGCCGGCAGCTCCGCCGCCAGTTATGCCGCCGGCCCAGAGAGATAATATCGAACAGGCAATGATGGCTGCTCAGCAGCAGGCTCAAATCAGGCAGCAGCAGCCGGCAGCTCCGGTTATGCCGCAGCCGGTCCGTCAGCCGATACCGCAGACTCAGGCTGTCACTCAGCCGGTAATGGAACCGAACGTATTGCCAGACGAAGAACTCTCGCTAGAAGAGCAGCTTGAACAGGCGAAAAAAGACCTCGAAGCAGCGCAGTATTCTCCGGTTAAAGCTGGCGGCGTTCCGATCATGGACGCCAGAAAAGAAAAATATAAACGTGATCTGCAGGATAAGATAAAGTATCTAGAGGCAGAGATTCAGAAACAGACAGAGCCGAAAGTAACACAACCGCAGGATAATGTTACTTTACAGCCCGAAAGTAGCATTGCGCCGCAGGCTCCAGAGCCGGTATCGGTAAGGCAGCGGCTTACTGCCGCCATTGATGAATTTGATAACGAAGCATTTACCTCGGATTATAAGCCGGACAAAGTTTTCAATAACAGACTTCGCAAGGCTCGCACCAAAGTTAGAAAAATTCTCAGCAAAGAAGGCAAATTAACTCTCGGACTTGACAACATGCTCGGTCAGGCGAGAGACTTCAGGAAGCTCAGATTCTTGGTCGAGAATGCTGACCTTGAAGGTCCGAAACCGATAAAAACTTCTGAGCAGGAGCCGGTTACGGATTTTGATAAATATTACAAGGCGTATTCTGAATGGCAAGGATTTTCTGTTCCGACCAAGGAAGATGCTCGAAATACCCTTG
>JAKQQP010000097.1 GCA_029564115.1 Candidatus Rifleibacteriota bacterium | reverse complement strand
CCTCACTGGATTTTGTCGGTATTAAATTGTAACACATCTACTCTGTTTTCGCCATACCGTTCTGTGCCATTCCGGGCAGAGACCCGGAATCCAGAATTTAATGCGATTTTCCTGCTGCGCCACGCAGGTATTTACTCTTCTTCTTCGTATTCCTCGTCGTCGTCCTCATATTCTTCTTCGTCGTCTTCGAGGAGTTCTTCTGGGATTCCGAACAGATCGAGCTCGGGGTGGTTGGCGATCAGGCGCAGAGCTTTCTCTTCGTCTTCAATGCGCACGAGCACCTTGGGGAAACTGCGTTCGAGCGGGTTACCGCCACCGCCAAATATACTGCCGAGATGATTCGGCTGATCGACCGGCGGTCTGAAGCAGAAGCTTATTTTCGCGCCATTGAGGATTTCCTGGACCTTGGTCAGAAGGCCAATATCCTGAGACTCAAGAATAACAACGCCATCTTCGTCGGTAATTTCAACGAAGTATTCGAACTGATTGCAGGCGCCTTCGGGTTCCTCGGGTGCGTATTCTTCGCTCGGCTCTTCGAGAAAAACGTAGGTGTCGTCCTGTAGAACGGCGCGCACGAGTTTAAGACCGCAGCCCGGGCAATGATCGAGCTCGAATTCATGAAATTCGCGCTCACATCTGTGGCACAGCAGAAATTCACCTTTGATCTTTTCGGTAATATTATTAAGATCGGCAACCAGATTAACCTGGCAGCTGGCACATTCGGTAAAGCCTTCGCGGAATTCGCCTTTGCAGACCGGGCAGTACATGTAACACCTCGTGTAAATTGAATTTTTTAAATTTTATCACAAACACCCGGCATACGGCAGTCCCCTGCCCGCTCAAAAAAAATAAAGAGTACGCTGAAAATTCTGCAGAGGCTCTGCCGGATTTCTGGCAAATGTGACCTGCAATCGACAAAAAAGCTTCTGGCAAAGCATTTTACGACCTGGCATGAACATTGCTTTGAAATGGCCAGAAATTTTAACGGAGGAACAGAATGAAAAAGGTTTTTGCTCTCGCTCTTGGCGTAATGCTTTTTGCATCTTTCTCAACCGCTACTTTTGCAGCAGTTGATTCTGGCAACTATACAATCAAGGCTACCGATATACCTTATATTCCTGATGACAACGACGGCGGCCCCTACACTGATCCCGAACCGACCCCGGATCCGGGCCCGGATTCTACCGATTCAGGCGACAGCTGGGACAGCGGCTCGAATGACGGCGGATATGATGGCTGCGGCGGCGGC
>JAKQQP010000096.1 GCA_029564115.1 Candidatus Rifleibacteriota bacterium | reverse complement strand
CCCCGGTACCAGTTACCCAGTACGACAGTTTAGCAAACTGTTGGTTTAAGCCACTCACCCATCTCTCCAGAGATGCAATCGGAGGAAGTAGGATTCGAACCCACGGAGCTTTCACCCTGCGGTTTTCAAGACCGCCGCCTTCGACCACTCGGCCATTCCTCCAGTGCGTTTTAAGGATAGCACATGTACAAATCAAAATCAAGATTTTTTGCAGTTTTAACCGCAAATTTTAATCGCCCCACAAATTAGAGAAGTTCATGGACCAGCCGGATCTTCGGTTGCTGATGAATTCTGGCCACCACCAGGCACCCCTGGCTGAATCGGTTCATTTTTTTCGTTGATGGTATAGATAACCAACTCTTCTGGCTTAACCAGACCAAGTCGTTCCCTCGCCAGGCGCTCGATCCCCTCAGGAGTTGAAAGCATGTCGAGATTTTGTTTTAAATGGCGGTTTTCGCGTTCAAGAGATTCTATGCGTTCTCGCAACTCCGCTTCACGTTGTAACAGATTGCGAATATTGTTGTAGCGAACCAGATAAGTAATCGAGAGAGCCACACAAAAAACGACCGACAGAATGAACATGATTTCTGTCGAAAATCTGACTCTTTTGCGTTTTACCGGCACTTTTTCTTCGGTCATGGCAGCAATCCTATAAAAACTCGCCTGTTAAAAACAGACTCTGCCGCTGCAGATCTGCAGCAGCAGAGGTCTGTAAATATCAGTCGGCCTGTTCTTCTTGTGATGGAATTCGAACAACCGAAATCAAACGATCGTCACCATCGAGAGTGATCAATTTTACCCCTGAGGCTGCTCGACCGGTGTTTCTGATTGAATCGGCACTCAGGCGCACGACCTTGCCATTGGTTGTAACCACCATCAGTTCATCGCCCTCGAACATGCGTTTGATAGCAAGAACTTCGCCGGTTTTTTCCATGATCTTGAGGTTGATAACGCCCTTGCCGCCACGATGAGTCACGCGATAATTGTTGATATCGGTCTTTTTGCCGAAGCCCAGCGCCGAAACCGTCAGCAACTTGCCTTCATAACGACCCGTGTCTTCAGGGAGCGCGCTGTTTTCGTCGTCACCATTTTCTTCGATTACTTCTTCTTCGATAATTTCATCGACAATTTCTTCAGACTGCTCTTCAACTTCTATTGCTTCCGCAGCGACTGTTATCCCATCATTGGTTGAGGGCACGACTGCCACATGCATTTCGCCATCTTCTTTGAGCTGACTGAAGACTTCCATGCCGATCACTTCATCGGAGGGGTCTCTAAAGGTGATCGCCTTGACGCCACGGGCTGATCTTCCCATTACTCTGACTTCGCTTTCAGGGAAGCGAATTGCGTAGCCGTTGCGGGTCGCAATGACAACCTGCTCGCCGCCAAGTATAGGCTTGACCGCAATCAGTTCGTCACCTTCGTCAAGTTTGAGGGCGATGATGCCGCGTGCCAGAGGTCTGGCAAAGGCAGAAAGCATGACCATTTTAGAAACGCCACGGCGGGTGACCATGAATACACGACGAACGTCGTCGAATTTTTTGATCGGCATGATGGCAGTCAAAGTTTCGTTTTCTTCGAACTGCAACAGGTTGACCATGGCACGGCCACTGGCCTGCCGGCCACCTTCAGGTATCTGGTAGCCTTTTATCCAGTGGACTTTGCCAATCGAAGTGAATACCAGCAGATAAGAATGTGTCGTAGCTAAAAACATATGCTCGACCACATCCTCTTCTTTAACCCCCATGACATTGCTGCCCTTGCTGCCACGGCTGATCTGTCTGAAAACACTTGGAGACATACGTTTAACATAGCCGTTCTTGGTCAGAGTGATGATGATGTCTTCTTCCTGCATCAGGTCTTCGATATTCAGTTTTTCGGCCGAAGATCTGGTGATCTGGGTGCGGCGGGCATCACCGAAGCGATTTTTGATCTCGAGAAGTTCTTCTTTGATGATTTCTCTGACCTTCTCGTCTGACTCGAGAATGCCTTTGAGCTTCTGGATCAACGCAAGAGTTTCATGATATTCGGCAACGATCTTGTCACGCTCGAGGCCGGTAAGACGTTGCAGGCGCATTTCAAGAATAGCCTGAGACTGCCTTTCAGACAGCATAAAGGTATCCATCAGCCCCTGTTTCGCTTCATTCGGATCTTTAGCTGACTTAATCAACTCAATAACAGCATCCAGGTTGTCGAGAGCGATGGTCAAACCTTCAAGAATGTGAGCCTTTTCTTCGGCTTTGCGTAGTTGAAAAACGGTTCGCCGGCGAATAACTTCACGACAGTGATTGACGTAGTGTTCCATCATCTGCTTCAGGTTGAGAACCAGCGGGCGGTTATCGACAAGAACCAGATTGATTACCCCAAAGCTGCTCTGCATCTGGGTGTGTTTGTAAAGCTGATTGAGAATTACGTCGGTATTGACGCCTTTGCGCAGCTCGATGCAGACTCGCATACCTTCGCGGCTCGACTCGTCGCGCAGATCGGTAATGCCATCTACTTTCTTTTCCTTGATCAGGTCTGCGATCGACTTGACCAGGCGAGCTTTGTTAACCTGATAAGGCAGTTCTTTAACTACAATACGGTCACGACCCTTGTTGAATTCTTCGATTTCGACGACAGATCTGACGACAATACTGCCGCGACCGGTTTTAAAAGCCGAATCTATGCCGTCGGTACCCATGATGATACCGCCGGTCGGGAAGTCGGGGCCGGGAATGTAACCCATGAGTTCATCAATGGTTACTTCTGGGTTGTTGATTAACTGAATCAGGCCATCGATAACCTCAGAAAGGTTGTGTGACGGCATGTTGGTCGCCATACCGACGGCAATACCTGAAGAACCGTTAACCAACAGATTTGGAAATTTGCTGGGCAAAACGATAGGCTCATTGAGAGAGCCGTCGAAGTTCGGCATCCAGTCTACAGTTTCCATTTCGATATCTTTGAGCAGTTCTTCGGCGAGGGCTTCGAGCCGGGCTTCGGTATAACGCATTGCCGCTGCTTCGTCGCCGTCAATCGAGCCAAAGTTGCCATGACCGTTGATAAGTGGGTAACGCAGGCTGAAATCCTGGGCCATGCGCACCAAAGTGTCATAAACAGCTGAGTCACCGTGCGGATGATACTTACCCAGGACTTCCCCGACGGTGCGGGCAGACTTGACGAAGGCCTTTTTGCTGGTAATGCCCTGATCGAACATGGCGTAAAGCACACGGCGATGAACCGGCTTCAGACCATCTCTGACGTCAGGCAGAGCGCGACCCACGATAACGCTCATGGCGTAATCTATGTAAGACGCCTTCATATCGTCTTCGATATTGATATGCTTGGTGCCTGTCGGTGGTGGTGGAGGGGGGGGAGGAACGTTTTCTCCGCCGTTTTCCTCGACAGGAATATTTTCGTTGATATTATCCATTATGATTCGGCCCCTTGATTAAATGTCCAGGTTTTTAACCTGTTTGGCATACTGGGTGATAAAGTCACGGCGCGGCTCGACCTTGTCACCCATGAGAACGGAAAAAATCCGGTCAGCTTCGGTTTCGTCATCGGCGCGAACCTTTTTGAGCATACGGGTTTCGGGGTTCATGGTGGTATCCCAGAGTTGTTCGGGGTTCATTTCACCAAGACCTTTGTAGCGCTGCAATGTAACCTTGTCCATGCCACCAAATTCTTCTTCGAGAATTTTATCTTTTTCTTCATCACTGTATGCGTATTTCTCGACTTTGCCTTTTTTCATCTTGTAAAGAGGTGGTTGGGCAATATAGAGATAGCCTTTGTGAATAAGCTCAGGCATATATCTGAAAAAGAAGGTCAGCAGCAGAGTTCTGATATGTGCGCCATCGACGTCGGCATCCGTCATGATAACCAGTTTGTGATAGCGGGTTTTGCTGATATCAAAATCTTCGGCACCGACATTGGTACCGATAGCGTTGATGAGATCCTGAATAGTTTCGCTGCCAATAACTCTTTCGAGTCTGGTTTTTTCAACGTTCAAAATCTTTCCGCGCAGGGGAAGAATCGCCTGAGTACGGCGATCTCGACCCTGTTTGGCCGAACCACCCGCTGAGTTACCTTCGACGATGAACAGTTCGCACTTGGCCGGATCACGTTCAGAACAGTCAGCGAGCTTGCCGGGCAAAGAACCACCCTCGAGAGCGGTTTTTCTGCGGGTAAGTTCGCGGGCTTTCTGAGCTGCCAGACGCGCTTTCATCGAAGTCAGAATTTTATCCATGACCGGGCGGGCCATACTGGGGTTCTGTTCGAAGAAATCATAAAGAAATTCGGTAACCACCTGATCAACTACAGCACGAACCTCGGGGTTACCAAGCTTGGCTTTGGTCTGACCTTCGAATTGGGGTTCCGGCACGCGAATGGAAAGAACACCAATCAAGCCTTCGCGTGTGTCTTCTGTGGTAAGCTTGATTTCGTTTCCTTTGCCCTTTTCTTTGCCAAGCAAATCAGGGTTTTCTTTGATATAGCGATTGAAAACCTTGGTAAGGGCACTGCGGAAACCTACTACATGAGTACCGCCGTCAATGGTATTGATGTTGTTGACGAAAGCATAGAACTGTTCGGCATAGCCATCGTTATAAGACATGGCGACATCGATTTCGATGCCGTCCTTTTCTTTTGAAAAGCTTATGACGTCACGGAAAAGCGGATTCTTCGCTTCGTTGAGAAATTCGATAAAACTGGCAATACCACCGACATATTCAAAAAGATGACATTTAAGAGTCGATTTCTGCCGCAGAACTATCTTGACGCCTTTATTCAGAAAGGCGAGTTCACGCAGACGCTTCGAAAGAATGTCAAAACTGAATTCCGTGCTTTCAAAAATTTCGGCATCAGGCTTGAACCTGATTTTAGTACCGGTGCGATTGGCGCCTTCGCTCGAAGTCATTGGCCCAAAAGCGGCACCCCGGCGAAATGACTGCTGAAAAACACCACCATCACGCCAAACTGTAACTTCCAACCATTCAGACAGCGCATTTACAACTGAAATACCCACACCATGCAGACCACCGCTGTATTTGTAACTGTTTTTATCGAACTTACCGCCCGAATGCAGTACGGTAAGAATAACTTCAAGAGCAGACTTGCCCGTCTGTTCATGAATATCTACCGGAATACCACGGCCGTCATCGAGAACAGAAATAGAGCCGTCTTCATGCATGGTCACATGAACGGTAGAAGCATGACCGGCGAGCGCTTCATCGATACTGTTGTCGACGATTTCCCAGACAAGGTGATGCAAGCCATCAAGCCCGGTGCCACCGATATACATGCCCGGTCTTTTTCTGACCGCTTCCAGTCCTTCCAGGACCCTGATGTTACGTGCCGAATATTCGGCTTCATCATTATGCCCATTGGCATTTTCGGCCGGCATTTCATAGTTATCTGGCGGTTCCTGCTGCAATACAGCAGGGTTTTCCTGTTCAGTCATTGCGTCACTCCTTGTATTATCGGTCAATAACGATACTGAGAACTCATCTTCCATTCAGGCTTAAGGTATTCAGCCTGATGGAAAGGATGACAAATACCACGTTGGGCAAGCGCCTCAGGCGAAAGCGTCGAGCCAAGCCACCGGCCATCTACGGTCTTTACGGCGGCGCGATACTCGGTATTTTCGCCAGAAGTTTTTGGCAACGCTGCAATTATGCGTTTACGGGTTTCTTCATCGACAGTCTGCAGATTGATGATCAACTCACACATCTTGAAGTCGACAAATTCATTCTGACCCAGATGTATCAACATTCTGGTTCTCCATGTTTGATTTTGAGAAAGTCCAGCCATTGCTGGTCTGGCAAATCGAGGTCATGCAAATGGTCAAAGTCGACTTCATCGGGCATGCAACCCGAAAAAAGCATCATCGCCCTGACCATCTCTTTTTTCATGCGGGCATAAGAGTCTTCATCGAAAAGCAAAGCCAGGTCAGCGGCCAGCTCATTGATCAGGCTCAAACTGTCTTCGAGCAATTCAGATCTGATTGCCTCAAATTCAACCAGGGTGAGTTCACTTTCAAACTCACAAATCTCATCGTATGTCAGCCATGGCATCTCTGATATCAGCACTCTGGTGTGCAAAAGCTTGTCTTCACGCTTTTTATAAACACACATAGCGCAAACTCCATCGGCAGACCTGGTTACAGCAGCTCGGCAAAGCAGGCAAAGCCTGTATCCACGGTCTTCCAGGCCTTTGAGACGCGCATCGAGCTTCTGTTGACAACGTTTCATCTGTTCTGCCAATTCAGAATCCTTTATATCTGCCATAGGTATAACTTCTTCACTGCGCCAATCCGGCCAGGCTGCCTCTTTAACGAGTCTGGCAACTTCGGGTGGTATTTTCCCAGGGCGGCCGATAACTTCACTGATCGACATTTCAGGGAAAAAGCCATTCAGCTTCTCGATAATAGTAGCCTTGAGAAAAACCAAAGTCTGCATCCACTGACTGTCTGCGACAGTCAAATACAACTTGCCTTTAATAAGCCTCACAGGGCAGGTTTTCGCAGCCAGCTGAAGGCCTACGACATCTTTCCAGGCGTTTATCAGTCTGCCCAGAACCAGAAGCTCGCGAGCCGTCAAAAAACGTTGTTTGCCTTCAGATGCGCGGTAGCTTGCTTCACGCATGTCTGAGAGAGCCTTTACCAGCGAGTGGTTGACTGGCTTTGCCACGCCAATTCTCTTGCTGCCCGCAGCTTGTCTGAATATTTCCATTTTTTGTAACTCTGCCATCAGTCTGTTCACTCTCTACTCAGAAGAGTGAGCCATCTATACTACTCTAAAAAGAGTATTTTTTCAAGTATAAGCAGCAGGTTAAAACAACTACCGGTTGAGATTCCATCGCTTATTGCGAAGATTGAACAGAGTTACCGCAACCCGAAAGTATAACTTTTTTAAGACAGCCCGATCATATAGACCTGGCCGGTTAACCGGCTCAATTTTGTTCAGACACTATTCGGCAAACACCTGATGAATGATATTTATCTTTTATGGCTCTTGAAGAGTAAGGGCCCAGGCAACAATATCTGCCTGGGCCCCGCTAAAACATTATTTTTCTGTTTTATTGCTTGTCAGGGTCGACGAAGCGCTTAACCCGTTCAAATTCTTCAGCGAAAGCTTTTTCGGCCTTCATCTTGCGATTCACCTTATCAACAGCGTGCATGACCGTTGTATGATCACGGCCGCCAAACTTTTCACCTATCTGGTTTAAAGACGAATCAGTAAACAGCTGACACAGCCTCATAGCCACCTGACGCGGTAAAACGAGATTTTGCGAACGACGTTTACCGGTCAGCTCATCTTCTGAGATATCATAAAATTCAGCAACCCGTTTTTGAATCCAGGGAATACTGATTTTGCCGCCAGAATTTTCGCGCAGTATGTCTTTGAGAACCTGGTCTACCAGATCTTTGCTGATCGGCTTTTTCATAATACCGGCAAAAGCGAGAACGCTGTTGAAAGCACCCTCGAGTGCGCGAATGTGTGAAGTCACACCTTGAGCCAGATACATGATAACCTCATCAGAAACTTCGACCATAGACTGGCTGGCACATTTCTTCAAAATTGCCGCCCGCATTTCCAGGTCTGGGGGCTGAATGTCAACTACAACGCCCATGGCAAACCGTGAAGCCAGGCGTTCTTCGAGGCGCTGTATTTTTTCAGGGGGGGCGTCAGAAGTCAGAACGATCTGCTTTTTCTGTTGAAAAAGCTCGTTAAAGGTGTGGAAGAATTCTTCCTGGGTTTGTTCTTTACCGGCAAAAAATTGAACGTCATCGATCAAAAGCAGGTCTATTTTGCGATATTTGGCTCTGAAAGCTTCAGCTTTTTTATCTTTGAGCGAGTCGATAAACTCATTGGTGAAAGTCTCAGAAGAAAGATAAACAATACGGGCCTTTGGATTGTTACGAATCAGATCCTGGCCAATAGCCTGAATGAGGTGGGTTTTTCCGAGGCCAACGCCCCCATAAATAAAAACAGGGTTGTGTAAGTTGCCGGGACTGCGCGAAACAGCCTGGCAAACGGCATAGGCAAACTGATTGCTTTTGCCGACAACGAAGGAATCGAAGGAATATTTACTGTTGAACATTCCGTCATATTTTGAAGGAATCGCCCTGGCGGCTTTTACCGTATCGTCGTCAGCCTTGATCGCTGGAATAGCAGGCTGAGATGGCTTTGACATGGCCGGACGACCAGCTTTGGTAACCAGTCTGAATTTAAGGGCGGGTGTTTCGCTGCTGAGAATCCTGGTTATCACGTCAGCATAGCGCTTTTCTGCCAGGTCACGGCAAAATTCATTCGCTGCTTCCATGATCAGATGATCGCCCTCGATAGCAGCCGGAGTTATCGAGCTCAAAAAGATTTTCGAACTTGCTTTGTTTTTGCTACTTCCGTCTGACTTGATTTCAGTGGTGATTTTATTCCAGAGAGTATCGATCGACGACATCATGTACAGTGACCTCACAGCGTTGTGTACAACAAACGAATAACCGAAAAAAAGAGAAGACGCTGAAAACAGGTTATTTTGCGTTTATTGGGATGGTTGAATCATAGCAGACAAAAAGCTTATCCGCAAGGATTTTTAACATCAATGTTCTGATAACGTTCCGGAAAACCATGTGGAAAATCAGTGGAAAAATAGTGGATAACCACAAACAACAAAAAATGTTAACAAACAGTGAAAAACTTTGACGGTTTATCAACAAACTTTTCCACACAGGCAAAATATGATCAAAAAAGTTGTACACGTGGTTTTCCACAGTTTCCACCGTTTCTATATAATACGATGACTATCTCTTAAATATAAATTATGTACACATAATAATAAGCCATGTGCAAAAACCAACATTGAACAACATATAAACACACAATAATACATTATTGCCCTGCATTTAGCTATCTGGTATACTCCATTCACTTCACCAACCGGAGTTGTTTATTAATGCCTAAAGCAAAAAAATCCATAACTTCCCATGACCAGGCTGTAGATAAAGTAGTAGACCTGATAAAGTTTATGGGAGAAAATCGACTCTCAGAGCTGGAACTTGAAACCTCAGATCTTAAGCTCAGCCTGAAAAAGCACACAACCGGGCATTTGCCTGTTTTGCAGCATCACATGCCCAGCATGCCAGTGCCGGCCATGCAGTTTGAACCTCTTGCAATGTCTGGCAAGCAAACCACAAAACCCGCGGCTGCAGTCGAAAAAGCAGCGGCGGCTGCAGAAGACAAATACAAAACCATCGTTTCACCAATGACCGGCACTTTTTACCGGGCACCGTCACCGGATTCCCAGCCGTTTATCAAAGAAGGTGACGTTCTCAAAGCAGGGCAAACGATCTGTATCGTTGAAGCCATGAAGATGATGAACGAAATCAAATCAGACAAAGCCGGAAAAGTTGTAAAAATACTGATAGAGAACGGTAAACCTGTAGAAAAGGGCTCTGTTCTTCTTCACTTAGAGGAATAAATCATGCAAACTTTCGACCTGATCATTCTCGGAGGCGGCCCGGGCGGTTACCCACTCGCAGCCAGAATGGCCCGCAAAGGCCTTAAAGTGGCAATCGTCGACAATGAGTCTGAGTTTGGCGGCACCTGTCTCAACTGGGGATGTATCCCCACCAAGGCATTGCTGGCTTCTTCGCGCAGTTACAATCTGCTCAAAAAAGCTTCTGAATTCGGTCTTAGCTGCGATAACGTCGGTTTTGACTGGTCGAAAGTTCTTGAACGCAAGAATAAAATTACTCAACAGTTGCGTCAGGGCATCGTTAAAATGCTCGAAAAAAGCGGTGTAACAATTTTCAGAGGGCTTGGCCGTCTTTTTAAAAACAGAGTAGTTAAAGTCAGTGGCTACGAAGAGTCTCTGCAGGCCCAAAAAATTTGTCTGGCTGTTGGTTCTGTTCCAGCCGCTCCAGCTGTTTTTCCGACCAATAGAGAAATTTTCTGGACAAGCAACGAAGCTCTTAATACTTCTACAGTGCCTGATTCGCTTCTTGTCGTCGGCGGCGGGGTCATTGGCATAGAGCTGGGGCAGGTATTTGCTGAATTTGGCTGCAAGGTCTGTGTGGTCGAAATGATGCCTCAGATTCTGCCGGGGCTTGATAATGCCACTGCTCGCCGACTTCTGCCTGTTTTCAAGAAATCAGGCATGGAAATAATGACCGGCAGCAAAGTTGATTCTCTCAGTGAAAAAGACGGCCACGCCAAAGCTGTCATCGACGGTAATGAGCGTGAATTCGAAAAAGTTCTTATTGCCGTTGGGCGCCGTGTAAACATGAGTTTTATGAATGATGCTGATGTTCAGCTCGAAACTGAGCGTGGTTTGATAAAAATCGGTGATGACTACCAGACCAGTGAGCCGGGTGTGTATGCAATCGGAGACGCTGTAAGGGGCCCGATGCTGGCTCATAAGGCTTCATATGACGCTATGATTCTTGCTGCTCAATGGCAGGGTAAAAAAGTGGCGGCCGATTATTCCCTGGTGCCTTCATGCGTTTACACGCACCCTGAGATAGCCTGGGTCGGCCAGAGCGAAGACTCTCTCAAAGAAAAAGGCATCGATTTTAAAGTCGGTCGCAGCTTGTTCTCGGCCAACGGTAAAGCTCTTACCGCCGGCGAAGGCGATGGTCAGATCAAAACCCTCCTGGGAACTGATGGCAAATTGCTTGGAGCTGTTATCTGGGGCCCTGAGGCAAGCAATATTATCAATGAAGCCACGATGATGGCTCAGTTTGATATCGGTCACAGCGAGTTTGCCCGTATGATACACCCGCACCCGACGCTTTCAGAAGCTTTCATGGAAGCTGTAGAAAATGCGACTGGCGAAGGGGTGCATGGCTGAAAATGAAGAGCGCCGGCTTTGTTAACCTTCCTGAATGGAAACGAAAGCTGCAGGAAATTCTGACCCGTCTTGGCCGGGAAGACACCCTCAGACTGCCTGTTCTTGGTCGGGAAAACGCTGAAAGCCCTTGGGTAACGCTTGATTCTGGCGATTTTTTCTCTGCAGTGCAGACTGGCATTCATTTCAGCGGTGGCAATGAAGTCAGGCGACTGCCGGAAAGCGTCGTTACAACAGATACAGATCTGGCTATTGAAAGACTCTTGGCCGGAAAATGCCGGCAAACATTTTTCAGTGCCGCTATCGGTGGCACTTTTCTTTTTCAGCGCATGATTTGTTCTGAGTATGCGGTTGCCAGGCCCCAGAAAATAATCGCTCTCAACGATTCGGTAACGAGTTTTGTTTTATCCAGAATGGAAAAGGAAAACAAAAATCTCGAGCAGGCAATTCATGAAGCCCAATGGGAACGCCTTGCCGGTGGAAACCCAAGTCAGAATCTGCATGGTATCGTTACCAGAAGCCGACTGGTGCTACAAATTGCCCAAATTTTCGGTTATATGGTAAAGCCAGACCAGATACCCACTTCGGGGATAAGTTCTCTGGCAGTTGATGACGTTCGCATTGCCGCCGAAATAGGCTATTCAATCAGATTGCTTGGCATGGCTCAGAATGACGACGGAGTTCTAAAAGTGCTTGTCGAACCATGCATGATTCCGTCCAGATATCTGCTGGCACAGGTTCGCGGCGGTAATGAAATGATTTATGCCCGTACCACCGATGGTTTGTCGCAGGTTTATTCATGCCCGGGCACTTCCCCAGAAATTCAGGTGCGCGGTATTCTTTCTGATCTGTATGACGAATACTGCTCGAATATCACAGAATTGAAGATACCTGAAAAGATTGAATGTTTTTCTGACCATTTTTATCTGCGTTTCAGCATCGTTAACATGACCGATACCCTTGCCCAGTTGCTGCATGTTTTTAATCGATGCGGCATAGAAATCGAAAAAATTCATCAGCCAGTTCAGGCTGTTTCACGTGAAACCACTGGTACAGCGGGTTATGAACTGGTCGTGATCACTTCCCGCACCGGCCGGGAACACCTGGAAAAGGCTCTTGGACAGGTAGCTGGTCAGGTCAAACTAGCCTGTCTCAAGGCATGCTTCCGCTACATCAGGCAGGCCTGAAAAAAATGTTTGCAAACGGAGAAGTTCTTGTACAAAAGTTCGGCGGCTCGTCAATGGGCTCTGTCGAACGCATAAAAAAAGTTGCAGAACGTATTGCCGAAAAGGCCAGGCGTGGGCATCGTCTGGTGGTAGTAGTTTCGGCTATGGGTGATACCACAGACGATCTCATTGGCCTCATGGGCAAAGTTACACCTGTTCCAGATCGACGTGAGCTTGACCATGTGATGGCTACGGGTGAAATGGTCAGCGCCTCGCTGGCTGCAGCAGCTTTGAGCAGTCTTGGTATCAGAGCTAGATCTTACAATGCTTTCAATCTGCAGCTTTTTTCTGAACTTCAGGGTGATGACCACAATATTGTCAGAATAGGCAGAGTGCAGCAGCTGGCAGACTTTCTCGAACCTGGTAGTGTCGCTGTTATCGCCGGTTTTCAGGGAATTACCGCTGGCGGTGATCTGACAACTCTTGGCCGTGGCGGCTCAGACCTGACAGCCGTCGTTCTAGCCCGTGAACTCGGCCAGAAGGTATGTGAAAAGTATACTGATGAAGACGGTATATACACCGCCGACCCCCGCATAATACCAGATGCCAGGAAGGTATGGCATCTCGATTATGAAGAAATGCTGACATTGGCTGGTTTTGGCAATGGAATTCTTCACCCTCGCGCTATTGCAAGCGCTCGTGAATGTGAAATAAGAATTCATGTGCGGTCAAGCTTTTCGCAGGCGGAAGGCAGTGTGGTCGGTCCTGATGGCGACGATCAGATTGCTGTTAAAAGTATTACCTGCGACGGCAAATTCGTGTATACCCGCATTCATGGCGTTGTTGAACCTGATATAGTCATGAAATCAGCTTTGCATGAGCAGCTTTTTAAGCCAGCAGTTGTACAGTTCAAGCGCTATGAAGAATTAAAAGGCAGTTTTCGTCTCGGTTTTCGTCGCGCTGATGCTTTTTCGGCTATCCCCTTCTGCTGGGAACAAGCAGCCAGAATGAATGCTGAAGAGGTTGACTGTTTTGCCAACCTGACTACCATAACTCTTGTGGGTTGCGGGCTGGCAAATAACTCTGCTCTGGCAGCAACTGTTTCACGGGCGTTGGGCAATGTTATACCTGTCGTCGAGCAGCACGAAGGCATCAGAATCAGCTTTGCCGTCGAAAAAAATGATGTAAAAACAGCCATGGAAGCGTTGCACCGGGTTATTCTGAGCCAGAACAATGCTTGAACACTATTTTTCAGGATTGGCGATACAGTAGAGAACCGGCAGAATCAAAACTGTTAATACGGCTGAAATCACTATGCCGCCAATAGCAGCAATGCCGATACCGGTTCGCAACTCACTGCCCAGACTGCTGTCAAACGCCATTGGCAGCATGCCGGCGACAGCTGCCAATGTTATCATGGTGATAGCACGCATTTCGTGCTTGATCGCTTCCAGCATTGCCTGTCTGGGTGTGTTTCCCATAGAAAGATTTATCTGAACCCGATCCATGATCAGGATGGCATTGTTGACCAGAATGCCTATCAGCATTACAGCGCCTAGAAGCACCATCATCGAAATGGATTCGCCAGCCAGGTAAAGAGTCCAGATACAGCCGGCCAGCCCGGGCGGGATGGTTAAAAGAATGATGACGGGTCTGGTAAATGAGTTGAGAATGGCGGCCAGCAGCAGGTAAGTCAGAATAAAAGCTATGAGGCCGACCTCGACGAAGTCTTTGATACCTTCTTTCATTACTTCGACCTTGCCGATGAACTGCGTGCTATAGCCGGCTGGCAAAGAACGTTGCCTGGTTAACATGTCGCTGAGCATTTCGGCGGCCTTTGCCAGTGGAATACCAGGTTTGGGGCTGGCATAGAAAAGCGCTACTCTGTTTTTGTTGCGCCTGGTTATAAGTACGGGAGCCTGCTGTTGTTCTATGCTGGCAAAGTTTGCAAGAATAACGGGATGCCCGGCCGGACCAGGCATTTCGAGCTGGCTTATCTGGTCGACTCCTTCTTTTTCTGCTAGTTTTACACGAATATCGAAGGTGCGCGAACCCTGTTTGAAAGTTCCTGCCAGCACGCCTTCGATACTTGAACGTAATGCCATACCCAGCTGAGTTGCGGGTACTTTCAAATCACCAAGAACGGCGCGACGCGGGGCGACGATCAGCTCATTGCGCCCTGGTCTGACAGAAGTGTCGATTTCTTGAAAAGACCCGGATCTGGTGGCGAGTTCGACCAGATCTGTGTTTATGCTGTCGAGAACTGCAAACTCACTGCCGCTGATGACCATTTTAAGCTCGGCGCCAGCGCCAATCTGATCAGGAAGACTGGTTGAGACCATAACATCGGGCAGAAGTTTCAGCCTTTCGTTAACCAGTTCCCGTAGTGTCTGAATGTTTTGTTGCCTGTCTTTTTTATCGTTGAATCTGCATAAAATCTGGGCCAGATAAACTCCTTCCGAAGTTTGACCTACGGTTCCGTCTGTTTTTCCTACTGTGGTCAGGCGGTGACGCAGATGCGGCAGGCCATCGAGAATTTCTTCGACTGCCTGTGTTCTCTGAATAGTGCTGGCCAGAGAAAACGAAGTCGGGTATTCAAGCTTTACAATAACTTCACCGCGATCACATACAGGCAGAAAACTGAAACCGACTTTGGGAATCATGTAGATTGCGTGCAGCAGCAGCAGAATTGTTATCGCAACGGCCGCCACCATGTGTATTCTGTCTTTGGTCAATTTTTCGACAATTTTAATGACAAAACAGGTGTATCTGGCAAAGTTTCGGTTCCAGAAATTTTCGAGTCTGCTTAAAAAACCGGTGTTTGTTGAAAATGGTCTGATGACTCTGGCGGCCACAGCTGGAGTCAGCGTAAATGACAAAAACAGTGAAATGGCGGTTATACCAACCATGGTGATGGCGAATGGAATAAAGAACTGCCCGATTTGCCCCTGCATCATACTTATCGGAAAAAGAACCACTATGTTGGTTCCGGCGCTCGCCACCACAGCGGCAAAAACTTCATTACTTCCTTTCACTGCAGCGGCGTCAGGCTGTTCGCCCGCCGTAATACGCGCGACCACATTTTCGAGGACAACAATGGAATTGGTCACGAGTATGCCGATTGAAAGACCCAGCGCCAGGAGAGTAACAGTGTTTAGCGTGTAACCCATCAGGTATATGAAAAAAACTCCGGCGATTATGGTCAGTGGCATGGTGGCGGCAATGGTAAGCGTAGATCTGGAGTTGTAAAGAAACAGAAACATTAAAACAGCCGTGAGAAATATGCCCTGCCAGATATTGTCAATGGCATTGTCTGCCGATGACCTGATAAATTCACCCATGTCGGTTACCCATATCAGTTCTAAACCGCCAGGCAAACTGGTTTTGAGAAGATCCATGGCTTTTCTTACCTGGTTGACCACTTCGACAGCGTTGGCATCGGATCTTTTGATGACCTGCACTGCAATACACTGGCGGCCGTCGATGCTGGCTGCCTGCCGCCGCTCTTCACTGCCCATGCTGATTGTGCCGACATCCTTGAGATAACAGCGTTGCCCGTTTCTGTTGGCGATTTCCAGGTTTTCCAGGTCTTTGAAATCACGATAATCAGCGTCGAATTTGACGGTGTATTCAAAGTCTCCGTGTCTGATACGGCCGGCCGGAATCAGTTTGATTTCGCGGCGCAGCGCTGTGGCGATATCAAGACTTGTCAGGCCACGAGCCGCGAGACGCTCGCGGTTTAGAAGTATCTGTAATTCGCGCTTTGATCCACCTGTCAACTTTATTTCAGCCACACCAGGTATCGCAGCAAGCAGGTCTCTGAACTCGTGGTCGGCATAATCAAAGATTTCGTCTATGGGTCTGCTGCCGGTAAGAGCCAGATTGATTATTGGCTGGGCATTGATATCGAATTTGAGAACTTTCGGTTTTTCTACCCCTTCAGGGAAATCTTTTAAGATAAGGTCGAGTTTATCTCTGACATCATTTGCGGCTCGATCTACATCTGTACCGATGTGAAACTCCAGAAATGTCTGACAGGCGTTTTCCATGCATGACGAGGTCAGACTCTTCAAACCTTCGATACTGCCGGTTGCATCTTCAATTTTTCGGGCCACGTCAGTTTCTATTTCACTCGGCGATGCACCCGGGTAAATCGTGACGACGGTAATGAAAGGCATTTCTGTTTTGGGAAGCTCTTCGAGTGGGAGTTTGCGGTATGAATTGATTCCCAGGCCTGCTATGGCGAGCATCAGACAGATGACCGCAACCCATCGCTTTACGGATAAACTGATCAGATTCATGGCTTGACGCCTCTGTCTGTCTGCAGCTGAATGTTCTGGCCATCATTCAACAGGTGTTGCCCTTTAACGACGACGATATCGCCTTCTTTGAGGTTTTCGGCAACTATTTCACAAAACCCTTCGTATTCGATACCAGTGGCAACCCTTACCATGCGTGCCCGGTCTTCGGTAACGACAAAGATGACTTTGCCGTTATCACGGTTGAGAATTGCCGTGGCTGGAACAGCAAGACTGCGTTTTCTCGACAAAACAAGGCGCAGATCGACGAGTGTGCCCGGAACAGGTGACTTCTGTCCCTGTTTTATGGGGCATTTTATCTGAAAAGTTCTTAATTCTGTGCTTATTTCAGGGCTTTTAAAAGTTACGACTGTTTCAATTTCGTTGCTGTTATACGATTTTATTATGACCGGAGTGCTGTCTACTTCGACCAGATGATAATACTCAGCGGGCATATAGGCTGAAACCTCCGTGTTATCAGGGTCTTTGATAATTAAAATTGGTTTTCCGGGGGTAGCCATCTCGCCTGGTTCCTGCAGTTTGGTCGAAATCCGGCCACTTAACGGTGCCAGAACGGTCGAGTCGGCAAAATCCTTTTCGGCGATGTCGAGAGCGATCTCTGCCTTTTTTAACTGTTCTCTGTCGAGTTCTATGAGTGTTCGTATGTGCTCGAGGGCGGTTTCGCTGACCCTGAGTTTCAGTTGTGCTTTTTCCAGGTTGTCCTGGCTGGTCGATTTGTCTTCCCAAAGCAACTGAGAGCGGTTAACATCGCGTCTGGCTTTTTCAAAATCAGCCAGAGCCTGTTTAAGACGCGTTTCCTTTTCTTTCAAAGAAAGGCCGGCAATAATTGTTTCCTGGCGTCTGATCTCGAGATTTTTCTCGAGCTTCAGCGGGTCAATGACGAAGAGCCTGGTTTTTCCCGCTTCGACCTGATCGCCTTCTTTGACGAAGATTGCGTCTATCGGGCCCGAAATTCTTGGAGAGACACGCGCAACATTTTTTGCTTCGACGTTACCTTGTGCTCGTAAAATCTCCAGCAGTTCCCGGTAAATGATTTTTTCGCCGCTTACCTGTATTGGGGCTTGAGCATAAATAGATGTCGTTGTGCATAAGCAAATTAAAAGACTGCATATAAAGCTGCAAGCAAGGGTTTTTCTGGTGTCATGTAAGGTTTTCATTGCGACTTTGCTCCGGTTTTGTTTTTTGCCCGGCCTACGGGTTTTTTATCTGCAGTTTTTTGCAGCCAGCAAGTTGATACAGCGGTGATGTGCTCAGAAATTTCTTTGACCATACTGACATCGAAGCTGCCGCGTTTGTTGGCAACAAGAATTTTGTCGCGCCCGAAAACGTAAAAGAAAATCTGGCCGACTACCGAGTAAGCCCACAATCTGGCTTTATTGCCATTTATATCCGGTTTGAAACGTCTGGCGATACTTTCGAGATAATCGAAATCAGGCTGATAAAACTCTATGCCGACCTGCTCAGCAGAAAATGGCATCTCAAAACCGGCCCTGACGATCAGGCGACCATACCAGAGTTTGGTTTTCGAGCCCAGCAAAAAACGGCAGCGTTCAAAAACATAACGGCTTAACTCATCTATGAGACAGTCTGGACTGGTCGATTCTTTTGGCGAGACTGGTGTCATGATTTTTTCGAGTACGAACTTCAAGGTGTCGATCAACAGTTGCTGCTTGCTCCCAAAGTGATAGTTGACCGCAGCAATGTTTTGCCCGGTTTCCTCGGCTATCATCTTAATGCTGGTGCCCTTGAAACCGTGTTCGGCAAAAAGCTTTCCAGCTGTTTCCAGAAGCTTGTCATGAGTAGAAGTCGATGTGTTCGCCATAATGTTCACCACCTCGTTAAAATCAAATATTCATTTTAAATAAACATTTGAAATATATCAAGTTTCTGACCAAAATTCCCATTTTTTGACGATAAAAATTGCATTTGTTTTTGAAAAGAGTATTATTTCGGCATAGAGCTATGGAAAACAATAATCAACAGTTGTGCTTTTTAAAACGCCGCAATCTTGCGGCTAAATCTATTCTGCTTGGGTGCTTGTCTGGTCTGGTTGCGGTTTTGTTTCGCATTGGCCTCGAAAAAGCAGAACAGATACGTGTTCTAATCCTCGAAATGATGCGAGCTTACCATGCCATGGTACCTTCGGCTATATTTGCCATGAGCATGGCGGCTATTCTTATTGTTTTGAAGCGCTGGGCGCCAGAAGCTTCCGGCAGCGGTATACCTCATTTAAAGGGTGTTTTGAAAGAGGGCTTTGAATTCAGAGCTGTTCGCGTGCTCTTTGTTAAGTTTTTTGGTGGTATAATCGGCATTGGTTCTGGTCTGGCTCTAGGTAGAGAAGGGCCGACCGTGCAGATGGGCAGCGCTGTAGGTGCGATCTGCGCAGACTGGTTTAAGTCTGGCACTCATGAACGGGCTCTTTTATTGTGCGCCGGTGCCGGTGCAGGGCTTGCTTCTGCTTTCAATGCCCCCTTGGCCGGGTTATTATTTATTCTTGAAGAATTACAGCAGAAACTCGATCGCTTCAGCCTGGTAGTCGCTTTTTCCGCGACGATTTCCGCCAATCTGGTTTGCAGACTGCTGCTCGGACAAAGCCCGATTTTTCAGCTTAAACTGATGGCTTACCCTGACTTGCACCTGGTTTTCTGGTGTCTGTTGTTCGGTGTTTTTATCGGTTTTGTCGGGCTGGCTTTCAACCGGTTGCTGATAAATTCTTTAAAAGTTTTTGGGCCGATCCGGATGGCTCTGGGCGTTCTTCTCGGTTTGTTATTTGGTTTTACCGGTTTTTACTTTCCCGATCTGCTGGGGACCGGCCATCGACTTTCCGAGATGATATTTGCCGGTCATTACCCGCTCAAGCTTCTTTTTGTATTTTTGCTGGCGCGTTTTCTGCTCACATTGTTGAGCTACAACACCGGTGCTCCCGGTGGGATTTTTGCGCCAATACTACTGCTTGGGGCAATTTCAGGGGCAATATTTCATCATCTGGTCAACTGGTTTGATCCGGGGCGTTTCGATCTTGTAGTTTTTCTGGTGCTGGGCATGGCAGGTCTGTTTTCTGCGGTGGTTCGCAGCCCTCTTACCGGCACTGTTCTCATTATGGAAATGACCAACGAGTTCATGTTGCTTTTGCCCCTGATGATCGTGTCGATAATGGCTTATGCCATACCTGAATTTGCGCACAATAAGCCGATTTATGACGATCTGCTCGACCTCGATCTGGCAAAGCGAAGGTCTGAGTTGAACCCGGTCTGACAATTTTCAGTAAATGCTGTCTTTTGTCGTTTCAACCACAAGCTGAGTATCTTTGGGAATTTCGATGTGTTTTCCTCTGACGAAGATTCCGCCAGCCAGACCCACCGGGCCAAGAATCATGTAGCCACCTATAGAGGCTCCTGCCGCCATTCCCATTTGTTCGTTGGTTTTGATCGATTTTTCACCGAGAACAATCGGCAATTCTTTTCCGTTAGTTGAAGTCACTGTTAAATAGCGAAGTTTAAGACTGCCGTTACGGCCAAAACGCCCGGGGCCACGCACTTTTTCTAACTGGGCTCTGGCGGTAGCGCCTTTTTTTATGACCGTAGTCCGGCCGATTTTTACATCTTCAACAACCGAAAATTTTACCATCTGGCCGGTTTTATTGCTTCTAGTCGACAGGTTTTCTTCAAGGTTCAGCTTGACAAGCGTGCCTGCAGGAATCAGAAGTGGCGCTGCCGCAAACAGACTGGCCAATTGAGAAGCAAAAATAATAACGCAAAGTAGACGAAGTAAAGTCGTTGTTTTCATATAAAACCTTTCTATCGAAAGTATCGGACTTACTGTTTTTATATTTCTGTAGCTATCTATGTTTGTCCGGGGTTCACGGGCTTAGTGTAAATCTTTTTGTAAAGTTGAGCAATAGTGCGATTTTGTTTTAAAAACAGAAGCAAAAACGAGATTAGTTGAGAAAAATGCCTATAAATGTTAAAATATGTTCTAATTTAAACGAATTATCTATATTAAGGGGAGAAAGTGTATAGTCAGAGCCGAATAAAAAAAGTTCTTGCCGTTAATCCGGGCTTTACAGAAATACTTGTTTCTTCTGCAGACTTTGAAGAAGCACGAAGCAGGCTGTTGCGTGAAACAAGACGCATCATCGAAGAAAATGACGACGACGAGTTGCTTCTGGTCAGCGGTTTGCAGTTCTCGCTGCGCCTCAACTGTGTTCGTGTTTTTCGTCAGCTTTTGAGCCGTCGCTCGGCAAAACTTACGGGTTTTGATCTGGTTGAGGTTCTTTTCAATCTGGCCCACAAAAACATCAAAGCTTTGCCTGCCGACCTGTCAGATTCTTTTTTAGAAGATATTTACCATATTTTAGCCGGTATTGTCGGTAAAGCCGGTTTGTACGAACCTGTGCAAAAAGTTGGCAAAAAAGGCCGGGCAGCGGCAAAAGCCAGATCCGAAGCTTTAAACAAATTGTGTGCCAGATCTGACGAGGTTATCAGGCGCTACCGGTGCGGTCTTGAACCTGAAATAGCCGATCAGCGTCGCGAAAACCGGCGGCGCATTATGGCCTATTTCAAATGCAGCGAAGCGGAATTTGCCGATTATCGCTGGCAACTGCAGCACATAATCAGAGATGCAGCAACTCTTGGCAATCTTATTGAACTTTCTGATTCTGAAAAACTGGCAATTGAAGCAGCCAGCAGTAATGGAATTCCTTTTGGCATAACTCCTTATTACGCCTCTCTTTTCGATTACGAGAGTGGCAGTCAGTATGATATGCCTGTTCGTACTCAGGTAATTCCGCCGCTGAGCTATGTTGAAACAGTTCTTAAAAGCAGGGTTGTCTGCCCGGACAATCTTGATTTCATGCGGGAGGGCGATACTTCGCCCATCGATCTTGTCACCAGACGGTATCCGCGCATAGTTGTTTTCAAGCCCTATAATACCTGCAGTCAGATCTGTGTTTACTGCCAGCGTAACTGGGAAATCGAAGACGCTTATGCTCCGCAGGCACTTGCACCCCGAGAAAAAATCGATGCGGCCATTGCATGGATAGCTGCTAATCCGGCTGTTAATGAGGTTCTTATGACCGGTGGCGATCCGCTGGTGATGAGCGACAAAAATATTGCCTACGTTCTTGAAAAACTTGCGGCAATAAAGACTGTGCAACGGGTTCGCATTGGCACACGCACCCCGGTAGCTTTACCGCAGCGCATAACCGATGAGCTGGCAGACATGATTGCCGGTTTCCACGAGCCAGGCCGTCGCGAAATCGCTATTGTAACCCATTTTGAGCATAGTTACGAGATAACGCCCGAAGCCATGCAGGCAATTCAAAAGTTCAGAAAACATGGCATGAGCTGTTACAACCAGACTGTTTTTACCATTCAGAACTGCCGCCGGTTCGAGGTAAGTGCGCTGCGCCGCTGGCTGCGACTTATCGGTGTCGAACCGTATTATACCTTCAATGCCAAGGGAAAAGAGGAAACCGATTTTTATCGAGTACCTCTGGCACGCCTGCAACAGGAAGCGAAAGAAGAAGCTCGTCTGTTACCTGGCCTGGTGCGAACCGATGAGCCGGTTTACAATGTACCGGGGTTGGGCAAAAACTATCTGCGGGCCGAGCAGAATCATCTGCTGCTGACTATTTTGCCAGATGGCCGGCGGGTTTATGAGTTTCACCCCTGGGAAAAATTCATCGCCAATGCCGAGTCTTATCTGCACACCGACATCGCTATTCATGACTATCTGAAGAAGCTGGAGCTGCTGGGTGAAAAAGCTTCTGATTATCGCAGCATTTATTATTATTTTTGAGCGCGAGAGGTTTTTTGTTTCTGATAACAAAAATCCCGGAGCAGATGACTGCCCCGGGATTTTTTTAGTCGCGGCTATCAGTTGCCGTTTTTAATCGGTTTACGCATGGCGAAATAAGCGAGAGTGGCGCACAGAGCCAAAAAGGCCATGACAGCGCGAGACTGGCTGCCCGGGGCTTCGCCGGCCACTTCGATTTTGCCGTCGGCTGCGACCAGGTAGGCCTGTTCCCATTTACCCAGATCGATGCTGGTTTCGACCGCTGCACCATTCAGCTGGGCTTTGACAGCAAAAGTTTGAACTTTGGCTTTTTGTATTTGCCCGTTAAGAGCGGCGATTTCGGTTTCTTTAGCGCTTATTGCCTCTGTATCGGCTGTTGCGGCAGCTTTTAATTCGCGCAGAGCGACCTTGGCAGCTGAAACTTTCTCGACGATATCGTCGGTGGCCGGGTAAATCGCCGGTGAAACTTTGTGATAACCGCCAGACAACTGCTGACCATTTATTTCAACATTACTGAGCTGAGTTGATGCGAGGTGAATGCCAGGCTTGTTGATGCCCTCGAGCAGGGTCGGACTTTTTTCGGCGATGCCCATGAGAACCATGATGAAGACCCCGGTAAGAGCGGCGCCGGCAATCAGGCCTGATGAATAAAGAACACCGGTTTCGCGTTTTTCTTCGAGATCGGGGTCAGTTGTGCGTTTTTCGAGAACCCAGCGAATGATGCCCCCGGCCATTATCGGAACTGAAAGAGAAAGAGGCAGATAAAGACCAACAGCGAAAGCCAGCGAGTTGATGCCGAGAAGTTCGACACCAAGGGCGATGAACATGCCGCTGATAACAAGGTTCCAGGGCAGATTGCCGCCAATGACGCCGTCAACGACCAGTTTCATCAGATTTGCCTGGGGGGCCGGCAGTTCACCAGTAGTAATCGCGTCTTTGAGCAGATACATTACGAAACCCATGGTTAAACCAGAAGAAATTACTCCGACAAATTCACCGATCTGCTGATATTTTGGAGTTGCGCCGATGAGAAAACCGGTTTTCAGATCTTGAGAGGTATCACCGGCAATGGCGGCGGCGATGCAGACAAAGGCGCCAACTGTCAGAACTGCAATCTTCACGTTGGGCATATCTGCCATGCCGGCAAGAATAAATATAATGCAGGTAAGAAGAAGAGTGGCTATGGTCATGCCCGAAATCGGGTTTGATGAAGAGCCAAGCAGGCCGACGATGCGTGATGATACGGTTACGAAGAAAAAGCCGAAAATGACGATCAGAATACCAGCAATGGCAGACATAGCCAGTGAATGAAAGATCGACATGTTCAAAAATATTGTGGCGGCCAGAGCTAGACCCAGGGCACCGAAGACAACCACGCTTATCGGCAGGTCGGTATCGGTTCTGACTGTCGCTGTGTCGGCAGCATTTTTTCCGAGCTGTGAAAAGCCTGCTTTGAAGCTGGAAATAATGACCGGAATCGATTTGATCAGCGAGAAAATACCGGCAAACGCAACGCCGCCAGCACCAATATAACGGATATAGCGTGACCAGATGCTGCCAGGGCCCATGTCGCTGATCAGGTTGGTTATTTCAGGGTAAATGGGGGCAGAGCAGTGCTCACCAAACAGGGTTATCAGTGGAATCAGCACCAACCAGCCGAAAATACCACCGCTGAGCATTATGGCTGCAATCTGCGGGCCAATGATGTAGCCGACCCCAAGCAGTTCGGGGGTAACTTCGGCACCGATTTCGGCACCCTTGAAACGCGGAATATGAGCCGCCGGCTCTTTGCTCCAGAGACCGAAGAGGCGGTTGTGCATCAGTGCCTGGTAGAGCGCTCCGATACCCATTCCCTGAAAAAGAGTTTTGGCTTTCGAAATATCACCCTGCCCCGCGACCAGAACTTCAGCGCAGGCTGTTCCTTCCGGGTATGGCAGCTTGCCGTGTTCCTGCACAATCAGGTAACGTCGCAGCGGAATCATGAACAACACGCCGATAGCGCCACCAACAATGGCTATGGTCGTTATTTCGAGTTTGGAGGGTTCGAGACCCCAGATAAAAAAGGCTGGAATCGTGAAAATTACACCGGCTGCGAGTGATTCACCGGCAGAGCCAACGGTTTGCACGATGTTCGTTTCAAGAATGGTTCCCTGTCTGAAAAAAATTCTAAAAATGGCCACGGCCATTACCGCTGCCGGAATAGATGCTGAGACGGTAAGCCCTACCTTAAGGCCAAGATAGGCGTTTGCTGCGCCAAATACCGAACCGATGATCATACCTATTACTACCGCTTTGAGCGTAAATTCAAGCGGTGTCTCACTTGTCGGCACAAAGCTGGGGTAATCTTTCCCGTCTATTTCTTCGTAGGCTTTCGGCGACAGTCTGTCGTTCTGACTCATAATTTCTCCTCATTACTTGGGTAGGCGTAAAAAATAACACAGGAAGAGCTGCCCCGCAAATCGCTAATTGGGTCGGAGCTGTGGCATCAGACTCTGGCGCGGGCGCCGATAGATTCTCTAACCATTTTTACAAAGTATGAAATGACGCGCTGGTCGGCGGTTAACTCGGGGTGAAAAGCGCAGCCAAGCATGTGGTTCTGCCTGGCCATGACGATTTTGCCGTCGTGTTTGCACAGAACTTCAACTTCTTCGCCGACTTCGACAATATGCGGAGCCCTGATAAAGACACCAGGAAAGTTGCGCCCGATGCTCTCGATGTTGAGTTGCGCCTCAAAACTGCTTGTCTGACGGCCGAATGAGTTGCGCTCGACAACGATGTCCATGATGCCAAGATGGCTGTGGTCTGAACCAGAAATTGATTTTGCCATCAAAATGAGGCCGGCACAGGTTCCAAAAATTGGTCTGTCGCAGGCGGCAAATTTTTTGAGAGGCATCAGAAGCTGGTTTGAATCAATGAGGCGGCGTATGCTGGTGCTTTCGCCGCCCGGCAGAACCAGACCATCGAGCTGATTCAGGTCAGCCGCTGACTTTACTGTGACGACCTCGGCTCCGCATTTTTTTATGGCGGCGGCATGTTCACGAACATCACCCTGAAGATCTAGAATACCTATTTTCATTGTTGTTACCTTTATTGCCCGCGTTCCTGCATGCGCTGCGAATCTGATAGTGAAGACATTTCCAGACCGCTCATCGCTGTGCCGAGACCTTTTGAAATTTCGGCGAGAAGCTTGTAGTCACGATAATTGGCCGTCGCTTCGACAATGGCTTTGGCAAACAGAGCGGGGTTTTCAGATTTAAAAATACCTGAACCCACAAAGACGCCGTCTGCTCCGAGCTCCATCATCAGAGCCGCATCGGCTGGAGTTGCCACACCACCGGCGGCAAAGTTGACCACTGGCAGTCGCCCAAACTTTCTTATTTCCATGAGGATTTCGTAAGGAGCTCCGAGTTGTTTGGCTTCGACCATTATTTCTTCTTCGCTCATTCCGATGATTTTGCGAATTTGTGAATTGACTTTGCGCATGTGGCGAACCGCTTCGACGATGTTGCCGGTGCCCGGTTCACCTTTGGTGCGCAGCATGGCGGCGCCTTCGCCGATGCGTCGGCAGGCTTCGCCCAGGTCGCGACAGCCACAGACGAAAGGCACGGTAAATGAAGACTTGAGCAGGTGAAATTCTTCGTCAGCAGGGGTCAGAACTTCACTCTCATCTATGTAGTCGACGCCCATCGCTTCGAGAATGCGGGCTTCAGCTATATGGCCAATGCGGGCCTTGGCCATAACCGGTA
This sequence comes from Candidatus Rifleibacteriota bacterium, assembly GCA_029564115.1. The sequence goes on along the minus strand of JAKQQP010000096.1, from coordinate 38,242 downwards.
TGGAAACAGCCTGCATCACTTCTTCGATTATGCCGGGGTCGGCCATGCGGGCTACGCCGCCTGCTTTTCTGATGTCTGAAGGAACGCGTTCCAGCGCCATGACTGCTACAGCACCAGCTTCTTCTGCGATCTTAGCCTGTTCGGCATTGACGACATCCATGATGACGCCGCCTTTCTGCATTTCGGCCATTCCTCTTTTAACCAGCAATGTGCCAGTTCTGTTTTCTGCCATTATCTATCTCTCCATGTATTTATTTGTAAGGTGTTTATGACGCTAATTTCATTACCGTAAAAGAGATAAAAACTCAAGAAGCTTTCTTTTGCCGCAAATTCTGCTAAAATAAATAAGAGATCTGAATTATTTTAAACAGGGGGAAACAATGAAGACTTTTGCACTTGTGGCAATCTTTTGTCTGGTTTGTTTCTGGGGGCATGCCATGATTATCGAAGCCAGTCTCGATGAAATTGCTCAAGGAGCCGACGTCATCGTCGTCGCCGATGTCGAAGCCGTTAAAACCGTTGGCAGCGTCGAATCAGGAGCCACGGTAATAGCGAATCTGGTCAAGGTCGACGAACCGATAAAAGGCAAAGTCGCCGTTGGCGAAAAACTGAAAATAAAAACTTACGGTCTCATAGAAGACAACGCTGTTCTGGTCGAGAAGACCAGAGTACTGCTTTTTTTAAAGAAAAACGAAGACCATTACCTGGTTCATCTCGGTATTCAGGGCTGCTGGCCAATCGATGCCGTGACCGGCAAACTGACCGGTATGGGTGATGGTAGAACCCTCGAAGAAGTAAAAGAAGCGGCAAAAAAAGAGCCGGCTCCCGCAAAAGCTTACGAACCCTTGAGTCTTTAAGGAGCTTAATACATTCCGGCTAAAGTCAGACAGCCGTCTCACCTTGCAAAACAGAGGGTGAGACGGCTGTCTGTTTTTAGTCAGATACTGGCGTCTTCTGTTGGTTCAGCCTGCTTCAGGTATTCTTTGCCGCTGAGAATATAGGTTTTGACAAAGTTGTAGCGTTCCATGTCCATTTGAGTGCCGTACGCAGTGATGAAAAAACCGTTTTCAATGCGACCACCCATTATGTAAAGAGCTACAGACTCGGCCATGTCTTCATAGGGTTGTTTGCCATAGTTGCTTGGGCAGCTGCCGGTTATCGTGTCATTTGGCCAGAATTTTGTCTGCCATTCACGGTAGATGTCGGGGTGAGTGTTCTGAAAACAATGAGTCATTTCGTGAGCTATGGTTTTTTTGAACTGAAATTTGATCTGTACGAGCTGCTCTTCTGTGGTTGGCGGTCGCCCGAGTTTTTCGGTCATCTGGTCGAGAACACTCTGAGAAATTTTGGTGCTGCTGTCGAGCAGGTGTATTTTGCGTTCAAAAAATTTGACATACCCGGATGCGCCATTGGGGGCACCCTCTGGCGGCGGGCCATCACGTATTATTTCGTCGGTGCAGTCTCTGAAATCTTTCGGCAGGGTTTCGAGTAGTTCATTGGCGAGAACGAGCTGGGTTTCAGACCAGGAAGACGTCCCGTCCTTTCCTTCGATGCCATAATAGCTGTTCATGTAAGCTTTCTGTGTATCGATCGGATCATCATCGCCGACATCGGTGCCTGTTCCGGTATCGCTGCCAGTGCCGGTATCTGTGCCAGTTTCGGTGTTTGTGTCGGTATCACTGCCAGTACTGGTGTCTGTGTCAGTTTCGGTGTTTGTGTCGGTATCACTGCCAGTACCGGTATCTGTGCCAGTTTCGGTGTTCGTGTCGGTATCGCTGCCGGTGCCAGTATCTGTGCCAGTTTCGGTGTTTGTGTCGGTATCGCTGCCGGTACCGGTATCTGTGCCAGTTTCAGTGTTTGTGTCGGTATCGCTGCTGGTCTCTGTGCTGGTGCCAGTATCGGTTTCAGTTGGAGGAGGGGTAACTACGCAGTCGAGAATTTTAAAGCCAGGAACTATGCCGCCCATTTTGCCTATTATTATGCGGGTCAGGTCATTGATAATGTTGTTCATGCGTTCGACTTCAGGAGTTGCACTGGCTATTTCGACAGTGGCAGAAGCGTCGTCGGAGATTACCAGGCTGTCGTTATCCCATTGGGGGGTGAGGTTTTCGCTGCCCTGATAGTCATCTTCGACGATACCGGCATCGATGGCGCGGTAAATTGTGTCCACGTAGCTTTCACTCTGAGCCATTGCCGTAACGGATAAAAATGTCGCGAAACACAACAGTAACAGTATGATTACCATCGGTTGTCGTCGCATATAAACCCTCCCGCTGTACGTCTACTTCTTAATTATACACTTTTTTTTCGATAGTTTGCCCAAAATTAAAACAGATAAATATAGCCACGTGATCACCGCGGATGAACGCAGATGATTTTTTCTTCAGGTTCTTTGTGAGTTTTGCCGATGTATATGATGCAGAAACGGGGGTTTCAGGTTTCTGTGATTAACTGTGCTTTACAGGTAAAAAATTGCACTGGCAGATTAAAAAAGGCAGACAGATTCGCAGATTACTGCTGATCATGGCGGTGATTTCAGTATTTTTTTCTGAAATCATGCCTTCTCATGCCTTTGATGTTCCCTCGATAGATACCCAGAAGTTCCCTGTCGAAATTTATGGTGATTATCTTGAATACCGCACCAAGGCAGAGCAGATAGTCACCAAGGGCAAAGCCTACATTTCGTATCAGGACATGAAAATAAGCGCCGAAAATATTCAGGCAAACACTGCAACTGAAGACATTTTCGCCCAGGGAAACGTTGATTTCTGGAAGGGTTACGACCAGACAACCGGCGATTTTCTGGTTTACAACATGAAAAAAGGCGAAGGCTGGATGCGCGACGCCGAGATCCGTAAAAATCGTAATTACTTTCGTGCCGCTGAAGTATACGTCAGTCCCAGATACAGCATCGCCAAAGATGTCATGCAGACCACCTGCGATGAGGTAGATCACCCTCACTACCGTATTACCAGCGATAAGATCGAAAGCTACCCCGAAAAGTCAATGACTCTCGAAGATCTGCGCGTTAAATGGAAGGGCAAAACCCTCTATCATCGCGGCAGAGACTATTCGGAGTTTAAAAGTCGCGAGAAGTTTTTCCACACGCGCCAGGGCATGTCGCAGATCGACGGCATATACTTCAAGTTTACTACCGATCTGATGATCAACGAGAAAGTCTCTGGAAAGTTCAACGCCGACGTTTTTGAAAAGCGTGGCAGCGGCTTCGGTTTCAATGGCAATTATAACGGCGGCGATCGGGGCAATGGCTCGATTTATTTTTATCAGCTCAATGAAACGAAAAGAAACCGTTCCAATACGCAGATGAATTTGACCCACAGCTACAGTTTTGCCGGTGGCGAAAGTCTCAACACCAGCTTCGTCTACAGTGGTGATAAATACGCCGGCCAGGCCGAAAATCAGGATTTAACCGTGCAGCTCAATTATCGCCCGGTTTTGAAGTTCATGACCATGAACATCGTTGCCAATAAATTCTATGACCTCGATGGCGATAAATACACACTCGATTCCAATTATCAGCTTCTCAACCGCCTCCCCGAAATCAATTTCAGCTTTCCTGCCTACACCACTCCGGGCGTGCCTATGACTTTCAGCTTTTCTGGCATGTATGGCCGTTACGAAGATGGTCCGCTCAACAACGTCAACAACTCAGAAAAAAAAGATGCCCGGGTGAACGTCACCGTGCCCACCATTCAGGTGCATGAGCGCTTTGACCTCACTCCATCGTATAACCTGCAGAAAAGCTACTATTCTGGCGGCATCGAGAGGGAAAATGGCTCGACGATGGTGCGTGCGACGCACAGATTCTCGAATGTGACCAACCTCGAGTTCAACTACAATATCTCGACTAGCAAAGGTAAATCACCGTTTCAGTTCGATTCATTTACCGGAACTGACGTTTTTTCGACCCGTCTGAGGTTTGCGCAAAATTCATGGTCGTTCAATCCTGTCAATTTTAATTACAACCGTGTCAGAAGCCGACTCGAACAGGTATACTGGGATTATTCACGTCGCTCACGCATGGATGCTTACCGCAGCTGGGAATTTTTTATCCGTCGCGATTACATTCCTGATCCCGTTTCTTTCGAAAAAATGGATCTGACCAAGCTGACTCCAGGTAATCTCAACATGCGTTATCGCATGGCCTCGAACCTGTGGTCGTTCGATACCAGCCTGACTTACCCGCATGAATACGGTCGGATAACCAACACTTCTTTCAACTACCAGGCGACAATCAGGCCTTTGTGGGCAGTTTCCGCTTCGGGCAACTACAATCACCTCAACGAAAAGTTCAGTCCCCTGACGATTGGCCTGGTACGTGATCTGCACTGCTGGGAAGCCCGTGCGGAATACAACCATGAACGCAAGGAATTCTGGGTTGAATTTTATTTGAAAGCTTACCCGGAAGATACTGGCCGTTTCCGCTACGGAATGGAAGACAACAAGCTTGAAGCAAAGCTCGCCGCCTACGATCAGATGACCCAGCGCTATGACAATCTCAGCCGCTGACCAGTTCCGGCAAAAACCCGGCAAGCTCATGAATCCGTTGCTGTTTGCGGAACTGGTGCAGGATAGTTGTTGAAATATATTCTGCTACCTGTGTATTATGAAGCATCGCCCACGCTGGAGGAAAAGAATGAAGATATATGCCGGCTCGGATCACGGCGGTTTTGAACTTAAAAAGACCCTGATAAAGCGACTTAAGGAACTTGGCCATCAGGTCGAAGACCTTGGAACCCACTCTGCCGTGTCATGTGACTACCCTGATTATGCTCATGCCGTTGCTGCCAGTGTTATGGCTGACCCAGGCTCGCTTGGGCTGCTTACCTGCGGTTCTGGCATAGGCATTTCGATTGCAGCCAACCGTCATCACGGTATCAGGGCGGCTTTGTGCCACTGTTCGCTTGAAGCTGAGCTGTCGCGCCGTCACAATGACGCCAACGTTCTGGTTTTGGGTGGTCGGCTGGTTGGCGAGGCACTGGCGATAGATATTCTCGAAAAGTTTATCTCTGCTGATTTTGAAGGTGGCCGCCACCTCAAACGTATCGGCAAGATCGAAATCACCCGCGAAGGACAACAGTGACATGGGAAAACTGATTGTTGTTGACCATCCCCTGGTAAAGCACAAAATAACTTTTTTACGGTCAAAACACACTGATGTTCAGGTTTTTCGTCAGCTGATGCAGGAGCTGTCGATGTTGCTGGCCTATGAGGCGACGCGCGGCATTCCGGTTGAAAATACTACCTGTGAGACTCCTCTGATGCAGGCGGAAGCGCACCATATTTCAACAGGCACGCTGGCCGTAGTGCCGATTCTGCGTGCCGGCCTCGGCATGGTCGATGGGCTGCTCAGTTTTATGCCCATGGCCCGGGTTGGCCACATCGGTCTTTATCGTGATCACGATACCCTGCAACCGGTCGAGTATTACTGCAAACTGCCACCGGGAATCGCCGACATGGAAGTTTTCGTTCTCGACCCGATGCTTGCTACCGGCGGGACGGTGGCGAAGTCGATCGAGATTATCAAAAAGGCGGGTGCCACCAGAATCAGGTTTCTTTGCGTGGTTTCGTGCCCGGAAGGTGTCGAAGTGCTTCAGAAAGCTCATCCTGACGTCGATATCTACACCTGTGTACTCGACAAATGCCTGAACGATAAGGGCTATATTCTGCCAGGTCTTGGCGACGCCGGAGATCGACTGTATGGAACCAAATAACCCTGTTTCACCACCAGTTCACGACCATATTTCAGAGCGTCCCAGCTGGGATGTTTATTTTTTACGGATTGCGAGACTTGTAGCGCAACGCTCTACCTGCCTGCGTCGCCAGGTTGGTGCGGTGATAGTGCGTGAAAACCGCATGCTCGCAACGGGCTACAATGGTGCGCCTGTGGGTATCCCTCATTGTTTTCAGCTTCCTGAAGGCTGCCTGCGCGAAGCGCAAAAAATTCCATCAGGCCAGCGTCAGGAATTATGTCGCGGTCTGCATGCCGAGCAGAATGCTATTTTGCAGGCGGCAGCGTTCGGTGTTTCCCTGAAGGGAAGCGATTGTTACTGCACTCACCAGCCCTGCGTGACCTGTGCTAAAATGCTGATGAATGCGGGCATAAAAAGAATAGTTTTTCTTGGGGATTACCCCGACGAACTCTCGCTTCAGATGCTCAAAGAAGGTAATATTACGCTCGAAAGGATAGAAATAGACTGAGTCATGGCAAAAATTCTTATTGAGGGCGGAAAGCCTCTGAGTGGCAGTATCAAGGTCAGTGGTGCGAAGAATGCCGCGCTTCCTGTCATGGCAGGGGTGATTCTCAGCACTGAACCGGTTCGACTCACTAACGTGCCGGCACTCAACGATGTTGAGACCATGTCGCTGGTGTTGCAGGCTCTGGGTGTTAAAGCCGGCCACAGCGGAAACAATATCTACAATTTCGATGCTTCGGGTCAGATCAGTGATGAAGCACCTTACGAACTGGTCAAAACGATGCGGGCCAGTTTCTTTGTCATGGGGCCGTTGCTTGCCCGTCTGAAAAGAGCGCGGGTGCCGCTGCCGGGTGGCTGTGCTATCGGCGTGCGTCCGGTCAATATTCATCTCAAGGGCTTCGAGGCTCTTGGAGCTCAGGTTTCTATCGAAGGCGGCTGTGCTGTCGCTGTGGCTGAAAAACTGCGTGGCGCCAGGATTCTTCTCGATTTTCCCTCGGTCGGTGCCACTGAAAATCTTATGATGGCGGCCACTCTGGCCGAAGGACGCACTGTGATCGAGAATGCTGCCCAGGAACCGGAAATAGTCGATCTGGCCAGATTTCTCAACAGAATTGGCGCTAAAATAGAAGGTGCTGGCAACCCGAGTATTATCATTGACGGTGTCGAGCAACTGGGTGGCGGCGAATACAGCATCATGCCCGATCGTATCGAGGCCGGAACTTTTGCGGTGCTTGGTGCTATGGCCGGTGGCCCGGTCAGGGTCGAAAACTGTGAACCAGACCATCTGAACGCTTTGATCAACAAACTGCGGGAAATGGGGGCGGAAATCACTACTGAAGCTGATGCCATGGTAGTTAAGGCCCCTCGGCGACTGAAAGCCGTCGAAGTCAAGACTTTGCCATACCCTGGCTTTGCAACCGACCTGCAGGCGCAGCTCATGGCTGCCATGTGCCTTGCCGATGGCAGCTCATCCATTACCGAAACTATCTTTGAGAACAGGTTTATGCATGTGTCTGAGCTGGCACGCATGGGAGCGAACATTACCATTCATGATCGCACTGCCGTTGTGCATGGAGTGAAATCTTTGCAGGGCGCCCCGGTTTCGGCAACCGACCTGCGTGCCGGAGCTGCGATGGTGCTTGCCGGGCTCTTAGCTCAGGGGCACACTGAAATCAGTCAGATTTTTCACATAGACAGGGGTTATGAGGATCTCGTCGGGCGCATCAGCAGACTTGGTGCCAATATCAGACGTGTAGAAGAACCCCTTGACCAGAAGTAAATAAGGAGCTTCGCTATGCCCGAATCAGGAAAAAGCCGCTTTCAGAATCTTATAGATGGTTTAAAGAGCACCAACAGAGAAGAAAAACTCCTGTCGGCGGCTGCTCTTGGCATTTTGCGTATCAGGCAGCATGCCGATGCTCTCGTCGACCTGCTTTCGTCCCCCGATCGTGAAGTGGTAGAGCAGGTGGTAAAGGCTCTTGGCCACATCGGTAACCCTGGTTCGGTCAAGCACATCATCGAGTTTGCCGTCAACGATGACGATAAACTCGCTGATATCGCTCTCATGGCTTTGCGCAGTTTCAATTTTCAGTCGTCTCTCGATGTGGTTATAAGAGCGTGCAGCGCCGATAAGCCGCCAAAAATACGCAGCAGGCTTCTTGAGCTGCTGGCCGGTTATGACGACGTTCGGGTGGCCTCGCTGATGAACGAAATTCTCGGGCAGACACGTGACCCTGAACTGCTGATCGCGGCAATCAATTATTTTATCAGACATCCTTCCGCCGAGCGCCATACTTCACTGAAAATGCTTTCTGGAAACGGTAACTGGGGTGTTTCGCTGGCTGCGAATATCGCTCTTTCGCGCTTGAAGGACGAAGGTGCTTACGCTCATGTCAGACGGCTGGTTAAATCTGCCAACTCCGAAGTCAGGCAGATCATTGCCGAAGCTCTGGTGACGAGACCGCTAATCGAAGACCGCAGTATTTTTAACTCATTGTTCGAAGACTCCCGCCATCGTATCAGAGAAATAGCTATCGAAGGTCTGGCCTTGTTCGGCGCCGATGAACGCATTACGGTTCTGCGGCATTGGCTGCCGGCTGAGACAGACCCCAAAATTCGTCTGGCACTTGTCAGAAAGGCCGAAGCTGAAAAATCGCCATTACTTTACGACGAGCTCTACCGACTTTTGCAGTCTGCCGACGAAGGCCTGCAATCTGCGGCCATAGAAGCGATTGCCGCTATGGGTGAACGCATCGCTGACCGAATTCTCATCGACTTCGACCGCATGCCGTTGGTTGTGAAGGAGCAGATGATCCTGGTTCTCGGTCAAATCGGCGGCGATAAAGTCGGGCGGCTGATCAAAGAATCGCTGGCTGCTAAAGAGCGCTGGCTTCGCATCAACGCCGTCGATGCTTCGTCAAAATTGAATGACCCTGAATTGAATGCCGAGCTGGTTAAAATTCTGCAGGCTCACGATACCGACATCTGGGTTCGGGCAACGGCTGTTACGGCTCTTGGTCGAACGTTCAACACTGACTATTCTGAAGTGCTGGCCCAGCAGCTCGGGCATGAAGATGCCCGCGTCAGGGCCAATGCCGTCGAGGCTCTCTCTGAGCTGAAGTGGCCCGGTCTACCGGAAGCATGCCACAAGCTGCTGCATGACCGCAACGACCGTGTGCGCGTCAACGCGGCAATCGCTCTTTGGCGCAGCGGCCACGAAGAGGTTTTTACCGAGCTAGAAAAAATGGCCCGCGATAAAAGCCGCTGGGTGCGGGCTTCTGCAGTGTTTGCCCTTGGCCGCATAAAAGATCGCGAAGGCACACCGATTCTTCTGAAAATGCTCGCCGACAAAGAAGATATGGTGTATCGCAACGCAATAGAAGCGCTGGCCGAGCAGGGTGACCTGCGTGCCATGTTGCCACTGCTAAAAGAAGCTCGTGGCGGCCGCATGTCAGCCGATTTCTACGAAAAAGTGCTGACCCGCTTCACCGAAACCATCAGAAGCTGAGCACTGATTAACACGGAAGAAGAGCTTTAGGCCACGGATTAACACGGATAAACGCGGATGCGGGCAAAAAAGCAGCCATCTGAACATTGGCCGGTTAACCGGCTTGTGTCGTGTTTATACACCGAACCATTGGTGCGTCGTAAAAATGCATAATTCTGAACAGAAAGATCGGTTCAGGGAATATTACCAGGCCTTAAATGGCCTGTTTACCAGGTTGGCGTTGTAATAGCGCGGGTCGTCGGTGACTTCGAGACCGATCCAGGCTGGTTTTTCGATCTGCTGATCGGCTGATTGCAGCTCGACTTCGGCGACGATCAACCCGGCGTTATCGCCATGGAATTCATCGATTTCCCAGGTCAGACCCGCATGCTTCACCAGGTATCTGGTCTTTTCGATCAGCGGTTTCTCGCAAAGGTGTGCCAGCATTGCCTTGGCATCAGCAGCCGGAACCTCATACTCGAACTCATCACGCACCGCCCCCTTTGTTACCCCCTTGATGGTAACAAAACCCCGTCCGGTTGCCAGTCTGACACGAACCGTTCTTTCGGGTGTATGGCAGAGATAGCCCTGGTGATAAACTGAACCAGTGGCACCCTTGCGCCATTCGTCGCCGTTAACGAGAAATTTACGCTCGATTTCTTTTGCCATGCCTTTGCTCCTGCTGCGATTTTAATGATTCGTTGTGGTTTTTGGGGGCTGAGGTGATGGCAGTGAGCCGCGCAGGCCGGAGGCAATCTCTAAAATCACCTGGCTGATACGGTTTTTGATGTTCATAAAGTCAGAAAAGGCGACGTTTGCTGAATTAACCGCAAATTCTTTGCCGAAAACCGAAGCTTTAATCATCATATTGCTGACTTTGCCGCTGGCCAGATCGCTGAACCGGCCTGATATTTCTACTGAATTAATATTCAACGCCAGCCCACCCATCATGGAAAGCGCTGTTCTGACGGTCTGGTCGCTGCTGACAGAATCGACGAGCCGACCACGCAGCGGGTTAATGAAATCGGCAGCCAGTTGGCCGCTGAATTCGAGGTCGGCACTGTTTTGGCCGCCGGCAAGAATTTCGTGGGTGCCGGTTGCCTGAATGTCGGCACTGAACATGCCCGCAAGCCTGCCCTGCATGACAATGCCAATCTTGTCGGCAGAGACATCGAGAAGGGTTTCGAGCGTGGTTGCAGCGACCGGAATACGGATTTCGCCGCTTAAATAAAATTTGTGCGAGGCATCGAGCGGTGGTTCAGTGTCTGGGCGGTAAAGAAGATCTATGGCCGGGCCGTCGTCGTCGTTGCCTGCCTGTTTATCACGGCCGGCGCCGGTGATAGACAGTGTTCCGAGGTCTATGGGGCGGCACCAGCCCTGGCAGGTAATTCCAGATGGTTCAAAAATGTTCAACTGCAGGCTGCCCAGGGTGAGACTGTCTTTGAATGTCAGGTCACCACTGACTGTGACGCCTTTGCTCAAATTGAGGCCAGGGTCGGTTATTTTTGCAGCCGTAAACTCAAAATTTTTGACAGCCAGATGAGAATAAGGTTCTTCTGGTAGCCGCAATCGGGCAAATTGAGCTATTTCAGCAAACCTGACCAGGTCACTTGCCCCTTTGAGGCCGACTAAGGTGCCGCCAGAGAGCAGAGAACCGACGTTCAGCTTCAATGAGCCGAAGTCGACGATTCCGCCAATTCCTAATGTCGGCAGCTCCCCGGCGATGATGGCAGAAAGCTTGATATTATAAATGGAAAACGGCAGCCCAAAAGGGTTGTGCCAGTCATTCGGAATATGCGCCGTCAGTGCAACACCCTTGTTTATATCGAACTGTGTCAGCGGAAAACTCAGATCTATTGGTATCGAACCGCTGAAGTCGAGCCCAAGGCTGCGCAAATCATAGTCGGCACTGAATTTGATGGCACTCATCAGCTGTGTGGGGCTGAGCGTGAATATATCGAGCCCGGAGGGCAGATTGAGGGTCAGCCCGATCGGCAGCTTGAGACTGGGTTTGACGGAATTAAGCAGTCTGGCTCTAAGCCTGGTGCTTTCATCGTTAGTTGGCGCGAAAATAACGTTGAAAAGCAGAGCCGGAGGAGTCGTGTTCAGCAGTTCGAATGGTTTGCCCAGAATCGAATTGTCTTTGAGGCCGGCGGTGAAACATGCGCCCTCGCCCTTTGCCAGTGTCAGCGGCAGCTCCCCTTCGGCGATAAAAGCTCTCAGATCGTTTTTGACGCTCGCCGGCAATTCAGATGCAGCCCATTCGTGTGCTTCATTGGCATAAGAAAACGCCGCGCAGGAAAACTTGAGCTGTTGCATTGGCTCGCTGTTCAGCCCTGCAATTTTTGCCCTTATTTTGTCGGGCTCGCCAACGATGAGCAGAGCGGTTCTTACCCCGTCCTGACGAAAAAGCCTCGAGAGCGCAATCAGCTGGCCTGAGACTTCGCCGAGTCTGGCAAATTTTAGAGCTACTTTGCCGCTGACGCAAAGCCATGGTTGCCCCTTTTCATCGCCTTCGGCAAACTGACCCCGGCTGAACGAGGTCTCACTGAGATTGATGTTTTTGAACAAATCCAGGCCTGCCAGGCCGGGAATACTGCTGAGAGCTATTTTGTCGCCAGAACTGGCCAGGCCTTCAGCGGCCCTGGCAAAATCGTTTTCAGAAAAACCGGTTTTTGCTTCGACGGCCTGCTGTGCCGGCAGTATCTGTATCACAGTCAGAGACAACAGAAAAACCAGCCAGCATATGATGCCCCGTGATTTTTTTGGCATGACGTATCCCCTGTTCCGTAAGACTTTTGTTGATCTTAAAAGATTGTGCACTCTTTCAGACATTGTTGTCAATTATTGACCAGCGTCGTAAAAATTTGTAAACTGGCCGCAAGATCTTCAAATAAATTTGTCAGCAGGTAAGAGGAGAATTTTCATGAAATCTTTGACCGTCCGCAGTTTTTCGGTTTCGATGATGCTTTTTGTGTTTATCGCAACAGTATTCATGGGTGTTTTTTCAGCGCCGGCATTTGCCGGAATCTATGACGAAGAGATCAAAGCCATCGAAAAAGAAATGTCTATTCTTTCAGGGCGCATGAGAGAGCTCAGCAATCTTATCAAGCAGGTTAAAAAAAATGCTATCGACCCCGCTGAATGGGCCGACCTGCAGGAAAAAAGAACCGAGCTTGCACAACGCCACCACGAACTTTTTGAACGCCTGCAGGAATTGAAATTGAAGAATAAATAAAAGCCTCTTTAAAACGGGCAGTATCACCGATCAGGAACAGAAGTTTCTGATCGGTTTGTTTTAGCGGCTGACCGCTGTGTGCTGGCTCCATTTCTGCTGTGCGACCCGGAACGATGACTCGTTGAGTTATTGTCTAAGTTTTGAGCAGCTGAATACCGATAAATTGAAAAGATAATATTTTCTTTACCAGAATATAGGAGCAAACATGTCGGCAGATCTGCTCGAGCAGTTTCTGAACTATTTGGCCATTGAAAAGGGCCTGAGACCTCGTTCTCTGGAAGCATACCGTCGCGACCTTCAAGATTGGCTCGACTTTGCAGCCGAGCGTGGTCGCCAGGTCAGCAGCACCTCCATTGACAGTGTGCTCAGCCTGTTTCTGGTTCATATGCACGATCGCGGCCTTTCGCCGCGTTCCATGGCCAGAAAATCTTCTGCTTTGAAGGGCTTCTACAAGTTTCTGCAGCGTGAAGGCCATACGGAAAACGATCCGACGGCTCTGCTTGAAAGACCCAAAATCGGTCGCCCTCTGCCAAAAGTCCTCAGCCAGCAGGAAATGGAGCGGATTCTGCAGCAGCCAGACAGCAGCACCGCATTTGGTCTGCGTGATCGGGCAATTCTCGAACTGCTTTATGCTACTGGCATTCGTGAGTCTGAATTGATCGATTTAAAAATCGGCAATCTCAATGCTGCCGCCGAGTTTCTGACAGTGATCGGCAAGGGCGGCCGCGAGCGCATTGTTCCGGTTGGCGCTTATGCCATCGAAGCCGTGAATGAATACATAATCAAGGGTCGACCGCAGCTGTGTAAAGACATTACCGAGCGAACCCTGTTTCTTAACCCTTATGGCCGCGCCATGTCGCGCATGGGTCTCTGGAAGATCATCAGAAAGTATGCCCTGATGGCAGCGATTAACCGCGATGTTTCGCCGCATGTTTTCAGGCATACCTGTGCTACCCACATGCTCGAGGGCGGGGCCAGCATCATGGCCGTGCAGGAGATGCTCGGGCATGTCGATGTTTCTACGACTCAGATTTACACACATCTCAACAGCAAAGATTTGCAGAACATTCATCGAAAGGCTCACCCTCGGGGAAAATGAAATTCAGGCCGGCAGATTCTTCGCGATGGCGCATTATCACCATGCGCCTGCTGCTGCTGTGCATGTTTTTCAACAGCCTGTTTCCCGCTTCTGCTTTTGCTGATGCCGGCGTTGTCGAGCGGCCGGCCCCGATGGCTCCTGTTCTGTTGAAGACGACTGAAGCAAAGACAGTTAGTCTTACGGCCGACTCTGTAGCCATGGAAGCTGATACAGAAGAGATTACGCCCGATTGCGTCGCGATCGAGACGGCCGGCCTGAAGTCGCTTACGTTCAACGAACCGCAGCCGATCAAAACGCCGCCGGCCCAGGTTCTGCAGTATGCAAAAAACTTCTGGGATGAAGCCGATCACCAGATCGAAAAGCGCAACATCAATATTTCGGGTACGAAGACGTTCGAAATGAAGCAGTCTGAAATTTCTGGCGATATCAGCCATTTTGCCACCGAAAATTTCGATTCGATACCCGGGTTCAAGCTCGACCAGAGCCTGCATCTCGAGATTGACGGCAATATTACCGAAAATTCCAAAGTGCATGCCGTTCTCGACGATAAAGAAGACGAAGATCGTCGTTTTACCGTTAACATCGATGGCCCGGTCTGGAAATTCGTCATGGGTGATTTTCCTCTCGCCCTCGAGGGCACTGAATTCTCGATGTTTCGCAAGGAAGTGCGCGGCATAATGGCTCAGGGCTCTTTTCATGAGCGTTTCAAGTCGATATTTCTGTTTTCGCAGTCGAAGGGTATGGCCCGTCGCGAGCAGTTCAGAGGTGCCGGCCAGCAGCAAGAATTCAGAATGCAGGCAAGCCCTATCGTGCAGAATTCAGAAAAAGTCAGCATTGACGGGCGGCAACTGGTCCGCGGCAGCGATTACCTCGTCGATTACGAAGATGGTCTGATCAAGCTTCTGCCGCATATTCTACCCATCGAAGTCACACGCTGGATCGTTATCGAATATGAGGTGGCCGATGAAAGCATGGCCTTCAGCCGTAATCTTTTTGGCAGCCGACAGATTTATACCCATAGCGAAGGCCGCAGTGTCGGCCTGACCTGGCTGCGCGAGATCGACAGCACCACTCCGAAATCTGGTTCGACCGCTTCGTCAACCGTTACTCCCATGCAGCATGACGTTGTTTCTGCCGATGCTGACTGGCTGTTGTCCCCTTCGTTTTCGTTAAAGGCCGAAGCGGCGGTTTCGCGGGTCGACCCGAATCGAAATTCCGACGCTGCCGCTGCCGATAAAGCCTTTGTCGGTAATGCCAGTCGTTTCGGGCTTGTCGGCAAAACTGGCCGCACCGACGCTGAACTGGTATGGCGTCGCATCGACAAAGATTTCAAAGTGGTTGGCCGTGAAGGCGGTGTTCTGGAACTGGGCGAGCGCGGCCTGGTAAACGATATCATGAGCGGTCGGCTGCGACTTGGTTATAAATTCACCGATGCAGTCAGCGCTTTTATCGATGGTGAGCAGTCAGAAACCAATCTTGACGATGATACGACGGTATCAGCAATCGATTATCGCAATTACAACAGCGGCTTTGTCTGGGCAACCAGCCCGGCAACGCGGCTTGAAGTGCGTGGCGGCCGTCAGACCGACCGTGAAAACGGCCCGGCAGTGACCTCTGACCTGAGCCGCGATACGGCGGCTGTCGTTTTCGACCGCAAGGTCGGCAAACTGAATGCCCAGGCCAAAATCAACAAAACCGGTTACGATGATGCCATAAATCTGGCTTCAGATTCTGAAGTTCTCGAAATGAACTTCACCATGGGGGCTGTTGCCGACGAAACATTTTCATGGAACACCGGCATTTCACGAATCGCCGTCGAAGATGATCTCGTGGCTTCCGGTCTGCGCTCTGAAACGCGTAACTACAATCTCGATCTCAGTTACGAACCAAACCGGGTTTTCAACGCTCGTGGCCTTTTCCAGTGGCGTCGCGAAGAAGACTTTCTCGCCAACTCGCGTGCTGACACAGAAATCGCCGATTCGCAGTTCCGCTACGAACCAAATCGCGACTTGCGCACCCAACTCAAATACAAAATCGAGAATACCTCTAAAATTTTGCGTGACCCAGATCTCGATCCGGCCAAATACATTCTGCCGCCGAGTCTGCCCAATTCGGCCCTTGAAGAGGCCGAAATTCTCAATCGTTTCGAAAACCCGGTTCAGAAAACCACCGCCAATTTTATCACCGACTATCGTGTGAATCGTTATCTGCAGGCTTATTTCGACTGGCGTCGTCGCGATCTGCAGGATCAGAAGACCGACATCAAGGTGTCGAGCAACGACCGGCGCACCTGGGAACTTCGTTATACGCCTTTCGAAAAGATGATGCTGACCACTGAGTATGAAGAGGGGTTCAACCGCAATCACGAACCACAAAGCGAATTGCGCGACAGTCTCAAATCGTTGCAGCTGCGCCACGAGTTTACCGCCGGCTACATTCTCGATGCCACTTATGAAGAAAGGCTCGAAGACGATGTTTTCGTCGATGCCAACGATACCTTCACCAAAAGCAGAATTCTCGGCCTGCAGCGTCAGTTCAGTCACTGGGCAAGTCTCGAACTGGCACTGCAACATAATGACATCAGCGCCCTCGAGCCCAGCCGCGAATGGGAAAAACGCCTGGCGGTAGTTTTGACGCCGGCCTCGCGCAGTCAGCGCTATCGATTTTTTGCCAGTCACAAGGATATCAGCGCTCGAATAAGCAGCGATCATTACGAAGGGGGCCTGAATTTTTCACAGTTCATTGGCACCGATACCATCATCGATGGCGAACTCAAACGGGTTCACTCTTCGAAGAGCCTGGTTGGTCAGGGCTACGACGCAACGATTCTCAACGCAAAAATGGTCATTACCTTCTGAGCCGTAGCCCCCGCCCATAATAATCAGATCGCCGAAAGAGGCATTATCAGAAGCGTTTTGCTTTGTCTGGAAAAAATAAATAAAAAACGTTGACAAACAAAAACAAACAATATATATTGGGTTAGTTGAACGAACAGATCTTTGAAAATAGAATCGGTAGCCGCAAGGCAGTTGCTTCTGAGCTCCGGCAGGTTCCGGGCAGCAATCCAAAGATGGGTGCAGATGTCTGGTGACAGGCAAAACGACCCTGAAGAGAATCAATAATCTCGGGTTGCGCGTAACCGAAGAAGAAGCAGGTGTCAAAAGGCACAAACTCCATGGGGGGAGGGCTCCGCATCGACGGAGAATCCAACTTCAACCGCAGAAAAACTCTATGAGGGTCACAAACCCTGTAAGAGGAAGGATAACATCCAGGGCGGTGAAGCCTGATACCCCGAAGGACAAAAGGTCATGAGAGTTGTCATCGCGACGAAGGAGTGAAATCTGACGGCGTAGGAGACGCTCAGCACCGGGAGCAAAGCTTCAAGGTATGACCGAATCTCAAGATGGAAACTGGCTGCTTGCAGCACAGGGCCAGAAAGAGCCAGGGTCGGGTGAGACGTAAGTCCGGCGGCCAGGCAGTGGGAACTGCCAGCAATTTCTGGAAGAAAACCATGTAGAGACGGTAACAGCGTAGAAGCAGGGCAGCTGGAAACAGTTGTCGACCGGTCATGGGTAAAGCTCTGAAGATCATAACCCTGGGAGTGCCAGCGGGGTGGAACAAACCCGCAAGCTGTTAAGGACGCAAGTTCTGCTGAGAGGTTGAGAAAACCTGAGAGCGGAATGCGGCAGGGCTGGAATCCTGCTTGTCACGTCCCGCAGTGACGGCGCTAAGAGGGAAGAAACCTCAGGAGGCGTTGGTGTTATCCAACCAATGAGAATGTGTGTCGAACCTTGCAGTCGGCAGAAGTTCAAAAGAGGATAGAAAGACTAGATTAACGTCCAGTCTGGTGGTTGTAATGAAGGCCTCGAGGGCGACGAACGCCTGAGGCTTGACGTAACCAATGCGCGTCATAGTGCAGCCACGTTAAAACTCTAAAGGATATGTAACGGCAAGAAGGGGTAATCAGCACTGGTGACGGTTCTGATTAACCGCACATTGAAAAGTCTTCAAGAAGGAAAACCGATTCTAATCTGTAAGTTCAACAGACAGCCCCCGGTTAAACGGGGGCTGTTTCTATTACGAATTGTTTTGCTGATTCAGTTTTTGTCGTCGATGAGTACCGAAACCTTTTCACCTTCTTGAGGTATGCGGTTTTTGAACTTTTCAATCGGCACATAAACCTCAATGGTGGCATCCGGTTCAGTCGGGTGCCTCACCACTACAACGACAATGCCGCCGGTGACCCGGTCAACCCAGCCGCTGACCCGTTTTTTCGGTCTTTCACGATCTCTCAGCCCACCCATTTATAAAATCTCCTCGTCTCAGTCCTGGCGGTAATTCAAACCGAGTATCAGGCCATAATCCCTTTTGTAGCCCCATTCAGACTGCATAGAGACCGGCATGCCAACCGAAAACTGCCAGCGTTCATTGAACCAGGCAAGTCCGAGAAGCATATCGATATTGCTGCCGTCCGGGCCTTTTTCCATCGACCACGATGGCGCATCGACTTCGGCGAGCAATACGCAGTTAGGGTCGAGCAGGTATTCAAGACCGGCCCGAGGGTTGATTTTTGCAATGCCATCTCTGGGGTTGCTGGCCAGGGTCAGGTTCATATGGCCGTTCCAGCGTGCGGCGAGTTTTCTTGAATAAGCCCCGCCGATCTGCAGCCATGAGCCACGAGTGGCTTCGGCAGGGCCGACTTCAACACCGGAGCGGGTTTTTCCGGTCATGTTCAGCATCGGCTGATGATAGTTGCCTGACGGAAAACGCCCTTCGAAGTGCAGGCTGACTGCCTGCTGCCCAGCATAATCACGCCATATCTGGTAGCCAAGTCGCAGGCTGGGATCGTGCATGCCGCTGAAGGTCACATTGTTGTCGATCCCGACGCGGTTGACCTCCCAGGCCTGTACTGGCACAGAAAGCCCGGCCATCAGGCGATTGCGCAAAAACAGGATGTTCAGGGGCATGACCCACTGGTTGCCCGACATGTTGAACCCTTGAAAGTCGAATTCACCATATTTGTCGTAGCGACCCTGCAGGCCGACGATCAACGCCCTGTTTTCTGGAAACATGGCGCTTTCTGTGTTAAAAAGGCCGTGAAAACCTTTTATGTTGGCAAAATACTGACTGGTTTTACCGCTTTTGATTTCTTCGGGCAGTTTCAGTTCAGAATTGATAAAACGCGAAGTCAGAGCATTTTCCGGGCTTTTTTCGTCTTGCGAAAAATCCTGAGCTTCAGATTCATGATCGCTGTTTTCGCCTTCGTCATCGCTGATCAAGCTGCCAAAAATGCTTTTGGGAGCGGCTGAATCGAGAAACGACAGGTCGGGCTTTTCTGCTCTGTTTGTGCCGGGATCGTCTACCGACTTTCTGAAAATTACCGGTGGCTGTTTTGGTCGCGGCAGCGCTGCAATGGTCGCTTCAAGGTTCGCATCGAGCGGCATGCGAATTTTTGTGCCGACTTCCATGCGTTTGGGGTCGATGCCAGGGTTGGCGGCGACGATTTCGCGCCATCTTTCAGCCGAACCCAGATAGCGTGATGAGATACGGGCAAGAGTATCACCTTTCTTTATGGTGTAATACCCGGTGATTACCAGTTCATCGTCAGCAGTGATTGAAGGTTGCTGCACGCGCTTGCCGGTATCTGGCGCTGCAAAACCTGCCCCTGGCCCGGAAATTATTCCGAGACTGAGAAGCAGGGCCATAGTTTTTTTCAATGCGCCTTTATTCTTCATTCAGCCCTTCTTTCGCAGAATTTACGGTGATTAAGTTGCAATTCAAATGCAGTATCGACAAGATCGACAAATCCTTTAATGAAATTTTCAGCAAAATTTTTAAATAACTGCGATATTCTTTTTTGAGACTTTTGCGCGTCATTGTGAGACAACGAGCAACTATGCATTACGAGTAATGAATAACTGTCATCGCAAAGTATAAGTAACTTGTGATTGCAAGGTAATGAGAGACTTGTCATTGCAAGGAGCGCAGCGACGAAGCAATCTCTCTTACCAATCCTTCTTGTTGATACCTTTTTGCATCTGCCCGCTGTGGCAAGACGACTGTCGTGAAGAGAACAGAGATTGCGTCAGGGCTGCTTTGCCCCTGGCAGTGACAAAGCGACTATAATTATTGATGAAACGCGGGCGGCTTAATTTTTTTTCACTGTTAAACTTTTTCAGTGATTGTGTCGATTAGAGTCTTGTTATGACAAGAAAAATACTTATTACAACTCTGGTGGCATTTATTCTGGCAGTCGCCTTCACCGGGCGCGCGACCAGTTCGTCGCTCGGTATGGCTGTTATCCTCAATGGTGGCGCAAATTTCAGAATGGCTCCAGATTTGAAGAGCAGGCTTATCAAAACCCTCCCCAAAGGGACCGAGGTCGATCTGCTTGCTGATATCAACAGTGAATGGTATCGCGTCAGTCACGACGGTCGCACAGGGTATATACACTCCTCAAGAATAGATCTCAAAACCGGTGGCGCACCGATAGCCGCAAAAGCGGTTTACCGCGGTGCCCTGGTTTCAGCCAGACAGGAAGCCGTTGTAGCATTTTCGAACAAAAACTGGTCTGAGGTTATACGCCTGCTGCACGCCTGGTCTGATAGTCCAACCGTCGAATTCAACGACCTTTACATGTTGGGCATTGCGTTTGTCGAGGTGAAGCAGCCCGATAACGCTCTTATCGCTTTTGAACAGGCAATTGCCCGACATCGTGGCGCTGTAGACACAGCTTATATCGAAGCGCATCGCCAGCTTGGGCAGCTTTACCTGCAGCTCGATCAGTGGGAACTGGCGGTCGAAGCTTATCAGCGTCTGGTCGATCGCATGCCGGTGCTTGTCTGGGCAATGCTCGGAAAAGGTGAGGCAATGCTTGCCGGTGGTAAAGCTCAGGAAGCCATTGTCGAATTTACCCGGGCCGTTCATTGCGAGCCTGAAAACCCTGAACCTTATGTAAAACTTGGCAAAGCTTTTCTGGTTACCAGAGATTATAAAAATGCGATAAAGAGTTTTCGTCTGGCCCTCCAGAAAAGAAATTCCCACGAAGAAGCGATAATCGGCCTGTCTGAGGCCTATCTCAAATCTGGGCATATCGATACGGCCCGCAAGCTTCTCAAACAGGCTGCCGAGGCTAATCCCGAATTTGTCAGGGTGCGCCGTGCGTTGTCTGAACTCGAACGCAGTGAAAAGGTGCAGAGTCGCCTCGATCTTGCCCGCCGTGAATTCAAGAGTATTTCTGAACAAATGGAACTTTCCGGTGTCGTGCCTCTGGAGGTAACTTTGATTGCCCGTATCAGACCGCATCTCTACGAGGTCAGACTTCCATCCGGGAAGCATGCCCTGTTGCGCACTGAGCTGGCCAGATTGCCACAGGAAAGCGGTGAACTGAACGTTCTCGCGACCCGTCACGCTGATGCCAGAGTTCAGGCTGAGTTGAAAAAGGGTGCCGATAAGCAGGAAATCCCCTATTTCAGGCAGATAAACGAACATGATCAACTGTCTTTTGAGAACCTTAGATTTAAACAGGAGCAAAAAAAGCGGCAGATCGCTCAACTCGAGAAAGAACTGACAAAAGCCGCTAACTGACCGCATACACTCGATAAAAAGATCCGCACCATAATCTGGTTGCGGATTTTTTTTATATTTTATGATGTTTACCCCTTTTTTTTTAAACGGGCTTCGGGCTATAATGCCTCGTGTTTTGTCAAAATTATGCGGTGCCCTTCTGGTCTGCACGTTTGACAAAGTATGGTTCAGCTATATAAAAGCCGCCTGCATAAAGCTATGGCGCGATAGATACAAGGTTCAGGGGTAAACAGATCATGTCGATTCTCACACTGGTTCAGAGAAACGCTCAGCGCTGGGTGTTTCCCGCTCTTTGTGTTTTGATTCTTTTTCTTGCTTTATCATATGGTTGCGGCGGTGGTGGTGGCAGCGGCTCAATAGTTCTGCCTCCCTATGCAACTACCGGCACGATCACTGGTTCGGTCGTTTCGAGCGGTGATGTCGTCGTCAACCGCTATGAATTGCGTTCCGCCTCTGTGCCCCAGGCTGAAATCTGGCTCGAAGACAACCCTGCCATCAGAACCACAACCGGCAGTAACGGCGCTTTTGCTCTCGAGCAGGTGCCCTTTGGCAATCGCCGCATTGTTGTGCGTCTCATCAACCAGCTGACCCAGAAAACTTTCAAGGTGCGCAGTGGCGCTTTGTCTGTCAGTGAGACCAGCTCAGTGGTCAACGCCGGTGAACTTCAGATAGAAGAAGCGACAAACCGTGTTCAGGGCATTCTTAAAGATACTGCCGGCACGCCGTTGCGCGATGCTATGCTTTCTCTCTGGGGCGAAACCTTTCGCACCGATTTCGAGGGCCGTTTTATTTCTCCGCCGCTGCCACCAACAGTTACCAGCGCCGATATAGTCGTAGTGCAGGCCACGGGTGTGCAGCCGCGCACGATCACGGTTCCTTTTCAAAGCGACCTGACCCCCGAAGTCGAAGTGGCTCTGACCCCGGTTGGCGGCGTTGGCAGAGCACCACTGGTTACGCTCACTGCCGGTTAGACAACCATCAACCCAAATCAGCAGGTGCAGCTGGTTGCCGAAGCCAGTGACCCCGATGACCCGAACCGCGAAAACCTCAGCGTCGAATGGGAGGCAACTGCCGGCGTTATCGCCACCAGCACTCACAAATGGTTTAAAACCTGGGTTGCCCCACCGGTCGCCGGCCTGGCAACAATCAGCATCAGAGTCACCGATAAGAGTGATCTTGAAGCGGTAGCAAGAGTTTGTCTCAAAGTTGGTTCAGGCGTGCAGCCAGCCAACCAGCGACCTGTGGTTTCCAACCTTAGAACTACTGGTAATTCAGGCCAGATACAGCTTACTTACAATCTGGCCGACCAGGATCAGGATGAAGTTTCCCTGCAGGTAGACTTCAGCCTCGATGGTGGCGAAAATTTTATCGAAACTACCAGCCTCCTGGGCAGCACTTCGCAGGTTCTTCCGGGCAGCGACAGAGAACTGACCTGGCTTTCGGCTGCAGACATCGCTGATCTGCAGTCGCAGGTAGTTGTGCGCATAACTCCGGCAGATGCGGGTGGCACTGGTACTGCTGCCAGTTCTGCTGTTTTTACCGTCAACAATTCGACAACTCAAAACCAGCTGCCAGTGATTTCCAATCTTGTCGTTAACGGCAGTTCTGGCGATATTCGCCTTGATTATACTCTTGCCGATGCCGACAATGAGCCGTGTAGTATCGAGGTCACCTATTCAATCGACGGTGGTTCGACTTTTAACACCACAACCAGTCTTACCGGCTCAACTACGGCTGTTGTTCCCGGCAGTCGCAGCATCACCTGGAATTCAGCGGCGAACATCGCCGGTAATCAAAGTAATGTCGTCGTTCGCATCACTCCCAGAGATGCCGTCGGCAATGGCACCGCCGCAACTTCAGCTGTTTTTGCCGTTAACAACAACAACCTGCCGACCGTTTCGGCTGTCAGCGCTACTGGTTCCTCCGGTAACATAACGCTTGCTTATACATTGGCTGACCCTAACGGTGACTTGTGCACGATTGGTGTTTTTTATTCCATCGACGGGGGCACTACCTACACGGCGACAACCAATGTTACGGGCACATTGACCTCGGTGGCGCCGGGCAGCGGCAAAACCCTGACCTGGAACTCTGCCGCCGATATTCCCGGCAATCAGAGTGCGGTCAGGGTGAGAATCGTTGCCAATGACGGTTCTGGCGCCGGAACTCCGGGCGAATCGACTGTGTTTGCTGTCAGCAACAATGCTTTGCCCGTTGTAAGCAATATTACAACCAGCGGCAACAGTGGCAACATTACCATCAATTTCCTGCTCGCCGATGCCAACAACGACCCCTGCAATATCGAAGTGGCCTATTCGACAAATGGCGGCTCAACTTTCACTCCCACAATCAGTCTTACTGGCTCTACCACGGCTGTTCTTCCTGGTAACCGCAACATCACCTGGAACTCAGCCGCCGACATAAGCGGGAACCAGAGCAGTGTGATGCTTCGCATTACACCGGCCGATGCTGGCGGTTCTGGCACGGCCGCAATGTCGCAGATTTTTGCGGTCAGCAACAATGATCTTCCGGTTGTATCAGCTGTCAGCGCGGCTGGTTTTTCTGGCAACATAACCCTCACCTATGCCTTGACCGACCCAAATAACGATTTGTGCTCGATCGCCGTTTTTTATTCAGTCGATGGGGGCACGACCTACTCTGCAACGACAAATGTAACGGGTGTTTTAACTTCAGTGGCACCGGGCAGCGGCAAAACCCTGACCTGGAACTCCGCCACCGATATTCCCGGCAATCAGAGTGCGGTCAGAGTGAGAATCGTTGCCAATGACGGTTCTGGCGCCGGAACACCTGGCGAATCATCTGTTTTTGCCATCAGCAATAATACTCTGCCCGTTGTCAATAATGTTATAACCAGCGGTAACAGTGGCAACATCACGATCAATTTTCAACTCGTCGATACCAACAACGAACCCTGCAATATCGAAATGGCTTATTCAACCAATGGTGGCTCGACTTTTACCGCTACTGCCAATGTCACCGGGTCGACCACGGCTGTTATTCCCGGCAACCGCAATATTACCTGGAACTCGGCAGCCGATATAAGCGGTAACCAGAGCAGTGTAATAGTTCGCATAACTCCTGCAGATGCCGTTGGCTCAGGCACTGCCGGAGTTTCGTCTGCTTTTGCAGTCAGCAACAATGATCTGCCGGCAATATCAGCTGTCACCACCAGCGGTTCATCCGGTGACATAACCATTACCTATTCACTGGCAGACCCGAATAATGACCCCTGCACAATCAGTGTCTTTTACTCGATCGACAATGGCACTACCTTTTTGCCTGCTTCAGGTATTACCGGCCCTCTGGCGGGTGTTACTTCCGGCATTGGCAAAACCCTCACCTGGGACTCAAGAGCCAATGTTTCGGGTAATCAGAGCAACGTTAAAATTCGCCTGGTTGCCAATGATGGCTCAGGAGCCGGAACCCCCGGCGATTCAGCTTCCTTTGCGATCAGCAACAATACTTTGCCCGTCGTGAGCAATGTTGTCGCCAGCGGCACAACCGGCAACTTCACTCTGATTTTTGAGCTGACAGATGCCAACAACGACCCCTGCAACGTTACCGTAGCTTATTCGATCGATGGCGGCGTCAATTTTACCCGCACCAGCAACGTTACCGGTAAAACTTCCGGTATTTTGTCTGGTGTTGCCAGCCTGACCTGGAACTCAGCTGCGGATATCAACGGTAATGAGGGCAATGTCAGGATCAGAATAACCCCTTCAGATGCCGTTGGTTCTGGCACGGCGGGCGTTTCGCCGGTGTTTGCGGTGAGCAACAACAATCTGCCCGTCGTTTCTGGCGTTACTACGAGCGGTTCTTCAGGTAACATTACCATCACTTATAACCTTACCGACCCGAACAACGATGCCTGTAACATTACCGTCTATTACTCGACCGATGACGGCGTCAACTATCTGCCGACGACTAACCTTACCGGTTCACTAACGGGTGTCACCCCCGGTAGCGGCCAGACCCTCGTCTGGAACTCCAGCGCCGATGTTAACGGCAATTCAAGCACTGTGCGCATCAAGGTTGGTGCCAGCGACGGGGCTGGCGAAGGCACGCCTGGCGAATCTCCTGCTTTTGCAATCAGCAACAATACTCTGCCGGTCGTTTCGGCTGTTACGACGAGCGGTTCCGTTGGAAACATCACCGTCTCATTCTTATTGACCGATGCCAACAACCACCCCTGTTCTATCGGCGTTTTTTATTCGACCGATGGCGGTACGAACTATACCGCTACCTCCAATATCACTGGTCAAACAACTGAGATAGCACCGGGTAACCGCACCATCACCTGGAATTCTGCCGCCGACATCAATGGCAACCAGAACAATGTCAGAATTCGCATTGTGCCGAATGACGGTGTTGGCGATGGCACTGCTGGCATTTCGCCGGTATTTGCAGTCACCAACAATAATCTGCCGAGTGTTTCCAATGTTGCAACCTCCGGAACCTCCGGCAACATAGCCATTACCTACACTCTTGCCGATCCGAATAACGACCCGTGCAATATCACCGTTTTTTATTCGATCGATAACGGCGTCAACTATACTCAGACTACCAACATAAGTGGTCAGACAAGCAACGTTCTGCCGGGTACCGGCAAAACTCTGACCTGGAACTCAGTAGCAGACGTCAACACCAATGCTTCCAGCGTAAAAATCAAAATTGCGGCCAGTGACAGCATTGGTAACGGCACCCCTGCAGAGTCGGCAGCTTTCTCGGTCAGCAACAACCAGTTGCCGATCGTATCTGCTGTTGCCGTTTCCGGCAGCAGTGGCGATATTACCATTACCTATACATTGACCGATGGTAATAATGACCCGTGCAACATTGGTGTCTTCTTTTCGACCAACGATGGTTCGACCTATACGCAGACGACTAATTACACCGGTTCAGCCACCAACGTTCTGCCTGGCACCAGCAAGACTCTCGTCTGGAAATCTGTTCAGGATGTCAATCGCAACTCATCTACGGTAAAAATACGCCTGGTGCCGACCGACAAGGTTGGCACCGGTACTGGTGCTGAATCGGCAACTTTCGCGGTTAATAACAACCAGCTGCCTGTGGTTTCCAATGTCGTTACCTCGGGTAATTCTGGTAATATCGCCATTACCTTCGATCTGGCCGATGCCAATAACGATAACTGCCGGGTTGCCCTGGCTTATTCGATAGATGGTGGCTCGACTTTCGTGCCTGCCGGCAATGTCAGTGGTACTACCAGTGGTCTGGCCCCCGGCACTGGGCGAACCCTGAGCTGGAACTCAGCCACCGACATCAATGGCAGCCAGCCTGATGTCAGAGTCAGAGTTCAGCCTGCAGATACGGTTGGCAGTGGCACGGCCGGCATTTCTGCCGCTTTTGCCATCAATAACAATCAGGCACCGATCGTTACCAACGTGACGCCCTCAGGTTCAGTTGGTGACATAACCATTACCTACACCCTGGCCGATGCCAATAATGATGCCTGTTCTATCGTCGTCTATTATTCGATAGACGGTGGCACCAATTATTTTCAGACCGGTAACCTGACCGGCAACACTACCGGAATTCTGCCCGGCGCCAGCCGCACCATTGT
This sequence comes from Candidatus Rifleibacteriota bacterium, assembly GCA_029564115.1. The sequence continues at coordinate 11,512 of JAKQQP010000096.1, read as the reverse complement.
CTGGCGTTCGGCGACCGATATTCCCGGAACTCAGAACAACGTCAGAGTCAAAATTATGCCGAATGACGGCACTGTCAACGGCACCGAAGGCCAGTCTTCGATTTTTGCGGTCAACAACAACAATCTGCCGGTGGTCAGCAACGTCACTACCACCGGAACCTCCGGCAGTATCCAGATTACTTACAGTCTGGTCGATGCCAACGGCGATAACTGCTCGATCAATGTTTACTACAGCATCGATAACGGTGTTACCTACACTCAGACCAGCAATCTCAGCGGCACACTCAACAATATCCCGCCGGGCACCGGCAAAACCGTCACCTGGAACTCGGCTCTCGATGTTTCGGGCAATGCCCAGCAGGTCAGGGTGCGCGTCGAACCTGCCGATGGCAGCGGCACAGGCACGGCCGGCGATTCGGCAACTTTTGCGGTTAATAACAACAGTGCTCCGGTTGTTTCGAATCTTGTGACCAGCGGCAGTTTCGGCGACATCACCGTCTCATACACTCTGGCCGACAACGAAAACGATTCATGCGGCATTTCTCTGGCATACTCGATCAACGGTGGCGCCAGCTATACCAACACCAGCAACGTGACCGGCACGGTTACCGGCGTGGCTCCGGGCAACCGCAGTCTTGTCTGGCGCTCGGTTCTCGATGTTCCCGGTGATCAGGCTTCTGTTAAACTCAGAATAATCGCTAACGATGGCAGCACTAACAGTTCACCTGCCGAAACGGCAGTTTTTGCCGTTTCTAATTCGAACCAGCCGCCGGTTATCAGCAATGTCACCACTACCGGCACTACCGGTGCCATTACCGTCACTTACACTCTTGCCGACCCGAATTCTGATCTGTGCAGCATCGCCGTTTATTATTCAACCAACGGCGGCGTCAACTATGCTCATACAACTAACATTACCGGTCAGACTACCGATATCGCCCCTGGCGTTCGAACCATCAGCTGGAACTCACCGCCGGACATCAACGGCAGCATCGGCAATGTCAGGGTTAAAGTCGTGCCCACTGATCGTGGTGGCCCAGGCACCGGCGGTGAATCACCGATTCTGATGGTCGATAATATTGGCCGGCCTGTGGTCAGCAACGTTACTACTACCGGCGGTCGTGGTAACATTGTCATCAAATATAATTACAGCGACCCGAACAATGATATCGGTTCGTTGCAGGTGTACTACTCTCTCGACAACGGCGTGAACTTCACCCGCACCCATTCGCTTACCGGCCAGATCAACGGGTTCACCCCCGGTGATCAACGCGAGATCATCTGGAACTCAGCCGTCGATGTTGCCGGCGGTTACCCTGAAGTGAAAGTGCGCATCATGGTCGATGACGGTACCGGCGTCGGCACGCCGGGCACTTCTGCGGCCTTTTCTCTGTCGAACGATGGCATGCCCAGCATTCTGCGTATCATGAATTCTGGCTCTACCGGCCAGATCACCTTCAGCTACGACCTTTTCGACCCCAACAATGACCTGTGTTCGATCGACTTTTATTATTCGATCGACGGCGGTCAGAACTACATTAAAACCATCAACCTGATCAATGGCCTGCAGCAGGAGATTATTCCGGGCGCAGGTAAGGTCATCACCTGGGATTCCCCGGCAGACGTTCTTGGTTATTACCCGAACACGAAGATTCGTATTATCCCGAGTGATCCTGATGGTTCCGGTATTCCGGCTGAATCACCCATGTTCCCGTTGCGTAACAACCGCCTGCCGGTTGTTTCAGGTGTTACCACCAGCGGCAACAGCGGCGATATAACGGTAGAATACACTCTTTCTGATGCTGACAGCGATTCATGTGACGTTATTGCCGAGTATTCGATCAACAGTATCAACTGGTTTCCGACTTTCAGTATTACCGGCAATACTTCGAACCTGACCCCGGGCGCGGGCAAAACTTTTGTCTGGCGTTCTGCCGACGACTTTTCCAGCACTTATGACCAGGTATGGTTCAGGCTGATACCCAACGATGGTGTCGGCAACGGTACTGCCGGCATGAGCAAGCCCTTTGCCGTCGCCAATAACAGCCGGCCTTCGATCAGCAACGTCGTTACTTCCGGCAATACCGGGGCAATCACGGTGACTTTCGATCTTGCCGACGCCGAAAACAACACCTGCGCCGTCAGCTTCCATTATTCGTTGAATGGCGGTGTCAGTTACACGCAATCATCTTTTGCCAGCGGCGATATGACCAACGTTCTGCCGGGTTCAGGCAACGTGATCGTCTGGGAATCAACCAACAACGTCACGGCCAATGTGCCTGACGTGCGCGTGCGCCTGGTGCCGAACGATGGCACGGGCAACGGCACTGCCGGGGTTTCGGCGCCTTTCGCTCTGAACAACGATACCAACGTTGCCCCGTCGATTACCGCTTTGGCTCGCAGCGGCACTGCTGGTAACATCAACTTTACCTACACGCTTGCTGATGCCAACAACGACGCCTGTTCGGTAAAACTTTATTATTCTCTCGACAGCGGTGACACCTATCTGCAGTCTTCGAATACCAGCGGCGCCACCAGTGGCGTTTTGCCAGGGTCTGGCCGAACTCTTGTCTGGAACTCGGTTGCCGATGTCAATACCAACGCCACTGGTGTGCTTGTCAGGCTTGTTCCCCAGGATAACCGTGCCGAAGGAACCGGGATGACGACTGCGGCCTTCAACATCACCAACAACACGCTGCCAATTATCAATGAGGTGGCAGTAACGGGCGACAACGGCCCGATTCCCATTTCATACACTCTGATAGACAGCAATGCCGACCCATGTAATATTGCCGTGCTCTTTTCGATAGATGGCGGGCTGACATTCAACCCCACAACCAATATCAGCGGTAGCCTGACCGGAGTAACGCCGGGCACCAGCCGTTCTCTGACCTGGAACTCGAGCGCCGATGTCGCCGCGAATCAGAGTGGCGTCAGAATCAGGCTTGTGCCCACAGATCCTTTTGGGCAGGGCAGCGCCGGCGAAACAGTTTCGTTTACGGTTAACAACAACAAGCTGCCTGTCGTCAGCTCGGTAACGACGACCGGTAACAGCGGCGACATCACTGTTACCTACAACCTCGCCGATGCCAATAGTCATCTGTGCTCGATTCAGGTATTTTATTCGATCGACGGCGGGGTGACTTACATGTCTACCGACGACATCACCGGAACTCTTGCCGACATCGTGCCGGGCAATGGCCAAACCTTCGTCTGGCACTCGCAGTCGTTGATCAATCGCAACCAGACAGGCGTAAGAATTCGCGTGGTGCCGAGCGACCCCTATGGTCAGGGAACAGCGGCCAATTCTTCCTCGTTCACGGTTCTCAACAATCAGGCGCCGGTGGTTAGCACGGTCACGCCTTCAGGGTCGAGCGGCAATATTGTCGTAACCTACGACCTTGCTGACGGCAACTCGAACCCCTGCTCGGTGCTGTTTTATTACTCAAAAGACAACGGTTCGACTTTTACTCTCTCGACTAACATCACCGGCCAGACTGCGAACGTTCTGCCCGGTACCGACAAGGTTCTGACCTGGAACTCGAGTGCTGACATCAACGCTGACAACAGCACGGTGGTTGTGCGCCTGGTTGCCAACGATGGCACCGTAAACAGTGCCCCGGGCGATTCGTCTGTTTTCAGCGTTCTCAATAACCGGCCGTCGGCTATCAGCAATCTGCGAACTTCGGGCAGTACAGGCGATATAACTATCACTTACGATATCGAAGACGTCAACGGCGATCTGTCTTCAGTTGCCGTGGCCTATTCGATCAACAATGGTTTGAATTACACCGATATCGACCCGGCGAATCTGAGCGGTTCGACGGCCGGCATCGTGCCGGGCACCAACAAGAGCGTCATCTGGAACTCAGCCGCAAATATTACCGGCAACGTTGCCGCCGTGAAGATTAGAATTACCCCCAATGACGGCTATGGCGCCGGCGTTGCGGTTGAATCGGCCGGCTTTGCGGTTACCAACAACAATCTGCCTGTGGTCAGCAATGTTGTGGCGGCCGGTTCAGCTGGTAATATCAGTATTACTTACGACATCGACGATGCCAACCTAAATAACTGTTCGATTGCGGTGTTCTATTCGATCGACAATGGCAGTAATTATACGCAGATTCAGAGTGCCAACCTGTCGGGCGCAACCAGCAATATCGCACCCGGCACCGGTAAAGTCGTGACCTGGAACTCTCTGCCGGATATTCCCGGGGCGGCGACCCAGGTTAAAGTCAAGGTTCTGCCGCATGATGGCACCGGTACCGGCACGCCTGGCGAGTCTTCGGCTTTTGCCGTTACCAACAACAGTCTGCCGGCGGTCAGCGCCGTGACTGCTTCGGTTTCTGGTTCTGACGTCACTATCGGCTATACGCTTGCCGACGCCGAAACTGATACCTGCAGCATTACGGTTTATTATTCAACCGATGGTGGTGCAACTTATACGAAGACGACTTCTCTCACCGGTGACACGAGCGTTGTGCCCGGCAATAAAACCATCGTCTGGAATTCTCGGAATGACTTTTTGAGTAACTCGGGCAATATCAGAGTCAAAGTCGAGCCACATGACGGCAAGGCTCTTGGCACCGCCGGTATTTCCGGCACTTTCGCTCTTGCCAACAACACCATGCCCAGGGTTGCCAATCTGGTTGTCGGTGGCTCGGCAGGCCCGATCACCATTACCTATGATCTTGAAGATGACGAGGCTAACGCTTGCTCGATCGAGGTTTATTATTCGACGAACAACGGTATTTCATATACCAGAACGACCAGTCTGACCGGGGTTGTCAGCAACCTGTCGCCGGCGGCCGGGCGCACCGTGACCTGGAACTCTGGCGACGATTTCGCCGGAAAATCTGAAACCGTAAGAGTTCGCGTTGTTGCCAACGACGGTTTTGGTAACAGCGATGCCGGTATCAGCGATGTTTTCACTCTCAGTAACAATGTGGTTCCGGTTGTCAGCAATCTGGTTACCAGCGGCAATTCTGGAATAATCAGTCTAAGCTTCTCTCTGGCCGATGCCAACGGCCATACCTGTGACCTCTCTGTCGACTATTCTACCGATAACGGCAACACCTGGGCTTCAGCCACCGGCGTTACCGGCACTCTGGTCGGCGTTGCGCCGGGCAGTGGCCGCACCCTCAGCTGGGATTCCCGCCAGAATTTCTCGAACAATCATGCTGAAGTTAAACTGCGCGTAACGCCCTCAGACCCCTTTGAAATAGGGACCAGTGGGGTTTCTGCGGCGTTTGCGGTTAACAACAATCGTTTGCCGGTAATCAACAACGTGCTCGTTTCGGGCAGTAAGGGCGATATTTCTGTCAGTTACACTCTCGTCGACCAGGATAACGACGCCTGCAACATCACGGTTGCCCGTTCGGTCAACGGTGGCATCTTTACTCCGATAGATGTGGCAGATATATCGGGCAGCATTTCTTCGGTTTCGCCTGGCACCGGCATCAATTTTGTCTGGGATTCAACCGCTGTCTCCTTTTCGACCAACGTTCGCCTGCGCCTGACCCCGCACGACGGTATCGGTAACGGCACCCCCGGCGACTCTGTGGTGTTCACCGTCAACAACGTCAACGAACTGCCGATCATCAGCAATATCTCAGTCACCCAGGCCGGCAAAGTCGCCACCTTCACCTTCGACCTCGCCGACGCCAACAACGACACCTGCGATATCACCGTTGAATACTCGACCAACAACGGCACAACCTGGTCTGCACCGACTCAGCTCGTTGGTGATTTGACGGGCATTATTCCAGGTGTGAGCCGAAGAATTACCTGGAGAAATTATCCGGACGTGACAGGTATGGAGAGCGTTATTGTAAGATTATTGCCCAACGATGGTAAAACCGATGGAAACGCGGCCGTTTCAGGTGCGATGACGATCGATAACCGGCCGCCTTCAGTTACGAATCTTGTTGTAAACAGGAGAGAAGATACTTTTTACGATATAGCATATGACTTGACTTATCCGTCAAGTGAAACAGGTTGTACGGTTGATCTGGCCTATACAGCAGATGACGGAATTTCCTGGAATGCAATAAATTCCAGCACCGGTTTAACCCCTGGAAGCAAGGCATTTATATGGGATCCGGCAGAACTGGTTGGGTTTAATATTGTGAAAATAAGAGTTTCACCATCTGATGGCGCTTTGGTTGGATCTTCGGTTGAGTCTGCAGAATTTTTGGTTAACAATCAGAATACACCTGTTTTGGCCAATGTGACTCTGAATACTGAAAACCCGAGGGGGCCAACATATTATAACGGGAATATGAAAGTTAATTTCAACATCGCAGACGATGATTCAAACAGTAGTTTTACAGTAAGAATTGAATACACTCTCAACGGCACCTCATGGCAGGTGATAACGGCCGACAGGTCTCTTTCTGGCCTGGCAGCCGGTGACAATGAAATCATCTGGGAATCGTATCGTGATTATGTTTTTTCGAGTGCCAACACACAGCTGCGTATCAAATGTACTGATGGCGATCTTGAAAGCGACTATACTTACTTTCCAGAAAGTCCGTTCACTCTTGATAACACTAGAAAACCTGATGTGATTCAAAGTTTTGTAAAAGCCGACGCGGGTATTTATCACACAGCTGTCCTGGATACTCAGGGCAGAATATGGACATGGGGTTATGGCGGCGGAACTTATGGATATATTGGCGATAGCAACGTCAGCAATCTTTCGGTTCCAACAGCAATCACTTCTCCCTCGTGGCAGGATAATATAGATGTTGCCTGTACTCAGGAAGGGGTTTTGGCTCTCGGTAGAGATAAAACCATTCGTTGTATTGGGCAACAAAGATATGGTGAATTTGGCAATAATGGCGGAAATACTTATGTAAGCACTCCTGGATTTACCCCCACAGGATTGGACGGCCAGGTCGTTGCAATTTCGGCCGCACTTTGTCATGTTCTGGCCCTGAAACAGGATGGCACTGTCTGGGCGTTCGGGCACAATGCTCAGGGGCAGCTCGGGGATGGAACTGCTAGTCAAAGAAATACCCCGGTGCAGTCGCAAAATTTAACAAATATCAAGGCGGTTGCCGCTGGTGGCTATGAATACCGAAACAGTTTCAGCCTGGCCCTGGACCATAATGGCGATGTTTATTCGTGGGGATACAATGCCCAGGGGCAACTCGGGCAGGGTGATACTGCAATGAGAAACAGTCCTGCCAAAATACCTGGATTGAGTGGCGTCAAAGCCATAGCTGCAGGTTCAACTCATTCATTGTTTCTGTTGGAGAACGGTGATGTGTATTTCAGCGGTAATGACGGCGGCGGAAATACCAGCCAGATCCCCGTAAAAGTAAATGACCCGGATGGTTTGCTCGTCGATATTAAGAAAATTTTTGCCGGGCAAAGTGGCGCAGTTGGACAAGGTACGAGCTTTGCCGTGAATTCAAAGGGAGAAGTATTTGCGTGGGGCTATCATGCTAGTAGTACTACAATTGACGTGTTTGGCATGAATAATAACCCGAATTCAGCAAGAGCAAAGCCCTATAAGCTGCCTGGTATTTCAAGAATTTCAGGTATAGCGGTTGGCAAGACGTCTGCAGCCTACAGATGGGCTGTTTATGTCAGTGATGCTCCGTCTGGTAATTCAGGAATATGGAATGCCGGGTATGGGTATAGCACTACCTACAGGGTTCTCGGAAACGACGGGAGTTCTTATGCCTATTTTTACCACAATTGATTTGTTCAAAGGCGCAAAAGTGTTTAATTTTGCGCCGATGGCCAGTTAACCTGGGTCTCTGAATTAAACCCCGTTACTTGAAAAGTAGCGGGGTTTATTAATAAGCAGCTGGTTTAAATCACTCGAACGCGGGCGGAGCAGGTTCGCTGAGTGTCTGGGGTCGGGCCGGGAAAATGGCAGAGAGGTCGATTTTCAGGCCGGCGAAAGTTTCTGAAACGAGAAGATCGGTTTCGCCAAGAGTGACAGGTGCCCGGAAATTGCCGTCGGAATCAGCGAAATATAGCGTGACGATGCGGTTAGTCGGGTCGATCAGCCAGTATTCACGAACGCCGGCGCTTTCGTAGAGACGCCTTTTCTGAATGTGGTCACGGCTGGCGGTGGCGGGTGAAATCACTTCGACGATCAGATCTGGAGCGCCGATACAGCCCTTTTCGTCGAGCTTCGCTTCGTCGCATACTACCGAAATGTCAGGCTGAACCACGTTGAAAACCAGGTCTTCAGAACATTTGCCCGTTGCAAGCCTGACATCGAAAGGGGCTATGAATACTGAGCATGGCCGGTCATCAAAAAAGTCGGCAAGACGGCGAACCGCCGCCAGCAGAACTTCCTGATGCACACGTAACGGCGCATTCATGTTGTAAACCAGGCCGTCGATTATCTCGTAGCGTTTCTGGTCATCCCATTTCAGGTAATCGGCGTAGGAATAACGCCGCTCTGGCGAATTCTTTTTGCCACGCATCAGAATTCTTCCTGAGCTTACTGCTCGCCGGCGAGGCGGGCTTTGGCGGCGCGGGCTTCGATCTGGTCTCGGCCATCATCTTTTTCAATGACTTTTTGATACCAGGTCTGGGCGTCGGCGCTGCGGCCGATGGCCTGCAGAGCGTCGGCAAATTCGAGGGCTCTGACCATGAAAACTTTGTCGCTGACCGGCTCGGGGTCGAGAGTGAACAGTTCTTCATACAGGGCGACGAGTTTTTCATTCTGGCCTGAGCGCTGGCAGGCGATCATCAGCCGGTTTTTGGCGTCGGGCAGCAGTGGCGTGTCGGGGTACTGCTTCAGCAGATGTTCGAGAACCGCGATTACATTGGCGTAATCAGGCGGGTCTTCGCCGAGCAGATAGAGGTTCGACAGGCGCCAGCATGATTCCTGGGCCTGGTCGGTCTGCGGGCAGCGCTCGATTACCTGTTTGTGCAGTTCTTTGAAGGTATCGAGTTCCCATTTTTCGAGTTCGACCATTTCTTTGTAGAGTTTGACGGCAAGAGCCTGCTGCTCTTCTTTGCCGAGAGCGTCAGAAACATTGAAGACTCCGGACGGCGACGGGCTGTATTCATCAGCGGCCGGCGTGCTGTCTTCATCGACTGCCGTTACGGCAGTTTGTGTGCTTTTATTTTCGTCTTTGCTGACGTTTTCGAGCCATTTTTTAGCGAAAGCGTTGTCGGCATCTCTGGTGAGAACCTGCTCAAATACTTTTTTGGCGCCGCTTTTATCGCCTTTTCTGAATTTGGTCAGACCCATGAGGTTTTGCAGAGAACTGCTTTCGGGGTAGGTTTCGATGCCCTTGTTCAGAATGGTTTCGGCGTTCTCGTATTTTTGCAGCTTGCCCAGCAGTGTGGCGGCTTCGATATATAGATCTTCACTGGGCGCGTCTTTGATGGCATTTTTATAAAGCTGCAGAGCGTCGTCGAATTTGCGGGCACTCTGCAGAGCCCGACCCTTTTTGATTATTTCTTCAGAAGCCAGGAGCGTGCCGCAGATCAACACTGCCACCGCCACAATCAGAACCGTAAACCTGAACTTTTGCATGAACAGAACCCTCCTGGTCATTTTATCTTTTTGCGTAGATTGCTTATTTTAAGCTCTGGCTCGACACATGTCGAGTAAAACTGACAGGCTATCGACAGGGTAGAGGCGTTGCCGCCGCCTTTCTCATCTGAAATCAGCTGCATTATCACATTCAGCGATTTAAAATGCCCTGCGTCATCGCTCTGCGGCTTGAATGCGAAAGATTTTACCTGTCTGGCGCCATGAAAATTCGATTCTTTGCCTTCTTCGTTTCTGAACAGGGTGCCTCTGTCGCGGTCATAAGTGTAGCGGATCTTTTTTTCGTCGCCATCGCGAATGGCGTAAAAAGAAAAGGAATTATCGTTGCACTCAGCCGGAACAGTGCGTTTAAGCGAGCGAACATCGGTGCGGATCCGCTCGACGATGTTGTCCATCAGGCGCTGAACGTTGAGCATATCGGTGCCCTTCTTGAAATGGCGGGTCGTTCTGTTCATCAGCAACATCGCCATGGTCAGCACCATACTTGAAATGGTGACGACGATGACGATTTCGATCATGGTGACCCCATGCCGCTTTTTAGCCATTTTTTTCTCCGAATTTGAGCACCGACAGCTTTACCGACTGCTCTGACTTCTGGTCAGATTCTTCGACACGGTAAAATACCTCGAGGTCGAGCCTGAGAACCCGCGCTGATTCATCATGAGAATGCCCGAACTGATAGCGAAAGTGTCTAAACGAGGTTTCCATATCTTTTTTTATGCCGGGTTCATCGATTGCATCGAGGGTTTTTTTCAGGTCTTCATCATCGAGTACCCGCATTTTGCCTTTGGCCGAGAGTTTTTTTATTTTGTCGAGGCAGTCAGAGTATGGCAGCCCGAGAAGACTGTCGAGGAAACTGGCGGCCAGCTGCCCGGCCATCATGTGTTTGCCGACCGAATAGGCGCCGCGGGTTTGCGTTGTGCCCATCCACATCAGGGGAAGCATTGCCAGACCAAAAATGGTCACGCCGACGAGCAGTTCGATCATCGACAAGCCTGTTCTGGGCGGTCGGCGGTTATTCTGTGTCATCGTTGCTGCTCCTTCCTGCGGTGAGAAGGTAGCCGCGCATGTTTTCCATCATTTGCACCGCCATTGCCGGCTCTTTTGCGGCCATCGCCGAATGATAAAGAAAAAATGGCGCCTTGAGCAGACTGCACGAGCTTTTGATCTGACCAAATTCTTCGAGGCGTTTGGGCAGGTTGAGGTAATTGCAGGCGATGCCGCCGACAAAAACGATTTCTTTGCGTATCCCCGATGACCACAAAATCTGATCGTAGGGCATGTTGTTCTTGTCATGCAGGTTGATCAGATGCACACCGATGAGCAGTTCACCTCTGATCGTGATCGGGTCGCCACTCAGGCTTACAAAGGTAATGAAGCTTTCCTGGGTGATTTCGGTTTTGATTTTCTGGTAGAAGTCGTAGGCCGGACCCTGCCGAAGCATATTGCCGGCCGGCCCGAGCTTGAACTGTGCCGTATCGATGTCGTAGCCGCGGGTGATACTGTCGATCTGAATCGGCCCGTCAACCAGCACCACGCCGCCACCGATCTCGGAATTTTTCATTTTGAGGGGCGGAACTTTGAGTGGCCCTTTTACATAAACAACGCCGTTAATCTTGAATTTGCCCTGCTTGACCCCGGCTGCCTCGAGAAACTCGTCGCCGCTGGAATAGGTGCGACCGATGCGACTTTCGGCACCATTGGCGACCCTGCCGGCGGTGGTTTCGACTGCAAACCAGTTGCGCCCCAGCTCTTCGAGTTTTGCTTTGGCGGTGAAGCCGTCGTTGCCCGCAAATTTGCCTTCGAGAAATATGTCTTTTATTTCTTGTTCGTAGTCAGCGTTAAGGGGCATAAAATCAGGCGGAACCTTGCCGGTGCGCGGGTTCCAGTTTTTGCCTGAAACCAGGCGCGACATGAAATCCTGGTATTTCTGACCTTCGAGGGCTGGCTCAAAGGTATCTTTGCCCCAGGTGAAAACTT
>JAKQQP010000070.1 GCA_029564115.1 Candidatus Rifleibacteriota bacterium | reverse complement strand
GTGTCTTTGTCCTGCTCATGTTCGTCGGCTCCCTGATTGTCATGACCGGCTGTTTCGGCGGCTCTGACGGCATTGGCGCCATTCTCGGCGCGGCTGTTTTTGTATTGGCCATCACCGCTTCGGGTGGTTCAGGAGCTGCTGTATTTGCCGCCAATCAGAATCCATCTCTGCGCCCAGCGATCAACATTAGTGCTGATGCTGCTTATATTCGCGTCTGGCCGCTCAAAGAAGATGGTACTGATGCAACGACAACACCCTATGTAATCAACAATGCTGACCTCACACAGGATATTGCCAACAACAGAGTTACTCATCAGATTCGCATTGCAGACAATTACAACCAGTATCGTGTTGAATTTTATGCCAGCGGAACTCTCCTCACCCAGGCAATCAAATATGTGCCGACCGCTTTAAAAACCGGCGATGCCGCAAACCTCCCGGTAACAGTCAACGCAACTTCCACAGCAGAAGTTCTCGTTTACAACAAATGGCAGACAACTGCCCAGCGCAGAAACTACAGCGATTTTTCTTATAACCTTCGCAAAACCGGGACCGTAGACATCGATGGTATCGCAGGTTCTATCAACACAAGTCTTCAGGCTTGGGCCGGTGATAAATCTACTGCGCCAAATTATGACGATGCAGAAGCCCGGACAAACGTTGAAGTAGCAAAAATTGGTGCTAACAATAAAGTACAGACAATATCTGGTTTTGTTTACCGCAAAGACGGTACAGCAATGAACAATGTCAGCGTTTCTCTGTTCGCAAGCGGCACAAATGCTCTTTTCACCGACGATTATCCTCAGGGTGCTTATTTTACAACCGACAGCAACGGTTACTTCGTATTCGAAAACATCCCAGACTCATTCTCTTACAGACTCTACCCGCCTTCCGTAATTGATCACAGCTTCTCGCCGACAATGTATGACATCACCCTCGCCGGCGCAGATCAGGCCAGCAAGAATTTCCGCGCCATCGACTACGTCGATCCTCACCACCCCGGAAATTCCAGATAACCTGAACAGGATTTAAACTTTGCCCCTGCGATGCCATATTGCATCGCAGGGGTTTTTATTTGCGGGAGTTTTAGCCCCCCCTGGCGCCCGGTAATGCCGTTTTGCAAATGTATCTACGCTTGATAAGGCACAAGCTCGCAAAATTCATCTGCCCGGAGTCGATAAACCGACAGAAGCTTTCTTCAGGCAAAATGTCATTCACCTGCATGGTCAGCAATGATTGCATATAATTTTAATAGAACGGTTCGAGAAGGCCTTATGAGTATTGTAACGATTAGACCTTCGATGACGAATTGAAAAAGTTGCTGCGACTAAGCGCGGCTTCTATGAGCATTGCCATGGAAGAAGAAATTCGCCGGATTCTCAAAGCTTACCTGCTCGGGCAAAAACGCAAAAAAGGCCCGGGCTCTCGTATTACCGGCGATTTTCACAAATTTGAGGTGTAGAGTTTTCAGACCCTGAAACGCCCTTGAGCCAACAAAGAAAACAGCTCAGCGGTCGAGAATTTTGAGTTCTGGCATTTCGGGTATTGCATCGTCGATATCATCACCATCGTAGGCATCAGTTTCGGCATCATCACCGTCGCTACCAGGAATACGATTTTTGATATATTTGTCGAGATGGCCCAGAGATGGGACAGCTCCGACATCAGTGGGGCCACGACGGCGACTGCCGGGCAGGTCGATTTCTTCTTCGACGGCGGTCGTGGTGCTTTCAACGTAGGAGCCACGGCTTTTCATCGATTCAGCAAAAGTCTGTGCCATTTTTTCGCTGTGTTTGCGTTTCTGAAGATAAAAATTTTCACGAATCGCAGTCAAAGCGGCAGTCAGGCTGGCTGAATTTGTGTTGATAAAACCACCATCGTTATCGGTGCCGGCAAAATTACTGCGCTGATAAAAGTCCAGTTCGTCCATGGCGGCCGTATGTTTAGCCTGATATTCGTCGTAAGCCAGTTGCAGGTGCATGGCGATTTCTTCCTGGCGCAACTGCAGATATTGCCGGCGATATTCGATGCGGGGCCGCTCAAAGTCTTTCAGACCCGGGTTTGCAGCCCACTCTTCAACTTTTCTGGCGATACGTTCGAGACCTTGCTGGTAGCCTTCAAGGTATTTTCGCTGGTTGTCGTAATTGCGAAGGTGTTCGGCAGCAATGCGAGCGCGGGTCTGTTCGATAACGGTCTGGCAGCCGGCATCATCGAGGCCGAGCAGCGAGGCTCGCGTCAGCCCGAAAACCGGCGAAGCCGGCGGCGGAATAATCGGACCGGTCAGAAAAACTGAATCTGGCCCCTCGATATTCAGATCATGAAAAACAGATTTAACCGACATCTTGCCACCATCTTCGCTCTCAGATTGCTCTGGTCTGTGAACCGTGACAGTCGGAGCTATGTAGTAGCCCTTTCCCTGATCTGCAAGCCCCTGCAGTCTGCTGGTTATTTCGATGTCGCGGCGGGTGCCATCGCGATCGGGTTTTGGCGTGCTATAATCGAGCCGGTAATAACGCTCGAGCTTCATGCGCCGCCCGAGGGCCTCGTAAATTTTCGACAGCTGTTCGGGCGTGGTCGTCTGCAGATACCAGCCGCCGGTAGCACTCGAAAATCCTTTCAGCACAGACTCGTCGATGTCGTTTCCGAGGCCGACGGTTATCAGCCTGATGCCTTTTTCGACGGCGAATTTGTTCACTTCGGCCGGGGTATGCGTCGACATGGGAGTCTGACCATTCGGCGTACTGTCACGGCCGTCTGTCAGACAAACAACCGTTTTGAGATCGGCACGCCCCGCCTTGTTCTGCAATTCTTCGCAAGCGGCATACAGCGCATCGTAAAGGGCTGTGCCGCCCCAGGGCCTGATTTTATTGATCGCGGCCACCAGCGACTGAGCATCTGCCGAAAACGGGTGAGCAAAATCTATATCGCTGCCAAAAGAAAGTATCGACATGGAAACGGCACCGGCCATGCTCTGCACAAACCCAGCCGCAGCGTGTTTAACCGCGGCCATCGCCGGCTCGATACTCGAAGACCTGTCGATGACCAGAATCATGTAGTGCCTGTTCTGCTGAAACGCCAGCTCAAAACTGGCGATACCAGCGCCATCTTCGCTGATGACGAAATTGTCTGACTTAAGCTCTGCCGGTTCACGACTGAACACCTTCAGCGTCACCGCAATTTTGGGAAACCCGGCCGAATTGACCTGCAGTATTTCGCTCGAAAAATCTTTGCCGCAGACGGGCAAAGCCAGCCCAATAAGCAAACATGCCAGCAAGATGCGTTTCATATACAAGACCCCTCTCTCGTGATCAGCTAAAATATTATACACCCACAGAACACTTCAGATATTAAATAGATTGGGCAAACCAGGCAAACGCTTACTTAATTATCTATAAAATGCCAGTTTCGGCAGGTCAGGCGATTGCATAAACGAGCTTGTCGAGGGCCCATAGATATTCTCTGCAGACGATATCACCAGACACACGGCCAGAATCGCAACAGCGACTGAAACAATTGCCCCGCCGCAATAAACCTCAAAAAACAAAGTTTTCACTCAGCTTGTTTTGAGAAATATTGCAAAAAATACAAATTGCTGTAACCAGAATAGAATTTAAGGTATCTAAATAGTCAATGAACGACGCCGAAGCAATAAAACTTGCAAAAAATGGCCGGGAAGATGGCTTCAAAGCAATCTTCGCCAATCATGGCGCTTTTCTCTACACCCATGCACTGCGCATTCTGAAAGACCGACAGACCGCTGAAGATGCTGTGCAGGAAACCTTTTCCGCGGCCTTCAGGAGCATCGAAAGTTTTCGCGGTGACGCGAAACTGCGAACCTGGCTGTATCAGATACTTTATCACCGAGCGCTGCGCCTGGCCGAACGCCGACAACCCACTCTGCCGATCAACGAAGAAACAGCCGGCGACAGCGATCAGGGCACCCGTAATGTTGAGCTCAAAAGCGACACTGAACAAATTCTCGACCAGCTCAGCGAACGCGACCGTGCTGTTCTGCTGCTGACTTACTGGGATGACCTGCCTCTGCGTGAAGTTGCCCGCCTGCTCGAAATCAGCGAAAACAACGCCAAAGTCATTCTTTTTCGTGCCCGCAACCGTTTCGCCAGTTTGTGGTCAGCCGAAGCCGCCACAGCAAAGGAAGTGAAAAGCCATGAAATGTGAAGAATTCAGACGCCTGATGAGTCTCTCGCAAGGCGATGAAACAGAACTCGAAAAGCACGTTTGTGAATGCCCGGCGTGCGACGCCTGGCTCCAGAAAGAGATTGCCGCCCCGCCGGAGGGGCTGACACCAGCGCAGTGGCACAATGCCACCGCCCGCTGTTTCCCGGCACAGCTGCCCGAAAAAGCGCTACATGCTGACACCGGTGGCTTCTGGCAGTATTTTGCCAATGGCATGAAATATGGTCTGGTGTTCGGGCTTTCGTTGATAACCGGCTTTGCTGTAATCGACCTGCTCAACCCTTCAGCGCCGCCCGACCGCGAGCCAGCTGCTCTGGTGAGCTTCATCGACGATCAAGATATTGAACTGCCGAATTTTCTCGAAAATAACTTTTACGATGTAACCTTTTATCAGGCCGACGAATCTAGAATAGAGAGTTTTCTGCCCAAAGTGCAGTTACCAAGTTTTTATGAAATCGACAAGGAGGAATCAGTATGGAAAGAAAATCAAGGTTAATTCTGGTTTTGACACTGCTCGTCGCTCTGGTTGTTTCTGCTGAAGCGCAACCGGCACGCCCGCCGATGGCACCCGGTGGTGAAAGCCCTGAAATGCACCAGGGTGGCCCCGAGGGTACGGGCGGAAAAGGGCCGATGGGTGGCCGTTTCAAACCCGACCCCGAACGCGAGAAACAGATGAAGCGCAACGCCTCGCTCATGGCCATGGCTGAAGCCCACAAAAATCTCGCCCAGATTTACGAAGATCAGGGAAAAATCGACGAAGCCGCCGCTGAGCTGAAGAAAATAATCGATCTGGCACAGGGACAGCTTGAAAAGAACAAAGACAACCCTTTTTTCAAACAGAGCATCATGAGCAAGGTCATGCCGGTATACCATCATCTTTCGCGGCTCTACTTAAAGAATGAGCGCACCGACGATGCCGAAAAAATACTCAATGAAGGCATAGCCTTCTTCGAAAAAGAATCGCCCGAAGAAGTCACCCGTCTGCGTCTGCTGCTTGCAGAAATTTACAAAGAAAAAAAAGATACCCAAAAAGCAGAAGAAGCCTATAAGCGCATCATCGAAGAAAGCCGCAAAAACCTCGATTGATTCTCGGTCTCAAAAAATGCCGACGTTGCCCAGCTGGCCACGCCGGCATTTTTTATTCGAGGCACATTTATCTGGAGCGCAGATTTTTTTTGAGATGGCGTTGCTAAATCTGATATAATTACCTGGAAAGTTGAGAATCTTTATGACGAGAGTTGCCAAATATTCGCAGGCAGTGCTTTGCGAACAGATGCACGCCCTGTATGATCTTTTACAGAAACGCAAAAAAGAGATACTGGCCGACCCGGCTCTGACCCCAGACAACGACGAGCTCAACGATGAACTAGAACAGATTTATAACCGCAGCCGCCTGCTGCAGGAATGCTTCGAGCAGTTCTGCCCAAGCTGAGTTTTTTACTCTTCAAGGAGCCATTGCAAACAGATGCAGGAAAAACTATTAATCGCCCTCTGCCACACCTTCAAGGGTTATCTGACCGAACCAAACGCTACCCGACTGATACAGCAGACCTTCAGAACCCTCGAAAACCAGTTGCACGCTTCGTATGCCTTTATCGCGCTCCAAAACCAGAAAACTTCGTATCTCGATATAACTCATTCATTCGGCATTCAGAGAAATGCCCTGTCAGCTTTTCATAAACGCATCGGCAGCAACACCATCGGGCGCATTTTCTTTAAAGATAACTTCAACCTGATACAAAAATCTGACGAAAACGATGACTACATCGAGCTGAAAGTCGAGAGCGACTACCACACTTGCGTTGCCGTTCACATCGGCTGGGAAGGCAGAACTTTCGGCTTTCTCGCCATCTATTTCGAGCGGCCGATCGAAATAGACCTGAGTCTGAAAAACTTTTTTCTGGCCATGGCCGGTGCCTGTTCTGCCGCCCTCGAAAAGGAATCACTGCTGCGTCTGATTTCTGAGCTGCGCCAGTTTGATGTCGAAACCGGCATTTATTCACACCAGTTCTTTATTTCTAAACTCGAAAAAGAAATACATGCCACTCAATTCATCGAAAGATCACTTGCTCTGGTCATTCTCGACATGGACAACTACAAACAGATAATCAACCTTCATGGTCTCGAAGCTGCCCATGAAGTTCTGCGCCTGGCAGCCGAAGAGCTTAAAACCCATATTAGAGGTTGCGACGTGCTCGGCGCTCTTGGCATCGATGAATTTATTTTGTTCATGCCCAATACCAGCGCCGCCGAAGCCGAAAAAATCATCAAGGCCTTCAACGAGCGCCTGAAGAAAATCAGTTTTACCGACTACGAGCTGAAAGCCGCTTTTTCATCTGGCATCACGCAGCTGCGCGACAACGAAGACGACCTCGACGCCCTGATTCAACGCGCTCAGATGGCACTCTACAACGCCCGCAAAACCGCTGACTGCACAATCAGTGTGGTTATTTAGTGGACTTACCATTATCACGAGCGTAGCGAAGCGATTTCTCAGATAACAATGAACTGCTTCCCCAGCGCGCGCAGTGACAATTATTGGCCTGTTTTCTGGCCACTAATCACCAACCACTGGGCACTCAACATAAAAGGCTTGCTCTTTATAGTTATAATGCTATAATCAGGTTGATTTGCCACGACAGGCAAGCTAAACAATTCACAATCTGGAAAGGGAAACTTTATGAAACGCATTCGAGTTGCTATGTGGGGCTTTGGAGCGATGGGCAGTGGCATGGTCAGACTTATGCTGGAAAAAGAAGGCCTTGAAGTCGCAGGCGTTATCGATCAGCGCCCCGAGCTGGTTGGCAAAGATATCGGCGAACTTCTCAAACTCGGCAAAGAAGTCGGCATCAAAGTTACCGACAAACCCGAATCTGTTTTAGATAAAAACAATGTAGACATTTGTCTGCAGGCAGTTCACTCTTTTACCCGCAAAGTTTTCGACGGCCTCAAATTTATTGTCGAACGTGGCATCAATGCCATTTCTATCGCTGAAGAAATGGCCTGCCCCGCAGCCCAGGAACCAGAACTGGCAAAACAGCTCGATGAAATGGCCCGCAAGCATAACGTCACCATTCTCGGCACCGGCATCAACCCCGGCTTCGTTCTTGACCAGCTGGTGATCAACCTTTCCGGTGCCTGCCTCAATGTCAAACACATTGAAGCCAGCCGCATCAACGACCTCTCGCCATTCGGCAAAACCGTTATGGAAACCCAGGGCGTCGGCACCACCCCGGAAGTATTTGCAGCCGGCATCAAAGACGGTTCTATCGTCGGTCACATAGGTTTTCCAGAATCGATCAGAATGATTTCCGATGCTATCGGTCTTGGCGTTGACAAGATCGACGAAACCCGCGAACCGATCATCAGCAACACTCACCGCGAAACCCCCGTCGTTAAAGTAGAGCCGGGCATGGTAGCAGGCTGCCGCCACATCGCCGTCGGTTACAGCAAAGGTGTCGAAGTCATCAAGCTCATTCACCCGCAGCAGATTCACCCACACGTCGAAAAAGTCGACACCGGCGACTACATCAAAATTCAGGGCGACCCCAACATCAACATGAGCATCAAACCCGAAATTCCTGGCGGTAAAGGCACCATGGCCGTTGCGGTAAACATGATTCCGCTCGTGGTAAAAGCTCCGGCAGGCCTCAAACGCATGTCAGATCTTCCGATTCCAGCATGTTTGATGGGCCAGAGCGCTTACAACCGAGGCTTCTGAAATGGATACAGTCAAGGCTGGAACCTGGGTTGAACTGGAAAAAATTCTGCTGACGCCCGAACAGCGGGCACCGCAGGTACCTGAAGATACCCGTCAGACTCCTTACGTCATGAAGGTCGCCGGCTTTCTCGCTGCCGATGCCGTAATCGGCAGCGAGGTTTCTATAAAGACCCTGAGCGGGCGATTGGTCAGCGGCACTCTAAAAATAGTCAGACCGCATTACGCACACAGCTTCGGCGAAACTGTCGAAGAACTCATACCCATCGGCCTCGGAGGCGAAATATGACCCGCGACACCTCTTATCAGGCAGTTATGGCTCGCAAGAACGAGATCATGAAATCTTCGATGGGACTCGACTACGAAGTATACCGCCAGGGCGAAATCGCTTTCGACTACGAAAGAATGATGAACGACTGCGGCTTTTCTCTCGAAGAGATCGTAAAAATACAGACCGAAACCAAAGTCGGCAATACCCCGATTTTTGAACTGCACAATCTGACCGAGGCCGTGCGCAAAATCAGCGCTCCGGGCAAAGGTGCGCGTATTTTCGTCAAAGATGAAGCTGCGAACGCTTCGGGCAGCTTCAAGGCCAGACGCGCTTCTATCTCGGCATACGTAGCGGCAAAAAAAGGTTACAAAGGTCTGATCGCCGCCACTTCCGGCAACTATGGCGCGGCTGTCGCTTCGCAGGCAGCTCAGCGCGGTCTGAAATGCATCATCGTCCAGGAAGTTTTCGACTCAAAAGGTATCGGACAGCCTGAAATCGTCGAAAAAGGCCGCAAATGCGAAGCTTTCGGTGCTGAAGTCATCAAACTTTCGGTTGGCCCGGAGCTTTTCTATTATCTGCTGCTGACCCTCGAAGAAACCGGCTTTTTTAACGCATCACTCTACACCCCGTTCGGTATCAAAGGTGTCGAAAGCCTCGGCTATGAATTGGCCACGCAGATAAGAACCATGACCGGTAAAGACCCTGACGCCGTGATGATTACACATGCCGGCGGCGGTAACCTTACCGGTACTGCTCGCGGCATGCTGGCGGCAGGTTGCAACGCTCAGGTTATCGCCTGTTCCGTCGATCTTTCCGGGCTGCATATGGCCTCAGATCACGACTTCAACCGCAAATCATTCACTACCGGTCACACCGGGTTCGGGGTGCCTTTCGCCACCTGGCCCGATCGCGTCGATGTGCCGCGCAATGCTGCGCGCAGCATGCGCTATATGGATGACTACATTCTGGTAAATCAGGGCGAAGTCTTCTACATTACCGAGCTGCTGGCAAAACTGGAGGGTCTCGAACGTGGCCCGGCCGGTAACACCAGCTTGACCGGTGCAGTGGCCCTGGCCCGTGAAATGGACCGCGACAAAATCATCGTCGTTCAGGAAACCGAATACACCGGAGCCGGCAAGCACCACAATTCGCAACTGGCTTTTGCCCGCCAGATGGGCATCGAAGTCCGCCGTGGCAACCCAGAAGAAGGGGTTAACGGCAAAAGCATCGTAATTCCTGAGCATCTGCACCAGGTAAAAGGCCGCAAACAGGATATGGAAAAGCTGCGCATTTCGTATCTCAAAAATGCCGCCAAACAACTTGCCCCGGCAGAATGGAGCGAAGCAGACCGCCAGTTCGTCGCCGCCGACGTAAAAAAAGATCTCACCTGGCTCGACGCCGCTCTCAAACAGCTCTAAAACCTGACGTTTAAAATAAAAACCCGCCGGAGCCTCAGTGCCCCGACGGGTTTTTGTTTTAATTTATATCAGGCAGCGGTAACTTCTATTTCTTCTTCAACGGCTTTTGGCTGCATTGCCAGGCCGATGCCGACAACAATCCACCCGGCGATAATACCTGAAGTGGCCAGAATGGCCGGGTTGTTGGCCATACTGATAAACGGCAGGGTTGGCGCGAAGCGCAGCAGAACGGCCGGAAGAAAATAAAACAGAGTCGAAGCAAACACACCCATGCTGACCAGCTCACGGGTCACGGCCGGCAAAAACAGGCCGCAGGCAATAGGTAGAAAAGTCGCTGTGAACAGCAGATAAACGCCATACTGAGCGAATATCGCTACCGAGCCGCCGGTTGGATTGTTCAACTGCCAGATTGAAAGCCAGACACAGATCACACCAACAATAATCAGGGCCACGCGACCGAAACGCAGAGCCGATTTAAGTTCGCGTTCGCGGTTTTCAGAAGTCAGAGGCTTGAGCGTCAAATAAATATCGCTCGAAAAAATTGCCGACAGAGCAAGAAGCAGACCTTCGAGAGTCGAAATACCGGCGCAAAGCAGACCGATACTGATCAGAACCTGCGTGGCCGAGCTGAAGTTAGCAGCAATGTATGTGGGAACAACGAGGTCGATTTTTACGAGCTCAGGCAGAGTGATACGGGCATAAAGACCGACGAGCATGACCGAAACGAAAACAGTGCCGGCAACAATGGCTGTGCCGAGATAAGCTTTGATCTGGCTCGAATCTTTGAGAAGCAGAGATTTGCCAAGGATGTGCGGCTGACAGACGATCGCCAGGCCAACGAGAAAATTACAGAAAAACACTTCGAAGTAGTTTCTGAAAAGTGGCGAATTCGGGTTAACGAGGGTTGTCAACGCCGGGTCTATAGCAGAAAGTTTCGCCAGCAAGCCTTCCCCGCCAACAAAGTGTTCATAACCGCTGCCGATGAGCATAATGCCGACAAGCAGCATGACCAGCGCCTGAATGGCATTGGTATAAGTGGAAGTATTGGCGCCACCAAGCAGAGTGTAAGAAAAAACGAACGCCATAACTCCCACTACCAGCCAGGTTGTAGAGGCTATATCAGTCATCTGCAGCAGACTGAACAGAGTATAAGCAATCGCTACGGCGATGAGAACGATAAAACTTACCAGCGTCAGAGAAATAACTGCAAAAAACAGGCGCAAACCCTTCGACTCATAACGGGCACCTATCCATTGCGGGATGGTAAGGGCTTTAACCCGGTCGCCAACGTTTCTGAAGGGGCCAGAAAGCAGACACAAGCCGGCAATGATGCCCATACCGGCAGAAAATCCGAGGCCGAGCAGGGCAGAAAGCCCATAATGATAGACGAGGCCAGGGTTCACGACAAAAGTGGCTACACTCGTCAACTGCGCAGTCAGCGAAAGACCGACCCAACCGGGTGCAATATCACGGTTGCCGACGGCAAAACTTGCGAGGTCTTTGGTGCGGCGCATACCTCTGACGGTCAGGGCGAACGTGACAACAACATAAATAATCAACGCGGACCAGACTAATGTTAAATGGCTCAAAACTGGAACTCCCTTGCCTGTATTTTTCTATGCTGCAATTATGCCATTCTTTGCTGCGTCGCGTCAAGAGATTTTTTTTATAATTTCTGATACAATGCAACCAGTGAAAGGCCGCCAGAGCCCATTCGTTATCGCCGCTTTTGCAGACTGAATTCATAAGCTTTTCACAGATTCTACGGGCTTGAAAGTCAGGCCGGCTTATCGCCTCATCACTCATCGCTAAGCAATGAATTTTTTATAAAACCAGAAAATAACAGGAGTCATCTAAAAATCTTGGAACAGAAAAACAAAATTATTTTCGCTTCACTGGCCATTCTGCTGTTGCTGCAAAGCGGCAACGTAATTTATGGTTTCGCTGTCAGCTATTTTCCGGTATTCGAGAGGTTAAGCCCGGCTCTTCGGCTTGGCGGCGCCGGTTTTGCGCTGGCAACAATTTATTATTTTGCAGCCATGATCGGTTTTTTCATGCAGAACCCGATCTCTGCGGCTTCGCAACAATTTACTATAGCAAGTCGCCCTTTCAAGCCTGATTTGTCGATAAAAAACCCGACAAATCACCTGATCGCTTCGACTATTCTGCTGTTTGCATCGCTGACAGCCATTTTTGCCTCACAAATACCCGGCACCTGAAGCCTTTGAAGTAAGAGCAAACACAAACTGTTTTTAGTTTCTGAGTTCTTTATGGCAGATCAGCAGCCGTGATGCTCTTCTATAATCCTGCCAGAATAGACAAAAGTTTGATAGATATGAAGACCATAAAAATAGCAAAAAAGCAGCCGAAGCAGCTTCCGGAACCTTTGTTGCTTTCGAGATCTTCGATTTTCTGCCGGGCTGGCATGGAACCCTGCGCCGCTGCTTTGCGAAACCAGTATTTAGCCTTATCTTCGCTGATTTCGACACCTGTGCCCATCAGATAAAACTCGCCAAGATGAAACTGCGCTTTACTGTTGCCGTTTCGAGCCAATTCCATCATTATTTTCGAAGCCATTTCGAAATTATTGTTGCGCAACTGCCTGAAAGCATCGTCGATAGTGTGTTTTGTCGAAGCTGCCCCGGAGCTGACAGCGGTGCTCTGGTCGAAACCGGCCTGAGTTGGCGCCACGCTTTTGCTGCGCCGTGACTTTGCGGTATTCTCTACTGCCTGACTGTCGGGCAGTCTGTCTTTTGAGGCGGCAGAAACCGGCGCGGCAAAACTTTCGACGCTTTCGCTGATTTTATTTTCGGCATCGCTGATCGAAAAATCAGTCACGTTTTCAGACTTGTAATCGTCGAATTTACCGTCAAAATCAGCCACTTGAGGCTCAACAACCTTAGAAACGGCGTCAAAAGGGTTATAAACTGTTTCTACACGCTCATCTACAGTAAGAGTTACGACATCTTCTATTTTAAAGTTTTGATCCAGGCTTGTAAATTGCTCTCTTTCGGCATCTTCTGCAGAGGCTGCAACAACCTTGACTTTAAAAATATCCAGCCAGACATCGATCAGACGGTGGGCCTTTTCAGGGGAAAAGCCCTCGAGAGCTGCAGTTTGCTCGACGACTTCTCTGACGGCCTTCTCGCCGATTTTATGACCGGCACGAACTCTTATAGGTCTGAGAAACTGCAATAAAAGAGGCTGAAGCAGAGTATCGAGATCCGTAGAGCACTCAGAACCCGCCGCCGCAAGCACTTTTTCGCGCAGACGTTCGGGCACCTCGGTTATAGTGATGCCGTAGCGTTCGGTCAAGCTTTTCAGAGCGACAACAATTTGCTCAAGGTGTTTCATTATGATCTCTCCCGACAACTCATGCTGATCGAACCCGCTAATTGATTCCGCAGTTCAATTTTACAATTGCCATGAATCTTTTTAAAGTAAAAAGTTGAGCTTCGCGCGTCGCCAGCTGAATTTTATCGAACAAAGCAGCTGTGGCTGCATCAGAAAATTTATTCTGACCGGTTTCTATACTGCGACGATACTCTTCTGGAACCTCCCGTTTGAAATGCCCAATACGCCAGTTTTTGGCATCACTGACCGGAATACGGGCAAGAAAAGGGTCTGTCAAAGCAAATCGATCGATGATCACAGGCTTAACGCCGGCCCAGAAACCAAGCATACCATTGAAGTCGTTTTCGAGATAAGCTATGCCGTTAGTGGCAATCTGACGGCCAATATGGCTCCACTCGAAATCGGGAAAAACTTCTCCCGGCTGGCTGTAAAGCCAGGCATACAAAGAACACACATCGAAATAATAACCGCGTTCGTCGGCAACACCGTGCTGAATCGAAAAATCCTGAAAGTTGAGCCAGGTATTCACCGGAGTATGCGGGAAAATCAACATGTATGCCGCCAGAACCAGCCCCCCTGCCCGCCCGCTCGAAGGTCGCAGCGCAATGAGACGCTCGACCAGACGTGTTTCGGTCAGCAGAAGCAGCGCCAGCAAAAAAGGCAACGCTAGAAACCTTCCCCGCATAAAATCGCCACCAACCCAGACGACATAAATCAGGTTCAAGACAAGACCAGCGCCAAAAGCTTTGATAAACCGGCGATCATCGGCCCAGGCAACATACAAGGCGCCCAGAATAACCAGAATGGTTACTGGATCGCCGTTAAAAGTCACCAGCAGATAACGCAAGCCCTGAATAAGCGTTTCCAGGCGGCTAATGCCAGTCAGAAGCTTGGCATAGGCCGTATTGGGAAACAAAGCACCATAATAAATCAGTGAAAAAGTCGACCAGAAAAGCAGAGGCAGCGCCAGGGCAAATAAATCCAGCATTCTTTGCCGGCCACTTCCGGAAGGCCGACTGAAAACGAGGACAAGAGACGGCAGAAAGGTCAGCACAAGAAGGTCGTGACGACAAAGAGGAACCAACGCGAAAGCCAGCAAAGCCCTGTAATAATGGCGACGAGCCACGCCGGGATCACTGGTGTTCAGGGCTGTCATGCCTCCGACAAAACCGGCCGCCACTAACAGATAACCGAGAATGTTTTCAAGCCCTGAAGAAGTAAAGTCAAAAAACGCATTTGAAGACAGGGCCAGGAGCATTGCTGAAGCAAAGCCCGTGCCATTGCCGAAATGGCGCTGCAAAAGCATGCCAAGCAGCAAAAAAAGAACCAGCGAGAGCAGAATGAAATTAAAAAAATGATCGGTCGAAAAACACCTCAGCCCGGCAAGCAGCCAATACCAAAGGGGGCTCGTGTAACCCTGCACCCGTTCGTGGTGGTTCCAGGTCGGGCCATTGCCCGCATACAGCTGTTCGATCGAACGAAAGACAATATAAGCATCATCGCAAACCCAGGCGTTTTTCAAAAACACCAGCAGCAGCAACGCACCAATAAAAACACATATCAGGCGCCAGCGATCATGCGAAAGGCTTTCAGTCATCGATACCTCACCAATAAGAACAGTTTGCACAATATTACCACAGCCCCGACCATAAACACCCAAATAACTTCTCGCACTCATGGTGCGGTGCTATTTATGATAATTCGTGTTTACCAGAGCGGTTAATTCTGGTATTTTTTACGGGAAGAAAAGATTCTACCGCCAGAGGTTACCTATCGACAGGTCATTTGAAAAAATTCTGATACAGGCGCACACCAGCATTCTCGACACCCTGCGGGTGATCGATGATACTGCCTTTGAGATCGCTCTGGTAGTCGATGCTGAAGAGCGCCTGATCGGCACAGTCACCGATGGTGACATCAGACGCGGCATCATCAAGGGCGCTGATCTGAGCAGTCAGATCGCCGGCCTGATGAACTCCGCCCCTATCACAGCGCAACAAAACACTCCCGATGACGAACTGCTTTTTCTGATGACCAACAGGTCGATCAAGCATCTGCCGGTTGTCGATCGCCAGATGCGGGTTGTCAGGCTGGTTCAGCTTAAAGATCTGATTGCCCGCAAACCGCGCCCGAACATTGCGGTTATCATGGCCGGCGGCCTCGGCTCGCGCCTGGGCGAAATTACCCGTGATACTCCCAAACCACTGCTGCCTGTAGGAGGGCGCCCGCTGCTCGCCCTGATTATCGAACAGCTGCGCCGCCACGGCATCGAAAATGTCTATATTTCAGTCAATTACAAAGCCGAAAAAATCAGGCATTTTTTTGCGGAACACCCTGTTTCTGGGGTAACTATAAACTTTCTCGAAGAAAAAGAGTTTCTGGGAACGGCCGGTTCACTGTCGTTGCTGCCGCAAAAGCCTGTCGAGCCATTTATTCTGATGAACGGCGACATTCTTTCGCCGATAAATTTCGGCAATCTTCTCGATTTTCATCGAACCGGCGCAAAGCCTTTAACCGTGTGCACCCGCGAATTCAGCTTTCAGATTCCCTACGGCGTTCTGCAGATGCGCGGTGACGAATTGCTCGACATCGAAGAAAAGCCGTCGCACAACATTTTTATCAACGCCGGCGTTTACGTTCTTGAGCCATCGATGCTCGATCAGATCGTTCCCGGGCAGCGCCTCGACATGCCTGAAATAATCAAAAAAGCCATTGACAGTCTCGGCGGCGTCAGCTGTTACCCGGTTTCAGAATTCTGGCTCGACATCGGCAACCCTCACGACTATGCCAAAGCCCGCGACAGCTTTGCATCCCTGGCCAACAGCAATGACTACTGAATATTTTTCCGGAAAAACCGTTGCAGTTACTGGTGCCGCCGGCTTTATCGGCAGCCACCTTACCGAAGCCCTTCTTCGGCAAGGTGCCCGCGTCAAAGCCCTGGTTCGTTACAACTCAAAATCAGATGTCGGCTGGTTAAATGAGTTCGCCACCCATCCTGGCCTCGAAATCGTTCACGGCGATATTCGCGACCCTTTCATGGTCTCTACGCTCGTCGAAGACTGTGACACGATTTTTCATCTGGCCGCTCTGATTGGTATTCCCTTCTCGTATACTGCACCGCAAAGTTACATCGAAACCAACATCAACGGCACACTCAACATTCTCGAAGCTGCCCGCAAACATCAGACGCGCCGAACTGTTCTAACGTCAACCAGCGAAGTCTACGGCACAGCCAGATATGTGCCAATCGACGAAGAGCACCCTTTGCAGGCGCAATCCCCCTATTCTGCCAGCAAAATCGCCGCCGACATGCTTGGAACGTCTTACCACCGTTCTTTCGCTCTGCCGGTGACCATAGTCAGACCCTTCAATACCTATGGCCCGCGCCAGTCACTGCGTGCTGTAATACCCACAATCATCGCCCAGGCACTTCAGGGAAACCGTATCAAGCTCGGTGATCTGCGCCCGGTCAGAGACTTCAACTTCGTTGCCGATACAGTAGCCGGCTTCATCGCAGCAGGTGCCAAAGCTCAGGGCAATGCCGAAATTTACAATCTCGCCACTGAGCGGGCTCTTACCATTAGTGATACGGCTGCAGCTATCGCAAAATTGATCGGAACCCATATCACGATCGAGCATGAGACGACGCGCGACCGACCGCCGGCTTCAGAAGTGATGCGCCTGCTTGGCAGCGCCCGCAAAGCCAGTGCAGAAATCGGCTGGCAACCGACCCGCAGCCTTGAAGAAGGCCTTATACAGACAATAGACTTCGTCAGACAGCACCTCGAGAAATATTCGGGCGCAGCTGAATTTAAGAGCTGAAAATGCAGACAGATAGTTTTCTGGCAAAATTTAACAACAAGCCGGTAATTATTGCCGAAGCCGGTGTCAACCACAACGGCAGCATCGAGTTGGCACGCCGACTGGTTGACGCTGCTGCAGATGCCGGTGCCGACGTCATAAAATTTCAGACTTTCAAGGCCCACGAATGCAGCGGGCACTTTGCCGTAACCGCACCTTACCAGCAAAAAACCGGGGCCTCTGACCAGTTCAAACTGCTGAAAAGTCTCGAGCTCGACTTTGCCGATGTCGGCGACCTCAAAGAATACGCCGAAGAAAAAGGGCTCGTCTTTCTTTCGACCCCTGACGGCCAGCTCAGCCTCAACCTGCTGTGCGACATCGGGTCAGCAGCCATAAAAGTGGCGTCGGGTGAGCTCACGAACCTGCCGTTTCTGGCGGCCATCGGTATGAAAAAATGCCCCGTCATTCTTTCGACCGGCATGGGCACTCTTGGCGAAGTGCAAAAGGCTATAAATACGCTGCGAGAAAGCGGCACCCCCGAAATGATGCTTCTGCACTGCACCTCTGAATACCCGGCCAGCGCCGAAGACACCAATCTGCTGGGCATAACGACCTTACGTCAGGCCTTTGACCTGCCGGTCGGTTTCTCTGACCACACAGAGGGCATTGAAGCCGCAATCGCCGCCACTGCCATCGGTGCTACAATCATCGAAAAGCATCTGACCCTCGATCGCGGCATGCATGGGCCAGACCACGCCGCCTCAATGGAACCCCATGAGTTCGCTGCAATGGTAAAAGCCCTGCGTCGCACGGCTGCAATGTTGGGAAACGGCGTTAAAAAGCCGATGCCCGGCGAAGCAGCCAATCTGCCGCTGGTGCGCCGCGGGCTGGTGGCCGCACGCGATCTTAAGCCCGGCCAGACACTCACCGGCAAAGATATCGCCATAAAACGCCCGGCAGCCGGAATAGCGCCGGAGCTGCTGCTGCAGGCGCTGCACAGGCGTCTGCTTGTCGGTTTATCTGCCGACGAACCCATCACCTGGCAGCATCTCGGCGAGGTAGTCAAAATTGAGCCTTGAATTCATCGAATCTGCAGAGCGCTGGCAGCTAGTTTACGAGCTGTTACCAGACTTCCCGGGAAAGATCTACTACAGCCAGGCATACTATTCAGCCTGCGCTGCGAATGGTGATGGGCGCCCCGCCGCCATACTTTTTGTGCCTGACGTAGAAAATCACGACAATGGTGTTGCCGCTGCCATGCTGCAACAAGGCAGAGCCTTGTTTTACCCATTTCTCTTACGTGCGGTTCCACGAGCAGTGGGCGGTCAGGGGTGTTTCGACATCGAAACTGCTTACGGCTATGGTGGCCCAGCCGTATTTAACATAACTGCAGCAGAATTGCTCGAATTTGACAGAACCTTTAAAACATGGGCCGGTACTC
Organism: Candidatus Rifleibacteriota bacterium; assembly: GCA_029564115.1. Next base: position 80,449 of record JAKQQP010000070.1, on the reverse strand, counting down.
AGAATATCATCGCAGAGTTCGTGAGACTCAACCCTCTCGACGCGACGCAAAAGTGCCTGGCCAGCATTTATCAGGTAGAACTCAACCGAATAACAGTCAGCATCAGACTTGACTCCGGCTTTTCTGCAGTTCTTGATCGCTGTACACCCGCAAAACGCAGAAACTGGCGACGGGCAGAACGCGAAGGCCTTCACATGGTCGAAATGCAGGATCTGCAGGCTTTCAAATCTCTGTATGGCTCAACCATGAATCGGCTTGGCGCTCAACCTTTTTACCATTTTTCACCGGCTTATTTTGCCGCCCTCGAAAATCTGCCGCAGAAAAACCGTTTTTTTGCCGCAGTTTTTACAACAAAACAAAAACTTGCAGCAGCGGCTGTATTTCTGCTCGACACCGATGCCGCTCATTATCATCTCGGGGCTTCAGACCCGGCATTTCGCCAAAGCCAGGCAAATGTTTTCATGATGCTTGAATTTGCGAGGCAGCAGGCGGCAAGCGGGCGCAAAATGCTGCATCTCGGCGGCGGGCTTTCATTGCAGCCAGATGACCGGCTTTACAGATTCAAAGCCGGGTTAACGACCGACCGCCACGATTTTTTTATCAGTAGAAGAATTCACCAGCCCAAAATCTATCAGCGGCTTTCGCGGCGCTGGCAGGCTTTAACAGGCAAAGAACCCGACATTCTGCTGCACTATCATTATGGAGTCGAAAATGCAGACTTTTGATCAAAAGTGGAACGAAATACACGAAACCCGCAATTGGGGCAAATACCCGGCTGAAGAGCTGGTGCGTTATATGGCCCGCAATTTTCCGCCAGAAAACCGTGAGCAAACGCTGGTTCTCGACCTTGGCTGCGGAACCGGTGCCAACACATGGTTTCTCTGTCGTGAAGGGTTCAATACGGTTGCCTTTGACGGGGCTTTTGCCGCTTTGCCCAAAGCAAAAGCGCTGTGTATGAGCGAAAGGCGACAACCTCTGCTGGCTCAGGCAGATGCAGGAAATCTGCCTTTCGCCGACTGCAGTTTCGATGCGATCGTCGAGATCGGTGCCCTCGCGGCAAACAGCAGTGCCGGCATTGACAGGATTCTTGCCGAAATAAGCCGCACCCTCAAACCCGGCGGGCGCTTTTTCTCTTCGGTTTTATTCAGCCAGGCAACAACCGGCTACGGAACTGGCGAAAAAATTGACGACCACAGCTACAGAAACGTTGTCAACAGCCCAGTATCAGGGCTAGGAACTATTCATTTTTTCACGGAAAAAGAAATAGAAACCCTCTGGCAACGCCATGGCTTTATGAATCTCAGCATCGACCACTTCGAAAGAACCGATCATAACCGCACTTATAAAGTCAGCTTCTACGTTGTCGGCTGTCAGCGAAGAAAGTGAAGAAATACTGATGTCAGACCAGAAATTTTTCATACCACCACAGGCAACACCACCTCTGAGTGTTGTGCTTATAGAGCCTGATATTCCGCAGAACACCGGCAACATTGCACGACTCTGCTGCGCCACGGGAGCCGAACTTGTGCTCGTCAGACCGCTGGGTTTCCGGCTTACCGATTCAGCGTTACAGCGAGCCGGCATGGACTACTGGAAGTCACTGAACCCAACCATTCTCAACGATCTTGAAGAATTTTTCGCCTGGGCGGAAGGTAGAAGGGTCTTCTATCTTTCGGCACACGGGACGCAAAACTACGCGGCAGTCAAATACCGTCAGGGTGATGCGCTTGTTTTCGGCTCTGAGTCAAGTGGTCTGCCCGAAAGCGTTTTTGCACACGGCAAAACAGAGAGCACACTGCTCACTCTGCCGATGCAAAAGAACGCACGCTGTATCAACGTGTCGTCGACGGCCGCCGCAGCGGTTTATGAAGCTTTACGCCAGATTTACAGCTGGTCGTCAGAATCTGGGTCTGGTATAGCAGGCATACCGGGTGCAGCAGAAAAATCGTCGCCCTGAGTGCCGCCGTTGAATTCTTCCTGGGCCATGGCCTCGATTTCATCATCCATATTTTCGCCCATTTCACGGGCCATTTTTTTAGCCCAGGTCGCGAAGGTTCTGGGGTCATTTTCGTCGATACCCGACATCTTTGCCGGGTCAGCAAGAGATTCCATCAGCTGTTCTTCTGTTCTGACGGTTTTTACTCGCGACACCAGCCTTGAAGTTCTGGCTGAACCGCAGTGCTGACAGGCCCGAGCTTCGTCTCGCGAGCTGATTGCACACAGAACGGTGAATTTTTTTCGGCAATCGGCACATGAAAATTCATACAGAGGCATACTGGTCTCCCTAAATTTATTCACATTGCGGTCGATTATATGTTAGTCTAGGGTTTACAATCAAGAAACTCGAATCATTCTGTCTGAGGAATCCTGATGAGCCGGTCTCCTTACGAACTGATCAAGAGCACAGATGACGCACTCTGGCGCGAAGGTTTAAATGCGCTTCTGATAGAACACAACGATGAAGCGGCCAGAGCAATTATCTCTCTCCTCGACGACAAAGCCTGGCATAAGCGCGAAGCTGCCGCCAAAACTCTGATTGAATGGGGCCCGGACATTTGTGATCGGCTGATAGCAAGCCTCAATCAGACTCAACCCGACCAATTTTACTGGATACTTTATATCCTCGGCCATATTGGCGATGAAAAGTCTTTGCACTGTGTCAAACACATATTGACGCATCAGGATTCAGAATTTCGCGGCTACGCAGTTCGTACCCTGGCTTTTCATAAAAAAATAGAGAACGCCCGTTCTTTGTATCACATGTTGAGTGATCCCAACTGGGCGGTGCGCAAACTGTGCTTTGAACAGCTGCTCACCTTCGACAGACTCATTCTCGATGACCTGCGCAAAATAATCGTAACTCCGTCAAAGGTTCCGAATCACAGCGTTATAGCCCTGTTCGTCAAAATTGGGCAAGATGAAGTCATAGAAGAATTGAAAAAGTTTTTCAGCGAGGGTAACTTTGCTCTGCGCTACGCTTTGATCCCGGCCCTGGGAGAGCTTGGCACCCCGAGCGCCATAGACTTTCTGATTCAGGCCATGAGCGACCAGTCATGGGCAATAAGGCGCCTGGCCGCTGAACAGCTCCACAAACTGGGGCCGAAGGTCTTTGACCGCCTGACCGCCTCGTTCAGCAAAGTAGACTCGATAATCAGATACGAAATTGTCAAAATTCTTGTAAACCTGCTCGGCGAAAAATCCATGCCGCTCATTCAGCGCCTGCTCTCTGCCCAGGACCAGGAACACCGCATGCTTGCCATAGAAAATCTGGCAAGATTGAAGAGCGATGAAGCTACCATAACTCTGATAAACTGCCTTTCAGACCCAGACCGCATAGTGGCAGACTATGCCTCGGACTGCCTTGCCTGCAAACAAAACGTCAATCTGCAGCTGCTGTTAAATAATCTGGGCACTGAAGACGAGAATTTACGCTTCCAGATTATCAAGGTAATCGGCTCTATTGGCGGCATGGCCCTGAATCCGATCATTAAAATTCTTGAGACCGGCAACAAGCAGGAACGACTCTTTCTGCTCGGCGTGCTGCAGAAAATAGCCCCCGACCAGCGATTGATCGATATGCTGATCAAACTTCTCGGCGACAGCAACTGGCCAGTGCGCAATGCGGCGGCGAACTGCCTGGTCAATTATGGTGAAGCCTCGGTAGCTTCGATTGTTCAGGCTCTCAATGATCCGTCAGACGACATTCAGTTCTGGGCAAGAAAAGCTCTGCTGATGATCGGGCCCAGAGCGGTTGTCACCCTGAAGCAGATCCTCGACGACGGCACTGAACCCGTGCTGATGCCCCATATCGTTTCGGCACTTCTGTCGATGAATCACCCTGACGCGGTGCCAGCGGTTATCAAGTTCATTGAATCCAGCGATGACCTGCGCATCGGGTCAGTGTTCTCTTCTGTTCCGGATGTCAGTTCGAAAGACGTCGTCAACACCATTCTGAACCTGCTGAACCACCCCGACAACCGGGTGGCACGCTGGCTCTCACAACTGCTGAAAAAAGCCGAGAAGCCGACTCTGCGACGCACGGTTTTTCTAGGTTTCAGCCATTCAAGCGAGCTGGTGCGCTATTATGTATCAGAAGCCGTCTCCAGCTGGAGCACAATAACCGAATCTGACACCAAAGTTGTTGCCCGCCAGCTGCAAGTCGAAAAAACAGCCAAAAATCTTCGCTCGGTAATTGGCTGTCTGGCCAGACACCCTTACCCTGTTACCATCAAAGCTGTCGAAGATTTTCTTTCAGGCTGCGAACCTGGGCTTATGCTTGACCTGATGCTCGAAACAGCGTCAAAAAACAAGCCAGAATATCTACAGATGCTTGATCGTCTTCTAAACAGGCGCTCTGAGGTAATTACTCTCGATGACGTCGACCGCGTCGGCAAAATTCTCGGCCATGTTTATTACAACAACCCCGATGGCCTGGTTCAGGGGCTGTCGTCACCGAGCAAAGCCTACCGTTTCTGTTGCATAATCGCCATGGATTCTATCGAAGACAGGCGCATAGCCTTTGCGATCATGGAAAAACTCCTGCCAGACGAGGAACCCGACGTCGTTCAAAGGGCAGTCAAAACTTTGGCACGCTACTTTTTCCATGACGATTTCAGGCTGAAAGGGGCAATAACAGACTTTTTTCTCAGTCTTGGTCAGTTGATCACACAGCCCCTGACAGAACACATTGAAACGCTGGAAAACGAAATAGATCGCAAGGCGCTCGTAGACCTCATTGAAAGCGTTGGCGGCACGGTTTCGCCCGATCTTCTCCGACCTAGGGGTGAATCCAAAGTAGTTCTCTCAGACAACCATCTCGATGAAGTACTCGAAAAACGCCGACAGGCCCTGGAAGAACTCGAAAAATACGACCAGCTCATTCAGGTCAGCCACACACTCGACCTGTCGATCATGTTCACCGACGTCAAGGGCTATACGGCATTCAGCGCCAAAGCATCGCTCTCAGAAGTCATGTCGATGTTGAAGCAGCACGATGAAATTCTCAAGCCGGTTTTCGAAAAATACACTGGTGAAGCCCTGAAAAAAATTGGCGACGCTTTTCTGGTGGTTTTCGAAAATCACAACAATGCCATTCTTGCCGCCATCGAGATTCAGCGAAAACTCGCCGCTTTCAACCAGACAGTCCCTGAAGAGAGACAACTGGCAATACGAATCGCGGTTAACAGCGGCTCTGTAATCAGAACCGAAAACGACGTTCTCGGTGACCCGGTTAATCTCGCCTCACGTCTCGAAGGTGTCGCAGATGCCTTCGAGATTGTCATTTCAGAAAACACTCTGCAACGCATCAACCGCCAGATTTTCGACATCGAACCTTATGGCAGCCACCAGCTGAAGGGCATTGACAAGCCGGTCAACGCCTTCAAAATAAAATGGTGAACGCGACCTGTTCATAGCTCTTACATTTTGCCGGGCTGTTTTTCGGGGCCCGGTTTTGCGGGCTGAGCGGAAGCAGGCTTGTCAGGTTTGGCAATTTCTCCGACCGGCAGCCCATAAGACTTGGCGCTGCCCTTCCCGATTCTGTCTTCAAGACGCTTCTGAAATTCTTTTTTGTCTTCAGCGTATTTAAAGCCATCTTCGTAGGTGATCTTTTTGGCAACCACAAGGTCTTCCAGGCACTGATCCATGGTTATCATGCCTTCCTGACGACTCGTCTGCATGATCGTCAGCAACTGGTCGGTCTTGTCTTCTTTTATGCAGCGCCGCACCGGCGTCGAGCCAACGAGAACCTCATAGGCCATTACTCTGCCGGCCGAAAGATATGCCGGAACCAGGCGCTGAGAAACGACACCCCTCAGGGTACCTGCCAGCTGCATGCGAATTGTCTGCTGAACGTCACCGGGGAAACTGCCCACAATTCTGTGTATCGACTCGTAGGCATTGATTGTATGCAGAGTCGAAAACACCAGATGCCCTGTTTCTGAGGCAGCGATAGCAAGACTCATGGTCTCGAGATCACGCATTTCGCCGACGAGAATGACGTCAGGGTCTTCACGCAGAGCGCTGCGCAAAGCGTTGGAAAACGACAGGGTATTGGTACCGAGTTCGCGCTGGCTGATAACACTGCGCTTGTGAGGGTGAACGAATTCGATCGGATCTTCAATGGTAATGATGTGATCATAGCGCATACGGTTGACATGATCGATCATGGCGGCCAGAGTTGTCGATTTACCAGAGCCGGTAGCACCGGTAACCAGAATCAGACCAGATTTATGGTTACAGATTTTTTCCATGATGCTCTTGTCTATTGACAGCTCATCGAACGAAGGAACGGAATTGGGAATGATACGGAAAACGCCAGCCATACCGTTTTTCTGCATAAAAACGTTAACACGGAAACGGGCGCAATCAGAGATTTCATAAGAAAAATCGAGTTCCATGCGCTCGTTGAATTCGCGTTTTTGCGCGTCATTCATGATCGAGAAGAGCAGAAACCGGCTCTTCTCGGGGGTGATATTTTCGAAAGTAGTTCTGACAAGCTCACCATGTACCCTGATACTTGGCGGCAGCCCTATAGAAATATGAAGGTCGGAGCCGCGTTCTTCATGAAGGTAATACAACAGCTCCTTGATGTCAGAGATGTTTTCTTTGGTGAACTTTCGGCGCAAAACACGTGTTTCGACGTTTTCCGGGCGAATTGAATCGAAAGTTATTTTTTCATTTTTCAATACCGCGTCGAGCTGGTCTTCTGAAAGCTTGGATACCAGCGAAATCATTCTGTCTTTATCGACGTCGCTGGCGTTGTCATAAAGAGCCAGAAAAGATATTACGCCAAAATAATCGCGGCGTTTGAGGATTTCGCGTGACCACCAGGCAATGTCTGAATTGCGGTCAAAACAGGCAGAAACCAATTCTTTGAGAAAAGCTTTTCGGGGTTGCCGCGCCAGATTCTCGACAATCGTGTGTCTGATCGAGAGATCTTTGTCGTTGAGCTTAAGCAGAAGCAGCCCGGCGATTAGTTCGAATTTCTGCAGTTTGGCGATAGATTCTATGGCACAGGTGCGGACCAGCGTGTTTTTTGAATTGTCTATCAGAAAAAGCAGCGGTCGCAGGGCTTCTTTCGAACCTATGACACCGAGAATCTTCAGCACCTGAATGATCAGATCTTCGTCTTCGGTATCGAGGCAGGCCAGAAGCGGGTCTACCGCATGCACCCCAAGCTGCACGATAATACGGTGCGCGTAATCCTGAATGAAGATCGACTCGTCTTTTATATATGGCAAAAGCTCGTTGATAACAGACGGATCACGCACTTCGCCTAGTGCCGTCAGCAAAAAATATTTGTTGTCCTGGCTGGGCGGGCCAAAGCGTTCTTTGACCAGCTTTGCCACTTCGAGCCCAAGAACACGGCCGAGAAGTGTCATCATGCTCATACGCGTAGACTTTTCGGCCGTCGGAAAAATTGCCATAACATGACTGACGACATCGCGACCCCAGTTGGTTAGAGCTTTGATGGCTTCCTGACGAACAATCATCGACTCATCATCGAGAAGCGTCAGCAGCGTTTTCAGAGAATTCTCATTTTTGATCTCACCCAGACCGGCACAGATATAGGGTTTAAAAACGCCGCTACGGTCAGTTTCGAGCATGCGCTGGAAAAGAGTGAAGGCTTTTTCTCTGAGGATGAGCGGAATAAGCTTTATACACTCGTATTTTTGCTGGCTCGAGCAACTTTGAAAATACTCCTGGATAATCTGATAGATAGAATCGCCCTGTTCAATCAGCGAGCGTTTTGCCTGCTTTCTGACTATCCAGCTCGGATCGCTTATTTTATCGAGCAAAGCCAGAACGACTTTTTTATCAGGACTCTTGGCAAGAGCTTCAAGAGAAATTTTGCGAATTTCATCGTTTTCGCGGCTGTTCAGAATATCAAGAAGCTCTTCTTGCCTGATAAAGCCCAGCTCGATCATTATAAAATAGGCCCAGAATCTGACGGTCATGTCTAACGACAGCCTCAGAGCAGGCAAAACGTCTTTGAGAATGGTCGGGTAGTTTATGACGATCTGCACAGCCTTCTTCTGGATACTTTCGAACTTGCTTGCCAGAGCTATTGGCAGGATGGTCGAAATGATCTTTTTCTGCTTTTCGGAGTTCTGCGACTGCAGCAGCGAAGAGAGTTTGTCCAGGGCCTGTTCGTTGTCAAGAAAGTCGTGACTTCTAAGCTTGTCCTGTAGACTAAGCAGGATTTCCTCTATCATAAACAGCTTTCCTTGCTTCTATAGTTGTGTGGCAAAATCAGCTCAAAAAATTATACCAGCAAATCAGCCAGAGAGGCAGATTTATTTTTTAAAATCAGACGCAAAATCTTCGCATGCAGCGCAAATTCGTTCTGCCAAAGCCTGAAATGTCAGCAGCAGCTTTTCACCAACCCGAGACGGGCAGACCCGGTTGCTTGAGCAAATGACGGTTACCGGTCAGAAACAGGGAAGCGCCGGCAGCGATGCTGCAGCAATAAGACTGCAGAGAGAGCTCTCCGATTGTCTGCGGCAGTTCGAGCGAACGGCGCATGACATCTTCATTGAAAGGCGCAAGCTCAAAAACGTTCTGGCCGAGAACAAAGTCATGAATTTTGCCATATTGTACAGAGCTGCGCCCGGCCCGACGCAAAATCCAGAACGCCAGAGGCACTGCCAGCACCAGTCCTTCCGCCCTTCCGGCCAGCGAAAAAATCTCTGCTGCTCCCGAACCATCGGTAAGCCAGATCAGCAATGGCTCAGCATCGAGCGCCAGCAGGCCTTCGTTGAAAGACAGACTTTTAGAGGCACGAACCACTTCTGGTGATTTGACATAGCCTTTGAGAAGCCCACGCCCGCCTGCGAATTTTTCGCGCCAGTAGGCAGAGCGTTCACCGTAGTTTTGTGAATATACGGCGCCTCGTCGCTGACTGAGCCAGGCATCGACATCTGACTCGAGAAAGAGTGTTTTTCTGCCGGCATGTCGAGCCAGAATCGCGAATTCAGAGCGATGGTTTGGCGAACTTGGCGATATCCAGGCCTGTACTGTATGCCGCGACACCCGTAGTTTTTGCGCAATTTCATTCAAAGTTAAAAATTTTTCAACTGCCATCTCAATATCTTACAATATATAACAATTTATTTCAATACATAAGCAAACCTGCATTTGATCGACTTTTTCCCGATAACAATAAATTCTGCTAACACTGTGCTGGTGTAGGCGACAGCATTCAACTACCGGCCTTTCAGGCACCATCACAGACTTTCACACAAGAACACTTTCAGGCTGCCGATCAGCAATCGCTTTTTTCCCGCAAAGAACTTGACCGGCAGACCGGTTTGAGCTAACATACCTGAACCAACTTAACTTTATCAGGAATTATCTCGGAGGTACAGTTTCAATGTCTATGGTATCAATGAAAAGCCTGCTCGAAGCAGGTGTACATTTTGGTCATCAGACCAGAAGATGGAACCCGAAGATGGCCAAATACATCTTCACCGCCCGCAACGGCATCTACATTATCGACCTGCAGAAGACCACAAAACTTCTCGACGAAGCCTGTGACTTCATTAAAAGCGTCGTGCGCGAAGGCAAGCCGATTCTTTTCGTCAGCACCAAGCGCCAGGCTCAAGAAATTATCAAGCAGGAAGCAGAACGCTGCGGCATGTTTTTCGTTAATTATCGCTGGCTGGGCGGCATGCTGACCAACCACGTCACTATCGAAAAACGCATTACCCGCCTCAAAGAGCTCAATGACCTCATTGACAGCGGCAAAATCGAATCTTACCCCAAAAAAGAAGCCTCTAAAATGCGCAAAGAACGCGAAAAACTCGATCGCGCTCTCGGCGGCATCAAAGATATGAAGGGCATGCCCGGTGCTATCTTTGTCATCGACCCGCACAAAGAAGCAATCGCCGTTGCAGAAGCCAGAAAAGTCGGTATCCCCATAGTTTCTGTAGTAGACACCAACTGTGACCCCGACAACATCGATTTCGTCATTCCGGGCAACGACGACGCTATCAGAGCCGTCAAGCTGGTAACCAGCCTGATTTCTGATTCAGTTCTCGAAGGCCTCGAAGGCAAATCTTTCGGTGAAGTCCGTGAAGAAAACGAAGTCGAAGCAGGCATGAGCGACGTTGACATGGCCTCAGCTATGTCTATGGGCGCTGTAGAAGCAGACAACGCAGACGATAAACTCGTTATTGACTAATTAAGCTACAGAAGCGAAAGGTGGAAACTATGCAGATAAGTGCTCAGATGGTAAAAGAGCTTCGCGAAAAAACTAATGCCGGCATGCTGAAATGCAAAGAAGCCCTGGTAGAATGCAATGGCGATTTTGAAGCCGCCGTCGACTACCTCCGCAAGAAGGGTCTTGCCTCAGCCGACAAACGCTCTGGTCGCACCACATCACAGGGTCTGGTAATTCCTTTGACCACTGCCGATAAACGCACCGCCGCCATTGTCGAAGTCAACTGTGAAACAGACTTCGTCGCCAGAAACGAAGATTTCGCGGCTTTTGCCAACAAGATCGCAGATCTGGTTCTCAAAACCCCATCTGTAAAAACTGCAGAAGACCTCAACAAGCTGACCGTCGACGGGCATCCATTCGAAGAATTTGTTAAGTCAAAAATCGCCACCACCGGCGAAAACATCTCAGTAAGCCGCGCTGAACACGTGGCTTTTGCCGCTGGCCAGAACGGTATCTTCGATACCTACGTCCACGGCGAAGGCAGCATCGGCGTTCTCGTTCAGGTTAAAACTGAAACCGAAGCCGCCGCGAAAACCCCAGAAGTGGCTCACTACGCTCACGAAGTAGCCCTTCAGGCCGCCGCGATGAATCCAATGGCTTTGTCTTCCGATAACATCCCCCAGGAAGTAAAGACCAGAGAACTTAATATTGCCATCGAAAAAACAAAAGCCGAAATGATTTCAAAAGCCGTTAACAAAGCTCTTGAGAAAGAAAAAATCAATCCCGCCCATGTTGACAGCGAAGACCACATGAAGTCTAACATGGAAAAAGGCTGGATCGACCAGGCAACAGTAGATAAAGCACGCGAAATCATTAAAACGGCCTCTGCTGCGGCTGCCGCTACCCTGAACGATAAAATGATTCACTCAATTGCAGAAGGCAGATTGAACAAATACTTCAAAGAAAACTGTCTCCTTGAACAGGCTTATGTCAAAGATGACAAAAAATCAATCTCTGACCTTACCAGTGAAGTATCCAAAGCAATTGGCGCCAAAATAGAGCTGGTCGCCTATCGCAGATGGGCCCGCGGTGAAGTGGCTGCCTCAGAAGCAGCACAGCAGGAAAACTCTGCTGAAGCAGCCGGATAAGGTTAAGTGAAACTGTCTCCGAAATACTCGTTCGCATGATGTTAGAGACGCCTGCCACGCAGGCGTCTCTAACCCTGTCAACCGGCTACAACAGGAAAACAGCATGAACTCAACTTTTTCAAATCGGCAGCCCAGATTTAAACGCCCCCTTCTCAAACTCAGCGGCGAAATGCTCGGCGGAAAAGACGGTTTTGGTTTTGACCGGGTCACCCTGGAAAAATTCGCCGCCGAAGTAAAAGATCTCATCAAATCAGGAATTACCCCCGGCATAGTCATCGGCGGCGGTAATTTTTTCAGAGGCGCCCGTACGACGTTACCGGCCCTCAAGCGACACCGGGCCGATGCCATCGGCATGCTGGCCACAGTGATGAACGCTATATGCTTTGCCGAGCATCTCGAAGCTGCGGGGGTAAAAACAGCGGTATTTTCGGCTGTTCCCATGGCAGGTATGGCAATGGCATATGACATCGACCGCGCCCGCACTCTGCTCGACGAAGGCACAGTCTGCCTCTACTCCTGCGGAACCGGCAACCCCTACTTCAGCACTGATTCGGCCTCTGCCCTCAGAGCGATCGAAACCGGCTGCGACGTTTTAATCAAAGGCACTAAGGTAGACGGAGTCTACGACTCAGACCCGGCTAAAAACCCAGCTGCCAGAAAATTTGATCAGATAACTTACGAAGAGGTTCTTGCCCGAAGTCTGGGCGTAATGGACCTCGTCGCCATAACCCTCTGCCGCGACAACCGCATGCCGCTGAAAGTTCTGTCATTGAACGAGCCCGGCAATCTTTTGCGTGCCTGTCTTGGCGAAACTACCGGTACCGACGTTATCGAAAGCTAATCCATCAGGAGGAATCCTTTTCATGTCTTTAGAAGCAATCATCAATGATGCTAAAAACAAAATGCTGCAGTCTATCGAAGTACTGAAAAAAGAATATTCAACCATGCGCACCTCAAGAGCCACACCTTCGCTGCTGAGTCGCATCATGGTCACACAATACGGTCAGGAAGTGCCATTACAGCACGTAGCCTCGGTTTCAGCTCCAGACCCCAAATCTCTGGTCATACAACCCTGGGATAAAACTGTCCTCGGCGAAATTGAAAAAGCCATTCAGAAATCAGATCTGGGCCTCAATCCCCAGAACGACGGCAATCTGATCCGTCTGCCAATTCCGCCGCTTACCGAAGAACGCCGCAACGACCTGGTTAAAAACGCCAAGAAAAAAGCAGAAGACTTCAAAGTTGCTCTCAGAAACGTCAGAAGAGACGCCAACGAAGTTCTCAAAGCCATGGAAAAAAAGAGCGAAATAACCCAGGATGAGTGCAAAAAAGCTCTTGATCGCATTCAGAAGCTGACGGATGAATATGTCGATAATATTCAGAAGGTTTTCACTGCCAAAGAAAACGAGATTCTGGGGAAATAAAACATGTTCAGAATCACTGAAGAATGTGTTTCGTGCGGAACCTGCCACCCGGTATGCCCGGTTAAAGCCATCAAGATCGGCTTTCCCTATGTCATCACCAGCAAGTGCACTGATTGCGGAAAATGCGCTGAAGTGTGCCCGGTTGACGCCATAGTACCAGCCAATGAATAACTGAGCCCATGACGGAAAACCGCGAGACACTTAGAGCCAGACTGCTGCAGGAAGTCGATACCGGCAAAATCCCTGCTCACATCGGTATCATCATGGATGGCAACGGTCGCTGGGCCAAAAATCTCGGCAAAACCCGGATTCACGGCCATCAGGAAGGCGCACGCCGCGTCAAAACCGTTGTCAGGTTCGCCAATGATCTTGGGGTCAAACACGTCAGCCTGTATGCCTTTTCGGTCGAAAACTGGGCCAGACCCAGCTTTGAAGTTTCAGCGCTGATGCGCCTGATCAGGGCCTACATTGTCAGAGAACGCAATGATCTGCATGCCGAAGGCGTTAAATTCAGACTGCTGGGTCGTCTCGAAGAACTTGCCCCCGAAATTGTCCGCCAGGCAGATATTTCAACCGAGTTGATGAAGAATAACCCGGGCCTGTCTCTCAACCTGTGCATAAATTATGGTGGGCGCGCCGAAATAGTCGATGCGGTAAAAAAAATAATAGGTCGAGGATACACTGCCGACCAGATAACCGAAGAACTCATAAGCCAGCATCTTTACTGGCCAGAACTGCCGGATGTCGATCTGATGATCAGAACCAGCGGTGAAATGCGCACCAGTAACTTTCACCTCTGGCGCGGAGCTTACGCCGAGCTCTATTTTACCCCTGTCCTCTGGCCTGATTTTGACGACGTTGAACTGCTGCAGGCAATTCTGGCTTATCAGAACCGCGAACGTCGTTTCGGCAAGATCAGCGAACAGCTCAGCAAAGGATAAACATGCTCGCCAGAATTCCCGTGCTGTTACTAGGTATTCCTGCCGCCTACGGGCTGCTGGTAGCTGGCGGCGACCTGGTTCGACTGCTTTTTCTTGCGATCATCGGTCTGCTCGGTCAGCTTGAACTGACCCGAATGCTTGAACGGGGCGAGCAACGTAAACCTGTCCCGGAATGGCTGGCCGGCATTGCAATAATGACCTGCACGCACTTATGTGGCGAACGCGGCCTGCTTCTTTCGTCAGCCCTGGCAGTGACTCTGCTGATGGTTTTCACTGTCCTGCGCGGACTGCGGGGCGACGGCTGCCGGCGATTCTGCAACATGCTTTTCAGCACTTTCTACCTGCCCTTCTGCCTGAGTTTTTTTCTGATGCTGGCCCGCAACAATGGCGGCATGACACTTTTTGTGCTGATTGCCTCTATCTGGGCATTGGACATCGGAGCCTACGCCTTTGGCATGAGCATCAGGGGCCCGCGTCTTGCCCCCATGATCAGCCCCAACAAAACCATCTCAGGTGCACTGGGCGGAGCAGTAAGCTGTATAGCTTTCCTGTTGCTGGCCGGGCATTATAAATTTCTTGAACTGCCAACCCTGAACCTTATAGGGATGGCTCTGTCAGTAGCTGTTCTCGGGCAGACAGCCGATCTTTTTGAGTCGATTCTCAAACGCGAGTCTGAAGTAAAAGACTCGGGAGCGCTGCTTGGCGCTCATGGCGGCATACTCGACCGAATAGACAGCATCCTGTTTCTCGGGCCGGTGTGTTATACTTTTTTTATTTTGTAAACTGTCAGGAAAGGTCGTCGGATGTTAGCTTTTCTCTATATTGCCATAAAAACCATACTTTCAATCAGCTTCGTTCTTGTAAGCATCGCTCTGGTACATGAACTCGGCCATTACATCACTGCCAAACTCTCCGGTATATGGGTACTCGAGTTTGCGATCGGCTTTGGCAACCGCCTGTTCAAAAAACAGTGGGGTGAAACTCTTTACTCTCTCAGACCGTTTCCGCTCGGCGGCTTTGTCAGGCTTGCAGGTATGGACAACGTCGAAGAAGAGCTTCCTGAAGGCGAAAAACCCGAAGTCGACGAAGATCTCCCCATGGTTCCGGCTGATCACCCCAAAAGCTACCTCAGTCGGCCATCATGGGCAAAGGTTCTGGTTCTCTCGGCCGGCTCGATAATGAACCTGGTCTGGGCTGTGGTTTTGTTCATCACCATTTACGCCATTGCCGGCGGTCCCCTGACCAATGTGGCTGTCATTGAAGCCCAGCAGGGCAAACCGGCCTATGAAGCCGGCATTCGCGCAGGCGACGTCATTACCGCCATCGACGGGCAAAAAATCACAGACTGGAGCGACGGCATCGGTGTCATCAACAATTCTGCCGGCAAATCCATTACACTCACCGTTGCCCGCAACCACCCCACCAGAAAATCAGCTGCAGGCGGTGGCATTTTAAGAGAAGACGTAGCCGTAAATAACGGCACTTACGAAGTTCACGACCAGGAAATACTGAGCTTCAGTGTCGTTCCTGAAGGCAATATGGGTTCAGCCAAAATTGGTATTGCGCTGGCACCAAACAATTTCGACTTTCAGCAGCTGCCGTTCAGCAAAGCAGTAAGCAAAGGCATCAATGACGGAATTAACGTCATTTACCAGACTGTCAGCGGGCTTTTTAAAATGTTCATCCGCGAAACCCAGGCTGATGTGGCTGGGCCGGTAAAAATCATGAAAATGATCAAAGATCAGTCATCGAAAGGCATTTTCGATCTGCTCTACCTCACCGCCATTCTCTCGGTGAATATCGGCCTGATCAATCTGCTGCCACTGCCGGTGCTCGACGGCGGCCGCATTGTTTTCGTGCTTCTTGAAGTATTCTTCGGTTTCATCAACAGACTTGCCGGCCTCAAGCTTGCGATCACCCCGAAAGTAGAAGAAACCATTCACTTTGCCGGCATGCTCTTTCTGCTGTCACTGCTGGTCTTTGTAACCTACAAAGACATCATGAGTTTCTTCTGACCCGCAATCTGAAAACAGCAACGATAAAAAACCGCCGAGGCAGTAGACCTGGCGGTTTTTTATTGCCTTCTGCAAAAAACTGTTAAAAATTCAACTTACGGGTAAAGGGAATTTCGGCACCACCGGCCTTTAGGCGAAATTCAGCAGTGCCTTTGATTTTAATCAGAGCTTTGATGTCATCTCCAAGAGTATCAGCCTTACCTGATGCCATAGTCAGCAGATTCTTCAGCAGAGGCCCGGCATTACGTTCGATAGTCTTCTGCAGAGCCCGGCGGGTCATGATTGAATCGACATTGCATGCGATGGGCACAACTGTTTCACTGCCGCCTTCTACCGTTATTTTCGGAGCAGCCTGCATTCCTTTGGCAACCGTGTATTCACTGATCTTCACGTCAAAAGTCAAATTTTGAAAAACTACCCCAAGCGGGAGCGTATTCTTGACTCTGAAGTTCAACCGGGCACGGGTAATCTTGCCGGTAAGACTCTGCGGATCAAGCAAAGCACGATCAATACTGATTTTCACCCGATCGCCAACTTTTTCCATCAAAAAATCGAGGTTGGCAAAAAAAAGAACCATACCAGCAGCAAAAAGAACTGCAAACACTATTACGGCAATGGCAATCTTTTTGATAATTACGGGCATTTTTCTGTTTTTCGCTGATTTGGCCGCCTTACGCGCAGGTGCCGACGAAGCGGCAGAAGATTTGCCCGGCGCATCTACTTCACGACGGCCTGAAACGGCTCTTCTGTCGCTCTTTTGCCTGCGATCCCCTGCCCCGCCCCCGTCACGGCGGCTATCTGACTGTCTTCTGTCAACTCCCATAACACGCTTCCAAAAAAAGATTTTACACAAACAATAAACTGTGGCTATTCTATTACTTAACTTATAAATTTTCCAAGAAATTATTTTATCTATGGAGACATGATTGAACAATTCTGAGCCGATGACAGGTGCAACGCCGCGCATTTTGCCATGTAACGAACGTGCCGTGGTTTTTTTTAACGGCGAATGTGATCTTGCCCCCGATTTTTTCAGAAAAAGTTCGTTCTATGCTGAATTCGACTTTGTCGCCACTGACGGTGGCGCGAATATAGCTTTGAGATATGGCGTCATACCGGCTGCAGTGATCGGCGACATGGACTCGATTACCGCTTCAAACCGACGCAAACTCGAAAAACTGAGCAGGTTTGTCATTCACCCAGTCGAAAAAGAAAAGAGTGACGGGCAACTCGCCCTGGAATTTCTGCTGGAACAAGGCTACAACGACATTCATATTTTTGCCGCGACCGGTGGGCGCATCGACCAGACTCTTTTCAATCTGCAACTGCTTTCCAGATTTCCTCAATGCCGCATCATCACAGATTCCGAAGAGATTACCGCAGTCGTTTCCGGCAGTGTTCTGCATCAACTCGCTGGCTGTCGGGCTTCGCTTATACCAACAACACCTGAAGTCAAGGGGTTAACCCTTGAAGGGTTCAAATACAACCTTGCCAAAGCCAATATAAAATATGGTTCAACACTTACTCTCAGTAATGTTATAATATCAGACAGAGCAAAAATATCGTTTCAAGAGGGAGGACTCATCCTGGTCGTTTCCAGAACGCCTGAATTCAGCTTTGGCAGACAAGCCACCGGGCTGAAACTGATCAAGGGCAAAAAAAATTCAAAATATGGAAAATAATAAAGAAAAAGAGATAGATTATACCGAGAATACCCTTTTTCAGAATTTCCCCCGTGAAACCTTTTCAAGCAAAACTGCTCTGTGGGTGCGGGCTTTCTGTTACAGCTTCGTTGCCATTCATCTGTTCAGCATCATTCTTGAACGAATTCAACACTACTGCATCACCCCGCCCGGGATGTTCCTGCAGATCATATTTTTTATCATCATGGCGGTCATCGTTGAATTTGTCTGCATTCAGACAACAAACATCACCGACCATCTGACTCTCGACTACGCAAAAGACATCGTCAGTTCAACCCGACACCGCTTTTTTCTTCTAAAAATAAGCATTCTTGCATCTTTTGACCAGATACGCATGGTTGGGGTAAGCTGCGGCCCCACCAACAGAATCAAACATCTTTTCAGCAACCCGGCCAACCGTTACGCCGTAGTTTTCATGAACTACCGCAACCAGATAGTTCAGATCAATGACTTCAGCATGAGTCTCGAAGAAGCGAACAGATTTGGTCTCGAGCTCGCCGAAAAACACATGTCTTCCGCAAAGTTCATACAGGGCGAAGAAGATATGCAGCTGGTAGCTGACCCGATCAGCGGGCAGATACAAAAGCGAAAAGCCATGTATTCTTTCATGTCTACGATCGACGCAGCCATACTGCCTGTTTTACAGGCCTTTCTTGCATTGTTGCTGACAATCGGTCTCGTTACTTTTTCCATGGCTGCCATCAACCATCTTTCGATCAATGTAATCGACTCAGACCTGCTCGTTTCCTACCAGCCGATTACGCAATTATTCGCACACCCTGAACCGAGGCCAGATTTCGTAGCCCCGCCCATCATGCCCGCAACAAAATCTGAACCAAACATTCAGACAGCCTCAGAAACCATGAACGAAATGACAACATTGCCGCCAACCGCAACAACGCTGCCCACAGCAGATGTTGCCGCCATTGCAGATCAGCCTGCCGAAAACATGCCGGCAACAGAAACAACGACCGAGATACAGGCTGAGCCGCACTCCGTAGTCTCTGAAGCGGCTGATGACAAATTTGTTGCCGATGCATCGTCAACAGAAAATGCCGTCACTTCGCCGCCTTTGCCGGTCGAAGAAGTTTTGCCAGCCGCTGCAAAAGAGACAGAACTGATTGAAACGCCCGTTGTTGTGCAGATTCCGCCGCTGCCAGAGAGTACTAACAACCTTCTCGAGGTTGAAGCTGCCACCAAACCCAAAATTTCGCCTCCGGTAGAAACCCCTGCGCCTGAAGTTCGCCTTAACCCTGAAAAGCCTGCAATAAAAACCCGGCCAAAGGCAAATAAGCCCACCTCTGACAGCCGCAAAAATACTAAGGCCGCAATACTACCCGGGCTTGGCCTGCACAATCTGATCGATCTCGGCGACGACCTCACTTCTCACAAACTCGGTCAGCCGGTTGCCACAAAGACTGCCGGAAATGGCCACCAGGTTGTTTTCAGCGGCCTTACTCTGCTTGCCGATGCCAAAACCGGCAGGGTCAAACAGATAAGCATAACCCGCGACCGCGTGCTCTCGGGTATAAAATGCCAGACACCTCAAAATTTCGCTGTTGGCGGTAAACTGAATCAGATTCGCGAGCGAATGGGCCCGCCAACTCTCATCGACAAGCTGCCAGGTCTGCATTTTCCCGCGCTGGGCATCTCTTTCATAGCTGCAGCTCTGTCGCCAGACACCATAGGAGCGATACTCATCTACACTCCCGGTACTCTACCAGAGTAAAAGTCAGCCCGTGGTAGTTATTCGCGGGAGCCTGTGCTATAATCATGCCACAGGAGCAGCCCCATGAACAACCAACCTTCGGTCTGGCATACCTTCAAAATGCTCTTTGTGCTTGCCTGGGTAATAGTTTTCTCTTACCCGGCGCTCTGGCACATTATGACTCCGAGTGCGACTTTTCGGCAGTATCACCGCTGGAAAAAAATCAACAGGCTGATAGACGAGAAGGTCTACCCCTTTTTCGATGCCTTCCATGCGCTCAGTTACCCGGTTCACAACGCCGCTCTGCGCGGCAGGGGCGACAAAATTGCACACCTGACACCCACCGCAGAAGTATTGAACAGCCCTGATGCGTTCAAGACCACCCCTCTTGCCTACGCCACCATGAATTGTGATTATGAGCTGATGCAGACTTTTCTCGATTCGGGGGCATTCCCGGATGTACGCATATTCGACGATTCCACCGCCCTGCACCAGGCTGTCTTGAACAGCGACGAAAAGGCGGCCCTGATACTGCTGGACAATGGCGCCAGGCCCGACATCCCCGACAAAAATGGTCAGACGGTAATACATCTTGCCATAAAATCAGGGATGAAAAAAGTTTTTCTACAAACGCTCAAAACCGACTTCAATCTCAATGCTCCCGACCTTGATGGCCTGACGCCACTCGACTACGCCATCAGACAAAACTCATACGAAATGGTTACCGCTCTCGCCAGAGGCGGAGCGCAACCTCTGTTTAACAGTCATGGCCGTGATGTCAACATCGCCGTATTTCTGGCTCAATGGCGAAAAACCGGCGATTTTGAGCATTCTGTAAAATTCGTCGCAGAGAACGCTCATAAATACAACAAGTCGAGACCAGATATGCCGGTTCCGGCCGAATTTCCAGTCGATCTGCGCCCGGCGCGCCCACCCGCAAACGGAGAAAAATACCCGCATGAAGACCTATAACGAGTTGCTGAAAAAATTACGTATTTTCCGCCAGGAAAGAAATTGGGAAAAGTTCCATAAACCCAAAGATCTTGCCATGGCCGCCGCCATCGAGGCAGCCGAACTGATGGAAGAATTTCTCTGGAAAGACGAAGAAGAAGTCGTCGCCAAAATCAAACGCGACAAAGTAAAAATAGCTGACGAGATCGCCGACACTGTCGTCTACCTGATGCTCCTGGCTGATGACCTCGATATCGACATGTACGACGCCATCGAGCAGAAAATGCATAAAAATGCTCTAAAATACCCGGTCGAAAAATGCCGTGGTCGCTCGACAAAATACACCGACCTCTAAGCAGTTGTTTTCGCCCCACACCGCCTTCTTTGACCAATGCCAAAAAAACAGTTTATCCAGTTCATCATAATTCTTGCCCTGATCCTGTTGGTAGCGGGCTTTTTTGCTCTGCATTCCGGGACGGTGAGCATTCCGTTCTCGGCGACTATTTCGGGGTTTTCTGCCGAAAACAAAGAATTTTCGCCAGACCAGATGCAGACTTTTCGCATGGTGATGACCCAGATCAGACTGCCGCGCATCATCGCCGCGATATTGTGCGGTGCCGCTCTAGCCGTCTCAGGGGCTGCCTACCAGAGCATGTTTTTGAACCCTCTAGTTTCACCCGATCTGCTCGGCGTTCTGGCCGGGTCAGCATTTGGGGCCTCTGTCGGCATACTGCTTGGCGGCAACATGCTGACCGCTCATCTGGGGGCTTTTCTGGCCGGCATAGCAGCGGTTTTCTTTGCTGTGGCTCTTGCAGGCCTGTTTCCGGGCAACCGTCTGATAATGCTGATTATGGGCGGCGTAATCAGTTCATCTTTGTTTACCTCTCTCTTATCTCTGGTAAAGTTTGCCGCCGACCCGCAGAATGAACTGCCGGCAATCGTTCACTGGCTGATGGGCGGGTTCTCATCGGTGACCACACCGGATGTTTCACTGGCCGGGCCATTGCTTCTGCTTGGCATAATGATCATTATAGCTATGTCTGGTTATCTGAACGTTCTGAGCATGGGCGATGAAGAAGCTCGCACCCTCGGAATCAGGGTTGCGCTGGTTCGCAATCTGATGATTGTCGTTACCACGCTCGTCTGCTCTATCACCGTTGCTATTGGCGGCATGGTAGGCTGGGTCGGACTGATGATACCTCATATAGCACGCATGATCACAGGCCCCGACAATCGTCAGATGATTCCGGTGGCAGCTTTGACAGGTGCCATTTATCTGCTGTTGACCGATAATTTCTGTCGTGCAGCTTTCGCAACTGAGATTCCAATTGGTATTGTGACTTCTCTTCTGGGTGTGCCGTTTTTCATTTTTGTCTTGAGTAGAACTTCAGGCCGGTGGAACTGATATGCAGCCAATAAGCGTAGAAAATCTCAGTTTTGCCTATAAACCGGGTAAAACTATTCTTGAAAACATTTCATTCAGCATCAGGTCTGGCTGCATAACTTCAGTTCTCGGCCCGAACGGAAGCGGTAAAACCACTCTGCTCAAACTGCTGCTGGGGCTGAATCAGCCAACAAGCGGCACTATCAGAATATTCGATCGAAATATCACCGACATGTCTTTCAGTGAACGGGCCAGACGCCTCGCTTATGTTCCGCAGCAGCATAAAGCCGTTTTTTCATATAAAGTTGCCGACATCGCCGCAATGGGCCGACTGCCGCACTCTGGAATTTTCTGCCAGATCACCGCCGCCGACGAAAAAATTGCCCGCGAAAACCTCGAAAAAATGGGCATTTTACATCTGGCGGAATGTTCTTACACTGAAATCAGCGGCGGCGAGCAGCAATTGGTATTGATAGCGCGTGCCCTGAGCCAGGGTGCAGACATACTGATTTTAGACGAACCCGTGGCTGGCCTCGACTACGGCAACCAGCTACTGCTGTTGAAACACCTGCGAAACCTGGCCGGCAGTGGTATCACCTGCATAAAAACGACTCACTACCCCGAACACGCCCTCTGGACCTCAGACGATTCAATCTTTCTAAAAAACGGGCGAATTGCTGCTTGTGGTAATTCTAATCAGATCATCGATTCAGAAATGCTGCAGTCGATCTATGGCACCCGTATCAATGTCATAGAAACAAACACAGGTGCACATAAAATGCGCACCTGTGTTCCTGAGTTCGATATTTAAGAGGCTAACCGACCTTAGAATTCGTCGTAATAAATCGGGTCCTGGCCGGGGGGGTTGACGTTGCCCTTGCTGTTGCTGATCGGGTAGAGCGAGCGAATATTGCCGCCCATGGTGTAAAGCTGCCAGTTGAATTCTTCGCCGTTGATGCTGGCTTTGAAAGAGAGTGAGCCAGGCACAGAACCAACACTGCGAGCGGCTTCAACTGCGATGTGGCCAAGGGCAAGCATTGCCTGCACAGAATTGCCGTTGATAAAACCACCTTTGGGTTTTTTGGCTTTGGGAAGGGGGCCGTCGCCGTCGGCATCCCAGAGGAAGCTGCCAGTGTAAATCTTCTGGTTGCCGATGCCGGCTACAGACGAAAGCACATCGGCGTTGCCTTTGCGTTCATCGACGTAAAATCTGTACCACCAGTGAAAACCACTGATTTTTGAACCTTTAACTTCGCCGGCGATAACGTGTTCAAAACCCAGACCGCTGCCGAACCAGTTTTTCTTGAGCTGAGCCATGTCAGTGCCGGTAACTTTGAGGGCATGAACAATGACCGGGTCATTCTTTATCGAAGCCAGAAAAGCATCGATATCTTTATCGAGGCGCTGAGCATCGTTGGTGCCGGCCTTGGGGTTGAATTTTTCGCAAAGAGCGATGGCATCTTGGTAACTGCGGGGAATAGTGCCCTCTATATCAAGAAAAAGGTTACCCTTGCGATTTTTTTCGTTTTTAACTACCTTCACCGCATCGCGATCGAGGCCGGTGATCGGGGCAGTCATTTTTAAGATAAGCTGGCGAGCCTGATCGACATTACGACTTGAGCCATAAGCTGAGTAATAAATAGGGCTGGCATTGTTGGCAATCGCTTCAGCCTGTGAAACGGCGGCCTTAAAGTCTTGCTGATTTTCGATTAAACCGGCGGCAATACTGTTTGTGAGCGTTTTTTTAAGATTAGCGTCTTCGATTGCTTCGAGCTGATCATGAAAATAATCTACTCTAGCCTGACCGTGCGCGACTGTCTGTGAGAACAGCGGGGTGAACAAGCCACCAACGACAAAAAACAATGCAATGATTTTACGCATTTCTGCTCCTTACTCGTTACTCTATACTTATGAGCGGTGTACACAATACAAAAACAGATACTCAGATACAAAATGCAGCAATCGCTGCAATACTAAAAATAATGATAACACCCAAAACCTGATAAAACAAGCCCTGGGTGTTATTTTTATTTTTTATTTATTTTTTATTTATTTTTTAACGTTCAGGGAGAAGTCATGATACCGCTGTTCACAGGCTCTGCAGCCCCGGCAGCCATGCCTGACCCGAGAAACATTGCACGCCAGCGGCTGATTTCGGCAGCATCCTCTTCAGATACAAACCCTGAACGCAGCGAAGCAGGCTTGAGCACTCTTTCAAAAAAGCCCTGCAGACCATCGGCCATAATATACACATTCTTAAAACCGGCTGAGGCAAGCACGACCCAGGCTTGCCCGGGGTGCACCGCACCGTTTGAATAGAGTACAACGAGGTCGAATTCGCGGTAACGATTCAACCCTTCTACGATTGAGTTTAAGGGTTGATGAACCGCCCCCGGAATATGCCATTCGTCATATTCTTCACGGGAACGCAGATCGACCAGAGCAATACGCTTGAGACCGGCCAGTTTTTCACGGGCAAACACTTCTGGTTCGATATGGTCGAGACCCTGCTCGACCGAATTCATTACACCGGCATTGACAGTGGGAGCAATCAGCTCTTTAACAGAAGGTGCACGCCCGACCAGCAGATTTATACAGGCAGCAAGAAGCACCAGAACCGAAAAGCCCCACAAGCCATTACTTCTGGCAGCGACTCCGGCGAAACTGAATTTTTCTTCGATAAGCTCAGAAAACCAGAAAGCCAATACCGCAATTACCGTCAGCAGCAGAGCAAACTGGGCAAAACTCATGCCTGCAAACTCGTAAATAAAGCTGACGCCAAGATTTTCCATCTGATAAAGCGGTTCGAGAATATCGAAAAAATAATTGAACAGATAGCTGCCGATCATAGCCCCGCCAATAAACACCAGAGCATCAAACTTGCCGCTGACTGAGCCAACTACAGCCGTGCCCGGGCACCAGCCACCAATTACGAAGCCCATACCGAAAATCAGGCCCCCGACGGCATGCGCCCAGAGAAAGGTTTCGGGCACATAGATCGAATCAGGGTTGATAATACCGGTACGTAATAGAAAGCCAAGCCCGAGCATAGCGGTAATTACGGCGCTGAACATAACCTTCAACACTGCCATGTCGGTAAAATAGAAGATCCCGGCCAGTCTTTTCGAACTGCCAAAACCGGCCTGTTCGAGACACCAGCCAAAAGCGGTGCCAATGATAAAAGCACTCAAAAAAGCTGCCGGTGAAGATAAGGTCATATTGCCGAAGAATGTTTCAATCATGCCACTGCCTCCTGAAAAAATAAGCCATCAGGTAGCCTCCGGCAAAAGTACTGACGAGAAATATTACCCCGCCGGTGGTCAGAAGAGCGGTTCCGGTTAATGCCTGGCCGGAAGTGCAACCCCTGGCAAGGCGACTGGCAAAGCCGGTTAGAATGCCGCCGAGCAGGGCCAGAATCAGTCTTCTGCCGGCAGGATATGCGGCACCACGCTCGATCTGGACGTTGATGCGTCTGCACAGCAGGGCTGAAAGAAATCCGCCCATGACAATCCCGACGAACATATAGACCAGATAATAATCGAGCGGCTTATCACCCCATGCTCCAAAATATGTCGAAGACATTATCTGCTCGGCGTTTATACACAAACCACACCAGGCAGCTGCACGGGCAATGGCGTTTGAAGCCCCCAGCCCGGCACCCAGTATCACAAAAGATGCCAGCAGAGTGAAACCAAGCAAAAAACCAACCAGATAAGGGTTAAGGTATTCTTTTGCGCCGTTCATCAGCAGCCAGCCCCCTTTCTAACCGGTTTTACAGGAGCATTATCAGGAACAGTCAGCGGTTGAACTGGAGCTGGTGCTGAATTCGGAGTTACAGCAGGCGCAATCATTCGATCACGATTGAATTTCATTTCTGTTGTGCGCCAGTAACCTTCGACCCCACCGACCAGAGCTTTCAACGGTCGGCGTGTCTTGCGCGAAAGAATGCCGGCAGCCATCATTGCCAGAGTACCGTCACGGTCAACTATGACCAGAGGCACATCGCCTGCAAGCCATGTCTGATTTTCGAGCAGGTCACCCAGATCGACAGAGCGTGCACCAACCGGGTTGTAATCGTTTAGCTGAGCAGCCGGCCTGATATCTACCACTTCAAAAGTACCCGGCAGATCTTTGAGCATGCGCTGCAGCTCTTCAGCCGTAATTCTCTCAGGCAGACCAAGGTTGCGGTAAGAGGAAGGCTGAGCACTCGCTGCAGCAGTCTTTACCATAGCAGTATCTTCAATCCGCACAACCGGATAACCCGCTTCCAGCCATGCCTCTGAACCGCCCTGCATACTGGTCGCCTTTTTGAAACCAGCACGTTCGAGCAGACCAACGGCCAGATTCGAGCGAAAAGCCGAATTACATACCGCAACAACCGGTTCTTCAGAGTTCAGTCGGCCGGCTGCCTGCTTTTCGAGAACATCGAGCGGAATATTCAACACTTCCCCGATCTTCATGCCAAGCCACTCGTTCGGGCGCCTTACGTCTACCACCAGCGGAGCTGTGCCGTTCAGCATCTTCTCGCGAAGCTCTGCCGGCAACATCATTCTGGTGGTGACGGTTACCCCGCCAGCTGCCGCATACTCATCAAAAACGACATATTCGGCGTTGTAACCGACCCGCTTCAGACGTCTGGCGGCTTCGCGCAGCTCTACCAGATTCCCGGTCAGGATGACTCTTGATTTGAACGGTATGACTATACCGGTCCAGGTCTCCAGGCGCCCTCGCAAAGCAATATTGACTGAACGCGGGATATGGGCGGCTGCATATGCTTTGTCATCTCTGACATCTACGACATAAACCTCAGGATTCTGCAACAGTTCTGCGATATTTTCGACCTTCGCGCCCAGGGGCTCGGCCCAGTTTACCAGCTCAGGGCCAACCCTGTTGATCCTGGCATTCTCGGCAAAATACTGCGGAGCCGGCTCGAGCCCGGCAATAAACTGCGAAATAAACGCGCTTCTGTTACCCACATGTTTCAGGTAATAGTTGTTTTTCTTTTCTGCCCCTATGGTCGATGAAGGCGAGTCGCTCAAATGGGCTCCACACAGGGAACCAGCGCCGTGAGCCGGCAAAACGACCACGTTGTCTTTAAGTTTCGCCAGCCTGTTGTTCCAGGTGTCGAACATCATGGCGGCGAGTTCGGCGGCAGAATAACTGCCTCCCATCAAATCAGGTCGCCCGAGACTGCCAACGAACAAGGTATCGCCAGAAATAAGGAATTCGTCTTTATCAGGGTTTGCGGCAGGTGCGACAATGCCACAAAGGCTGTCTGGGGTATGCCCGGGTGTTTCGATTATTTTCACCACGGCTTTGCCTACTTCGATGACACTGCCCTGACGAAGCTCGACATGGGTGTATTCTGCGCCACTTTTATGGCTGGCGAAAACAGGGCGACCCGTTGCCAGAGCCATTTCCATGTGCCCGGCAACAAAATCGGCGTGTGAATGCGTCAAAAAAGTGCCAACCCACTCAAGCTTTTTATTGGCAGCGTATTCAATGTAGGCATCGATGTCGCGGCCAGGGTCAACGGCCAGCACCTTGCCGTCGCTGACCACCAGATACGAATAATGTGACAGAACGCCGAGATTAAACTGAACTACTCGCAGGTCCGTTCCTTCATACGCGGCCAACAGCTGATAAGCAGCAGCCTCATCAGAATGTGAAGCCGATTCGGAGTCGGCTATGGTCGCTGCCATCAGCCAGCCCCCCACACAAAGAAAACACCAGAGCAATGTCAGACAATGAATGTTCTTGCGCAGCATTTTGCCTCCCTCAGATTATATAAACTCTTTACTCCCGCATTATACAACAAACACCAAGGTGCTTCACCCTGAAAAAAGCAAATGGCAAAAACGCTGCCTGACAGATAATCCGAGCAGAAAAAAAGCCCCGAACACAAGTTCGGAGCTCTTTTTCTGCAGTTTTTAATTGCGGCGGCTTAATCCCAGCGATGATTCAAGCCGAAGATTACGCCAAAGTCGTGTGAATAACCCCAGCCCTTCTGGAGCGCCATCGGGAACCCGATGCTGCCCTGCCAGGAATCGTTAAAGATCAGAAAGCCAAGGACCAGGTCGACGTTGGTATTGTCCGGGCCGTTATCCATCTCATACGAAGTGCTGTTGACTTCGCCCACGATCGAGAAGTTACGGTTAACACGATAGTCGGTGCCCGCTCTGATGATGTATTTGCTGATGCTGTCTTCAGCGTTGTTGGCAAGTGACAGGTTCAGGTGGCTGGCCCACTTTTCATTCATCTGGCCGGAATAGGCCCCGCCAACTTCTACCCAGGCGCCGCGGGTCGCTTCAGCCGGGCCGACGCGCACTCCGGTAGTGGTTTTGCCGGTCATGGCAACAAGAGGCTGATGATAATTGCCGCCGGGGAATTTACCTTCGGCATGCAAAGTTACTGCATGATCGCCTTCGAAGTTCTTCCAGACCTGATAGGCAACCTTCAGAGACGGATCGTGCAGACCAGAAAGGCTCACGGTGTTACCGCCGCCCGAACGCTTGACTTCCCAGCTCTGGAAAGGCACGTTGACCCCGACAAACATCTTTTTGCCGGCCCAGCTGAGGTGTAGCGGAGTAACCATTTCGGTACCCTCGACTATGTTCTTTTCGCCGTTGAGATACTGATATTTTTCATATCTGAGGTGCAGGCCGAAGTTCCAGGTCGAGATATAGGGCAGAAACGCCGACTCGACGTCAAACAGACCATGTGATCCGTTAAAAGTCGAAAAATACGGAGTAAAATCTGTGGGTTTCAATTCATCGGGAATGCGGTAGCGCTCTTCGCGGTAAAGTTCACGTGTTCCGATGGCAACAGGCTCATTCGGAGCACCAGAAGGACCGGGAACAGGCCCGCCAAGATACGGTGACGGGGGTGGCTGCATGGGTCCGGGCATTCCGACCGGGGGCGGTGGGGGTGTCATACTGCCGCCGAATGTTGGTGGAGCAGGCGGTGGAGCGTAACCATCCATTGCAACTGGAGCCGAGCCGTAGGGCGAATAACCACCCTGGGGGGGCGGCGGAGGCGCAATAAGCGGTGGCGGATCGAACGATGGGGCACTGATGGCTGGCGGAGCCTGGTTGAGCATGCCTGCCTGGCCCATATCCGGGGCTGCCGGAGCGGCCATGGCGCTCTGCCAGGGTTGCGAAGAAAGGGGTCTGGCTTCGACTGAAGGCACAGACACTTCATATTCGCTGGGGGCAGCACCCGGAATACTTATCGTTTCACCGACAATCAGTTTATTCGGGTTAATCTTCGGGTTGGCTCTGGCTATTTCGCGCCACTTCTGCGAAGAACCGAGCAGTCGCTTGGCAATCTTCCCAAGAGTGTCGCCGCGCTGAACCGTATAAGAGCCGCCCGTCTGGCCGTAATAGCTGGCATCAGCTTCAGCTGCATCAGCAGAAATAGAGGGATCAGGCATTTCATTGACTTCGTGGTCCGGAACCTCAAATTCTTGCTGCATATTCTGAGCAATTTGATTGCCGGCATGACGAGCAGTATTTACGACCTGAGCCACATTGTTTCCGACGTTGTTCAAACTGTTATTGGCTGCAGTTAAAAGCTTTTGGCCGACAAAAATTCTGTTGCCGTTTTCAAGGTTGTTGAGAACCATGAGATCCTGCCAGCGATTGGGGTCGCCGAAAAGCTTCATGGCAATCTTTGGCAGGGTGTCGCCAGCTTGAACGACATAGACCGAATCGGCCGCATTGTTTCTGGAAGCATTGACGGGAGGCTCGACCGGAGCCCGGTAACCTGCCTGACCCAAAGGAGCCGCCGCGACCCTGGGCGGTGCCGACATTAATTGCTGCTGGGCAGACTGCCCGGCTGGGCCAACTTCTTCCCAGTCGCCCATGGCCGACTGAGCCCTGGTAATTGCAGGCGCCGCGAAAACGAGCCCCATCGAAATGATGGCTGCAAGAACAGGATCTTTGGCGCGGAATGAGTTAAACCTTACCATCTCTGACCTCCAGGTCTTTCCGAATTGGATGAATCATAGTTTCCAGTATTTTTTGAACTGTGCCTTGAGTAATTTTGCATAGCCGTACCAATCTGCATACGAGATAAGTTCGTCTTTGTTCACTTTATCGACAGCAGTTATGTTTTTATTGAGCAATAAACTTACATGTTGTGAAGTAGCCCTTGCCATGAGGCTTCCGGGGGTGCCGCCTTCGAGCACCGAAATCAACCGCCCGCCACAGATGCGTCGTGCCAGTTCCATGACTTGCCTGAAAGTGTCCAGCAAACCGGTTTCTGTGACCCTGAGATGCGATGCCGGGTCGTCATTGAGCACATTGCTGCCGAATCCGACGATAAAAAACTCCGGCATGTACTGCCAGAGAATTTTGTCGATCAACTCATTGATGCAGACGCGATATTCTCGATCACCATAGCCTGAAGCAAATGGAATATTGAGATTGTGCCCGAGAGCCCCTTTGGCGCCAAGTTCTTCATAATGGCCGGTACCGGTCACACCTGGGTATTCGTGCAGGGAAACGGTCATCACGTCTTTGCGGGCGTAGAAGATTTCCTGGGTACCGCTGCCGTGCTCGGCATCAAGATCAACGATCACGATACGTTTAAGACCGTATTTCTTGGTTAAATAGTGGGCTCCGGCCGCCATCGGGTTAACCAGACTGCCAAAACCAGAACTGGCAATACCGGCATGATGGCCGGGCATGGCGGTCAGACAGAATGCATTAGTCGCCTCGCCTCCCATAACCTTGTCGACGGCATCGAGAACCCCGCCGGCACCGAAGCGGGCGATTTCAAACGATTCTTTGATCAGAGGGGTATGGGCATCGAGCTGGTCGACGCCGCTGTAACTTCTTTTATGCAGGTCATTGAGAAACTCCGGGTCGTGAATATCACGCAGGCGTTTCATCGGCGCGATATCGGCCTCGATTGCGAGGCCTTCCCAGAGGTTGTCCTGCTGCAGCTGTTCGATTATCGAAGTCAGCCGCCCGCCCTCACGATTTTCAGTGAGGGGGTCATGCTCAAGAAGTTTGGCGTTGTACATGATAACGCCGCCCTTGGAAACTTCATCCATATACTCAGGCTGAAAGCGCCGTAATCAACAGATCCTTGTCAGTTGCCCCATCGTTCAACAGGTCAACATTGAGAAGTACCCGTGCCGCTTTTTCCTCTTTCTTAGAATCAGAACCCTTGTTGTTCCAACGTACAAACGAATTTTCATAAGGTTTCATACTCGATACTTGCTCCTTAAAAAAAGTCCTGTAACCCATATCGGCATTATCGAACGCCCCATCAACCCCGAAAATTGCCATCTACCAGAAACACTTTTTAAAAACACTAAAAAAACAACCCCGGCAGCCGATAGCTGCCGGGGTTGAGAACCACTTCCTAACCGATTATCTGGCGATTGAACCCTGGTTTATGGCATTCTGATAAGCTTCGTAAGCCTGACGGTATTTGAGAAGGCTGGCCTTCTTTTCGGCGTCGGTAGCGCCAGGAGAAGTAACCGCATCAGTGTATTCGCGATAGGCTTTTTCGTAGGCAACCCGAGTCGCAACAGCCGATCGATCGTCGTCAATGCCACTGCCGCTCTCAGCTGGCGCTCTGGCATCGGTCGACCCGCTTTCGTTCGCAACATACGGGTCTTCTATTTTTATCAGAGTCGATTCGAGTTCGGCCTCTTCTTTTTTGTCTTCAGCTGCAGAAATACCGCTGGCAGCATAAGCTTCGTAGCCTTTTTTCATGGCTTTGCGGCCGATCCAGCGACCAATGCCGCGGCCAATAGCCTTACCCAGCTTGCTGCCGAGATAAGCTGCCGAAACAGTTCCGATCAACGGAATCGCAAATGGCGTCGCTCCGGCAAGCAATGCCACCCCTGCGGCAACACCAAGGCTGCCACCGACCAGATCACCGAAAACAGCCCCTACTGACTCGGCACTCAATGATGCCTTGTTCACGCTTTTTATCGCGTCCATGACAGCGCCCAGGTCAACTTTGCGACCGTGGTGCAGCTTCCATTGTGCAAGCAACTCACCGACAGCTTTGGCAAAAGTTTTAGTAACAATATCGCCCATTCTGAAGCCAATCATGGCCCCCATACCTGCGGCGACCGGCCCGCCAACAGCTGCTCCCAGTACGTAGCCGACGGCAGCGCCCATGGCTCCGCCGGCTTTGCCGGCTACAAACCCAGCTGCCTTGCCGGCTGCCTTGGTTATCCACCAGTCACGCTGTTGGAGCTGTTCGACCTTTTCCTGAGTTTTGCTTTTCAGACGATCGAACAGTGATAACTCCGCTGCATCGGCAAATGGCGCCAGCAGCAGGCAGAGAACAAGAACCAGACTTATGTTTACATAGCGTCTTTGCGCTAAAATCATACTGAACTCCAGTGAAAGACTACAGACTTCTTTTGAGTATAAGAAAATGAAGACAACCCCGCAATGTACACCGGCAAAAAGTTTTCGCAGTGTTCATAAAGCGGCTGAATTAAACTGGTTCAGAATTTCTGGTAAATAAAATCTGGCATAAACTGCATCAGCAGAGCTATCAACCGCCAGCGTTTCGTGATATAGGCCCGGCGGCTTTTTTTCCTGATGGCGGCATAGATCTGCCCAGCTGCTTTTTCCGGGGAGGCAACCCAGAAAAGCCCCTCCCCCTGAGCCATGCGGGTATCGACAAAGCCAGGTAAAATATCGGTTACATAAATCGGCTTTCCTGATCTGGCTGCTTTAACCCGCAACCCTTCAGTATAGTTACTGACAAAAGCCTTTGAAGCGTTGTAGGCAGGAGCTTCATGACTGCCACGCAAGGCCGCAACCGAAGAAATGCTGACCAGATGGCCGCTGCCACGCTTCAAAAAATATCTCATCGCACTGGTAGCGACGGCGGCAAAACCAGTAACGTTTGTCGCAATTGTCGCCGCTTCCGGTTCCCATTTCAAGTCAGGGTTGGCAGCACCGGTGCCGGCACTGATAACGACCAGATCGACCCCATCGAGCAGCCTGACAAATTCATCGAACCCTGTCATGACCTCTTCAGGATGGTTTACATCCATCTGTCGGCAAACAACCCTCTCGCCATGGCACTGCTTAAATTCTTCCAGCAGTTCAAGACGGCGACCAGAGATACCGACACGCCAGCCATCACTTATCAGTAACTCAGCGAGCGCTTTGCCGATTCCGGTGGTTGCCCCGACAATCACAGCATTTTTCGTGTATCCCACAACATTCCCCCAAGTTATACAAACCCGACGACTAATGAGAACAGTATCACAATTTTTTCAGGAAACGCGACCACAGAATTATAAATTCAATCATAGCGAATCCCTGCAAAAAAACACTTGTAATTCATTCAAATTTTTCGGCGGGTAAGCAGTCGGTCGAGCTGGTTGGCGAAGGCCTGACACTCTTTTTTGCCATAAGGGGCCGGGCCGCCGGTGGTGGCTCCTGATTTGCGCAGGGTATCCATGAAATCGCGCACGAAAAGGCGCTCTTTGATATTCTCTTCTGAATAAAGCTGCCCGCGAGGGTCAACCGCAAGACCGCCACGGGCGACAACCTCTGCCGCCAGCG
Source organism: Candidatus Rifleibacteriota bacterium (assembly GCA_029564115.1). The sequence continues at coordinate 47,461 of JAKQQP010000070.1, read as the reverse complement.
GTATGTCAGCGGTAATTATCAGATCGCCGGGCTCTGTCAGTTCGACAATTCTCGCATCGGCAACATCAAAGCCCTGCTCGATCATCTCAAAGCTAATGAACTCTGACTCTGGAACCCGCAACAGTTTGTTGGCGACCAGAATCGCCGGCACCCGCACCCGTTCAGCCGCCCTGAAAATAATATCGCGAGCCGCACCCGGCAGCGCATCGGCATCGACAAGAATTTTCACCTGCAACCTCGGTTCAATACAGGCGGTTGCCTTTGTTGTCGTAGAGAATGAAGGCGGGCATGTCTTTGACTTTGATGCGGTGAATGGCTTCCATGCCATATTCTGGGAAATCAAGAACTTCTGACGAAAGAATGTTTTCTTTGGCAATCAGAGCTGCTGCTCCGCCAATAGTGCCGAGATAAAAGCCGCCGTATTTTTCGCAGGCTTTGACAACGCTTTCGGCGCGATTACCCTTCGCCAGCGTCACCATCGAAGCACCACGACTCATGAAGAAATCCATGTATTCGTCCATGCGCTGAGCCGTAGTCGGGCCGAAACTACCGATAACATGCCCGGCTGGAGTCTTGGCGGGGCCGGCGTAATAGACCGGATGATTTTTAAAATAATCAGGCAGGGGCTGACCGGCATTGACCATGTCGAAAAGCCTGGCATGCGCCATGTCGCGGCCAACGATCAGTGTGCCGTTGAGCAGCACCAGCGAACCGGCCGGGTGTTTTGACAGCTGCAGCAGAATCTCTGGCATCGGGCGGTCAAGATCGATACTGACGGCTTTAAGACTGCCAGTCTGGCATTTTGCCAGCAACCGCGAAGGGTTGCGGTCAAGCTCTTCGATGAACACGCCATCAGCGGTAATTTTTGCCGCCATGTTACGATGGGCACTGCACGAAACACCTACCGACACCGGGCATGAACCGGCGTGGCGCGGCAGACGAACAACCCTGGCTTCGATTGCCAGATGCGAGCCACCGAACTGGGCGCCCCAGCCACTTTCAGCTGCGATTTTCATGACGCGGTTTTCCCATTCGAGGTCGCGGAAAGGCGTGCCCTTGCCATCGCCAGTCGTCGGCAATCCGTCGAGCCAGCCGGTCGAAGCCAGTTTCATGGTTTTCAGATTGTTTTCGGGCGAAGTGCCGCCGACCACCACAACGATTGTGTAAGGCGGGCAGGCTGCAACCCCCAGCCCGGCAATCTTTTCCTTGAGAAAACTTTCGAGCGATTTCTCATTCAGCAGAGCCCGGCTGCCCTGGTGCAGAACGGTCTTGTTCGCAGACCCTCCACCCTTGGCCATAAACATGAAACGATACTCGTCACCAGGCGCAAAAGCGATGTCAATCTGGGCCGGCAGGTTATTGCCGGTGTTCACTTCTTCGAACATACTGGTAGGCGCAACCTGAGAATAGCGCAGGCTGTTGTTTCGCCAGGCTGCGGCGATGCCGTCAGTCAGAAGGCGCTCGTCTTCGCCACCAGTAAGAACCCGTTCACCACGCCAGGCAAAAACCGTGGCTGTGCCGGTATCCTGGCACAACGGCAAAAAACCTTCGGCAGCGATAACGGCGTTTTTGATCAGAGCACTGCAGACAAAACGCTCGTTATCGGCAGCTTTCGGGTCGGCAGCGATCGCCGCCAGTTCATCGAGATGACCGGGACGCAGATAAAACGAGAGATCGTGAAAAGCTTCTTCAGCAAGCAACCTGAGAACTTCAGGCTCGACAGTCAGAAACTGCCTGCCACCGATGTTTTCACGTCTGATACCTTTGTCGGTAAGCTTTCTAAATTTGCATTCCACGTTCATATTTTTTTCCTTCCCTGATCAGGCTGTCTATTTATGAAACTGCCCGGCCATCTCGACGCAACAGGGCTAGACGCCCGGTTTCCGACTCGATAGAACAAGTCACTCGCTGAAATACGTAATTCCCTCGACACCAACGCCCTTCTTCGGGCCAACCATACCTACCAGCATATATTCTTTCCAGATCGGGTCATAGACGTAATCCTGCCACAACCTGAAGTTCTCGATCTGCCCCGAAGACTTGACATGCGTGCGCGTGCCGGTGCAGAACATCTGCCAGTCACCAATACCGATCTTGTCTTTACCGGACACGCCGATCGGCACGTTAGCTTCGATCACCTTCTTCACCTTTTCTTCAATATCACGAATTTTGATATCAGGCTTTTCGGTGAATTTGATGACAAAACCGTGCTTCACGTCAGAGTGCAGCACCCGCCGCGTGTAATTGTATTCAGCCGCAAGAATGTAGCTGGTAATATCTTCTGCTGAATGAGCCATACGCCTGTAAGCAGCGGTTTTTTCAGCATGCGCTTTGATCTCGGCGGGAAAAGGCCCGAAAACAGTCGGTCTGCAGACAAGCAGTTCTTCGCCGATGGCAAAAATGATCTGAGCATTGTAACCCAGTTGCTTATACAACAGGTCAAAATGCTCGATCACCACCCTGCGGCCGTTTTCGACCGCGCGGTTGATCGCGTCGATAATCTCGAATGGCTGCTTGAATGCCAGCTCATAGCGAACATCGAGATGAAAGGTATGGGGCGCAAAAAAATTATCAGGCTGAAAGTCATAAATCGGCGTGCTCTTCAAATTGACGCCGTCATCGTCGTTCGTCAGTTCCAGGCCAGGGAAAAGCCCCTTGATCAGTGTAGACTTACCCGAACCCTCGCCGCCGATGATGCCGATAAGCAGATCAGTTGGCCCAAGATACCTGCTCGCCAGCAGGCTGCCGAGCATATAAAGCCTCGGACGCCCACGTGGCGCGTAGTAGGTAGAATACATCAATGTCTCAAAATGAGACAGATTCGAATTCAAGAATGAGCTTTGCATATCAGAATTCTATCGCCAGCAATGGCGCATGCTGCTGCGCCCCGTAGATATCAGTTTCACCCGGGGCACCAGACGGCATCGGGCGTTTGATCGTAATTTTAACGGCATTGGCCGGTGAGAACCAGACGATATTGAGAATATCGGCCTCGTCGATCTTGAGAATCCCGGCCATCTGCGTGCGGTTGATCAACTGCTGCGACTTGAACAGTTCGAAATATTCTTTGTTCTTGAACATGATATCGAACGTCAGCTCAAATGGGCCGGCATTCTTCGATCTGATAACTTTTGCGGCCTCGAGTATGTTTCTTTTCATATTTTTTCTCCGTTTTTGAAGGTCTCGATACGATGAGCAAAAAGCTTTTCATCGGCGGGGTCCATCAGGTGATAGACAGAAAATTCGAAAACCTGCCCCATCTTTATATCAGAGGGCGAAAACGGAAACGCCAGGTTGCCGGCAGTCGAAATACGGCCTTCGTAACCGTAATGCAGCAGAGTCGAACGGGCAACGCTGCACAGAGTGTCGGCCTGTTCCTGGGTGTCACAAAGAGCTTCGATAATGATGCACAATTCATGCGCCGGCGGGTTCTGCAGAGGTTCGAGAGGCCCCATGACGCCGTTGCGGCCATAAACATGGAAGAACAGCTGTTTATCGCGATCTTCGTCAGGCGACATTTCTTTAAGCTGTTGTTTAACTTCGCCCAGAATTTTTTCGATGCTGCCGATCATTATCGGGTCACGAGTACCGGCAATACTGATACTGCGATAACCAATGGGGCGTGCGCCTTCGAGTTTGATCAGATATCTGGGAGTGGGTTCGAAGACACTGCCCTTAACTTCGACGCGGCCATCGCCCAGATCGGTGAAAGAGCAACCGTCAAGGTTGATCGATCCGCCAGGGCCCGGCAGATGGTAAGGGTCGGACTTTTCATAGAGAGTATGAGCCGCAGCCGACTCACAGGTAAATTTTCGTTTCGGGCTGAGTGCTTCAAGAATAAACGAATCTTTAGTGAGAATACCCAGAGCGCAATCGGCACCAGAGCCAGGAGTCGCTGCGATGGCGGCGCACTCGAGTATTTTGCCCATATGCAGCGCCAGACCTTCAGAATAACCCTTCATGACCGGCAGAGCGGCAAAACAGGCAGGGTCATAGCAACGACCGGCCAAAACTACGTCACAACCATCTTTAAGAGCATCGATGATCGGCTCTATACCAATCTGAGCTACAAGATAAGTTGTTTCGTCGATCAGCGCATCTGTCAACTTGTGAACACATTCAAGCGGGCTGATGCGGCCCTCTTTAAGAGCCTTCTTCGCACTGTCTTTGCTCACATCTGAAGGAATTACGCCAAGCTTGAAGCTCAACTTTTCTTCGCGGGCAATCTCAACGATGATCTGCCGACACCATTCAAGGTGAGCTGAAGCCCCTGAACCGCCGGCAGTGCCGACCACGACCGGAATACCATTCTTCACACCTTCACGGATCATGTAACGCAGGTCTCTTTTAACAAAAGCGCGATCAGTAAAAGGCTTGCCGGCGCCAAGATAATAAGGCCCCGGGTCGGTCGAACCGGCATCGACAGCTATCAAATGAGGCTTTCGTTCCATTCCTTTTTTAAAAGAGGCTTCAGGAAAGCCATAACCAAGTATTGCAGTTGGCGAAAGAACTCTGAATTCTTCATTGTTGCTCATAATCATTTGCCCCCGTTTCTCATGCGCAGAACGGCAATAATGCGTTCAAGTTCGTTGTTAACGATTGTGTAACCTTCATCAAACCCCATGCCGGGCTTGGCCAGCATGCGCTCTGCCCTGGCGGCAACGGCCAGATGCACGCAGATTTTTGCGGTAATGTCGGTTTCATTGCAGGTTCCGCCCTGATAAGCTTCCATACCGTGTTTTCGGCAATAGATAACGCTTTCGACGATATTCTGCACACCACCGAGGTCAGGAGTCTTTATCTGCACCATATGACAGGATTTGGCATCGGTAAAGTCGCGCACGTCTTCGAAAGTGTTGCACCACTCGTCGGCAACGATTTTAACCGGCGAACTGATGCCGCGCAGATGGTCGGTGATTTTTTTTAGACTGGCGATCTGCAGCTGTTTTTCTTCCATATCAACCGGCCCTTCGATATAAAGGTTCAGCCCGTAAGTATCTTTTTCAAGGGAAGCGATATATTCGGCAACTTTGATCATATCGTTATCGAAAATCTGACCGATAGTGCCATACACGTCGATATGAAGATCGGGGCGGTAGTCTTCTCTGGTGCGCAGTTGTTTAACGCGATTAGCGAGCCAGCGAATGTATTCGCGCAACTTTTCACCATTGCGGCCCAGCTTCTCTTCGACGTTGTTGATCAAACCATGCGGCAGAACTTCGATGCCTTTGAGAATCATCTTGTCAACGTTATCGTAGCGGTTGTCGCCGGTCTGACCAAAAATGGGCACCCGCTCGGCGATGACTGGCAGATCGTATTCCCGGCAGATGACTTCACAGGGCATCAGATGCAGAGCTTTCGCCCGGGCATCGAGCAGAGCCTGGCTCAGGCCGTAGCGAATCGCTGAATGCAGTGGCCTGCCTTCGATCACCAATTCGGTAAAATGCTTGGCCATGTCTCTGAAAGTCCCGATTTCCATGCCTTCGAGCAACGGTTTGATATGCTTTTCGAGATAAGGAACATATTCTTCGGCCAGAAACAGAGGGTCACGGCCACCGGCACCTGAATACTGCACGGCAGCGCAGTCTCCACAGGCAACCTGCCCGTCTTCGAGCAACAGCAGAACCGAAATACTCTGCCCTGCCTGTCTGATGCGGCTGAACCCCTGAGTTACCGGCTCGCCGACGTAGACAAAACCATCATGTTTCGCGCCCTTTTTAATGGCACGCTGATCGTCGAAGAAAAATGCCGAAATACCTTTTGAAAAAGCAGCTTTGATTATTTTCATCTGGGTCTCCCTACTAATGCGCCTTTGCTGATAGCGTAAATATCATCTGTAACCATCTGGAAACATACGTTGCGGCCTTCTGCCTTCGCCCGCTCTTCGAGCTTTTCGCGGTGGTAAGCCATAATTTCGTCGTTGAGGGCGAGATTGCCCTTGTTGAATACTCTGATAAAGCCGTTGTTGTCACGCATCGGCAGAATTTTGCCGTGATTGTGAATCGAAGGTGCGAATGGTACATCCATAACCCCGGCTTCAAAAGCAGCTACGATACCGGCTTCGACATCGCCGTTGCCAAGCTGATAAATTGCTTCCATGATGCATCTGACTTCTTTCTGAATCTGCTCGATCTCGACCTGATGCTCTTTGCCGATCGGAAACTTCTGATCGCGCAGCATGCTGACAGCCTGACGGGTGCATCTGAGCCCCTGAGCGTTGGCTTCTTTGGTCGGAATACCCATAGCTTCGTGCGGCGACTTGACGATTACTTTGTCGGCGCCGGCCAAAACTGCTACTGAAGCACCCCAGCTGATAACTGAGAAGGCTTTGGCTTCGTCTTCAGGGAAACCGCCCATCCATTGATGGAAAACGGTTGTCAGTTCATAATCTTTAAAACCTTCACGGGCAAAGAATTCGTGTGCCAGACTCTTCAACGAAATCAGAGCGGCGATATCCTGAAACAGGTTGCCACCCTGACCGTAACCGAGAGTGATCGACTTCACGCCCTGACGCAGGGCCAGAATGCCTTCGACGATGGCAACCACATGGCTGACGAAAGGTGGCACCAGAGTGCCGGTCAAGGGGCCAAACGGCTCGCGGTTGATGTGAATACCGTTCTCTTCGTAGATACCGACAAGGCGGTCGACATATTTCCAGTCGTCGATCGATTTCTGCAGGGGCACCTTTTTCGCATAAGGAATGTTATAAGAAATACCGCCGCCTTCATAGCTGGTAAAACCACCGGCCAGGGTAATTTCAGCAAGCAATCTGGCATCAGGAGTGCCGTGGCGCACCTGAATCGGCGACTTAACAGCTTCGGTAACCTGCCTGCAACCGGCCAGACCATGATTTACCGCCGGGAACCCGTTCAACAGTGAAGTTCTTGCCTGCAGCGATTTCTCGATACCGACAGCTGCTTCCTGGTAGCGGTTCTGGCGGGTGTAGGCATCGATGGTGGTCGGCAGCAAATCCGCTTCGCCCTCGTTTTCGAGATATTGCAGCAGTTTGATGTGATCCTGAATCAGTGCGACACCAGCGCGGGGCTGCAGCAGTGTCTTGCCGGCTTCAGAGGCTTTACGCATGGCCACGGCGAAGTTTTTGGCTTCGGGGATGGTCTTCTGGTAGGCAATGCCATCTTCGAGAGTCAGGCCTTGGCCGGTTGGCCAGGTTTGCAGTATCTCCTGGCGGATTTCGTTGAATTTTTCGATGCTAAGCTTTGATGAACTCACGTTGTCAGGGCTCCTTAACTTCGTAATGTTGCGATTGAGAAATTGCTGAAACAGCTGTTGATGCACATTGTTGCGGAAACTTTTCCGCCAGGTTGCCTAAAAGGGGAAGAATGTAATCGTTATCGGTAAAATAAGTGAATTTTTGCGGCAGCAGCGGCGTTTTTTCGCCCGGAAGAACCGGCTGCCCAGGTATGACAACGGCGTCACCGGCCCGCCCCATCGCGGCAAGATAACCGCCGGTGCCGATTATCCGGTTCACCCGACGCAGATCTTTGCCGGTCTGTGCCCAGACACGACCTTTGGTCGTATAAACCTCTTCGATACTGCCGGCATGACGCATCAGCGAATGATAAATGCAGGCACCGGCCAGCAGGCTGTCGTAGTGCTTCTCTATGGCGTTGTCGGGCAAATGCCCGGTGTTGACCGTAAGATTGCCGACGTATTTCTGCAAAGCTGCCAGCTGCTCTTCAGAAAAATCAGTTACCGCTTTCAGATAAGCTTCTGCAGTAGCGAAAGTAGATTCGGCACTGACGCGCATGCCCAGATCACCTTCGACGGTTCTTTTTAAAGAGGGCTCGATAATGCCTTTCATTACCGTACCAGAATCGGGGTAATAAGCGTCGCCAAACGAGTAAAAATCGGTGGTGGCACCGCCCATATCGATCAGAGCAAAGTTTTGCCAGCCGGCACTGTGCTGACCGATGGCTTTTACCAGGTTCAACACCGCAAGCGGCGTCGGCACCGGCTGAGTTGCGAACGCGGCAACCAGGCGGTCCAGCCCTTTTCCAGAAACTATTCTGGCGAGAAAAACTTTGCGAATAGCCTCGCGCACCGGTTCGATGTTCAGACGGCCAAAATCAGGCATCAGGTTTTCGCTGATCACCAGATCACGGTTGCTCAATAGTTCAGAAACGCGGTCTACAGCGCTGTTATTGCCGGCATAAACGATGGTGCCGGCAAAGTCTGAGCCAGCGAGAGCCTGGGCGTTTTCGGTGACGTAGCGCTCGTTACCGCCATCAGTGCCGCCGCAGAGCAACAGAATATCTGGCTGTGACTGTTCGATGGCAGCAATATTGCTTCTGGTCAAACGGTATGGAAACGAAGCACAAATGCGGGCGCCAGCAGAAAAGGCCGCGAGGCGGGCAATCTGCAGCGACATTTCAGGGACCAGGCCGACTACAGCGACTTTGAGGCCGCCCTTAGCTGAAGAAGAAAAATGCACGGGGTATGGTGCATCGGCGGCGGTCAGCCTGTGCCAGTCATAGCCGGGGCAGAGCTGCGCCGCCACATTAAAAAAGCCTTCTGGCAGATAATCGACGCTGGTAGGCGCAACGGCACGATTCTCGACCACAAAACGATCTTCAACAAGTCTGAAGATTGCGCCTTTGGTCCAGGTCGAGCCTATATCTACACAGATCAGCCGGTTACTGTTCATTATCTGTTTTTGGCTTCGATATCTTTGTTAAGAAATTCAACCACCTTGTCAAGGGCACAGTCAGGCCCGAATACACGATTGTAACCCATTTTCAGAAATTTTTCTTCGACCTGGGCAAAGGGGGTTTTGCCGACCACGAGGTTGCCGCCGACATAAAGAACGATTTCTTCGAGACCCTTTTCGATACATTTTTCGCGCAGCCCGGCACAGTCGATTTCGCCATGGCCGTAGAGCGAAGAAACCAGAATGGCTTTGGCATCGGTTTCGATAGCGGCGTTGATAAATTCTTCCTGGCTGACCATGACCCCAAGGTTGGTAACTTTGAAGCCGGCTTCGGTAAAATAGGCTTCAAGAATCTTGTTGCCGACAGAATGGCAGTCAAAGCCTATTACACCCAGAACAATATTGGTTGCTGACATAATTATTTCCTTGTCTTGTTTAATAAACTTTTTATCAACTCTTCGAGATGCAGCAGCGAACCGCGCTCGATCTGATACTCAAAATCAATCAGCTGACCGCCGTTCAGTCTGAAGCGGTTAATTGCCGTTAAATAACCGCCCGGAAGCTGCGCTGCAAAACCCGGTGGCACTACCAGCACCGATTTGTTCGCAACGAAGCTCTCAAGTTCTTCGGCACTTTCAAGCTGAGTATTGAATGCATTTATTTCGCCCTGAAAACCGGACTTCTGCAGCCAGCCGACAATGATCGAAAAAAAGCGGGCGCTCTGGTGCAGCACCCCCACCCGGCTCTGATAATCAAGCCGGGCAAGCGCAATCAAAGTAGCCTGGGTCGGCGACACAATGACGGGAACGACCTTGTGAGCAAGCGCCGGAGCCAGACGCTGCAATTCTTCGACGTGCGTCGTCGTCGTCAGAATCAGGTCGAAAGGCGCCAGAATCGTCGCGGCAGCGACCGTACCCCGCAGGTCAGCAAGCATGAAACGCGCTGTCGTCATATGTGTCAACATCGCCAGCTGTTTTTGGTATATACCAAGCGCTTCCGGGTTGCAATCGACAACGGCAATGGCAAACTGTGCAACCTGTTCCTGGCGGCGGGCGAGCATTACACCGAACAGGTCGTTGATCTGGCGATATGAAAAGCCCAGTTCTTCAAGAGCGATGATGGCATCGGCAAGAATACAGGAAGCCTGTTCCTGACGGCCGGTCGCCGCAAAGAGCACAGGATCTTGACGACGGACTGTCCCGCCCGGAACCTGCCTGCCGGCAGCATCGGCAATACGCAGATCTATGTCAGCAACAGCTGACTTCGGCGTTACAGCGGCGACGCTAGAATTCACAGAGGGTTCAACTGCAGCGGGAGCAACACGGCTGCCGCGCCCACGCGCCGCAACGATGAATTTCTGCTGTACCAGTGCTTCGTAAGCTTTTTTAACGGTACCTCTGGCAATCTTGAGCTGTAGCGCCAGTTCACGTTCGGGCGGCAGATGCTCACCCTGTTTCAAGCCGCCATTTTTGATCAAAGCAGCGATCTGCTCACTTATCTGTCGATAAATGGGCATCTCAGAACCATTTTCAATATGCAGCCGCAAACTCATCACTGCTCCTTGGTATATTCCAATTAAAAAGGACTATATATACCAAAACTTCAAAAGTCAACTGATACTTAAATATAGTGATTAGTGGGTAGTGGTCAGTGGATGGCAACAGCCATGGAAAATATGCATTGAACTGCTTCTCAGTCTTTGAGGGCGCCGCTGGTTATACCTTCGATGATTTCTTTCTGAAAAAACCAGAAAATAGCGATGATCGGCAGTGAACTGACCGAGGCACCGGCCATCAGTGCGCCCCAGTCGGTTGCATACGGGCCTTGCGAGAACATCGCCAGCGCGACCGGCAAAGTGCGAACCGAGGCTGTATCCGTCATAATCAACGGAAACAGAAAAGAGTTCCAGTTGATTATGGCGGTGTTGATGATCAGCACTGCCATAGCCGGGCGGCACAGCGGTGCCATGACATGCCAGAGAATACCGATTTCGCCGGCGCCGTCAACGCGGGCAGCGTCTTCGAGATCGTGCGGCAGGCCCTCGATGTACTGCTTCATCAGAAAAAGATTGAAGCCGTCAACACAGAATGGCAAAATCAGCGCCCAAAGTGTGTCATGCAACCCAAGACGCACCATCAGGTCGAGCAGCGGAATCATCAACGTCTGTTTCGGCAGCATCAGGGTCGCCAGTACCAGCCAGAAAAGCACTTTTCTAAAGGGAAAGCGATAACGGGCAAAAGCATAGCCCACCATCAGCGAAAAAACGACGTTGGCTGCCATAACTGCGGTCAAAACCAGCATACTGTTCAACATATAAGCGGGAAACCCGGCGTTGCCGAGCACCAGTCGATAAAAATCGAGGGTAAACAGCCCTTTTCCATCTGACATGCCGGGCTCATGACGTAGAAGAGACCTGGTAAACATATACAACCAGGGGTACAGATAACTGAAGGCCAGAGCCGCCATTACCGCAAACAAACCCCTTTGTCTCGCCGAGTTGCCGGTCATCGTTTTTTCCCCTGCAAAATTCGCATCTGAGCCAGCGAAAACACCAGAATCACCGCCAGCAGAACATACGAAATAGCCGAAGCATAGCCCATTTCGTGATATCTGAACGCCGTTTCGTAAAGATGATGAACCATGGTATTCGTGCTGCCAACCGGCCCGCCCCGTGTTAAAGTGAAAACTTCCGGGAAAACCTGCCAGCTGCGAATCGTGTTCACGGTTAAAATGAAAATAGTCATATAGTGAATCTGCGGCAGAGTGATATAGCGAAACTGCTGCCAGTCATCGGCACCATCGACTTCGGCGGCTTCGTAAAGCTGCTTCGGCACCGCCTTGAGCGCCGCAAGATACAGAACCATATAATAGCCGGTGAAAGCCCAGATATTCATCAGCATGATCGCCGGGAGCGCCAGCCCCTTCTCGATGAGCCAGGCCTGACCCGGCAGGCCAAACAAGCCCAGAACCCGGTTCAGCACGCCAACCGGCGAATAAAATGATTTAAAAATCGTAGCCGTTACCACGATTGAAATGATTGAAGGCAAAAAAAAGATCGAGCGAAAAACCTCACTGCCGCGCCTGACCGAATTGATCATCAAGGCAAGCACCAGTGCCAGACCGGTAGTGACAGGAGTTGTGCCGATTACGAACACGAGCGTATTCTTGAAAGCCTGCAAAAAATCGGCGTCAGCAAAAAGGCGGGTATAGTTTTTCAGACCGGCAAAACTGAAAACCGCCGGGTGAAAAACATCATAATCACAAAAGCTCAGCAACAACGAAAAAAACAGTGGATAAAGCCAGAAAACAGCGAAAGTCAGCAGCCATGGCAGCATGAACAAAAATACCCGCTGCGATTTTTTTATAGGCCCGACAGCTTCTGAGCGCTCAGTCAGCCGGCGTTTTTTTTTTAACTCATGCAGAACATAAGCAAGCAAAACTGAGTTTACCAGAGTTCCGACCCCGATTATCGCCAGCAGAAACACCTGCCAGCTCCATCGACCCGAAGCACCCGGCGCAGCCGCTGACACCGCTGAAGAGTCGGTCTGGGCAGTCTTGCCGTTGCGCTGTTCAGAGATTCGCCTGAACTCGGCGGCGGCCACCGCAAAAACCTTGTCTGAAGGCTCACCATACATGGCACTTTCAACAGCGTCATTGATGATTTTTTCGAGGTCGATCCACAAGCGGTGCACCGGCGGGTGAATACCGGTCTTCATCTGCTCGACGAACACCGCCAGACGCGGGTTGGCTGTGAACATCTCGTCATTGTAAGCGTCTATATGAGCCGGAAAACTTACAAACGCCTCGCGGGTAATCGGCAGGGTGTTTTCGACAGTGGTCAGATAACGAACGAATTTTGCGGCCAGATCCGGGTTTTTGCAGGTCTTGAAGAGCACCAGTATTTCGCCGCCCAGAAAAGATGTAGAAAAGCCCTTGTCTTCTGCCGGTTTAGGCATCAAAGCCACGCCAAAATCAAGATTCGGGGCATCTATGGGGTAGCGGGCGAAGTTCCATGAGCCGGAAATAGCCAGACCGAGCTTGCCGCGCTTAAAAGCTTCGTCGAGCAGATCCTGTTTTTCGCAGTAGCTGTAGTTTTTAAGCTGCAGATAAAAGTCGAGCGCTTCTCGAGTCTGCGGGCTATCGAACACAAAATTGTCATTGCTGTCGAGAATCTGCCCGCCATTACCCCAGACGAACGGCATAAACTTTTTATAGAGAATGTGCCCTTCACCGGCATTCATACCAAAGCCATACAGCCCCTGAGCCGGGTTGTGTATCAGACGGGCCGCCTCTAAAAGATCGGCCCAGGTCTGCGGTGGCCGGTCAGGGTCGAGCCCGACAGTCTTAAAAAGCTCACGGTTATAAAACATGACCCTGGTGCCAGCCAGCCAGGGCATGCCGTAGAGTCGTCCGTTCAATGTTGCCGGTTCCCACATCAGGTATTGCGGTTTGAGATCGGCAAATTTGTCGGTGACGTCGAGCAGAGCCCCTTCACTCATGAACCTGCCCATCCAGGTCGAACCGAGTTCACAGATATCAGGCGCCCGACCGTTGGCCATAGCCACAACGATTTTATCCAGGCCATTACCCCAGTTGATTTGCTCGTTGCGTATCTTTACGCCGGGATTGTCCTGTTCGAAACGCTCGATAACCGGAAGAATGAACTTGGGATCCCAGAAATTCCAGAATATCAATTCTTCGCTGCCGCTGGCGACAGAGCTGCCCAGCGTCAACAAAGCAAACAACAGCATTTTTAAAGTTCGCAGCAACATCGCATCTTTTTAACAGCAACACACCACAAAATCAAGCTGTTTAATCAACCGCGGCAGCAAACGCATTTTTTCTGTATATCGGGTAGACAAAAACATGCCAGCCGTTGCCTAAACGACTGACATGTCTTTAAAACATCAGTTAAAGAACACCTTTATTTTTTTAAAGCTGCACTCTTATATATATTATTCGGGAGTCGGTGCGTTTTCGGGAGTTGCCGGTGCTGCAACTTCTGGCTTTGCCTGTTTTGCCGGCTGCGCGACGGAAACCTCGTCTTTTTTAGCTGTTTTGGGGCCGGTTTTGGGCAGAGCCGGCTTTTTAACCTCGCAACCCACAGCTTTCATGATGCGGTTTTTCAGGCGACCTCGCAGGCGCGGGCTGGCAAAGCAGGCAAAAATCACGGCCAGAATCAGCAAAAGCACCAGATATAGCTTCCAGGGTCTTTTCTTTTCGGCGAAGGGGTCGTCAAAAGAATGCACAGAGCCTTTCGGCAATTCAGCCATGTGAGTCAGAGTTTTGCCAAAAGCCATGTTAATCTGAGCACGAGTGTTAACCGCCCAGCCATTGGCATCGAGAATGGCGCCGAGATTGCGTTGACGCAGGCGCATGGCAGCCAGCAGCATCGAGGGCCCAGAAATCAGCAGCAGGACACCGATGACAGCCAGCGGCATCTGCCACCAGGCCAAAGCCATAAATCCAGAGATTATCGAAGCAATAGCCGAACCGATAGCGGCCATGGCCAGACCAATGGCTGCAAAAATACCGGCAAATTTGCCCACGTCGAACGGTGCCGGCGGTGGCGCATCTTTTTTAGGAGTCTCGAGCTTGGCACCAGCATCGCTCACACCCGCGGCAAGCGAATCACTTACCGACTTGTCTTTAGAAGCGGCGAATTTTTCGATCTGTTCCTGAATCATGCGCCCCAGACGTTTGTATGGCGCCCAGAAAGCCTGGCGAATGCTGATCGGGTGATCGATAACCTTAACGATCGTCGCATCCCAGTAATTGCCTTTTCGATCGACGAATAGACCGTTGCGACCGGGCAAAAGCTGGTCTGAATCACCATCGGTAAAGGCTGCAGCGATAGTCGTCTTTTCTGATGAGCCCTGGCGCACGCAGTCACAATAAACCAGAAAGGTATAACATGAAGCGGCCATAGAACTGTGTTTGGCAATGTCTTCGACTTTAACACAGAGATCACAGCTGCGGCTGTCCATAAACAGCGTACCATATTGAAAAACAGCTTTGAATCTGCTGTCATAAAAATCTTTAAAAACAACGAAGTTATTGAGCAGCTGGTAGAGATAGAGATAGTAACGCACCAGCTTTTCGACACTGACTATAGCTTCGAACTCTGCAGCAACAGCTTTGTCTCTGGCAATAAGATCGCGAACTTCTTTTTCCTGATTGCCGGAAAGTATGTCTCGAACTCTTGCAACACCGAGCTTTTCGACGGCTGATCCAGCTTTTTGCGCCAACCAGGCCTTATATGGCGCAAACTTTTCTTTAATTTTCAGCCATTGCTCTTCTGAGAGCTTCTGGGCGTCGCCGCCGAACGGACCGGCAATTTTACTGGCAAAAGCGGCAAGCTGACCCGCCCAGGCCGGGTTTACCTTTTCGGTGAGAAACAGGGTATTACTGCTCCCGGCAATGGCGAGGGGCAATTCTTTAAGTTCGGCGGTAGCACTCGAAAGACTCTTTTTCAAAAGAGCAATGTAATCGTTTTCAAGAGCTGCAGCTGCATTGACATATTTTGCGTCGAAGTCTGCCAGCCGGCATCTGATAAAATAGTCGTCGATACGCAGCTCAACACCCGAAAAGAGTTCAGCCAGTGCTGCCGTATCATTACCGGCAAACATAATCGAGACTGCATCGTCTTCAGATTTCTTTACCCAGGCTGAAAAAGCGGCGGCTTCTGCAAGAAAGGCATCCAGTCGGGCCTCTGAAACACCGGTTTTACCGCTACGATCTTCGTCGCCGCCCATACAGTCGATAATTTCGGCAATCAGCTTTTTAGCGGCTTCACTTGCAGCAGCATCGACCGGAACAATGCCATCGCCGTTAAAAGTGGTCGAAGCAAAAATTTTGTGGGTATCGACAAGTTCTTCCAGAGAAATTGCTGTTTCCTGGGATTTACCGATATTTGCAAGAATTTGTCGCGCTGATGCCAGAAGAGCTTTGCCTTCCGCTGTTTCCGGGTTTATTTCATCGAGCGGCAAAGCTTTTGCCGGTTTGATGATGACCGCCGGATTCTTGAGAATGCCGCAAATCCATTTCAGCGCGGCCAGAAGTTCGGGTATCTTTATGCGTTTGTCTTTATGCGTTTGTCTTTATCGGTATCGATTAAATCGAGAGTGCGTGAATCAAATTCTATATTCTGGGTCGGACAGGTCATTGCTGCCCAAAGCTTAGGGTCGAGCTGCTCGAGGTTTTTCAGATCCTCGGCCGTTTCAAGACTTACCTGATCGATCCCCCCGTAACGAAAAAATTTCCAGCGATGCTTCGTGGCGGTTTCAGACATATCTATCTCCTCTTTTTTTTAGTATCCCTGAATGATACTCCCAATTCAAAGAACAGACAATTTACTTGCTGATACTCAAGCCAAATAAAAGGGGCGGGTTTAAAACCCGCCCCTATGGTTGCAACCGTTGAACTTTAAAAGAATAACAGGGTATCGAGAACGAATGCCGGAATCAGAATCAGCAGAGAATAGGCGATGTAACCAAAGAAAGACGGCATTTTGACTCCGGAAGCTTCAGAGATGGTCTTGACCATAAAATTCGGGCCGTTGCCAATGTAAGTGTTGGCGCCCATGAAAACGGCACCAGCACTGATTGCCCGCAGATAAACGCTGGGGATTCCCACTACTTCTTTGGCCATGGCGGGGTTCTGCGCTGCCATACCCTGAGCAAGAGAAAGGCCGGTGAGGTATGTCGGCGCATTATCGAGAAATGACGAAAGCCCACCGGTAACCCAGAAGAACTGCCATGGCTGAGTGATACCGAGCTCGACACCGCGCTGTTTGAGGATTATCAGTGCGGGAATCATCGTTACGAATATGCCGGCAAAAAGAATGGCCACTTCGTTGATCGGGCCAAACGAAAAACTGTTTTTCTGGTGACAGACCTGCGGAGTGACGCGCAGCGACATAACGGTCATGGCGACCATAACAATCTCACGCAGCGGCGAGTCGAGAAACACCGCAATGATTATCCCGGCCAGAAACCAGGTATTGCGCTTCCCCTTGACCTTGAGTGGCACGATCTCGCTCTGATCGCGTTTTACCGACAATTCCGGCTCGCGCTTATAGTTCCAGGTGTCTACGAGATAAAAGGCTGTAAGCACAAAAGTCAGGTTGAAAAACCACATGGGGAAGAGGCTGAGAGTCCAGAAAAACGGTACGCCCCGTAAGAAGCCGAGAAAAACAGGCGGGTCGCCAAGCGGGGTCAAGCAGCCACCAATGTTGCTGACGATAAAAATAAAGAAAACCGGAATATGAACAACACGGGTTCTTTGTGAATTGATTTTGAGCAGAGGCCTGATAAGAACCATACTGGCACCGGTAGTGCCGATAAAATTCGAAAGAATGGCACCAATAATAAACAAAATCGAGTTATTGCGCGGCGTCGCCTCTATATCGCCCTCGACCAGTATGCCGCCAGAAACTACAAACAAAGAGCCGAGCAGCACAATGAATGAAACATATTCTTCAGCACTCATCATCAATTCATGCTCGAGCTGGTGCGTCAACAGGTAGTAGAGAACAGGCATGGCAAAAAGGCCGCTCAATAAAGCCTTGTTGCGATTTCTCTCCCAGAAATGTTCGAACAGCAGCGGAGCAATTGCTATGGTAAGAAGCCATGCGATAAAAGGTATTACTGTATAAAGCGGCATATGGTTCTCCTTGCAAAAACCAGAACTCATTCTGTAAATTGGCCCTGATGATACGCCTGTTCAACGAATGGACCAAAGTCATTTCCGCTTGAATTCAGGCGCTTCTAAATCTTCAGTCATCCTGCCCACAAATATTTCGACCTGTGCAAAGCTTTCCGCCCTTTTCTTTCGATTTCCGCGTTTTTTTGTCCTACCCCCCGACAATCAATTTCATTGAAACGACCAAAAAAGTCCGAACCGGATAAATTCATAAAAACATTGATCAAATAACACTTTGCAGCATATCAACTCTGTTTTTATATTTTTTTGTGTATTTTCAACAATGATCCTGTTAGCATGGTGAAGTCGATCAAGACTGTGTCATACGGAGTAAAACATGATAGAAGTAATCAGGGTAGCCACTACCGACCAGATCGAAAAAACTGCGCAGCTTGCCGCAGAAATCTGGAAAGAGCACTACACAGAGATCATCGGCGGGAATCAGGTCGATTACATGATCGATCGCTTTCAAAGCTGCGAAGCGATAACTGCACAGATCGATGCAGGCGAACTGGTGTATTTCCTGCTCTGCCTCGACCGCAGACCAGAGGGTTATTTTGCTCTACAGATTCGACCGAATGAAGTGTTTTTGAGCAAACTTTACGTCAGATCATCCGTACGACGCAAAGGTCTTGCCAGAAAGGCCATCGCCTTTATCAAATCAGTTGCCGCCGATAACTGCCTCAAAAAAATCAGCCTGACCGTCAACAAAAACAACAGTCTGGCCATTGAATCTTACAAGCGTATGGGCTTTATCAATGAGGGTGCTACAGTCGCCGATATTGGTGAAGGCTACGTCATGGACGATTACATTCTGGCCCTGCGAATGAGCTGATTACTGACGCCGCAACAGTCTGCCACCCTGCAAAAGAGGCAAGAGCCGCAGCGAATTCCTGTGAATAATATTCTGAGCAAAAAAACAGACGCCCCTCGACCGGCAACTGCAGAACAAGCGAATAAGCATGCAGCAGGTGATGCGAAGACCCCATTCTTTCAATGTCTTCCGTCTGCAGATCATCCTGGCAACGTTTGATAAAATACCGACCGTCATGGGCATACAGCTTGTCGCCCACCAAAGGGTACCCCAGCCAGGCAAGATGAGCGCGAATCTGGTGTTTTCTGCCTGTTTCGAGGCGTGCCAGCAGCAGACTTTTCCCCTTAGTCACCCCAAGTCGGAAAAACTCAGTCGCAGCCATCTGCCCCTCACCGGCCTCAGCCGGCAGCATTTTATAGCGAACCGGCGGGCAGCCGGCCTCTTTCAAAGGCAAATCAACCCTTACTCTCTCTGAAACGAATTCGCCCTGCACAATTGCCAGATAAAACTTTTCGCGAATAACCTGACCGGGGTCGCGGCGCAAACGCCGGTTAGCGAATTGCTGTTTCATATAAAGCATCAGGCCGCTTGTTTCACGATCGAGGCGATGCAGCGGGTTGAGGTCAGGGCGACCTTCGTCACGCCGAAGAACAGCGGTCATCGTCTGATGAATGAAGCGGTGATTACTGTGTACCGGCAGATCAGCAGGCTTACTGACCAGAAGAAGATTCTCGTTTTCCCAGATTTTGTGATAAGAGGTATCGAGATCCGGCTCATAAAACTCCGGAATCAGAAACTGAAGTTCGTCACCTTCCTGCAAAATCTGCTCGGGGCTACCAAGCAAACCGTTTACCTTCAGCTCGCCGCCACTGATTTTTGCCAGCCAGAAATCTCGTTCTTTATAGGTAAAACGCCGGGTTAACGATTCTATAAGTGTTTCGCCGGCATATTTGGCGGTGATGACCGACTTTAATTCAAGACAAAACAGCATTTTAACTTCTGTCTTTATTGACAATTCCGAACGGAATGTGCACCGACGGAATGCTTTTTCCGGATGATGATTTTAAATGCACCATCTGATCGTCGAAGAAAATATGCGGGTGCATCACCTCAAGAATGCGGCGCTTCTCGATTCCGCCAAGAAAAAATGCCTCATCAACATGCATTTTCCACTTGCGCAGAGTGTTTATTGCCC
The DNA here is from genome assembly GCA_029564115.1 of Candidatus Rifleibacteriota bacterium. The sequence goes on along the minus strand of JAKQQP010000070.1, from coordinate 28,081 downwards.
GTTCATGGGCGGGAGCACTGCGAGCCGTCACGATGGCAATGCGCAAGAACCGTTTGTAAGATTTGTTGCGCCGTTCCTGAAGACGATCGAATTTTTGAAACACCGACAACTGTTTGAACAATTTAAAAAGCGGGCCTGGGTCGAGCGGCTTATCAGCCATGCGGGTTTCAGACTCATGAAATTGATCGATGTCATGACTTTCCTGAAAGACTTTTTCAGCCTCATCATCGACCAGAACTCCGTCAAAATCAAAAGCAATACGCAGTTCCTGATCTTCGGGGTCGTCTTCAAGGGCGCTGCCAAGAACCGTGCCAGCGGGGTAACCGGCATTTATGGCTTCTTTAACGTCTTCGGCACTGGCAGAGAGAAAAAGCGAAGCATTGAAAGCCGGTATATACTTGATCGGCGACTTGCCATTCAAAAAACCGGCCCTGATTATATCCAGACCATAATGATGCATCGAATTGAATACCCGCAGGCCGGTATCAGGGTCATTTTTCGAGAGCAGAACCACCTCGATCGGCTGGCGCCCCGGAAAACGTTTATTGATAGAGAGCAGCCGCCTGACAAAAGGAAAAGCTACCCCTGGCTTCAGGGCAACATTCTGCTTCTGGCGCTGATATTTTCGGTAGTTATCGTAACCCCGCTCTTTAAAAACACGGTCAGATTCGCTTAAATCAAAAAGAGCGCTCGAAGCGACCGCAATTACAAGCTTGTCTTTAATTTCAAACGGCATAGGCTATCTCCAGCTTCAATCTCAGCGGCTATCACGGCCAGGCAACGCCCCGCGCCGCGAACCGGTTTCGGGTACCCAACAAAATTTTGCTGCCAGCATCGACATAAATCTGCCTGCTGTTAACCCTGCTTTTTTTCAAGTTCTTCCCAGCGTTCAAGCCATACCATCAGCTTTTCTTCGAGTTCGAGCAGATGATTGTGCAGCTGCCCGGCATTTTCACCGGATTTGTAGAAAGTCGGGTCAGCGAGGCGCTTTTGCAGCTCAGAAATCTCGGCTTCAGCTTTCTCGATCATAACGGGCAAAGCCTGCAATTCCTGTTTCTCTTTGAAAGAAAGCTTCTGTTGCCGACTTTCAGAAGCACTGGCTCTGGCCGCCTGCTGCGTCATGGCCTTTTCAGCTTCGACACTCCGCCGGTCGGCTTCTTCAACTGCGCGGCGCTCGGCCATCCAGTCGTCATAACCGCCGACTATTTCTCTGACTTCACCGTTCCCGGCAAAAACGACAGTGCTCGAGACCACGTTGTTCAAAAATGTACGATCATGGCAGATCAACAGAACAGTGCCGCTAAATTCGACCAGAAGCTCTTCAAGCAGTTCGAGCGTTTCTATATCGAGATCGTTGGTCGGCTCATCGAGAACCAGCAGATTGGCTGGAGTTGCGAACAGCCGCGCCAGCAGCACCCTGTTTCTTTCGCCGCCCGAAAGAACACTCACTCTGGTCTTCGCCCGCTCTGAAGTGAAAAGAAAATTCTGCAGATAAGTGATGATATGAATATTGCGACCATTGACCTCGACTGTGTCGCCATTCGGCAGAACGTTTTCCCAGACTGTTTTCTGTTCGTCAAGCTGAGCACGCATCTGATCGAAATAAACAATTTCAAGCCTGGTGCCGTATTTAACTTCACCGGCAGACGGCTGCAACTGCCCGAGCAGCAATTTAACCAGAGTGGTTTTGCCGCAGCCATTCGCGCCGACAATGCCGATTTTATCGCCTCTGTTCACCATCAGCGAAAAATTATCGATGATTTTTTTGTCGCCATAGGCGAAACTGATGTTCTCTGCCTCGATGACATCGCGCCCGGAATCAGCAGCCTGGCTGATCTGCATGTTTACTTTGCCCGTATGCCGGCGACGCAGGCGCCGTTCTTCCCGCATTTTTTTAAGAGCTTTGACCCGCCCCTCATTGCGCGTGCCACGGGCCTTAACACCCTTTCTGATCCAGACTTCTTCCTGGGCCAGTTTTTTATCGAAACGTTCCCACTCTTTGAGTTCAGCAGCCAGAACTTCTTCGCGGCGCTGCAAAAATGTGTCGTAATTGCATTCCCAGTCGTAGAGACGGCCACGGTCGAGTTCGATAATACGGTTGGCCAGACGCCGCAACAGCATGCGGTCATGCGAGACAAAAAGAATGGTAATGCCGGAGCGCAACAAAAAGTCTTCAAGCCAGGCGATAGTTTCGATATCGAGATGATTTGTCGGCTCATCGAGAAGAAGCACATCGGGGTTGGAAACCAGCGCCGCGGCCAGCAGCACCCGCCGCCTCTGCCCGCCCGACAGATTTTCGTAGAGCCAGTCGCAGTCAATACTCATTCTCGACGTAACTCGCCCGATGTCCTCGAGGCACTTCCAGGCTTCGAGACGGTCGATCTGCTCACGCACTTCATGCAGCTGGTCAGCAGCTTCAGCAGAATTGTTTTTTAAACGCAGCTCGGCTGCATGGTATCTGCATATCAGCTCACCACGAGCGCCGAGACCGCCGGCAACTATATCAAAAACACTGCCGGAAAGACTCTCAGGAATATTCTGAGCAAAATATGAAACTTTAACATCCTGACCAGTCTGCACAAACCCCGAGTCGGGCTTAACCTCACCGGCAAGAGCTCGCATCAGAGTGGTTTTGCCAGCTCCGTTGCGCCCAAGCAGGCAGATTCTCTGGTTTTTCTCGATCTGAAGATTCAAATTCTCGAGAATCGGAGTGCCGACAAACGAAAGACTGACATTTTGCAAAGAAACAAGCGCCATCTGCTGAGAATTCTCCTGACCAACAACCGGATTGAAGTTTACAGGATACCCCGAAAACGCTATGTTCGCCACTATTTTGAATGAGATGCAGCAATGCGGCCAGAATTGTCATTATAACAACTTACAGATAACCACTTTCCCGCAGAGCTGAAGTCAGTATGGCAAACTGATTTTCGAGGCGGGAAAAGCCGGCCTCGAGTTGATCGTAATTATTCTGTTTTACCATGTTTTCAAAGTCCAGGGCGGCCTGATTGAGCGCAAAAGCCGAAATATTGGCGGCTGAACCCTTGATATTATGCGCCAGCCGACGGGCTTCGTCATAATTTTTATCGCCAATAGCCTGTCGCAGTTCTTTGACATGCACGGGAGTATCGCTGTAAAAAGCCCTGATAACCCGACGAACCAGCGCGACATCACCCATCATGCGTTTTACAAGGTCTTCTTCCCCAAAAATTTCTCGGCTGGGCGTATCTGTCATGGCTGATAACTGACTGCCAGCAACTATTTCAATCCTGGCGGTCTTCTCTTTTGACAGCCAGAGAGTCAATTTTTCGACCAGGTCTCTGGGCTGCACAGGCTTGGCGATATAGTCATCCATGCCGGCCTCCATGCAACGCTCCCTGTCACCGTGCATGGCATTGGCGGTCATTGCGATAATTGGCACTTCAGGGTTCAAAATTTTCGCCTGACCGCTTCTGATAATTTTCGAAGCCTCGAAGCCGTCCATCTGGGGCATCTGACAATCCATCAGCACCAGCTGATAAGACCGGTGCTCCAAAGCCGCAATAGCTTCAATACCGTTATTAACAAGATCAGCCTTGTAACCCAGCTTTTTCAGAATAGCCAGCGCTACTTCCTGGTTGGTGTAGTTATCTTCGACCACGAGAATTCGCACATTGCGTCGCGTCGCCTCGGCAACATGATGTCTGGTGATCAACGTCTGAACGACTGCATCTGTGTCAAGACCGGCAACCATCGCCAGACAGTCATGCAGCTGCGACTGCCGTATCGGCTTGGTCAGATAGCCAGAAAAGCCGGCTTTCTGTATCCAGGCAGCGTCCCCTCTGTGCCCCAGAGATGTGAGCAAAATCAGACGCGTTGAATTTATCAACGGATCATCCTTGATTCTGGCCGAAAGGTCACGGCCGTCCATCTCGGGCATAAGCATATCGAGCAGCGCCACCCGGTAGGGGTCACCATCTTCAACTGCCTGCCTCAGCATCAGCAAAGCGACTTTGCCGTCTTCAGCCTCTGAAAAACGGCAACCCCAGGCAGAAAGAAGACTGGTCACCAGCAGACGATTAACGGCATGATCATCGACGACCAGAATTCGCAGACCCTTTACATCAACGAGTTCCAGGCTGTGTTTCTCTGCAGATTCAGGCTGTTTGGCGAATTTTGCGGTGAAGTAAAATTCAGAACCCACGCCAGGCTCGCTCTTAACACCTATCTGTCCGCCCAGCAGATTGGCCAGCTGTTTGGAAATAGCCAGGCCAAGGCCGGTGCCGCCGTATTTTCTGGTGGTTGATCCGTCTACCTGCGTAAACATGGTAAAAAGGCCACGCAGATTCTCTTCAGAGATACCTATACCAGAGTCTTTGACGATAAACTTCAAAACAACGGCCTGGTCGCTTTCGTGAACATTTTCGACAGAAACGACTACTTCGCCTTTATGGGTGAATTTGACCGCATTGCCTGCAAGATTGACAATAATCTGCCGCAATCTGCCCGGGTCGCCAATCAGCAGAGAAGGAACTTCAGGAGCAATCAGACAGGCCAGCTCAAGCCCTTTTTCATGAGCCTTGATCGCCAGCATTTCGATGGCATCTTCGACTGTGGTGCGCAGGTCGAAGTCTATTTCTTCGAGGTTCAGCTTGCCGGCCTCGATTTTTGAAAAATCAAGAATGTCGTTGATCAGAGCCAGCAGGTTCTCAGAACTCGAGCGCACGACCTCAGCATACTGGCGTTGCTCGGGGGTCAGCTGAGTGTCGATCAGCAGGCTTGTCATACCAATAATACCATTCATTGGAGTTCTTATTTCGTGGCTCATATTGGCCAGAAACTCGCTTTTGGCACGGTTGGCCATTTCTGCCTGAGATGCGAGTTCTCTGGCTCTGCTGGTGATTTCCTGCAGTTCGGCATTGGCACGCTCGAGCTCGGCCAGGGTTTCGCTGACCTTGTCTTCTGCCAGCTTGCGGCGATCAACGTCGATAATTACGCCATCGAGCCAGAGGAGCCTGCCGTCATCGTCAAAAACTCCCTGCCCTCTCTCGAAAACCCAGAAATAGCCCCCGGCCTTTCTGCCCATACGATACTGTATCTCATAGCTCTGCCGCGAATTAACGGCTTTGCGAACGGCCTTGTCAATCTCCGCCATGTCATCAGGGTGCAGAATACTTGCAAAACTGCGCACTGAGTTCTGGATAAAATCTGATGCCGGGTAACCAGTCAAGCGCTCTATCTCATCGCTTATGAATTCCATGGTCCAGTGGTTATCGTTCATACAGCGGTAAGAAATACCCGGAAGATTGGCAACGAGAGTCTTGAGGCGCTTTTCACTTTCGTGCAGCTTTTTGCGAACTTTGTATTGCTCTGTGACGTCATGAAAAACCAGAACAACCCCGCGAATACAACCATCAACGCCGCGTATTGGCGCTGCACTGTCGGCAATCTGCCGTTCAGTGCCGTCACGGGCAATCAGCGTCGTATCATTGGCGAGCTCTATAACCTCTTCTTTTTCAAGAACTTCATAAACCGGGCAGATAACCGGTTTGCCCGTCGAAAAATTAACCGCTTTGAACACCGTAGCGAGGTGCACCCCCAGGGCATCGCTGAGAAGCCAGCCGGTCAACCGCTGGGCTACAGGGTTCATTCGCGTGATCCTGCCCTCGAGATCTGTGGCAATAACGGCATCGCCTATTGATTCAAGAGTTATGAACAGGTCGTTTTCGCGTTCAGCCAGTTCTCGCGATCTTTTTTTGACCAGCAGCTCGAGATCGAACTGACGACTGCGCAGCAAGCCGACAAAGAAAGTAAGCAGCAGAGTTATCATGACCCCGGTGGCGGCAGCAGCTGTCACACCCAGGCCGGGGCGCTTCACCGACAGGTAATTTTCGCCGGGAGTTGCGTCCACAAGCAGACAACGCCCGAACATAAATAACGGAAAACTCGTTTTCAGCTGCATGGCCGTGCCGGCAACATCGATCAGATCTTCTGCCTCTTCTTCAGGAAAAACGGCCAACACCCGTTTTCCTTCACGTGTGCAGTCGGATACCAGAAGGTCAACGCCTTCGCCGACGACATAACTGCCCGGAATTATACCATTGATAATATCCTGCATTCGTAAAACCACGCCCACAAAGCCCAATGCCCGCTGGCTGGTCTTTTCATAGACAGGGTGAAGCACCAGCATTCGACTCTGGCGCCGGTCATTGCCACGGCCAGGCCGATTTTCGAGAATTTCGGCAGAAACCAGACCTGTATTCATGACTTTTGCGACCAGAGCACTGCGCTGCGGGTCACTGCCCAGGTTGTAGCCAGGTATGTTTTCATTGCCATCATACGGAAATACATAAGCCACGGGGTAATAGATTCCACGCATTGAATCATCGACTCTTTCCCCGTTCTTGTCACGTGTCGAAATACCAAAATCAGCAAAGCCTTCGGCCTTGATACCTGCCTCGAAAGATTCACGTTTTGAACCATCGACAATTGGGATCCAGAGCCATGCCTGCGCCGACAGCGATCTGACAATCGGTTCAACGCAGTAACGAAAATCTTTATATGTGAGCGTTTCGTTACGATTGCCCAGCAGACGCGCCACCTGACTGACATCTCGCCGCAGCTGCCTGAATGCAGTGTTGATCAGCTGGTTTTTTGCATCGGCTATCCAGCGGAATTCGAGACGGTTTTTGTTAGAATCAGCTTCAGAAATAATGCCACAGACAATCGCTGTTATCAAAAGCCCGAATACAAAGGTAATAGCCGTTTCAGAGTGGGCAAGCCACCTGTGTTCTTTTTTGAGAGGCACATCTTCACGCCACAAAATCAAAAAAGTGCTCAAAACAGCAAAAAAGGCCAGTATCATCGCAGCCTTAATCGCACCCATGCGGGCTTTTTCGATCAGAGCCAGCCAGTCACCGGCCAGAACGTCTATACATACAACAATCAGGGGCCGACCGGTCTTGGGGTCAAGAACCGGTGCGAAAGCCGACACAAAAGTGCCATACTCGTCCGTATAGGGACCCACAACTGCCGGCATCAGGTCGTCAAAAACTTTAAGAAGCGCCGGTTCGGGCTTTTCATAAACAGTGCCTACGGGCGAGGCCTGCGAATCGCCAGTCGGGTAGTCTTCGGGGCCAAAAACAAGCACAGAATCACGCTTGGCCACTGTATAGATACCGCGCAAGCCGGGCTTATAACGACTAAAGATCTGCAGCTGGTCACGCAAACGTAAAAAAGCCGGGCTATATTCATCAGCCGCCGTGAAAGTAAGAGAACGAACCCGCTCAGCATTGAACGTCTGGGCAATATTAACACAAAGCCGCAGGGTTTCATGCCTGAAAGCGGCATCATAACTTCTCCCGCGCCAGTCAATCAGCCACCAGCACGAGATCAGCAGTGCCGGCATCATTACTGGCAAAATGAAACGCCTGAAAAAATCGCCACTCTGTTCCTGGTCAGTCGAAACAATGCTGTGCATCCAGATGCCAAACATTGCCAGCAAAACGAAAATCATCTGAAAAAATATCGGAGCTCCGGTCAACCAGCTGGTTAATCCGAAAGTTCTCAGAAAATCTGATGGCCAGAACCCGACCGGCGTAACTGACAAACCAGCCAGAATACCGTAGCCAGACAGAGCCAGGGCAGCCGTCAAAAGCCCGGAACGCCCCTCAACCGGAACCAGGCGCCATTCATTGCCAAGTGCGAGAGCTGCGAAAAAGACACCCGACAGACCCAGCGAGTAAAGCAAAGACGCTTCCATGGCAATCTGGCTTCTCAAGGCCCCCATACCACCCAGAACCAGAAGCAGGCCTGGGATAACTGCGCTTATCCTGCGGCCCGTCTGCCTGGCAAGCGTGCGGCGACCAAATTCAAGCAATGCCAGAAAGCCGCCGGCCATGCAGGCAAGTCTTGGGAAACCAGCGAAACCCAGACTTGAATCCATGGTCTCGATCAACTTGAGCCAGGCGGCAATACCGCTCAGTATACCGGCCAGACCCATGAGCGACCAGAGAGGGCGAATTTCGTGTTGCGATTTTTTCAGGCGAAAGGCGGCAATCGCCAGCATGAAAAAAGCGATCCCGACAATCAGATAAAAGTAGTCCTGCTGGCCGCTTAACCAGTCCTGGGTCATAAATTCGTCTCTCTGTTCCTGTAGATCCTGAGTTGAATATAAAGTTTTATAAGAAGATTATAATGGCCGACTGCAAATAATACAACTGTCGGGCATACCATGTAAGCCTGAATGACCTCACCAATTTCACAGGGCATCGCAGCACCTGTGAAAGAAAGCATCGAAAAAAAATCATGCAATTGTGAAGCCGCAGGCAAAATATTGGTTATTGCCTGGCATAAAACCACTGCCACTATCGTCATCAAAGTTTATGTTCTTCGACGACGATAGTGGCAGATAGCCTGAACGAATTTTGCCTTAGAGCTGAGCCCTGCTCATGGCTGCCATTGATTCCAGACCGATGTGCAGCATTCTTTCTTTGCCGGCAGTTACCTTTTCGCCATGGGGGTCGTAGTTGCCTTCGTCCCATTTGAGGGGATTGCCGTCAATCGTGGCAATAGCTCCGGCGCGAATGCCGCGCAAAGAAGCAATTACGAAGAGGGCTGAGCATTCCATCTCGACACCTGGCACCCCGGCCTTGCTGTAAAGTTCGAGCGATGAAGTCAGCGGCCCAGGATAGAACAGATCGCTGGTAACCATGATGCCGCGTTTGTAAGGGGCAGAAATATCTTTACAGGCCTTTTCGATGGCCAGGCATACTTCGGCATCGGCGATCGCCGGATACCCTTGCGGTACCAGAAGGGGAGTGACACCGTCTTCTCTGACTGCCCCGGTGGCAATGATATGGTCGCCCTGGCCAAGGTAATCCTGAAGACTGCCGCAGGTACCGACACGCACAATTACCCTGGCGCCGATTTTAATGAGTTCTTCAAAACAGATCGAGGCACCGGCAGAGCCAACACCATGTGAGGTTATGGTAATTCTCTCACCTTTGAAGATCCCGACAAAAGTTCTGTATTCACGGTTATAAGCCAGTTCTTCATAGCTTTCACAAAGGCGGGCCATTTTTTCGGCACGGGCCGGATCGCCGCAGACAAGAACATAAGGTGAGATCTGACCTGCTTTAAGTTTTAAATGTGGAGTCATCATAATTCCTTCCTGTTTTTTCGCAAATTATCGCCTGAGCGCATTATTTTAACTGTCTCGTAAGCCCGGCTGCATAAGCATTACAACTGTATAACGAAGAGATCACATATAGCCGGCACAAGCTGCCAATGTCCAACGAAAAACTATACTGAAAACCCGCCGCTCAGGTCAATCACTATTAACTGTGCATTTTTTAAACACACAGCCATGCCTCTATTTTGCTCAATTTATCGCCAGTCTGAGCGCTGTTTAGCGCAAATCCTGCGTTTCATGCGGCTTTAGGATTATGGCACACAATATGCATAGAAGCTGGCGTCCGCAAATTTGCGAAAGGAGGAGTGTTTATGATGGATCTGAGCATTCTGGTATACTTTCAACGCTGGCTGATCAATCACAATAAAGAAATGAACTGTCACAGAATATCTGACGGCAAACACTGGAGTTCCCCAAACGGGCACCCTCCGGGTAGTGGATAGTGGATAGTGGATAGTGGATAGCGGATAGTGGGAAGTGGATAGTTGGAAGAAAGAAAGAAAGAAAGAAAGGGAGAAAGAAAAAAACTGGTTTTACTGCAGTTGCTGTTTGGCGGTTGACAGTTTGTTGAGGTATTGTTAGCATGCCCTTCAGAAATTACTCTTCAAGGAGAAGGAAAATGGCAATTGTACGCCCCTTTAAAGGTCTTCGCCCCCCGAAAGAAATCGCCGCAAAACTGGCATCTTTCCCCTATGACGTTATCAACTCTGAAGAAGCCCGCGAGTTGGCAAAAGGCAACCCGCAGTCGTTTCTGCACATCAACAAGCCAGAAATCGACCTCGACCCCTCTATCGACCTCTACGACCAGCGCGTCTACGACAGAGCCGTGGCAAATTTCAAAATGTTCCAGGAAAAGGGCTGGCTCGTGCGTGATGCCGGCGAATGTTTTTATGTCTACCGCCAGGTAATGAACGGACGCCCCCAGACCGGCCTGGTTTGCTGCTGCAGCGCCCAGGAATACTGGGACGGCAAAATCAAGCGCCATGAATTCACCCGCAAAGACAAAGAAGAAGACCGGCTGAAACACGTTGACCTCACTAACTGCAACGCCGGCCCCGTTTTTCTGACCTACCCCGCCCGCGATTCTATCAACAGCCTCATCGACCAGGTCGTAAAAAATGCCCCCGAAGTCGACTTCACTTCTGAAGACGGTATACAGCACATTCTCTGGGTCGTAAAAGATGCAGAATGGGGCAAAAAAATCGGCGCCGAATTTGCCAGAGTCCCGGCTCTATATGTTGCCGATGGGCACCACCGCACTCAGGCCGCCGCCAGAGTCGCCAAAGTCCGCGCCGAGAAGAACCCCAACCATACTGGCAACGAAGAATACAATTTCTTCATGTCGGTGGTTTTCCCGCACAATCACCTGTTGATCATGGACTACAACCGTGCTGTCCATGACCTCAACGGCCTGAGCGAAGCTGAATTTCTGAAAAAGGTCGAAGAAAAGTTCAGCGTCGAAAAACAGGAATATAAAAAACCCACTGCCGCCACCACTTTCGGCATGTATCTCAAAGGCGTCTGGTACAAACTTACAGCTAAACCCGGCACTTTTGACGCTAACGACCCGGTAGGCAGCCTCGACGTTTCGATCATGCAGAACAACCTGCTCAACCCGATTCTTGGCATCGGAGACCCGCGTACTGACAAACGCATCGACTTCATCGGCGGCATTCGCGGCGTTAAAGAACTCGAAAGAATCGTCGACAACGGCAAGTTCGTCGTTGCCTTCGCCATGTTCCCGACTTCGATCGAACAGCTGATGAAAATTGCCGACAGCGGCGAAGTCATGCCCCCAAAATCTACCTGGTTCGAACCAAAATTGCGCTCAGGCATGGTAGTTCATACCCTCGATTGAATCAGTGAACAATGTGGTTATTGATTAGCAGATGCGCCCAGAGATCTGGTGCTTCCATTTGATAACCGCAGACTGAATTGTTGTTGATATACCGGGCTCGATGCTTTATCTTTAAGAGAGCATCGAGCCCTCATTCTTTTTTATGGAGAACTTCATGAAAGCTTTTGTCGACCACGACATCTGCATCGGCTGCGGCCAGTGCGAAATGATCTGCCCCGCTGTTTTCAAACTTGTCGATGGCAAATCGACCGTCATCCAGAAGCCTGTCAGCCCTGAGAACGAAGCAAGCGCCCAGGAAGCCGCCGGTTCCTGCCCAACTTCAGCCATCACTCTCAGCTGAGGTTTTCAGCCGACATGTTTCGCAACCCAGTCAAACGTATTGCCGCAATTCATGATTTATCAGGGTTTGGCAGAGTCTCTCTGACCGTGGCCATACCGATTCTGTCTTCGATGGGTTTTCAGGTATGCCCGCTGCCTACTGCGGTGTTGTCTTCCAATACCGAGCTGCCCGGCTTTCAGTTTGTCGACCTCACCGCCAACATGCGCAGCTTCATCGAACACTGGAAATCGCTGCATCTGACTTTTGACGCCATTTACAGCGGCTTTCTCGGCTCGCACCTGCAGATCGAAATCGTCAAAGAGTTCATCGACCATTTTAAAAGCGGCAATCAGCTGGTGGTAGTCGACCCGGTGCTTGGCGACGATGGCCGGCTTTACGACTCGATGACCCCTGACATGGTCAACGAAATGAAAACTCTGATTTCGCGTGCTGACCTGATAACACCCAATCTGACTGAGGCCTGCGCCATTCTCGATATTAAATATCGCGAAAAAATGTCTGAAACTGAACTTAAAAAAGTTATAAAGGCCTTGAGCGAAAAAGGGCCAGCCATAGTCATCATCACCAACGTCAATAAATCCGACCGCAAAAAACAAACATTCGTATACGCCTACAACCGCCTTGACCGACGTTTCTGGAAGGTCCAGTGCGACTACGTTCCGGCCAACTACCCGGGCACCGGCGACACCTTCACCAGCGTCGTCACCGGCTGTCTGCTGCAGGGAGACAGCCTGCCGGTAGCCCTCGACCGCGCCGTGCAGTTTATCTCTACGGCAGTGCGCGCCACCTACGGCCATAATCACGACCCAAGGCACGGCATATTCCTCGAGAAAGTGCTGCCAAACCTGAACGCCCCCTTCAGACCCGGGTGTTTCGAAATGCTTGAACAGGAGTAAGACTGCGATGGCACGCGGCATGGTTCTGACCGATCTCGACGGCACCTTTCTCGACAGCAGAGGCAAAATCAGCAACGAGAACCTCGATATGCTGCACGAACTAGGCCGCCAGAAGGTCGTGCGCGTTGCAGCTACCGGCAGAACCCTTCATTCATCGCGCGAAGTGGTGCAACACCACCTGCCATTCGACTACCTGGTCTTTTCAACCGGGGCCGGAATATGCTCGTTCGCCGATGACCAGATAATCTGCGCTCATGAACTTGGCGAACAAGACATTCATGAGCTCGCAAAATTCTTTCTAGACTGCGCTGTTGACTTTTCGATACATCACCCGATACCAGATAATCACCATTTTCACTGGTTTGCCGCCCCCAAACCGTCTTCTGACCTGGCCTGCCGCCTGAAATATCTCAGAGACTATGCGACTCAGGGGCCATACCAGCAGATATCGAGAGCAACGCAGTTTCTGGCTATCTCACTCGATGGTCTGCCAATCATCGAGAAACTCGAACAGCGCTTTCCGCACCTGAGCATTATCCGAACCACCTCGCCCATAGACGGCAGACACGTCTGGATCGAAGTCTTTGCCGCCGGAGCCTCGAAAGGCCTGGCAGCCAGGTGGCTGTGCGAACAACTCAATATCTGTCGCGAAAACACCATGAGTATAGGCAACGACTACAATGACCTGGCAATGCTCGAATGGGCCGGCCAGGGCTTCGTCGTGGCCAACGGCCCTCGCGACCTGCGGCAACGCTTTTCCACAGCCCCATGCAACGACGAGCATGGCTTTGCCGTCGCCGCCAGTCAATGGCTGAAAACTCTCAAGCCATGATTTACATCATTACCGGCCCCACCGACAGCGGCAAAACCACCCGACTGCTTCGCGATTTCGAAAAACACCCTGAAGCCGACGGGTTTTCCTGCCAAAAAGTCTTTGCAGAGGGCGCTCATATCGGCTATGACCTTCACCATCTGCCAACCGGCCTTTCCTGCCCCTTTATCCGCAATCCCCAAAACATCCCGCCAAACTGGGAAGAAGCCGCGCGGCTCGGCGACCGCTTCAGTTTCAGCAGCGCCGGCTTGCTTTTTGCTCGCCACATCGCTCAAAATGCCATTTTGAATAATGTCAGCCGCTTTTATTTAGACGAAGCAGGTCATCTGGAACTCAAAGGCCAGGGGTTCAGCAATCTTATCACCGCTCTGATCGGGTCTGGCACTAACCTGATACTGGTAGTGCGCGACACTCTCGTTAACCAGATAATCGACACCTACAAAATCACCGGCTGCCAGCTGCTTGAACCTGATCAGTAAATTTCGGCCATTTATCAGAAGCGTATTCGCTTTCTCTGTTCAAGCCATTTAACGCCGGCGTTCAGCATAAAATCTGGCTGCGCCCGGGTGAACGTAATCAGCCGACACGCCGAGCATGAAATTTTCTAAAGAAATATCGCGAGCCCGCTCGTGTACCTTGCCAAGATAACCGAGGTTGTCATATATGCCGGCGCATAGACGGTAAACCAGATCGTCTGACAGACCAGGTTCGGCGACCAGCATGGCCATGAGAGCGACAGTCTTTACCTCGGCGTCAAGCCCCGAATAAGTAGCGGCAGGCAAAGAGAGAGCTGAAAGATAAGGCAACCCGCCTGTCAAACTTTCGATTTCAGACTGAGTGAAGGGTACAATACGCACTGGCCGGCGCTTCTGCAGTTCACTGATCATGGTGGTCGGAATCCCGGCAATAATGAAGGCCGCATCGTATTCGCGTCTTTCCATGGCCTGTATGGCTTCGTCATAAGAAATATAAACCGGCTCAAAATCTTCGGCACCGATTCCGCAAACCTCGAGAAGCTCAAAAGCCGTTTTCGAGTTGCCGCTGCCCGGGGCACCAACCACAACGCGCCGGCCACGCAACTGCCCGACATTGACGATGTCCGAGTCTGCCATCACCACGACCTGTATGACTTCGGGGTAAAGCGCCATGACAACCTTCAAATCAGGCAGCGCCCGCCCCGAAAAGGCGCCGCTGCCCCTGATAGCCGAAACGACGATGTCGCTCTGGGCAATTGCCAGATTAAGCTCGCGCCGACGCATCAAATTGAGATTGTCGATCGACCCCTGTGTAGAATGAGCCATCACACTGATATTCTTGCTGTACAGGGTCCAGATATTCGCGAAGGCGTTACCCAGAGGGAAATATGTGCCGGACATAGAGCCGGTGCCCAGAGTGAGATACTTTACCAGCTGCGTAAAATGTGGTGTCGAAGCAGACTCGGCGGTCTGGGCCAAAGATGGCAGAACCACAAGCAACTGCAACACCAGAAAAACAGCCAGACAATTTTTTTTCAGATTCATTTTTCAGAAACCACAGCCATGGCTGCATCGTAAACAGCCGTCTGGTTGCGCCCCTTTCTTTTGCATTCGTAGAGGGCAGTATCAGCTTTTCTGATCAGCCCCAGAGCATCGGTATCGTGCGCCGGAAACTCTGCAACGCCAATACTGACAGTCACATGCAAAGGCTTTTCGGAACCGGTGAATTCATACGCCTCGATTGCTTTGCGCAAGCGTTCGGCCACGACCATTGCCCCGGCAGCGTCGGTCTCAGGCAGCATGGCAATCATTTCCTCGCCGCCGTAACGTGCCGGAACATCGATATCTTCGCGCAGCTGACTTTTAAATATGACCGCAACCTGCTTGAGCACTTCATCGCCCGTCTGGTGCCCATAGGTATCGTTGAATTTTTTAAAATGGTCGATATCAAAGAACAGAAGCGAGAAAATTTTCTGGTAACGGCGCGACCTCTTGAGTTCTTCTGCCAGACGGTTTTTGAAGTGTCTGACCATGAACAGGCCGGTAAGGCCATCGGTTATCGCCAGTTTGAACAGCTTGGTGTTATCGAGCACCAGAGCGGCCTGATTCGCCATGGTCTGCAGAAGGTCGGTGTCGGGCTTTTTAAAATCGGCATCATCTTTGCGGTTAACTATGTTGATTACACCAAAAGTGACATTTTTAACCTTCAGCGGCACGCATACCAGCTGCCTGACACGATTCTTTTCGCCGGGGTAATGTTTGAAATCAGGGTGGTTGTCAGGGTCGTTGATAATCAGCATTTCGCCAGTCTGCAGAACTTTGCCGGCAATGCCCTCACCGGGTCTGATATTGATATTGCGCTGAAAGTCATATATCGGAAGTGTCTGCTGCGATTCTTCATCCCAGATGCGCACTCTTTGCAGTTCGAGCATTTCCTGGTTTTCATCGAGCAGCATCAAAGAGCCTCGTTTGGCATTGGCGGCTTCGATCGACTTGTCGATGACCACGTCGAGCAGGCGATCGAGGTCTATACCGACCTCAACCATCGTTCTGCCTATCTTGTAGAGAGCTCCTATCTCGAAAACCTTGCGGTCGAGTTCGATGTTCTTGCGTTCTATCGTCTGAGCGCGGATCTGCAGCTCTTCGTAGGCTTCTTTGAGTTCTGCCATCTTACCGGCCAGACTGTCAGCCATAAAATTGAAGTTATTAGCCAGCTGCCCCACCTCATCGGTGTTGGCAACCGAAATACGCACGTCGAAACGCCCGGAAGCAAGTTCATTGGCTCCGTGGGTAACCTGAAGAATCGGCAGAGCGATGTTCTGCGAGATGATCAGAGCGATGATAACAGCCACCAGCATCGTCAAAAACAGTATCCAGTAAAGATTGCGCTGAAACATCTGCACGAGAAAATAGACTTCCTGCTGTTCCTGCAGCAGCAAAACTTTCCAGCCATGGCCTGTCACTGGCAGCAAAGAAGCAAGCAGGGGTTTTTCGAGTTCGGAAGACTCGATGGCAAAAACGCCATGATTGTGCTCTGCAAGCCTGGGGGCAGTAATCGCCAGATCTGCCTGACTGTCGAAGCCGGGAGTCGAAATCACCGGCCGGTTGAGTTCATCGAGCAGATATATGCGGGTACTGTTGCCCACAACGCTTTCTGAAAACATGGTCACCAGCTGCAGATGATTGAGCTCTACCAACAGAAAACCGAAAGGTGATCCGGCCCGGTCGAAAATTTTCACGACCACTGCCACCGGGTTTCGGCCTGCAGACTTTGCCGAATTACAAAGAGCGAAAGGTTTCTCTTCTAGTGTGGCGATGTCAAAATCAGCTTTGTGGTCTGACGGAGTATCATTCGAGGCGGCTATTAGAACCCCCTGCAGATCGAAAAGCTGAATTTTTTCGATCGAAAAATAACGTTTGTCAAACTCGCGAAGCAGCGGCTTCAGGGCTTCGGTGTCACGGTCAAGAACCGGCGCACTATTTGCCAGAAGCTGAATGATCTCGAACTGATGCGCTACAAAGCGGTTCAAATCTATCGAGGCCTTGCGGGCGTGCGCAAGCGAGTTGTTGACGATGACGTTGAGCAGACCGGCGGTCGCATTGCTCAACATGACGTAGCTGATGTAAATCAGCGGCGTCAGGGTGATAACAAGAAAGCTGGCTATCAGCTTGGTTTTGATGCTGTTGAGATAATTGAAAACACGCCGTTGCCAGCCTGCAGGCCGACCACGACTCTGACCTGACTGTGTTTCGGGCATACCGTTGATCCTCGAATTCATAATCGGCAACCGAATACCGGTCGATGGGCTTCATTATATCGCATCAAAGCCATAGAGTTAAGCAAAAAAACTGATTTTCCGGTTATTTTACTGCGATCATGCGGAAATAGGATTTCTTCAAGCCCATCTTTTCGTAGAGCCTGATAGCTTTTTTGTTTTCGACGTCAACGTGCAGAGAAAAATTGCCATCTGTAATTTTGCGAACTTCTTCCATCAGACGCGTACCAATACCACGTGAACCGGCAGCGATATCAGCACCGATATACACAAGGTGAAATTCTGGCAGAACAGTTTTGACCGGCATTCTGATAACAACAGCCAGCCCCTTCAATTGCCCGGCAATGAACGCCCCAAGCACAAAGCCACCGGCAAATGCTGCGTTCAAAGCCTCAAGCACGCTCTGACGATCGTCACCATACTGCCCAAGATACTTTTCAACATACTTTGCCAGCTCGGCAGATTCATAGAATTCGCCATCGCAGATCTGTCGTATCACCAGATCGTTACGGCCCTCTTCCAGAATGATGACGCTGGCATCTTCAGGCGCAATCAAGCCGCCGCCTGCGGCCTGACTGAACGCCGCCAGCGATGCTGCCCCCCGGAAAAAAACCTTCAACTGCTCAGTCTGCTTCACCTTCGCTGTCATTGACTTTATTTCGTCAGCACCGATCTGAATAATCGCCCCACCCGAGTCGTAAACTGCGTTCAAAACATTCTGCGGGTCAATGATTCTGTATTCAATCGTAGTCTTGCTCAACCCCTTGTAGCGGTTTGACGCCTTACGCTCTGCCAGACGTTTTTGCCCTTGCAGAAAAGCCTTGAGCAAAGGGTTTTCGCCGTCGGCGCAGGCAATAAAAAGTTTGGGAATGCGCTGAATGATACCGCGACGCCACAAAGATCTGAAACCAAGGTGTAGACCAGTGATAAGAGAGCCATTGCTCAAAAAACAAAAAACGGCGGCCGGGCTTTTGCCGAGTTTCGCGACGATCTCTTCAGCAATTTCAGAATAAACAGAATCTGTGATACAACAGTTGTTATAACCATGGTTGGCATCATACCAGCCATGAATTTTCGCCAGCTCAAGGCAATGCCGACTGGCATCACGATAACTCTGACCGTGTTCGATAATTTCAACCCCTGAAGCTTTATACCAGCTTTTTTTGCGATCGATCGAACCAATCGGCATAACAATCTTGCATTCGAGGTTGAAACGCCCCGAAATATAAGCAAGCGATTCGCCAAGCTGACCCAGCGAAGCGACGATAATTGTCTTAAAACCAAGTTGCACAGCCTCTTTTGCCAGATAATAAGCCACCCGATCGTGCATATGCCCAGTGGGATTGAGCCCTTCCATTTTCAGATACAGCGGCCCGCAAACAAGCTCTTTCTGCAGCTTTGTTGCCGAAAAAAGAACCGTATGTCCAATACGTTGTTTCAATAAATCCATTTTTCCTCCCGGTAAAGCATGTGTTTAAGATCAAACAAGATGTCTGCAAATATTGTTGAATATTGCATCAATAAAGTTGAACCGGCGCTCACTGGCCCATCTATCTGCAATCATCGCTGCGGCAGAGTAACGACTTCGCCAGCCATACGGCGACCAAGCTCGAATGCCTCTTTCTGATCCCGGGGCAAACTTTCGTGCCCCGGCATTTCGTCGTTGCGCAAATAAACCGTCTGGGTCGGAAAAGCAAATTCAACTTTCAGCGCCTTCGCCAGCCGGATGATGTCGGCGAACAGCCGGTGTTTTTCTTCAAGCTCGGTACCCCAATCCGGAGTTTTGACAAAGCAGTAGAGCATGATTCCAAGAGCTGAAGCGCCAAATTCGTTCAGACTGACGATAAAAAAATCTTTGCGTGTGTAAGGGTGCTTGCGAATCAGCTCGCGAATACCTTCGCAAAAGCTGTCGATCTTCTCTGGCGGCGTATCGTAGGCAATGCTGATAGTAGCAGTGATGCGCCTGAATTTGCGGGCGCCGTAATTATCGATGTGAGCATTGATCAGCTCAGAGTTCGGTATGGTAATAAGTGAGTTATAAAAGGTTCTGATACGGGTGCTGCGCACCCCTACCGATTCGACCGTGCCGTCGGCACTGCCTATCGTCACCCAGTCACCAATCTGAAAAGGCCGGTCGATCAGAATTGTCAGCGAACCGAAAATATTTGAAACAGTATCTTTTGCTGCAAGAGCGAAGGCCAGACCGCCCAACCCAAGCCCGGCGAGAATCTTGTTGATATCTATGGCAAAAATATCGGCAATGAACAGCAGACCGAAAATTATCACCATCGTCTTCAATGCTCTGGTAATAAGTGGCACCAGCAGATCATCAAACTTGTTTTCGGTTTTTTCGGCTTTTCCCTGCAGGTAGTTGCCGATCACATCCATCATTCGATAACCTGCCCAGACTCCGGCCAGAGCTGAAACCAGCTTGACGCTGACCAGCAGTATGACGCGGGCTTCTCCCGGCAGACCCAGCAACGACATGCCTCCCCACCAGAAAACCGTAGTGGCGGCGACGCTTATCGGGGCCATGAACCGCTGCTGTGCATCGACGTCAACCGCCACATCTTCGCGCCGGAAAAGAACTTTGATGGTATTTTTGAGCAGTTGCGTAACCGTTCGGCTGAAGCCCAGCCCAAGAAAAACGACACAAAAAAGCCCCAGCCACTGTCAGTTTTCGAGAAAAATGCTCTCGCGCAGCAGCCCGGGGAAATTTTTGCGCATGTAATCCCTGATGCGCACCGACAAAGGAATCTGAACATCACTGACCACACCCTCTACGAGAGGACGATCTTTAAAAGCGTCATAGAGCTTCGGCAGGTCTCTGACGGTCTGCGCCGAAAATTTCCAGGCTTCGATGCTCGAATCGGTATTTTTAACCTTTTCAAGCACAATACGACCACTTTCATGATTGAGAACCACCACAGGCGGGACCTGCCCCTCGTTCGGCAATTCAACAAGATCGATGAATTTGTGACGATCGAGCACCGCTTTGAGCATGATTGCCCGCTCAGTGCCCATCTCGGCACGAACAGTGCGCTCAAAAACGCTCAGATCAAGCGTTTCGGCTGCTTCAGCGAACCCCTGAGCATTGTTCAAACCCATGCCAAGCAAAAATAAGCGCATGGTTTCGCGGGGCGAATAAAACTTTGAATCTATGGTCGTATCTTCCGGGCGGGTTTCTGCCTCTTTTTTTATTTCGGCCAGATAATCTTCGAGACGGCTGAGGGTTCGGGTGTGATTGAACTTCCATTCGCCGCTGTCATAGCGATAAAGAACGATTTCGATTTTTTTTTCGCTGCCGACCGGCAACACATAAGTTCGCGAGTCAAGCTCAGCTGGCAGGGCATCGACTTTAAAAGTAAAACTGTTCAGTATCTGAAAAAGCTGCGATGCCAGCTCCGGGCCACGACTGTGCCGACTGGCTTCCGGTATTTCGTCGAGGTACAGAGTGGCGAGCGCCTGGTCGATATGGCTGAGGTTGCCATTTTTAACCTCGTTCATCGCTGACATGAACGCCCTGACAGTTTCTCTCGGGCTGCCCAGGCGCAACATCGGCCCCTCGACAGAAGTTTCACCATTGCCCTGAATTATTTCACCGGCAACCGGCGAGGTTTGCCCTGGCAAATATCCACAAACAAATAAAAAGCACAAAACCAGCAACGACAGAAACCGTTTATCCAAAACTTCCTCCAATCAAATGATGAACAGCCATAAACCCTTGTCTTGCTTAGAGTTTAATTTTTGCTGCTGCGAAAACTCATAAAAAAATGAGCACTTTCAGCTGCCGTAAAGGCATATAAAGCAGAACAGACAATGAATCGCTCAAACGAGAGTGATTCAAAAAGCCGTCGAAAAAAGTATAAAACTGTTTTCAGGGCAAAACCAGCTTTTTTTTTGCTGATGCTGACAACAAGCCATCATCAGCCTGTGCAGACACGCCAGAATTTCAGGCGACCGCTGTAATGACTTCATCGATTATCGAGAACAAAATATGTGGCACCCTTTCGTAGACGTCTTTCAGATAGACGCGCTCGGTAACCTTGTGCAGATCTTTGCCCCAGGGACCGATGTTGACCACAGGCATCTGCAGGCTCTTTACCGCCTTGAAGGGTATGCGGTACAGGTTGTCCCAGCCGGGGCTGTTGCTCTTTATCAGAGCAATGTCATCGTCATTGCCGACCCACGCAGCGTAAGAAAGATCTGATATGCCCATAAAATAAGCTTTAGAAACATATTCGACGCCGAACCGTTCTCTGGAAACAGCATCGACCCTTTCTGCCAGCTTGAAGCGGTTGCCGTCGGGCAACAGCAGGTTAGCGACGTGCGGGTAATATGGCCCGGAAATAGCCACAATCACCGCGGGACCCTCCAGGTCGAGGTAATCGACGGTGAATTCGATCAGGCGGGTAGTCGCTTCCGGGAGCACGATCGAGTTGCTTTGCAGAATATCGTTGATTTCTTCCTGAACTTTTTCGTAAGCCGCGACAAACTTATCGCCACCCTTCTGCACAGCCATATCATAAAGAGTTTTGAAGTCGAGTACCCGCGGCGTGAATTCAAGAGGCTCGGGTTCGTCGTTGTTCAGACGGCAAAATTCATCGAAAGAACTCTGCATGCGGTGCATAACGCTATCAACTGCCTGTTGCGAAATTTCGAGCATGGTTTTCATTATTGCCGAGGGCGAGCGCGTGAAAGTCAGCCAGTTGAAATAACCGCTCGCAGCGTCGGGAATCGAGGCATCATAGGCCTTTTTGCGATCTTTGAGATTGACCCAGATGGGCGGCGGTGTCGCGTCTTCACCGACTTTGTCACAGAGTTTCACATTGAGTTCGCTCAGATTCTGGATTCCGGCGAGAATGAGCGAAGGGCTGACGCCGCTGAAGGGTTCACTGATATGGCTTTTAACACCCTTGACGAACACGACCGGCATTATTTTGCCGACCGAGCCTTCATACATGATCGCCTTGTCTTTGACCTGATTGAAGTAAGGCTCGCAATTTATGGTAAGAACATATTCGAGCCCGTGCTCTTCGCGCAGTTCAACCATCAATTCTGTGGCACTGAGCATACCTTTTGAGATCGATTCTTCGTCTGGCACGCTCAGCAGCAGAATATTACCGGCAAAATCTTTTATTTCGCTGAATTCTTCGAGCAACGCCAGCTGAATAGCCGCACCGGCCTTCATATCAGCGCTGCCACGCGCAAACAGCCACTCGCCAGACTCGAGGTCACGGCGGGCCGATTTCCCTATATTTCTGGTGGCAAGCTCGGCCTGCAACTCGTCGGGACGCAGAGCACAACCCTTCAGGCGACCGTATTCTTCGATATCGATGGCGTCATGATGGTGTATAAGCACAACAGTTGCGCTGCCACGCCCCCTGACCATTGCCCAGACCACCTCGCGCCGGTGCGGATCATTAAAAATCGGGCGGGTGCCCAACAGATTGTGGTGTTTCTGAAAATATGGTCTTGCTTTCAGCCAACTGAGAATTATTTCTTCGATATTTTTTTCGAAAACGGTGTTTGTATCACTCTGAACAGCCAGCAGAGTGCGAAACAACGGTTCGATGCTTTCACGTCTCGTGGTCATTTATCTGGCTCCGTGTTTGGCTGATCAATTATATACAGGTTTGGCTCTCAAATGCCAGCTTTCATTACCCCAGAGAATCAACGCCGCTGTTACAGCGGCCTCAACGAGGCAATTGAACTATATTGCCCAATTCAAATGATTTGAATAAAATAACCAGATTACAGATGCGGCATAAAGTCACGACCGCATGAATCTTCAGCATCTAAAGCTGTTACGGGAGTTACTATGGTCAATATGTCATCAGCTGCCTATTTGTGGCTCAACCAGAAATCTGATATGCTGCCGTTCTACTGCCCGTGCCGGTTTTTCGACAAGGTGAAAGAATGCTGCGATCACCCCACCTGCATTAAAGATGAGCTGAGCGATTGGCTGCAGGTTGTCCGCCTGGAAACGAACAGACCACGCCTGCCCGCCTTCGCCGAACGCCTGAAAATGTTCGATGACCCCAGAGCCACCTACGAGCTTTATCTGATGGGGTTTCGCTGGGGTCTCGTCTACCCCTCCGACCCGGAACACACTGCCATGGCGCGTCGGATCTTCGGTGAGCACGTCAGCAGGCCACTGAGCGATCTTCAGAAAGAACTGCTTGCCGATATGGTAAGAAACTCAGCCGAAGACGGCGACTTTGTTTTTCAGGCCCTGCTGCCGGTGGTCGATAAAAGCTTCGAACACCTGCTGCTTCCGCGCCTTGAAGAAGCGAAGCAAGACCTCGAAAATTACCTCGCCCGCCCAGACTGGGAAGGCGACTATTACGACCAGATCAACGTCATCATGTATGAAGAACGGGCCAAAGAACTCGAAACCCTTTTAAAAACAGCCCGCACCCGCAAATAAACTCACACGCAACGCCATGTCGCGTCGCGAAATACGGCAAAAGCTCGATCTCAGCGACGAAAAGCATTTCCGGGAATTTTACCTGCAGTCGACGGTTGCCAGCGGCCTGATAGAAATGTCAGTTCCGCCGATGGTGGTTTTTATTAATGGCGAGAGAGCAGTTTTTGCAATTCGGCGGGGGTAAAGCCGGCGAAATTGCTGATTTCCTGAGCAGACAGGCCGGCAGCGTGCAGTCTCAATGCGACCTCAGCATCGCCTTCGATCTTGCCTTTTGACCAGAACAATCTGCACAGAAAAGTTCGACCTTTACAATGGCTGATGATAGAATAAGGTTATGGTCAAGAAACAGAAATTGCTCAAAAAAATTCTGAACAATACCAGAGACGTAAGCTTCAACGACATGGTAAAAATAGTAGAAAGTTTTGGGTTTGAGCTTGGCAGAGTTTCAGGCAGCCACCATATCTTTTCTCATACGGAGTTATCGGAAATAGTTAATCTGCAGAATGTTGGCGGGAAAGCCAAAAGCTATCAGGTTAAGCAGTTCATAGCCCTTATTGAGAAGTATAACCTTCAAATGGAGGATTAAAGTGAAAGACTATCATATAAACCTCTTCTACAGTGAAGAAGACGAGGGTTATATCGCGGATATCCCAGATCTGCAGCATTGTTCCGCATTTGGGCACACCCCATCCGAAGCTCTCCTGGAAGTATTAAAAGCCAAAGAAGCCTGGATCAGAACCGCGAAAGATAAAAACAAGCCTGTTCCTGAACCGAAATACAGGCCAGCAATATACAAAGTAGCCTGACGCAATATTTGCCGGTATTCAGAACGCCGTCGATAATCAGACAACTCGATGCATTCATATTATACACGGCATTTACGGGCGAGAGAGCAGTTTCTGCAATTCAGCGGGGGTAAAGCCGGCGAAATCGCTGATTTCCTGAGCAGACAGGCCGGCAGCTTTATTTTGTGGCGGCTTCTTCGGCGGCAAGTGCTTCGAGTTCGCGCAGTTTTTTCAGACTCGAAGGCTGAGTAGCAATGCGCAGCGAGTTGATGATTTTTTTGTAAGCTTCGAGGTTTTCGCGGGCGGTCGGGCCAGGGGCTTCGGGGTCGCCGAGACTTCTTACGAGCCTGGAGCTGAGATTATTCGGCAGGCCACGCACGCGCATCAGTCTTTTGAGGTTTCTCATTCCCTCCATCATCAGGCTTACCTTACCGGATTCAAAAATTGCGAGAGTACGGTAGGCAATTGCAACTTTTTCTTTGCGGTATTTAGTTTCATCGATGATAGTCTGCCATTTTTCTTTCTGTGACAGGGCTTCCCAGCGTGCAATCTCATCGGCCAGGTCAATTTCAGCTTTGCCCGGCAGAGCGTCTGCATCGCGGCTGATAGCAGGCGGCTCCCTGAAAAAGTCGATAAACCGCGAAATCTGGCCGGTATGCCACTCGACCAGGAAGATGATTCCCCCGATGATGACGCTATAAAGGTAGAGATATTTCAGAAAATTTTTCAATTGCAACCTTCTTGCCCACAATTATATCACTGCCGAGGGGGGGTTATCTTGCCCTGCCGAAAACCTTCAGGGCGAGGAATGCGAAAAATATGAAGGTCAGAACTTTGCCGGCGAGCAGAAGCGGCACGAGAAAAATCAAGGATGCGAGCGTCATCAGGCAGCCGAGCCCCGAACTGACTGCCCGGTCGAGACCTTTCGGAAAAACCACACAAAACGCAATCAGACAAAGAAACGGCAGAAAGTTCTGCCAGAGGTCGACAGCCAGAACCACTATTCCGAGGAACAGACCGCCGCCCACAAACACTGCCATAGTGCCGCCCTGCTGTACAGCCGGCCCAAAACCAGTAAATATCGACACCAGCAGCAGCAATAGGAAAACTCTTATTACGAAATCGCCAAAACTCCCTTCAGAACCCGGCCCAGCGCCGCGATTCGGGGAAACCGCCGCCAGGTCGTCGGCAATCTCGCTGCCTTCTTCAGTCAGCATATGGTCGTATTTTTCGGCCAGTATCTGTGGCTGGCTCACCGACTCTGGCATCTCAACCATTGCCCGAACCGGCGCGACCAAAACCGACTCTTTTTCGGTTTCAGGAGCAACTGCCTGGGTGGCAACCGGCTGAGGTGCAACGGCCGCCACCAAATCAGCTTCGTCGTCGGCAAGTAGTTCTTCTTCATATTTCTGATGTTTATCACGCAGGGCACCGGCCAACTCGCGAAACCCCGGCTTCGCGGCATCGGCCTTCTCACGCCCGTATTTTTGCCTCAACTGCTGAATTTTTTCGGCAGCCTGCGGCGAAAGCCCCCACCCCGCCACACAGCTAAAAACCAGACCCAAAATCAGCCAGTAACCCCAGATTCTCATCACTCTACCCCCGTTTGCCGAAAACACTCTCATTTATATCTAAGTCCCCGGCAAGTTCCTCATTCAAAACAAAACGGCCTTTATCGAATTATAACCTGATACGGCTTATTGAAAGATTTCAAAAGCACCAGGATTTTTTACGAAAACGTAGGCTTGTAATCTTTAAAAACCTCTTTAACGTGCCATTGCAGGAATTCTGCATCCGGAAAATAATTACTGGATCGAGGTAACTGCAATTTATGACCAGAAAATCTCAGAAGCCATTCTTCAAGACCATTGCTCCCGGCAGCGTATTCCGAAACTTTGATAGTCATGTCATGTTCAATTGTGAAAGCCCCCCTGTCGAACATCTTGTGGTGCATCGAGCAAAGTGCCAGCCCGTTCTGCTCTATATTTGGGCCGCCGGCCTGGTGCCATTTAATATGAGCGGCTTCCAGACAGATAGGATTATTGCCAAGCCTGATGTCAAAACCACAAACTGCGCATTTCGACTGATACAAAGAGAGAATTCTGAAGCGGAATTCAGGATCTCTTTTTCGTTGAACCGCCGCCGGGGTAGCCTCATCAAATGTAAAGCCGCACGCCAGAAGTATGTCTTCATGACACGAATCTGGAAAGTGTTGTGTCAACAAGTCTTTTGCAATAACGAGAATCAATTCCGGATGCTTCGAAAGAGCGGAAAAAATCTCCTCTTTCAGACCACCCCGAACTTTTGCATTTACCAGAGTGGCTTTTGAAGGGTCACCAGACAGACCAACAATAATCTTGCCAGCTTCAGGTATTTCCCAGATACCGTCTGTCTGGAGCCGCCAGAAAGGGTATTCTGGGTGCACCGACCTTCTGCTGGGGCCAAATTCTTCAAGCAATCTGGCCAATCTGGGCGCTATTTCAGCAAAAGGCATTAAACGGTCACGGCCAGCAGCGCAATCTGCCAGAGCCAGCAAAACGAGCAAAGGCTTATGAGGAGCTCTTTGGCCTCCCCTTCCCCAAACCCTGAGCCCAGCAAATTTTTCAACTATATTTTCTTTGGCAATCATGACTCTGATAAAAAACGCTCCATATGATTTTAAAAAAAGAAAACTCTTCGTTTCTTAATACATAAGCCTTTTGACAGGATTTTCAAGGCTATATCAAACATTATTAAAGGTTTAAATCAGCTACGCGGCAATTTTATCGAACAGATGTTCGAGATGATATGAGAGATATTGCAGATTGCCTGGGTAAATTTGCCTAAGTCTCTGATTCTGGCCAATTGCCATTTTTCCAGCGTCTTCTCGTGACAATTTATTCGAAATGACAATTTTACCTGTAGTTTCAAAGCCAATAAAGCCTCTGTCGAAAGCAGTATCAAGTGCTGGACTCAACAAAAGACCGTTGTACGGACTCAAGCGCTCTTCGTTGTTAGATTGCCGCCATGGCTTTATGTGCGATGCATGAAGAAACTCAAGGTTTTCCACACCCGTAACAGAACATTTTCCCCAGATCTTTATCAGATTTTTTCTAAAATTATTCTGGCCGACCCGAACAGTTGTTAATTGCTCCCGGTCTGTATCATGTAATGCAATAAACTCGCTTGAATTTTGATCGATGGTCTCATAAATTACCAGATTGTTAGCTGCAACCTCTGCAGGAGTAAGAGAAAATATAAATTCGCTCGGCTTGTCAGAACGGGTTACATATTCAGTAAGAAATACTTGGCCCATATAAATAAAAGGAGAATGGTGGCGGTTTCTGAAGAATAAAACTATTTCATCCCCATTTTCAGCAGCTTTTCGGATCCGTTCGTCTGAACCATGGCGAAATTCGCCTTCCCAGTAAAGAAATCCGTTGTCAATGAAATCCCGGTATTGCGTCAAGCTTGCCTGCTTCTCTTTTGTTACAAAAAGTATTATGAGCTTGCTTCCTGACGGAGTTACTACGCCTTTGGCAATTGCGCGAAAATCTGCGTAGCCAAGAATAGAAGCAATTTGCTTCCTCTCATAGGCTTTTCCAACTGTCAGTTGTTGTTGAAAACTCAACATGTTTACAGGAAATACACTCTTCGAATTTTCCCCAGGATAACGCGAAAAGCAGCCTGCTTCAACTATAAAGATTGTGGGATTATGCTTTTCTAGATTGATTTTTGGGGATGGCGGGGAGTTCCATTATCACGGTTGGGATGCCGGCGGGGTTTGGGCCGCCGTCTTTGAGGTCGGCGAAGCCAGATTCGAGATACAGGCGGCGAGCGGCTGTTCCTTCTGGAACTGACAGGTAAAAAGCTTGCAGAATATGCACCTTGGAAAAATCAGCTGGTGGCAAGCAGTTTTTTGATTTCTGCGGGGCTGAGACCGGTCATGGTAGCGATATCTTCAATAGATCTGCCACCCTTATGAAGCCGGGTAATAATTTCCGCCATACCCTCGGTTTTGCCTTCGATTTTACCTTC
>JAKQQP010000056.1 GCA_029564115.1 Candidatus Rifleibacteriota bacterium | reverse complement strand
TTCTTGCAGTTGAGAAACCCTGCTGGTGTGGTATTTCGCCGATCAGAGCCGAACGCAGCCCGGCATCTTTGGCCAGCAGACCAAAACCGACCATAAGGTGAGTTTTACCACCGCCCATCGCCTGTTTGAGATGAAAAACCGTATCGTTAGATTTGCCGGCCAGGCGGGCGATGCCTCTGGTCAGCATGGTTCTCATGCCGTCGGTTATGAAAGTTTTATTGAAATATTCCTGGCCATCGGTGCAGTTTATTATCTCGTCGAGTTTTTCGATCTGGTCGCCGACGTTAATTTCGAGGGCGTTGGGTTGTAGTGTGCATGCGCTGCGAATGGTTTTCATAAATCACTCCTGACTGATAGCCTCTTATGTTACTTGCATTTTTCTTCTGGTTCTTACCATTGAAGACCCCGAAAACATTACTCTATGCTGCGGCGTTGACGCTCATAATAGACATTGATGAACGGCAATATGCCAAGACAAAGATTATTTTACACTCTTTGTTCTCTGTGAACGCAATTATTCACCCTTATATCTATAGCTCAAAATGGCAGGTTAATAAATAATTTTCTTGTTGAGAAGAAAGAATTAAGAGACAAACATCAGCAAATTGACTGCAAAAATATACTGATAGCTATCGGTAGACAGAATTACTTCTGAAAACCTTCTTTATGGCTTCATGCCTAAAAGCGATACTCCAGAATGTGCTTGCACCAGCCTCTTTTAAAAACCAGAAGGGAGATCAGCCGATTCCTTATAACCGAGAGAACGCTCTCTTTGCACCCATGCTCGACCAATGCCACCGCTTCGGTCTGCAAAATCATGTCATGAGGGGCGGGGCTCTCTTTCAATTCTGACGCCAACCGCTTCGCTCTGGTCTGTTTTTCCATCGCGCCTTTTACCCGTTCGCATTGGCCTGGTTTCGTTTTGCTCACGTATGTAACCCCCATGTTCGCATGATCTATGCCGCCTTTTTTGCTCTGACCGGCAACAAAACTGCTGCATCGTCTGCAACCGATCTCAATACCGACAATGCATAGTCAAAATCTTCCGGTCGCTTATACCGATCTATATGATCGATGGCCGCTAGTGCTTTGCTGAGTTCTTCAGCAATCTCCACCATGCCGATCTGCTGGGCCATGTTCTCAAGTTCAAGTGCCCGGAATATTTCGAGCGATTCAGCGGTATGAGGTATCGTTACCCATTCCCCGCGCTCCCATGCCGCCAGCCTTTCAGCGTCAGTCTCTGACTGTTGAGCTGGTATGACCTGTGTTGCTCTCGTTTCAGTGTTGCCATGTTTAGACATGGCCGGGCTGTTTTGAGCCGCGCCATCGGCCTGTAATCGCGTAATTATTTCCTTGCGATGCTTTTTCAATAACGGCAATATCGCGCGAATAGTTGCCGGATTGCCCGCAACTTTCAGCCCGCCATCAACTACAGATAGATT
>JAKQQP010000047.1 GCA_029564115.1 Candidatus Rifleibacteriota bacterium | reverse complement strand
CAGTTTTTTGGCCGCAGTTTTATTGGATACCCTCTTGGCATGTGTCTTGAAGCCAAAATGAAGCAACGCTATGCCAATATGGTTCTTAAGGTAAAGCCGACAGGTAAAGCCGATGCGCCTCATGATATTTCAGAAATTCATATTCGTTATATCAACAAAGAAAAAAAATACGGAATTCAGGGCCACGAAGGCTATAACAGCAGTTCATGGTCTCCTGACAATTACATTAACATGCCCGCCAATCTGTACAGTTTGATGCAGTATGCAAAGAAGGCCACACATTTCTACAGAACCGAAGAAGAATTCTGGAAGGATTCGACGCGCTTTTCTGACGGCGTCTATCTTTGCGATGGCGTAACCTATATCATGGGCACTTTGAATATTGACAAGCCTCTTGAAGTTAAAGGCAAGGGCATTCTTGTGGCGAAGACCAATATTCTTATCTCAGAAGACGTTAAGCGTGCAGATGACGCAGTATTTTCGCTGATTGCCAGAGCCGGTTATCTACATTTTAAAGGCAACTGCAAAAAAGTCGAAGCAGCCTGCTACTCAAATAGTTCACCCATCATTGAAAATACAGATAGAATCGAGATCAACGGCAATCTTGTCGTCAACGATTTCAATCGTTCTACCGTAGATTTCCTGGAAGTGAATTTTAATTCTGCTGCCTGCCGTGTTTCTCCGTTGTCTGTGATGAGAGATGTTGGCAAATTCGATCCGAAAAGGTATATTGTAACTGTTGCCGATAATTGGTCGAGCTACAAATTTGCCAAAAAAGATTGAGAAGATGACGAATAGAGCCTTTACTCTTGTTGAAGTTCTTGTTGCCACGTTGATTTTTATAGCCGCAGCCGTTCCGATTTATTATGCAATAGCCGGTGGTGCCGGCAGAGGCATCGAAACTACCAAGCTTTCGATGGCCCGCAAGATTCTTGAGTCTTTTCGAGAAGAGGTTATGGGGCGAAAGTATAATGAACTTGAGAATCTGGCTGGTGGCAGCACTTCTTTTGTAGACATGCTGGGCGGTTACCCTAAAACCCTCTCAGACGTCATTGTATTCCAAAGAAATTATAAAGATTTTGAGTTTTCTCCAAAGATCAGAATCAGCCCTGATAGATCGACAGTTCTCGAAATTTCAGGTGCCGTCACCTGGACCACAGGCGATGGAAGCAAACATAAACCCGAAAAATTATCGTTCATTGTGGTCAAACCATGAGAATCAAGTTAAAATCGGCTTTTACGGTTGTTGAGATATTGGTGGCTTTTGCCATTCTGGTAATTATCTCGGGCGGGGTCTACTCGGTACTCTCTTCGACCCGCAATGTCGCCAATATAGCTCAGGCAAAAGAGGAAGCTAAAAACCTGGCTGAGATCGTTTTGAAGCATCTTCAAAACGATATTGCCATATCCAGGGCTGAGGTGCAGAAGGCACAGAACACAACTGGCGATCCGGTGGTTACCCCTTCGCTGGTTGCTGACCCTGCTACCATCAAGATGCTGATTCCCAGAAATGAAAATGCAGCAGCAATGTCTGAAGATTACGTTGAGGTTGTCTACAGTCTTTCCGGTCTGAAATTATATCGAAAAGATGGCAGAAACGACACCAACCGCCTGTTGTGCAGCAATGTCAGCAAACTCGATGTTTTTTTGTTGAGTGCTGACCAGGTTTCCGTAGAAATAGAGACGTCGGTAAAGCTCAAGGGGATGAAAGAACCTGCGAAACACAATCAAAAGGTTTTGGTGACCATACGCGAAGCTGTTGCCAATAATGTCGACAACCGCTGGCTAACTTCTGAAGAGGCCGCTCTACAATACTAAAGAGGGTTATCGCCTGCCTTATTTTTTGGGGTAATGAATTGCGTAGATCGGCTGTTTATATGAGAGACGACTGAGCCATCAACCTTGTAGCAAGTCGCTAAGACCAGAATTCTTGCTGCCGTCCCCAAAAACGGCAGGGCATAAACAGCTGCAAAGAACTGGTTTGCCTCAGAAAATTAACGAATATGTGACTACGGCATTGATGTTCTTCATCGACCGCGAGGGCTTTTTGTCGGTTTACCCGGACAATATCCCCGAAAAAATGGTTCTGGCCTTTGGCTAAAGTTGCTTGTTCGCAGGTGACTTTGCAGCACAAGATAACCAGGGCCCGCCTCTTCCAGGTTTTGCAAAGGCAATGAATACGGCGCAAAAGTTTCTCCCGGCATGGTTTTCAGTGTCGTTGGGCAGGTGCCCGTTACTGGTAAAATCACAAAAGGCGATATGCAGAAAATAAAAAAACTCCCCCGGGTTACCCCGGAGGAGTCTGGCAATCTATTTCTAGATTATTTGCCTGACTGAGATTTGAGAGTTTCGTATTCAGCCTTGGCTTTGTTCATTTCCTGGGCTACCTTCATGGCATCAGCCTGGCGACCCTGGGTGAGCATTTCGTTATAGAGTTTGTAGAGTTCTTTGTATTTGGCTTCAGCAAGCTGAACTTCTGAAGAGTAAGAACCCATGGCTGCGTCACCAGAGATTGCGATTTCGGGGGCCTGAGCACCAGAGACCGGAATTTCGAGGCCAGTGTTACCAGCTACTGAACCAATGGTTACAGGACCGGAAACCTGTGCGCCGGCAGCAGCACCACCGAACGGGTTAGAACCTACAGGCATACCGATTGAACCGTAGCTCTTGCCACCTTTGCCAAACAGACCGGCAAGTTTCTGAGCTGCCCAGTTACCCAGCATACCACCTGCGATACCGCCAATGATTGTGCCGAACGGGGGGAAGATCATGGAGCCGAGCATGGCACCTGCAGTTGAACCAACGGTCTGACCAGCTACGCCGACCCAGTCAATCTGTTTGAAAGCTTCTTTGATTGAGAAGCGGCCGTTCTTCAGATCGCCAGCAAGGTAAGCACCTACTGAACCGCCCACGATCGAGCCGAAGGTCGGAGCGAGAGCTGAAAGAACACCACCAACAACCGGAACTGCTGTCAGGAAGGGCACGAAGAATGAGCCAGCTGCGGCACCGGTTACAGAACCAACTA
Organism: Candidatus Rifleibacteriota bacterium; assembly: GCA_029564115.1. The sequence goes on along the minus strand of JAKQQP010000047.1, from coordinate 25,358 downwards.
CGCCACCAGCAAATTCAGCTGAAGCAACAGTTTTAACTGCTTTTTTGATGCTGGGTTTTTCGCCGCGCATCATCTGAGTAGCGAGGTCAACACCGACGGTGATACCAGCGGTCATCAGGATGTTTTTAGCGCTGAAACCTGATTTAAGGCTGTCTTTAACGTTCTGAACGCCCTGATTGGTCATCGCTTTGCCGGTTTCATAACCAGATTTGAAATTACCAGTAGTTTTGTCTTTGAGTTTGGAGAGGAAGCCGGGTTTGTCTGCGTCAGCAACTTTGCCTGTTTCCTGGGAGGCCTGGCCTGCCTGAGAGGCTTCCTGAGAAGACTGGCCGGCCTGCTGAGAGGACTGACCGCTCTGTGAAGCGTCCTGGCCGGCCTGCTGAGAAGACTGACCGCTCTGCGAGGCATCCTGGCTGGCCTGCTGAGAAGACTGGCCGCTCTGTGAAGCATCCTGGCTGGCCTGCTGAGAAGACTGGCCACTCTGTGAGGAATCCTGGCTGCTCTGAGAGGACTGACCACTCTGAGAAGCGTCGGAAGAAGTGCTGCCACCCTTGACTTCTACGGGCTTTTTGCTGAAAAGGTTAGCGATTTTGTCTTTGGCACTTTTCAGAAGATTGCCAATTTTGCTGCCACCGGCAGAAACTGCATCGCCAACTTTGCCGGCGCCTGATTTAACGCCTTCAACAGTGTTAGTGCCGAATTCCTGGCCACTCTGCTTGCCAGAGGTGAAGCTGTCTTTGATTTTTGAACCGTAAGATTTCAGTTCATTTTTAACCCAGCCACCTTCTGATTTAGCACCAGTAACAGCAACAGAACTGTCAGCATTGGCAACAGAGGCCTGGGCTGAAGTTCCGGCCTGGGCGGCAGTGCCTGCCTGGGCGGCGGTAGCTGCTGCACCGGCTTCGCTACCGAAAACCAGGTTCATGTACTGAGCCATTTCGAGGGCAACCGGCTGACCATTAACATAGCGCACATTGTAATGGATGGTATTGGGGCCGTTTTTGACACTTACCCACTGGCCGGGGGTTACGTTCACGCTTTGCCCGCCGACATTTACCTTGATAGCGCTGTACTCGGCCATCAACGGGGCTTCGCATACGAAGCTCGCGATCAGAACGATGCACAGCAGTTTACTGAGAATCTTAATAGTGCTGTTCCTCATACGTCATACTCCTGAATCAATTGGATTACCCGAGAGAAAAACCCGATAAACCCGATTCACCAGCACAAACCTACCCGTAAGTGCTTGTAAATCATTTTTTAAGGGTGTACCCATCACCCTTGCATTCAATTATAACAAAGGATTTTAAAACCGCAAGACAACTGAAGAAAAAAAGCATGAATTCTAAAAAAAACTGCCCCGGCAGCGCCGAGGCAGTTCGGTTCGTAAAAATTACACAACGCCCTGTTCGAGCATCGCGGTGGCAACTTTCATAAACCCGGCGACATTGGCGCCTTTGATGTAGTTGATCTTGTTGCCTTCCTGACCGTGTTTGACACAGGCTTCATGAATTGAAGTCATGATCTGTTTCAGTTTGGCATCGACTTCGTTAGCGGTCCAGTTGAGGCGCCCGCTGTTCTGCGACATTTCGAGGCCGGAAACTGCAACGCCACCGGCGTTAACTGCTTTGCCAGGAGCGAACATGATTTTTTCAGAGGCCAGTTTGGCGGCTTCAGCGGTGCAGCCCATGTTGGAAACTTCAAGGAGAAGTTTGCAGCCGTTACCCAGCAGAGACTTGACGTCTTCTTCATTGCATTCATTCTGAGTTGCGCAGAGCATGGCAACGTCGCATTTGACGCCCCATGGCTTCTGGCCTTTGAAGAATTTGGCTTTCGGATATTTTTTGACGTAATCTTCGGCCTGATCGTTGCATGAAGCGCGCATTTCGAGCAGGTATTCAACTTTTTCTTCGTTGAAGCCTTCTTCGTCGTGAACATAACCGTCGGGACCGCTGATGGTAACGACTTTGGCGCCAAGTTCAACGAGTTTTTTGATTGAACCCCAGGTTACGTTGCCGAAACCAGAAGCTGCAACCACTTTACCTTTGAAGCTGTCGTTAACACGCTTGAGCATTTCGATGCCAAAATACACTGCGCCATAGCCTGTAGCTTCAGGTCTGATAAGGCTTCCGCCCCAGGTTGCACCTTTGCCGGTCAAAACGCCGGTAAATTCATTTTTCAGACGTTTGTACTGGCCGAACATATAACCGATTTCGCGGGCACCTACGCCGATGTCGCCTGCTGGTACGTCTGTATCAGCGGTAATATGGCGGAAAAGTTCGGTCATGAATGACTGGCAGAATCTCATGATTTCGTTGTCTGATCTGCCTTTGGGGTTGAAGTCGGAGCCGCCTTTGCCACCGCCCATGGGGAGGGTAGTGAGGGCGTTTTTGAACATCTGTTCGAAACCCAGAAACTTCAGGATCGAAAGGTTGACGCTCGGGTGAAAACGTATGCCACCTTTGTAGGGCCCGATAGCGCTGTTAAATTGTACGCGGTAGCCGCGATTGACCTGAACTTCGCCTTTGTCATCAACCCAGGGAACTCTGAAAGACACAACACGTTCGGGCTCAACGATTCTCTCGAGAATCTTGGCTTTGACCATGCGCGGATTCTGGTTATAAACTTCCCAGATTGTTTCCACGACTTCGTGAACGGCCTGATGAAATTCTGGTTCGTTCGGGTTTCTGGCTTTTACCATGTCCATGAATTCGGCGATGCTTTTCATTACTTCACTTTCCTTTCGATGCGACCTGATATTATGATGCGCTCCCCCCCTAGGGGGTTACAGGGCAACAATAGCACTTAATTGCAAACTTCTCAATACTTTGTTTAAAAATTCTCAAAGTATTGTTTAAAAATAGAGCCAATCTCTTATTTGGAGCGAGTTGCAAGTCTATGAACTATAGCTGCTGCTGGTTGTTGAAAAATCATGGCAATCAGAATGGGAATACTCGTTTCCGTGGGAAAATGCCCGAGCGCTATTACCAGGCCGGCGCTCGTGTTTCTGATGCCGGCACAGAATAAACAGCTGAGGGTTACTGAATCTTTGAACGAAAAAAAGCGTGCCAGCAGCCAGCCGCTGATAAAACCAAAAACAACCATTCCCAGCGATATCGGGAACAAGGCCGGTATTTTTCTCAGCATTTCGCTGGCGGCACCCTGAGCAGCGCCAGTGTTGATCATTATTACAGCGCACATAAAGAAAAATGACAAAGGGCCGAGATATTGCAAAAATCTTTTGTGAAATGTGCCTTTGGACAGGTCGTGAACGGTAAGCCCCAGAACCGATGGCAATACAATCATCTTGAGCAGGCTGACGATCATTGCTGTATAGGCAATTTCAATTTTTTTTCCAGCGAAAAGAAGCATGACAGCGGTTACCACAAATGGGCTCAGCAAAGTGTCTATGGTTGCAGAAGTCAGGGAAAGAGCCACGTCGCCTTTGCCGATGCCAGTCCAAATAACCGCAGTAATCCCTACTGGCAGAGCCGCGGCCAGAATGAATCCGGCTATCAGTTCGGGGTTGCCGGCAAGGGCGAACTCTCCGGTCAGGCTGGCGGCAAAAGGGGTGAGAAGATGTTGCAGAATTACAATAACTATCAGAGCCATGGGTTTGCGAAAAATGTTGCCAAGGTCGCTCCAGCTGGTTTTCAGGGCGGTAACAAAGGTCATGAATCCGAACATGAACGGAACGTAACCCCTGAAAATATCAAGTGCCGAGCCGGCCAGCCAGCCACAAAGCATGGCTGAAAGCATGAAAAAAATCATGTGGGAGTTCAAAAAATCGTAGAGTAATTCACCGCGGGGCCTCATATGATCAGATCTCACCCGAATTCAAGTTTGGCATTTGATAGTGTTGGTGTCCTGTGTGGTTGGTGTTGTCTTTGTGGCTAGAAATGCATCGAGATTGCTGATCGGTAACTTACAGGTTGCGAAGCCAGTCTTCGTGTTCTTCCTGGAACTCTGGCATTGTGCGACCGGTTGCTTCTGTCATGGCTTCATCCAGGCTTTTTCCGCTTCCGAGGCTTGAGAGAAGACTGTCGAAGCTTTGCTCTCCATAAAAATCGGCTATGCAGCGCACTGCCAGATAAGAGGCAAGGTAGCCTCTGGCAACGTCGTAGTGAGATGAGCCGCCAATCAGCGAGGGTACAGAATTGAGATCGACGAAATTTCTTTTTTCGATGAATTCTTTTTGCAGCAGATTTTCGTAATCCGGGCGCAAGGTTTCTGGGGAGCCATAGGCTGCCTGAAACTCCTGATACTGAGCCAGACCTTCGTTGAGCCACAGAGGGCAGCGGTTACTTGTTTTCAGATGAATTATGGTATGGGTGAATTCGTGGGCAAGCAGCCCTTTTATGTAATCAGGGCTCTTATAACCTGACTTGAGCGGAACCATTATGCGTATGCCCTGGGCTGAACCGGCTGACCAGTCTTTGCTTACCTTGTAATATTCTTCTGTTAAAAAGAAGATGACGTTTATTTTGACATCGGGCTGAAAATTAAGCGAATCAGTTACCTGGTGAAATATTTCTTCGAGCACTTCAAAGGTTAGGTCCCCGAGGTCCTGCTGCGAATTACCGGCAAAATGAATGACGAAGCGCTGGTCTTCTTCACGGGTAGAATCATCGGTTGAAGCAAGCATTTCGCGGGCCTGGTTCAACGCTGACTCGACCGCCTTCTGCTCGCGCTCATCTTTTGCCAGTTTGAGAGCTTTTTCAAAATATTCAATAGCTTCATCCAGTTGCTTCAATTCAAAGTTGCACCGCCCCAGAGAGAAAAGCAGAAAAAAATTGTCCGGGTTTGCTTCCAGGGTTCTTTCAAAGTGTGTGACGGCTTTTTCATAGTGCATCTGCTGCATTGCGGTCAGACCCATGCGGCCATGCAGCTGCAGGTCATCAGGTCTCTGAAACAGCGCGTTTTCGTAGTGACTCATGGCTTTTTCGAAATCACCTTTGTAATACAGCAGGTCACCCCACAAGGATTCGACGTAGTAATTGCCTGGAGCCAGATCGGAAGCTTCAAGGATGAGGTCTTCGTTTATTTCATAACTTAAATTGCGTTGTAAAGCAACTTTGCGCAGAATGAAAGCAGCCAGATCGGTTTTTTGCTGCTGCGCGGCATTACCCGCATAAGCGTTGCCGCGTAGTTCTTCGATACGTTTGTCGAGGTTTGGCCCCGGTTCGCTTATGGCAGAGAGTTCTTTGCTGAGTTCCGGGGTTGCGGGGCTGAGAAAGTCTTTGAAAAGAAGAATCTGGCTCTCTGCAAGCGTCGAAACAAGGCAGAGGAGAAAAAATGCCAGTAGCTTTTTGTTCAATCGAATTTTCATATATCTTCAACTTTAGCAGAAAAAAAAACGTTTGCCTACCCGCCCGGGCATAATGACAACGGCGGTTTCGAATCATCTCGAAACCGCCGTAGATAAGACCTTCAAATGAGAAAGATCCGTTGCGTTACCCGCCCAGAGCCTGTTTGACCTTATCAAAAAAAGATTTGCCCGAACCAATGCCGGTAGCCTTTGATTCTGGGTCTTCTTCAGCCAGTTGCAGCAAAAGTTCGCGTTGTTTTGCAGATATTTCAGTCGGTGTTCTGACGAATATTTTCACCAATTGGTCACCCTGGCCCCCGCGCAGCGATTTAACACCGTAGCCGCGCAATCTGAAGACTTTGCCAGTCTGGGTTCCTTCAGGAATCTTGATTTTGACGACTCCTTTCAGGGTTGGCACTTCGATTTCGCCACCGAGCGCTGCCAGCGGAAAAGTTATATTTTTTTCGCAGATAATGTCGTCCCCGATTCTTTCAAAGAAATCATGTTTGCCGACAGAAATGAAAATATACAGACTGCCGCTTGGGCCGCCCTTTTCGCCGGGTTCGCCTTCTCCTGAAAGTTTGAGCTTGCTGCCCGTTTCGACTCCCGGGGGGATTTTTACGTCGATTTTTTGCGAATGTTTTATTCGACCACTGCCTTTACAGGTATTGCAGGGCTTATCGATGATTTCGCCCTCGCCCTGACACTGGTGGCAAGTCTTCTGAATCGAGAAAAAGCCCTGAGCGAGAGAAATAGTACCGCGCCCCTTACAAACCGGGCACTGCTTTCTGCTGGAGCCAGGTTCGGCACCACTGCCAGCGCAGGAAGTGCAGCTGGTCGATTTTTGCACGGTAATATTCTTTTCGCAGCCAAAAACCGCTTCTTCAAAAGAAATGTCCATGTCATAGCGCAAATCGTTGCCACGTCTTGGGCCCCGGCGCTGACTGCTGCTGCCACCAAAAAAGTCAGACAGAATGTCACCAAATATATCGCCAAAACCGCCAAAGCCACCCATGTCCTGGTAGTTAAAACCGCTTGGGTCTATGCCGGCATGGCCAAACTGATCGTAGGCTGAGCGTTTCTGAGGATCAGAGAGAATCTGGTAGGCCTCGTTGATTTCTTTGAACTTTTCAACGGCGCCGTCGGTTTTGTTGACGTCCGGGTGATACTGGCGTGCCAGATTTCGAAATGCTTTTTTGATTTCGCCTTCGTCGGCATTTTTGGGTATTCCCAGAACTTCGTAATAATCGCGCTTGGCCATTCAAGTCTCCCTTGGAAAGTGTCTGATTCTCTGTTTAAAAATGTGAAGCGATGTGAGAATGTTGATAAAGGCCGCAGCAACGACAATTTAGTTACTGCGGCCCAGTGTTATCAGTCTGCTTTTTTGAATTCAGCGTCTACAACGTTTTCTTCTTCTTTGGCGTTATTGCCGGGCTGGCTGTCAGCAGCGCCATGGGGCTGGGCACCGCCGGCGGCCTGAGAAGCCTGAGCATTTTTGTAGAGCATTTCGCCGATTTTCTGGGCAGAAGTCTGCAGCTGTTCAATTTTGGCTTTGATCTGCTCGACGTCTTTGGTTTCGAGAGCTTTTTTGAGCTCGGCAACTTTGGCTTCGACTTCGGTTTTAACTTCCGCCGGAGCTTTGTCGCCCAGATCCTTGAGGGTTTTTTCGGTCTGGTAAACCAGGCTTTCGCCCATGTTTATGGTTTCGATGCTTTCGCGCTGGGCCGCGTCATCCTGGGCATACTTTTCGGCTTCTTTTACCATGCGGTCGATCTCGTCTTTGTTGAGACCAGAGCTGTTGGTGATGGTGATCGCCTGCTCTTTGCCAGTACCGAGGTCTTTGGCTGAAACATTCACGATACCGTTGGCATCGATGTCAAAAGTGACTTCGATTTGTGGAACTCCGCGAGGTGCGGGCGGAATGCCTACCAGGTCGAAGCGACCGAGAGTTTTGTTGTCAGCGGCCATCTGTCTTTCGCCTTGAAGGACGTGGACCGAAACAGCCGGCTGGTTATCGGAAGCGGTCGAGAAAACCTGGCTCTTCTTGGTCGGAATGGTGGTGTTGCGGCCTATAAGTGTTGTCATAACGCCACCGAGAGTTTCGATACCGAGTGAGAGCGGGGTAACATCGAGCAGCAGAACGTCTTTTACTTCGCCGCCAAGAATCCCGGCCTGAATTGCGGCACCCATGGCCACGCATTCCATCGGGTCGACGCCGCGTTCAGGGTCTTTACCGAAATGGGTTTTGAGAAGATTCTGAATGATAGGCATGCGGGTCGGGCCACCGACCATGATAATGTGGTCGATTTCGCTGCGCTTGAGGCCGGCGTCATTCAGAGCGTTGTCGATCGGGGCTTTGCAGCGTTCAACAACAGAGTCGACGAGTTTTTCAAGCTGTGAGCGAGTAATGGTCATCACCAGGTGTTTGGGGCCGTCCTGGGTTGCTGTGATGAAAGGCAGATTGATGTCTGTGTTGGTGGTGGTTGACAGCTCGATTTTTGCTCTTTCAGCGGCTTCTCTGACGCGCTGATGAGCCATGGAATCTTTGGCAAGGTCAATGCCTTCAGCTTTTTTGAATTCGTTTTCGATGTAAGAAATGATCAGGTTGTCCATGTCGGTACCACCGAGCTTGGTGTCGCCGTTGGTTGAGAGGACTTCGAAAACGCCGTTGCCAAGTTCGAGAATGGTGACGTCGAGAGTACCGCCGCCGAGGTCGAATACCAGGATTTTGCGTTCGCCTTCTTTGTCGAGACCATAGGCGAGGGCAGCGGCAGTCGGTTCGTTGATGATGCGCTTAACTTCGATACCGGCGATGGCACCGGCGTCTTTGGTGGCCTGACGCTGTGCGTCATCGAAATAAGCCGGAACGGTTATGACTGCGCCGGTGACTTTGTCGTTGAGAAAAGCTTCGGCATCAGCTTTGATCTTCTGAAGAATGAAAGCGGAAATTTCCTGGGGAGTGTACTCTTTGCCATCGACTTTGTATTTGTCTTTGGTGCCCATTTTGCGCTTGGCGGCGATAATGGTGCGGTCGGGGTTGGTGGTTGCCTGGCGTCTGGCCGGTTCACCGATGAGGCGTTGCCCGTCTTTCGTGAAAGCGACCACGCTGGGAAAAGCTTTCCCACCGATCGAGTTGCCTTCAGCGCTCGGAATAATAACCGGTTTGCCGCCTTCGATCACTGCAGCAGCTGAGTTGGAAGTACCTAAATCTATACCAATTACCCTGGACATCTAATTCCTCCTGTCTGTTTTTAACAGTTTATTTATGATTTATTTCGACTTTCGCGGTGCGCAACACGCGGTCTTTGAAGGTGTAACCCTTTTCGAAAACGGTCAGCACGACTTCGTCTTCATGCTCTTCTACTGTGCGTTTGCACAGAGCTTCGTGAAAATTGGGATCAAACTTGCTTCCCTGGGCAGAAATACTTTTGAGTCCTTCTTTTTCCAGGACATCGGAAAACTGGATCGAAAACATTTCGAGGCCATCCATGACTTTTTTGTCGACGTTGCATTTGCCGATCTGCTCCATGGCCTTGTCGAGAGTGTCGAGAACCGGTAGAAGTCTTTTGAGAAAATCTTCGACACCGCGACCTCGAGCTTCAAGCTGCTCTTTTGCCGTTCTGCGCTGCAGATTCTGATAATCGGCAAGAGCTCGATAATAGCGGTTTTTCATTTCATCGAGTTCTTTGACCGAGTCTCTGGTCTGCCCTTCGCGGGGTTCCTGGCCGGCTTCTTTAGGGGTCTGAAGAGTTTCATCCGGGCTCGGCTGTGCAGCGTCGTTGAGTTCAGGATTTTCGGCGGTTTTTTCGTTTTGCGTCATAATCTGGTAATCACCTATCAGTTAGTTTCAGCCTTGTGTCAGTCAGAGAAATTTTTATCACCTATCAGCAGCTGGCTAAGCGTGTTCGAAAGTCTTGCCAGCATTGCGACCACTCTGCTGTAATCCATGCGGAGAGGTCCGATCAATCCGATTTTGCCATAAGTGCGATTAGGGCCACGATATCGCGCAGTGACGAAAGACATGTCTTTTATGGCGAGCCCCGAATCGGAGCCTATGTTTACCACAATTTCCTGTTTGCTTTCAAGTGATTTGGCCAGAAGTTTCAGCAGGTTTTCCTTCTGGTCGAGCAGGCAGACCATCTGTTTCAATTTTTCGGGCTCGTTGAATTCGGGCTGATCAAAAAAATTAAGAAAACCTTCCATGAAAATAGCGTTGGTGTCAGGGTCGTTTATGGCGCTTTGGACCTGTTTAACCAACTGTGAGAGGAGGTTGTTGTACCTTGAAAGGATTTGTCGGGTGTTCTCGATGAAGTTTTGTTCATACTGGTGATACTGCTGGTGGCAAAGCTGGGCATTCAAAAGAATTGAAAGTTTCTCGAGGACATCGTCAGTCGTTTCGACTGGAATAGTGACCACCTGATCGTTGATATTGCCGCTTTCGTCGACGGTCACGAGCATTGCCTTGTTTTCAAGAATTCGAAAAAGTCTGATCGATTTTAGATTGCTGTGGTTTTGCTGAGGGGCCAGAAGTACCCCTGCAAGTCTGGTCTGCTGGCAGGCAAATTGCACTGCTGATTTTAAAATGTCCTGCTGGCGCAGGTGGGTTTCTCGTGAGATTGTGGCAATCTTGCCAATCAGTGATTCTTCAAGCTGACTTATGCGCTCGAATTCTATCAAAAAATTAACGTAAAATTTATAGCCTTTTTCAGTTGGAACCCGCCCGGCAGAAGTGTGAGGCGAGTAAAGATAGCCCATCAGCTCAAGATCGGCCATTTCGTTGCGAATGGTGGCCGGGGAGCAACAAAGGCGGCTCGATTTTGACAGAGTGCGGGAACCGACAGGGATACCGGTTGAAATGAAAACATCACAGACTTCGCGCAGCACGGTTTTCTGGCGATCATTCAAAACCTGGCTGGCATCTGAAGCAGCAGTTTCTGTCTGAAAAAGCGTATTGGCGTTCATTTTACAGCTTCCGGGGCCGGGCAGAACCCCGGCCTGATGGCCGGGGTTCCAAGGCTTCGTCAGTAATCCATGTCCATTTCAGGGCTGGCTGTTTTGTCCTTTTTTTCGGGAGCTTCAGCCACAAGGACTTCAGTGGTCAGCAGAATCGAAGCTATCGAAGAAGCGTTCTGCAGAGCTGATCTGGTTACTTTGGCGGGGTCAATGATGCCGGCTTTGAACATGTCGGTATATTTGTCAGCGACAACATCGAAACCATAAGCTTTTTCGCTGTGTTTTCTGACATTTTCGATGATTACGGAGGGTTCAAGCCCGGCATTGGTAAGAATCATGCGCATCGGAGCGTAAAGAGCCCGGCGTACGATATTGATGCCGATTTTTTCATCGTCGTTTGCATTCTTTTCGAGTTGATCGAGAACCGGAAGGGCATTGATGTAGGTAACACCGCCGCCGGCAACGACGCCTTCTTCTACTGCGGCACGGGTAGCGCTGAGAGCATCTTCAACGCGAGTTTTGCGTTCTTTCATTTCGGTTTCGGTAGCAGCACCGACTTTGATTACTGCGACGCCACCAGCGAGTTTGGCCAGTCGTTCCTGCAGTTTCTCTTTGTCATAGGAGCTGGTGCTGTGTTCAATTTCGGCTTTGATCTGGTTGATGCGGTTTTTGAGAGCCTTGGTGTCACCGGCGCCTTCGACGATGGTGGTCATATCTTTGGCTACGATGACTTTTTTGGCCTGACCAAGCTGGTTGATGGTTGCTGTATCAAGCTTCATACCGAGATCTTCACTGATTTTCTGGCCGCCGGTAAGAACGGCGATGTCTTCAAGCATGGCCTTTTTGCGATCACCAAAGCCGGGGGCTTTAACGGCGACACAATTGAAGGTGCCGCGCAGTTTGTTAACCACGAGGGTTGCCAGAGCTTCGCCTTCGATATCTTCGGCAATGATCAGGAGCGGCTTGTTAACCTGGACGATCTTTTCGAGCAGAGGCAGAATTTCTTTCAGGTTATTGATTTTGCTTTCGGTGATGAGAATGTAGGGGTTGTCGAGAACTGCTTCCATTCTCTCCTGGTTGGTCACCATGTAAGGGCTGATGTAGCCTTTGTCAAATTCCATGCCTTCGACGAAATCAAGGGTAGTGTCGAAGCTCTGAGCTTCTTCAACGGTGATAACACCGTCTTTGCCGACTTTATCCATGGCTTCGGCGATAATATGACCAACTTCAGTATCGCGGGCAGAGATGGTGGCTACCTGGGCGATGCTGTCTTTGTTGTCGTCTACTTTTTTAGAAAGATTTTTAATTTCTTTCACGATGGCTTCGACGGCAGTTTCGATACCACGTTTGAGATAGGCGGGGTTAGCGCCGGCAGCAACGTTTTTAAAGCCTTCATGAACGATTGCCTGGGCAAGAACAGTAGCGGTGGTTGTGCCATCGCCAGCAACGTCATTGGTTTTGCTGGCAACTTCTTTTACGAGCTGGGCGCCCATGTTTTCGAATTTGTCAGTGACTTCGATTTCTTTGGCAATGGTTACGCCATCGTTGGTTACGGTCGGGCTGCCAAATTTCTTGTCGAGAATGGCATAACAACCTTTCGGGCCGAGCGTGGCGCGAACTGCGTTGGCGACGATATCAACACCGGTTTCAAGAGACTTGCGGGCTTCGCCCCAGTATTTGAGCTGCTTGGCAGTCATTGTTTTACTCCTGTGCTTGTTAACTTATCAGTTAATGATGGCGAGAATGTCTTCTTCGCGCAGAATGAGATAGCTTTCGTCTTCAATTTTGATTTCAGTACCGGCGTATTTTGAGAAAATCACCTGGTCATTGGCTTTTACTTCGAGGGGGGTGCGTTTGCCATCATCGGTGGTTTTGCCGGGACCGGCCGCAATTACAGTACCTTCGATCGGTTTTTCTTTGCTGGCAGTATCGGGCAGAATGATGCCGCCCTTTGATTTTTCGACTGCGTCTTTGGGTTTTACGATTACGCGATCATTTAATGGTTTGAGATTCATAAAATGCTCCTGGTTAACTTATTTTAATTATTGAGAATTTTGTGCTGGCGCGGAGACGGGGTCGTCGCCCGCGCCTGAATTGACAGATAACGGAAAGGGAATTACATCATGCCGGGCATGCCCATGCCACCCATGCCGCCCATTCCACCCATACCGCCCATGCCACCCATGGCCGGAGCAGCTTTGTTTTCTTCGGGGATATCGGCGACGAGAACTTCAGTGGTCATCAGGATTGCTGCGATGGAAGAAGCGTTTTGCAGCGCAGATCTGGTAACTTTGGCCGGGTCGATGATACCGGCCTGGAACATGTCGATGTATTCGTTGGTGAGAACGTTGTAGCCATAACCAGGCTTGTCGGCCTGTTTGATTTTTTCGATGATTACGGCCGGTTCGAGACCTGCATTGGCCAGGATGAAGTGAATCGGTTTCTGCAGAGCTTTTCTGACAATGTCGACGCCGATTTTTTCGTCACCGGTGATTTCAAGGGTGTCGAGGGCTTTGATTGCGTTCAAAAGAGCAACGCCGCCGCCGGCAACAACGCCTTCTTCAACAGCAGCGCGGGTGGCGCTCAGGGCGTCTTCAACGCGGGTTTTGCGTTCTTTCATTGCTGTTTCGGTAGCAGCACCGACTTTGATTACAGCGACGCCACCTGAGAGCTTGGCCAGGCGTTCCTGCAGTTTTTCTTTGTCGTAAGAGCTGGTGCTTCTTTCGATTTCGGCTTTGATCTGGGCGATGCGAGCCTGAATATCTTTGGCGGCACCGGCGCCTTCGATGATAGTGGTAGTTTCTTTGCTGATGACAACTTTTTTGGCGTTACCGAGATGTTCAATGCCGGCGTTTTCAAGTTTGAGGCCGATTTCTTCGCTGATCTTCTGACCTTTGGTCATGATGGCGATATCTTCGAGCATGGCTTTGCGTCTGTCGCCGAAAGCGGGAGCTTTAACGGCCACGCAGTTAAAGGTGCCGCGCAGTTTGTTGACCACGAGGGTTGCCAGAGCTTCGCCTTCGATGTCTTCAGCGATGATCAGCAAAGGTTTTTTGGTCTGCACGATGCTTTCGAGAACCGGCAGAATGTCTTTGATATTGTTGATTTTGCTGTCAGTGATGAGGATATAGGGGTTGTCGAGAACGGCTTCCATTCTTTCAGGGTCAGTTACCATGTAGGGGCTGACATAACCTTTGTCGAATTCCATACCTTCAACGAAATCAAGGGTGGTGTCGAAACTTTTGGCTTCTTCAACGGTGATAACGCCGTCTTTGCCGACTTTGTCCATGGCTTCGGCAATAACTTTACCGATTTCGGTGTCGCGGGCAGAAATGGTGGCAACCTGAGCGACGCTGTCTTTATTGTCGTCGATTCTTTTTGACTGTTCTTTGATCATCTTGACGACAGCATTAACAGCTTTTTCGATGCCGCGTTTGATATAAATCGGAGTTGCGCCGGCGGCAGTGTTTTTAAAACCTTCGTGAACGATGGCCTGAGCCAGCACGGTAGCGGTAGTAGTGCCGTCACCAGCGATGTCGTTGGTTTTGCTGGCAACTTCTTTTACAAGCTGGGCGCCCATATTTTCGAAGCGGTCTTCAACTTCGATTTCTTTGGCGATCATGACACCGTCATTAGTAACGGTGGGACTGCCAAAGCTTTTGTTGAGGATGGCATAACAGCCTTTGGGACCCAGGGTTGAGCGGACTGCATTAGCGACAGTATCGACGCCTTTTTCCAGGGCTCTTCTTGCGTTTTCACCATATCTCAGTTGTTTTGCGGCCATTTTAAAAATCTCCTTGGATTGATTTTGAACTAATTAAAAGTTTGAAAATAAAAAATTATTCGACAGCCAGAATTTCGTCTTCTTTCATGATCAGGTGTTTTTCGCCTTCAATCATGATTTCTGTGCCGGCCCATTCGGTAAAAATAACGTTGTCACCAGCTTTGACCTGCATTGGTATAAGCTTGCCCTTGCTGTCGGTGAGACCGCGGCCGACGAAGACGACTTTACCTGTCTTGGGTCTGGCTTTAGAAGCGGTATCCGGGATTATGATGCCGGTGGCAGTTTTTTTCTCGGCTTCGGTAACTTTGATTACAATTCGATTCCCCATGGGAGTGATGTTCATGATGTCCTCCTTGTGTAAGATTGAAGATTCTGGATTTCACATCTGTTAGCACTCGTACCTGCTGAGTGCTAACAGATGTTATTAAAAGTGTTAATAATAATAAAGTCTGAAATATGGACTTATTTTGATTTTAATGACGATATATTTGGTTTATTTTGAAAAAATGGGTTTTATATCTATGAATCTTTGTTTTTATTCTAAAATCTATGTTTTTTGTGTTTATGTATTTGAAAGGTCGCGGCTTGTGCCTCACTACGATGCAACGAATTGCTGAAAAATTGCGTATTTAAAAACGGGTGCTGATTTTTTGGGGACAAAGCTTATTTTGAATTAGTTTTTTAACCGGGCTGCGATTTTTTCTTATTGTATATACTGGTAAAATCCCCTGTTGTGAGTTAGACTGTGTTGTCAAGAGTGACATTGGGAGGAACGCCAAAAATGGCCGAAGACCAACAGATCAAAAAGTTGCTGAAAAAAATCGATGCCGGTGATATTAAAGTTCTTGCGATAGGCGTTGTCTTGCTGATAATACCGGTTCTGGTTCTTTTGTTTTTTTCTGCCGGCGATAATAAAAGGATCAGCCAGGAAAAAATGAAAACCATGGCTGTGCGCAAGAATATTTTTAACTTTGGTAAAACCCAGTCAGGTGCGCCGGTGCGGGCTACCGGTGGTAAAATTGGTTCTGGCTGGCTGTCTTCAGAATCTCCCGAAAAAAAAGTGGAGGCTGAAATTGAAGAGGCCATGAAGTTAATCAAGCGCAGTCGCCGCACAGAAAGATTTCCGCCAGGTACCAACGAACTGCAGAAGCAGGCTTATCGCGCTGAGCATTTCCCTGCATTGGTAGAAGGGCGCGGCGAACTTGAAAGAGGTAATTTTGCACTTGCTGAGACTCTTTTAAACAGCGCGTTTGAAGATGCCCGTGACAATATTTTTCAGCAGGTTTATGCCATTGGGGCTCTGTGCGAGCTGTATGAGCTTACAGGCGATAAAAAGAAGCTTGAAGCAGCTTTCAAAAAATACATGGAGCTGGTCGGCAAATTGCCGCCAGAATACGGTGGTGGAGATCTGGCCGCTTCGGTGCGCAATGCTTACATGGCTCTCAAACAGCTCAAAGAAAGTGCTGATCCTGGCAAAGTGGCTGACGGTCTGTCTGAGATCGAAGCCGTAAAAATGGGTGTTATTTCGAAAGACAAGGTTATGCAGGGGCTTGCCGCTGGCCTTGAGAGCTTTCCGGTAAAATTTGATTAGGGTGGGGTGAATCATGAAAACGACAGGGCGAAAAGGTAGCGCATTCATAATAGTTGTTGGGGTTCTTGGCGTTATTTTGTTTGCTTCGACGATGTTTATGAGTTCAACCATTGAAGAAGGCCGTCAGACATCCTTGTCTGTAAGAGGTCTGCATGCCGCCAGTCTGGCCGAAGCTTCTCTGGAGCGTGCTATGCGCATGCTCGCTGATGAAATAAACGATGTCAACCCGGAAACGGTTTCGGCTGATGCCCTTGCGATAAAATTGCGTTTGCCTGCTCGTGTCAAGTCTGGCGTCACTCTCGGGCTTGCCGGTAATCTTGGCGAAGACGAACAACTCGAACTCGACTCGCTGGCCCTCGAAGAAATGATTCTCAGCAAAGAAGACCTGCAGGCCGGTGTCGATAACCGTGAACTCGATGAGCTGGTCAACTACATGACCTCAGAAGGTGCCAAGAACTATGATGTTAAAGTAAAGGTTACTGTCGACAAGGCTTTTAGGCTTTCGCCAGGCAAAGATTATAATGAATTCAAGGTTCCCGGGGTCGACATTGCCTGGAATCTTCGGCCTGACGTAAAGTCTTTTTTGGAGGGCAATGGATATTCGCCTTTTGAGATCGGATTTCCCAAAGACATGTCTTGGCTGGATTTCTCTATTCCGGTGAAAATAGGCCCGGTTACTCTCGTTAACATAAATATTACAAGCGTGGTTGACAAACTCATGCCCAAAATCAATGTTGCCGGCAAAGATAGAAGCTTCAAAGAACTTACTGGACTCGATTTTTTTGCAGATATGCTTGTTAACCAGTTGCTCAGCGGTGGTAAGAAAAAATACCCAATCGAAATTCGCTTCGACAGTATCGCGATGCCTACCGACGTTTCTGCGCTCTGGCCAGCGGGCGTGACAATTACACCAACCTACGATCAGCCACAGTACCTGGAAAAGTATGGCCAGATCAGATTAGAATGCGAAGCTTCGATAACATACCAGGACAATTACACCGCAACTCGCCGGATTACTGCGGTTAAAGATTTCAAAGCCGCTGACTGTGAGCCGCCGGCCCCTATGTACAGCTTTTTTCTGGCGAATCTTAAAAATGATTTCATTTCGTTCAATAACTATGGCGGCAGCTTCGTTGTCAGCAATTTCGATTATTCCGGTACTTTTTCCAAGATCAAAGAGGTTTTTACTGGAACCAAGGAAGTGCCGGACGACGTTCTCAAGAAAAGAGAGTTCCCCGGCTTGATAAGGATCAATTACCTGGATAAAAGCCCCGACGGTACGCGCCCGCTTATCTGTAATGTCTCGCTGGTGGGTGACTGGGGCGCTCCTCCGGTTGCTGGTGATAGCTCTGGAGCGATCAAGAATATTTTTCAAGGTATTGAAGCGCCGATGATTCTCAACTCCAAGACCAAAATGGCGGTTGCCGGCGGCAAATACAATATCAACGCAGATATAACCAGGAGAGACCCTGAAACGAACATTCCCGTGCCGGTAAAACTCAGCGGCCCGGCAAGTCTGGATACCCCGGCCGAACCGGTTCTTGGGCAACCGGGCAAGTATGGTGTCGGTTTCAATGCCCAGGGGGAAAAGGTCGTTACCAAGGCATCCAGTTATTTGCAGTCGCTTGTGGCACCTGGCAGTATCAATCTTGTTCCAAACGTCGGAAAAATGAGTACGAACGTTCTGGCTCTCGCGGTAACTCTTGCGCTGAAGCCGCTGGTTGACAGCTCGCCTCTGTCTGGCGGCGTGGTTAACGTGCCTGACTGTTTTCAAAAATGGGAAATGCCCTATATGGGTACCGGCAATTCGCTTTATCCTATCCCCACCACCGGAACCGGCGTCAATAAAACCAGATTTTTTGGCTCTGGTGGTATGCACCCCACCTTAACCCGCGAAATAGAGGGGAACATTCTGAAAAAGTCACGCCAGTGGCAGATGTGTATCGTTGGCATGAGTCCATTCGACCGCCTGCCGCTATTGCCGTTTCCTCCTGTTTATCTGCCTCCTCCGCCATTGGTTGTCCCGATCTGGAAAGCACAGGAAGTTCTTACCAAATACGATTACAATCTGCCTCCGCTCAAAGCTAACTCTGAATCAGGCAGCGCCGACTATAAAACTTACAGTTATGATCCGGCTCTGCTGCAGAATTTGCCGCCAAATCTTTATACAACAGAGCAGTATGCCAAAAAAGCCACTTATTATTACGAGAATTCAGAGGCATTTCTTGCCGATCTGCCCAACAGAATGACGAATGTCGCCGGAAAAAAAGTTTTTGTCCTCAATGGTATCTCTTACATTTCCGGTTCTCTGGGTTCGCCGAGCAGCCCCTTTAACAGCGGCGAAGACAGCTTTTATGTTCTTGGAAAGGGCATGATCGTCTGTAGCGGTAATCTTTATCTTGGGTCGAGTATAAAAGTTCTCGATCGCACTGAAGACGATCTGAGCGTGTTTTCTTTGATCATGCGCAATGGTGGTTTGATGGCTCTTGCCGGCGGCAAGCAATACGAAATTGAAGGTTCTTTGTACACAGACAAGGGCATTTATTGCCATGCCGATTCAAGTATCCGCATTATCGGAAACTGGGTTACCAATTATTTCAATAAAGCAGCCATGGGCGGGACTGTTGCGGTAGATTATGTTTCGTCAAGGGTGAGAAGTTCCCTCGGGAGCCTTCATCCGGTGCGCGGAAAGTTTGACCCAGGGCGCTACCATGTATCATTCAGCCCGTTGTGGGCTTCATGGAGGGCCAACTGATGAAGAACGCCAGGCATGGAGTCACTCTGCTCGAGATTGTGATTGCTGCTTTCATTCTTGCTGTTGCGTTTATACCGATTTTGCGGCTGGTTGATTTTGGCTCGGCCTCAACCGCAAAAGTTGGGCATTATGCCAAAGCGACTCGCTTGGCGCAGGAGCTTATCGAAGAGTGCAAGCATGTGCCATTCAATGTCTACCAGAAGCACTACAGCGATCTGGCAAGTGGCAACACTTTCGATGTTCACCCGCAGTTTTATAAAGAGACCGCCAAAAGTATCGAGAGCTTTTTTGCAGAAAACATAGATTCAATTAAAGACTACGGTTGCTCAGCCACTCTCAAGGCTAAAAAGAATGATCTTGATCAAATTGTCGAGGTCTGGTTCGAAGTCGAGATTTTCTGGCGTGACAAAGGCAAAAAAGAAGATGAGCGCTTCGGGCGCCGTGTTGTTCGGGCTGGCAACGCTTATTTTAATTCAGAGGCGATTTAATGGGGGAGACTATGCAGAAGCGAAAAAAGACCGGCTTTACCATGGTTGAGATGATGGTGGCCATGTTTCTTTCGACCATCGTACTTTCGGCCATTTATGGCGTCTGGATCAGAATACAGCGCGAAATTGCCAGATCGAATACGCGGCAGACCCTGCAGAATGAAATGAGAACAGCAGCCAACTACCTGCAGAAAGATCTCAAATCAGTTAAAGAGGGAACCTTCGAAGCACCGGGTGGGCAGTCTGCCGACGGTTCGTCGCTGCATATCATTTTTGAGAGGTTCAAAGAGACCGAGGATGACAAAATTGCCCAGGACTCGACAGAAAATGTCGAATACAGGCTTAGTGATGGCCTTCTTACCAGAAAAACCGATACTTCCCTCAAAATACTTTCGGTGAGCATTGAAGGCATGCAGATTGTTAAGTCTATTGACGCAGCCGACCTTGGAGCCACAGATCTCGAAACAACAGACAAAGATTTTAGAGCCGGTCGGGAAGCCAAACTGGACGTAAATATAGTCGGCAGAAAGAGTATTCCCGGCTCTCGCGATGAAGTTTATCATGTTGAGCGCACCTCGCTGGTGATGCGTGATGAGTATTATAAAAAAGCGAACAGAAGTTTTGTTTCTAACTTTGATCTAGCCAAACTCGAAAAAGATGCCGTGGTAGAGGTTGACGCCTCGCAGGATGCCACTTTCGGCCCTGGCGGCGCCTATTCAGAAGAACAGTTGCGGGCTTTGAGCAACGATCAGTTGACGGGGCTCGAAAGCACACAGCGGGATCTGATAAGACAGGCCCAGGATTCAATAACAGAAATGAATACTGCCATAGACAGTACCGATACCGGTGAAAGCGGCTGGTCAAAGTTCTGGCAGGGGGTTAATGTTTTTTCCACCACCGAAGGTGAGCAGGTGCGAGACCTGAGAAAAGATCTTGCCGATGCTGACACCAAAGATCAGGTGAACTCCGTTTTGAACAAACTTTCTGATTATACCCGCGACAAGGAAGAACAGTTTTTAATCCGCTCGGTGCCAGGCTATTCATCAATGTCTACTGCTCAGAAAGATTTATACAAAGAGGCTTATGAGATGAAACTGCAGGATCGCACAATCGACGGAAGCTACAAACTGCTTTCTGAACAAGCCGCCAAAGATGGCAAAGCCCCTCCCGAGGCACCTCAGAAGATAATAGATGTCGCTACCGGCATTGCTGAAGGGGAGGGCTCGAAAACCTATATCGATGAAGCCGGCAATACTGTGCAGATATCGAATGAGGCAAGCAGCACAAGAAGCACTTCCGACCTCAAAAGTGCTTATGATAATATTGACCTCAGCTGGATGGGCGAATTCAATAAAGAACCTGACGATGTCGGCATTTACAATGCCGCAAAATCATTGATCAGTCAGGGCAAGGCAAAGTTGAATGTCATAGAGCTGCGTGACACATCCGAAGACAACGTGGCTCTTATTCAACAGGTTAAAACGGGCAGGTAGCATTTTTTTAGAAGGGAATTTATGCGCACGGTCAGAAATCTGTCACTTCTTTTTTTAGTTATAGCTTCAGTTGTAGTTATTCTTGGCTGTGGCAGCACTGATGGCGGCCTGTCAGACTGGCAGAAGCCGGCTCCGGTGACTATAGTCTCCAATATCAAGGGGAAAATTTTGCCGCCGGTTGCTGCTGGTGCTTTACGCGGGCAATTTTCCCTTTTTTCTGCCCAGGGCACCAGGGTTTTTGTTGAAGAAAAGCCTGAATTTTACGCCGATGCCGACGACGACGGCAATTTTATCATCAAAAATGTTCCGGTTGGCAGATACCGGCTCGTGGCATATAAAACATCAGGAACCACGCCGTATCGCCAGCGCTCTGATCTGATAAATCTGACAGGCCAGTTCGAAACTCAGGTGTTCGAAACTCCTCTGACGCTCGAGTATGCTCCTTACACGGTTAAGGTCAGTGTCAGCGATGTTATCAGCGGTGCCATGCTCAATGCCCGGGTAAGGGTCTGGGGTTTCGAATTTCTTACCTTGAACGGAACTGCTGAAATAGGGCCTTTTCCGGGTGGGGTGCAGAGTAAGGAAGTGCGCATTGAAGCCGTTGGTTACCTGGGGTCGACGTTTCTGGTCGGCTTTAGTGATCAGAAACAGGCGCAGCTCTTCGTTAAACTTACGCCCGCAACCTCTACAACTGGCAATCGGGCGCCATTCGTCGAAATCGATCAGGCAAAGACTCTGGTCAAAACGAATGAAACTCTTGGTTTGAGTGCCTCAGGCATCGATCCTGACGGTGACGTTATCAACTGGTCATGGTCTGTAACAGCGGGCGGTCTGACAAATCAGACTGGCGCTACCACCGTTTTTACTGCGCCATCTGCATCTGGGAGTGTTGAAGTTACTCTGACCGGTCGCGATAAAGATGGTGCCGAAGGCAAAGCCACACTGCTGCTAACGATAGAGCAGGGGAACGCCCCGGAGCCCAACCCCTATAACAGGTCCCCGGTAGCTGCTGCCAGCCCCGTGCCCGAAAACTGCAGCGAGAATATTAGTGATGACGCCGTTCTGCGTTGGGTTGGCAGTGACCCGGATGGCGATGCTCTTAATTATGACGTGATTTTTGCTGCTCAGGGCGATGAAATGACTGTGGTCGCAGAAGGTCTGACTGTTGCCGCATGGACGGCTTCGGGTCTGAAGCCTTTCACAACCTATTTCTGGCGAGTGGTTTCCCGCGATCCATACGAGGCGACTTCGGTGTCTCCGACCTGGCAATTCAAAACAGGCGATCTCGATAATTTTGCTCCGTATATTCCGGCGTTACCGATTCCAGAAGACCTTTCAATAAATCAGCTGCCATCTACTTTGTGTTCCTGGAGTGGCGGAGACCCGAATGCTGAAGATATAGTCACCTATTCCTTCATGCTCGGAACCGATCAGAATGATTTGCAGCTCAAGGATAAAACCCGCCAGACTACCATGCAGCTCGAATCTCTCGAACTCGAAACAACTTATTACTGGCAGATAGTATCGGCAGATAACCGAGGCAAGGAAACGACAGGACCTCTGTGGCGTTTCTCGACGCACGCTCCGATTAACCGTCGGCCCGATACTCCAGTTGCAATAAGCCCAGCCAGTGGAACTGCCGGAGTGGCAGTCAGTTCGCAATTGCGCTGGAGCGCGTCTGATCCAGATGAAGATGCTATGACTTTCGATGTGTTTCTGGGTTCCGATTTTCCGTTGGCAAAAGTGGCGGCCGATCGCCCTGAAACTTATTTTCAGCCGGCTGCCAACCTCAAATATAACACCTCTTACTTCTGGCAGATTGTCGCAAGAGATTCGCGAGGACTCACCAATCTCGAATCACCCGTCTGGTCGTTCTCTACTGTGCAGCTGGCGAATCAACCGCCAAACCAGCCGATTGCCGTTTCCCCGGCAAGTGGCAGTGTCGGAGTCACGAACAGGCCGGTTTTTGCCTGGTCTGGTGGTGATATCGACGATGATATTGTTTATTACGATTTTTATCTCGATACCGTAGCTCCGCCACTTGCAAAGATTGCAGAGAGAATCACCGCGACGACCCATGCCACGACCCAGGATCTTACCGCCGGTCGGACCTATTACTGGCAGGTTGTTGCCGAAGATAGTTCTGGCAGCAGATCGGCATCCAGTATTTACTCGTTCACGGTAATTTCTTCCGAGACCGACCAGACTCCACCCGAAATTCTTTCTGTGACTCCTGCAAACGGGGAGACAGACGTTGCCGATACCGCTGCTGTGCGCATCGTTTTCAGCGAGCCATTAAAGCCGGCTTCGATTGCGGCGTTCAGTTTTGTTCCGGCGGTGGGCGGTGCCTGGACCTGGGAAAACAGTTCGACTGCCCGTTATACTCCTTCGCCAGCATGGTTGCCCGGAAGTTATAACCGTCTGTCGATAGCTGACAACGTGGTTGAAGATGTAAACGGCAAGAAAATGGAGCGGGGCGCAGCTTATAATTTTACGGTGAATTCTGCGATTCCGGTGCCCTCTGGCTGTCGATCGACCGCTTTCCCTTTGCTGGCAAAAAAGGCTGAGGTTACGAATGTTTCTGTGCTCGGGCTGCCAAACGGCGCAAAATCTTATGCTCTGGCAGTATCGGCCGGGAGTCCAGCCTCTTTTACTGTTCGGGCGAATTCGCGTTCTGTCATACCTGAAGGCGTCGATGCTCACTCTGCTTTCAGGTTCTTTGAAAATGAAATTACGGCGCCGCTTCCTGCAATGGTTCTTCGAGAGAGAGAGGATTTGCGGGCAAACATCTTGCCGCAGCCTTCCGTCGAAGTCGGAGAAATTCAGGAATTTTTTATTCCGGTTTACGGCCAGATAGCTACCAGCACGCCCTATCCGAATAACAAGATTCAGGCCAGGTGTGTGGCAATCGGCGACGAAGCCATTATTTTCGTCGATACTGCGGTTCAGCTGCCCTCAAGTTCGCTTATTGCCGATGTTCATCAGCGTATTACCGAGTCGATCAAGCCGACTGTAAACGAGATGTTTGGCGATGAACCAGAGTTCGGGCCTGATGGTGAAAACAGGCTGACTGTTCTTCTGACTGATTCTATGACTCTGGGTATTCTGGGTATTTTTTATGGTGTAGATTTATTCAACCCAGATGCCAACAACCTGCGGCTGCGAGAGAGTAACGGTAGAAAAATACTTTATGTCAGATATACGCAGCCATCTTCAGTTATGCGGTTTGGGACAATTGCCCATGAATTTCAGCACATGGTGAACTTCTTTCAGAAACAGCGTCTGGGTGGAAATGGCAACTACGAGGCTGTCTGGTTGAATGAAGGTTTGTCGAAATTTGCTGAAGAGGTATGTGGTTTCGGTATTTCTGCTGGCGACTCCAACACTGTCTCCTTGATCAGGTTATCTCAGCAGAATATGCAAAATCTCTCTTTAACGAGTTTCGCAGGGGTTAACAGTTACGGGCTTTCGTATCTTTTTGTCAAATTTCTGGCCGAGGAGAACCGTTATGGCACCACTTATCGTGAAATTACCAGAAAGCTGGTCAACAGTTCGCTGACCGGCAAAAACAATGTTGCGGCGGTGACCGGCGAAAGCTTTGAACATACTCTTGCCAAATGGGGGCTGAGCATTTATCTGAATAGATATAATGCACAGAATGCCCAGGATTATGGCATTAAGAATCTGAATCTGGCCGGCAGCTACAACGGAGTTTCTTTGCCTGGCTTTGCATTCGCAGATGCGGCCAACGGGCCTGAAATCGGTCTAAAACCTGATGGTCTGCGGGGAATTGTGAAAACTTCAACTGGTGAGGCAACGACAAACTTTTCGCTCGAAAGTGTGAGCGGTGATGTCAATCTCTGGCTTTTTGATAACCGGCCCTGAGAGCCGTTGCTTTAAAACAACGGCGGCTCTTAACCCATAAAAATCAGAAAGAATGTGGCGAGCAAAAATATCCAGACCGACATTATCGCGATGAGGTTCCAGTCGAAGGCATCTTCGATATCAACCGGAAGATTTTTACCTGTCTGGCTTTCTGTCTGGTGTTCAGCTGATTGTTCGTTCATTCGACGTTCACTTCTTCCTGGGGAGTTTCGGCGCTTTGAATAGTGGCCAGGCGCCTGAGGATTTCGTGGTGGCCGGGGTTGTCACGCGATATCAATGCTATCAGAGCGTTTGCTGCTTTGATGTTTCCCTGGTCTATCAGTTCGTCAAGCAGTGGCAGGTTCAGGTCGATTTTGGCCGGGTAGGGCGGCATTTCCCGTTTGCTGGTTCCATCGGGTGCCGTCAGTTCAAGACCGCATCTCGGGCAGAAATATTCGTGCGGGCGACAGATCTTGTTGCATTCGCTGCAGGCAAAGTTGGATTTGGCGACCCAGACCATGGCTTTCTGGACAATTTTGTTGCCAGACATAAAGCCTGGAGTTTCTTCGTGGATAATAATGCCATCGGGAAGAAAATCGCTTTTGAATGATTTGGCAGCTTTATGAACTTTGTTGTCAAAAATCTGACCGACGGTAAAGATTTTCTGGATGGCGCTCGATTTTTCGAGAATACCAATGCACTCTTTTGAGCGCATGAATACGTCGCGATTCTCGAGACTGGTAGAGAGGCGACTTGCGGTTGTTGAAAGTGTTTCGAAGAAAAATATGCATTCTTCAGGGGTAAACGAAAATTTATCGCCAGTCGGTGCCGGGTTGCAGTCTCTTGATTTGATAACGCTCTTTAGAGTGGCTTCAAGGTCGAGAACCCGTTGTTCGAGCTGTTCTTTTTCGCGCAGAATATTTTCGGGAGCCTCGGTCACCTGGCGCTCTTCAAGCCTGGCGATCTCGTTTCTGGCAGTATTCAGCTCTTCTTCAAGGAATTTGATTTTGGCTTCGGCTGCAGCGATATTATTGCGAAAAATTTCTGTCGAGGGCAGAGCGCCGACATTCTGCTCAAATTCAGCTATTTTTTTTCTTAGTGCTTCGTTTTCTTTTTTGAGAG
>JAKQQP010000041.1 GCA_029564115.1 Candidatus Rifleibacteriota bacterium | reverse complement strand
TGGCTCAGCCTGAATAAGGATCTGAGCGGGCTGCAGGCAAAACTTATAACTAAAAGGGACGAGGTAAAAGAAGACCAGCAGCTCGATTTCTTTGAGCGGATAAAAGAAGCCATGGCACGCGAAAAAGTCGAATTCATTTACGAATTTGATGAAAGCGGCGCGATTCACGCCCGCCATATCGTCACCAACCACGGCTGGAAGATTCTGCTCGATCGCGGCCTCGATATGTTTCAGTATTTCAGTTTCAGCGATTATCTTTCGATGGAAAACCACAACCAGCTGTACCGAAGCTGCAAAAAATTCGAGGTAACCTTTCTTCGCAACGAAAGCTCTTAATCAAGCCGTTTTCAATTGTAGCGGATCAGCCGACTCAGAACTGGTCATTTCCTGAGTTCACTTATAGCTTTCTCGACACTGTCGAATTTCTTCAGAATGCTTTTTTTAACAGCAATAAGCTCATAATCTTCTAGAAATCCGCTTTTATCTACAATCGCAAAGTAGCCTTTTGCACTCTTAAGTTCTTTACAGGCCGTAACGAGGCTTTGATAGCCCGGGTTGCATATGTAGAAAGAGTCGCCGGTTTCGATTACAACGGTCGTACCTTTAGTTACGGGGAGAGCCCTGAAAGATTCGAGAAATTTTTCGTGTGTGTTTATTTTCAGCCCACCATGAAAGTGCATAACAAAAGTTTTCGGGTCTATCTGCCTGACTTCGATTTTGAGACTGTCGGCTTCATCTTGATTCTGTTTTCCCATGTTTCCCCCCTGTCCTCATTTTTTCCCATACTAAACTAAAATTTCAGAAAAGACATCAAAAAAACGGCATAGAAGCAAACTCGCTACCGGCAATAACACCGGCCATCTCTGGCGGGCAAAACCGGCGAGTTCGTGGCCGCGCTGTCTGACTTCTTCTTTGGTCCAGTCTGCGGCCCGGGCGATCGAACGGTTCGTTGCGAACGGGCTTCGCTCGAACGCAGGCTTTTTTGCAGGAAATGAACTGCCGGCGGATCTTATTCTGGCTTCGGCTATTGCCAGATTGCCAAGGCGCATCATCCATTGCCCGAAAGACTTGTCGGTCGGCGCGACAATCGGCTCGACCTGAATATTTGCGTGCACTTCTGACGGCTCAGTGCCGAGCATGAGCTCGATTTTCGCGAGAATGAAGCCGGCGAGTTCCTTGTCGAACGGGTGGCTGCTCACGAGCGCCTCGACAAATTCCTGGTCATCAGGGCAACGCCAGTAATTGTTGCTGTTCCGGGCCATGCAGGCAGACAGGTATGCGGCAGCAGTCTGGTCGGTGACAGAAAAATGCTTCGCCATTTCCCTGAACATTTCGGCGTCGACATCAAGTTCACAGACTGCACGCCTTACGAAGAGCGCCTCGATAAGCGCAAGACTCTTCAGCAGGTCTTCGTGCGTTATCTGCTGCAGGTGGCGGGCGTTGAAAAGGCAAAACAGCAAAGGGCACGCCGCAGAAGCGCCGAGTTTTTTCAATGACAGCAGGGCTTCTCTGAGCGCCGGATCGACCTCGTTCTCAGGGTTTATGAGCCTGTGGAAAAAGCCCGCGAGGGTCAGGCAATGTTTCAGCATGTTGAGCATTTCTGGCGCTGCAAGTCCGCCAAATTTTCTGCTGAATTCGCTGTAAACGCGATGGCATTGGATTTCGCGCCCTTCAAGCAACATCAGATACTGACGGAAAAATTCTGACAGATGCAGCCCAAGCATAGCAACCATAGGCGACCAGACATTCTGGAAGATTTTTTCGCGGGAAAGCTCGCTGTCAGTATCTTCGTTGAACTTCGCGAACAGCAGGTCCCTTATAAAATCGACATCGCGCATGGGCTGACCTGGCTGATTCAGGCTTTCAAATACCAGATACGGATCGTCATTTTCTGAAAGCTGTATGGAAACGACAGTCAAACAACTGGTGATAACGTCGAGCAGGCCACCGGGGCCAAGAAGGTCGAGTTTGCCGTGTCCACGACGGATTGCTTTCTGGAAAAAACCGACAGCTTCTTCCATTTTGCTGCCGGGGGGTGTCATGGTGTTTTTTACCAGAGAGGTGAAAACCTGCTGATCGCACAGGGGAGGCAGAAGTTTGAGGCCGTCTGTCGATGCACCGTTGGCAACGTGCGAGTTCTCGAGGTAGTTACTGACAACCCGCTTCTGGCTATAGTTAACATAGCTTCGCAGGGCAATCAGCAGAAGCGCAATGGTAGTCAGACGCTGCTGGCCGTCTATGATCAGATACTTTTCAACCTGAGTCGCGCTTTTTATCGGTAGTGTGACTATAGTTCCGAGGAAATGCGTTGTTGCCAGAGGGTTTTGCGTTTCGCAGCATGCCATGAGGTCATTCCAGAGACGTTGCCAGTGACTTTTGCCCCAGACATACGGTCGGTGGAAAAGGGGCACGGCATTCTGCCTGATACCCTCGAACAGCTCGATAATCTTGATCAACGAAGCATGCATAAGCAATCTCTCCCTTATATTGTTGCCAGGCTGACAGCAGGTCGCCGAGACCGGCGACCTGGCCGGTGCCTTAGCGCTCAACCTTTCTGGCTCTGCGACTGCGGCGTGGCAGTTTGTCTACAGTAACACGGCGGCAGCCTTCCCATTCGCTGGCGTAAAAGTCTTTAACCGCGCGGTCTTCAGCCAGAGAGCGTCTGGCGTAGCGGCGTTCATCGCCCGACAGCACATCAAGGACATCCAGGTCTGCGTTCCAGAAACTGTTATTCATGATTTGCTCCTTCTTATCAGACTTATGAACTTTTGCGGCCTTCACTTATTTAAATTCCGGAAAACTGACCGGTTTTTTCATTTTATTTTTTCATCGAGGTAAAGAAATTCAGCAGATCTGGCATTGCAGATTTACAGGCCAAGGGCGGGCTGGATGAAAGCGAAACCGGTGGCGTGAATCAGGCGTTCGAGCCATTCTTTCATCATGCCGGTTTTGCCGCGAAGCAGCGGCAGAATCAGGCGCAGGCCGGCTACCTTGCGGTGGCGATTTCATGGACCGAGAGAAATAACAGATTGCTCCAGAAGCCTTATAAAGCGTGCAAAACTGTGCCTTGAGATGTTTTTTTGCCGTTTTTTTCTTGGAGCACAAATTGCTTTGCAGCTCATTTTTATCCGGCAAAAAGTATTTACCCGATAATTGAAAATTTCAGGGGTTTTTCCGGAATTGGTTTATTATGAAATGAAAAAAACCGACAGGTTGTTCAGTTTAGT
>JAKQQP010000038.1 GCA_029564115.1 Candidatus Rifleibacteriota bacterium | reverse complement strand
TTTCCATCTCGGCAGCCTTAAACCCCAAGGCAACGCGATCTTTTACAAAAGTCTTCTTGCACCTTTTGCTCAGGGCAAAATGACTAGAGCAGAAGCAAAGCAGTTGACTGAAATTATTGATTTGACGCCAAGCGACTTTGGCAGCCTCAGGCAGCGTCTTCAGCTGTTGCCTGATGTCAAAAAGAGTCACGCAGAACTCATGCAGGGACTGACAGCTCGCCGAAACCTGCGCCTAGGCAAAAAGCTGGCAGAAGCTCCAAAGCTAGATGATGGGCAATACCTGCTGCAAGCACAGAGAGTGGGAGAATAACAATGCCTGTTAAAGCCGAAATAAGCACTTTCATAAAGCGCGTCTACGCGGTCATACCCGGAAAATTCTACGCCGGTCCGATTCCCTCAGCACCTGAAGCTGCAGATATCCGGCAGATACTCGCTTACCCGATCGAAACGCTCGGGGTTAAATGCTTTGTTAACCTGATGCAGTCGGATGAGGTGAATCATATCGGGCAACCGTTCAACCCGTATGATGAGATAGCCAGAGCCTTTGCGCCTGATATCGAAACAGTCAGGTTTGCGGTTCGCGACATGACCGCACCTTCAGAAGCATTGATGGTAGAGATTCTTGACTTTATCGATAGCAAAATTTCTTCAGAAAAGCCAGTTTATCTGCACTGCTGGGGCGGACTCGGCCGTACTGGCGTGGTTGTTGGCTGCTGGCTTAAACGTCACGGCGAAGAGAATCCTGTTGCCAAAATACATCAGCTGCGGCGAGGCGTGATAAATGCCAGCCAGACTTCACCGCAGAGTAACTGTCAGTTCAAACTCATTGAAAGCTGGAAAGTTGGCCAATAGACCTTGTCGAAGACTTTGCCCTGATCGAATCCTTACAGGAGGGTCTTTATGAAAGCTCATATCACCGGTCTAGATATTCAAAAGGCAGATGAGAACTCAACTGCAAACCTGACGATTCATGTCAACGAAGCAACCGAGGAATCGTTCTATTCGCAGCTCGACCTTGAAAAGTGCCCGACGATTCCTTTTGAAGCTATCAGAATCAGCGACTCAGACATCGACCTGCTCAAGATGGTCATAATGAACTACCGTGGTCACAGGTCTCTGAACATATTGGTCAGCGGGCCGGTTGGCAGCGGCAAAACTGAAACCGTCAGATGCATTGTCAAAGGAATGGGCAAAACCAGTCTTACCGTAGTTTCTGTCGGCCATGAGTTCCTAAGAAAGGACATAAGCGGTTCAGCTTCTCGCATCAGGGCATTAAACGCGACTCTTGCTCACGCGAGAAGCAATCACTCGGTTATGTTGTGCGATGATGCCGACTCTCTTCTCAAAACATTCTCTAAGGCCGGAAACAACTACGGCAGAATCTCGACCCTCTGCGACCTTCTTGAATCTGAGGGTAATTTGAACTTCTTTTGTGTGCGCAATACAGAACATATAGACCCGGCTCTGATGCGCCGTTTTGATCTGATTCTTCGCCTGCCTGAAAAAGACTCGGAGCGCGATCGCCTGAAAATGTGGGCAGCGGCAGTAAAGAAGTATTCTTTCGAAGACTATTTCAGCGACGAAGCGCAAAAGCGTCTGGCCAGATTTCCATGCGATGCCGGGGAAATTGACAGGGTATTGCGTAATCTCTGCCATCTGTCAGGCATTCCGGTTGATAAGATGATGAAACTGGCAGAGCAGCTGATCGACAACAAACTGCAAATGATGCAGGAACTCGACGCAGAACTTGAGTGAACTGTTTCTGAGCTTGGTTTTTAAAATCTTTATAAAGGGAGGCTCTTATGTCCAGAAGGCTATTACAGGCTCTGAATGGCAACAATACGGGGAAACTGGCTGAATACCTTAAAACCCTCGACCGTGACCCGAGAATCGCGTGGTATCCCTCTTCAGGTGAAGACTTCCGCGATCTGCTGTTTCTTCACAAAAGTTACAACGACGAAAACATCAGCGGGAAAGTTCCTGAGCCGCCTGAATTCTTTATTCATACTGACTACTTCCCGTGGTCAACTTCAACGTTTCTCGATACGCCAATAATCCATGACGATCACCGCACAAAGATCACTGTTACGGCTCTCGAAGAACTGCCGGGTCTGAACCTGCCGCTCGATAAGGAAATCGTTGCCTTTGACGGCAGTCACGCGACCGGCAAGGTTTTGTATCTTGAACTGCAGGTTGAATCGAACCGGTTCGGCTCATTTACAGCCCGTCTGATTTACGCCTTTGTTGAGAACGAAGCTTTTTGCGCGAGAGTTGCTCTGCCGAATGCCGGAAGGTTAAGTCATGTCGTTCGGGTTGTTTATGGCAGCGGCTTTGGCGGTGGTTATGCTACCGGTATCTGGTTGCAAAATATTCTGCCCCGCGTTGGTTGCGAAGTTTTTGTTACTGATGACCGTCATTATTCATGGTCGCGTGGCGATATCGAAGCGGTCAGGCTATACCCTGAACTCGGCCCGGAAAACCCGGAGAATGAAAACGAAATCGATTCCGGCAAGATTATTTATTCAACCCGAAATTGGCATTTGCGTAGTCGTACCAGTGTCTGCTGGGTTTTAACCGGTCTCGATTCCGCTTCGCCGCTTGAAAGATATGAACCTGATGATATAGAAAGATTCCGGCGTCGTTTTCCGGCAAATCGCAGAAGGCCTGAGCGCATTGATAAAGTTCTGGCGTGTTTAGAAAAATATTGGCGTAGAAACCCTGATTTACGCTTTTTCCAGCTGCTTGAGGCGTTGAAACAGCAGATTTTACGGCGCAAAGACTCTGGCAACAATCTGTTTGAGCCAGCCGACGACCTTTTCTATTTTGAAGACGATGAGTTGCTTAAAATACTGCAAAAAATCAACGTAGCTCCGGATATAGATATATCTGAATGACGGGAATATATGTAAGAAAGGAAAAACATATGAACAAGGATCTTATAGCTTCTATCGAAGCCATTATCGAGCAGAATGGCAAGCTCGCCGGGTATGAAAATGTCGTATTAACCGACACTCCGGCCGACACACCTGTTGTTGGTATCTGGTGGTATCTGCGCGGCAGAGTAATTAAGCTGACTGCGTTGCCCAAAGACTGCATACAAGAAGAAATGATCTGCGTCGAGCAGGAACACGTTCGTGTATTCCCTTTCATGCAGCGGAAATACGCTGCTGAAATCCCGGAAATATTGTCTGTAAAATACAATCAGATCGAGCGTGGCCGCGTCTGGGCGATTACTGACCCGGACAACCCGACAATAATCAAGAAATACATGATCACCTGCTCAACAGCCTTTTCAAAAGATTACGCCGCGATCGCCGAAGTTAAAAAGGCGTTTTGTCTCGGTAAGTATACCGTTGGAGTACAGATCCACAGCGGGATGTATGACTTTGACAAGAAACTTTAATCAGTAGAAAAATTATTCAGGAAGGGTGGTGAGACGCGACATGCCTGATATCTCGATAAAGCAGTTGGCAAAAGAAATCTTTGTCAGAAACAAGCAGTCAGAACTCACACGTCTGAATCTGCAACGAACAGGCGTTTCCGCTGTTCCGCAGGTTGCAGTTTTCTTTATCGAAGAAACGGCAGAGGGCTTCAAACTCCACGGCAAAAGCTGCAACATGCAGGAAGGTAGGCTTGAAAAAGGAATAAAGCGATACCCTGACAACCACTGCCCGAGCCGACTCAGGCAATCAATTCTTTTCAGATAGCCACACACATCAGGCCTGATGAAGTTAAATACTTCTTTCAGAAAAGATACGGCTGCCAGTTTTGGGCTAAGGATGAGAACGGTCTTATACCTGAGAACTGTCGAGACAATATCAGACGGCTTTATGATTTACTCGCATTGCCTTTTGATAAGCCTTTTGTTTCTGGTTATGTGAAACACAGAGATTTTCCATGTGAGCATTGCTGGAATTATGGCTCGATCTGCCTGATTCTTAAAATTGAAAATATTAAAGACAAAACAGTTATTTTTAACGGAGATGTTAAAAATCTGGCTTTCCGAATTTTTGCAATGAATTCTTCGCCGAAGAAGTATTTGAGAACTCACTCGCTTGATGCTCCAATGTTTAAGACTCTGGTTCACCTGCAGCGATACTACTGGAACAAGATGGCTTGGGCGATGTTCAAAAAGCCTTTCTTTCCCCGCATGGTGGGCACTTACTTCGAGGCAAGAATCTTCAGGGCTATCACTTCAGCGGACATAGAAATGATCGTAGTTCCTCTCGATCTGGGGAAAAATGAAATGAAACTTGTAGAAGCATTGGCAACATTAAAGGCGGTAGAGAAATGAAAAATAAGACCAGACTCTATCTCGACATCGACGGCGTTCTACTGACTGCCAAGGACGCGCGACCAGCAGAACATGTATCGGAATTTATAGAATTTATTACTGCGAGCTTTGACTGTTACTGGCTGACAACCCACTGTAAAGGTGACAGTCTGACTGCAATAAGGCGACTTAAACCATATCTGCCAGAGGATACGCTCGACAAACTGTCTGTTGTAAAGGCAACTAGCTGGAATACCTTAAAAACAGAAGCTATCGATTTCGTTTCTGACTTTTATTGGCTCGATGACTGCCCTTTGCATTCGGAGAAAGCAGTGCTGAAAGATAGAAACTGCTTCGATCGTTTGGTAATAGTTGATTTGAACCGGCCATCAGAGCTGGTAAGAATCATAGATTTTCTTTCAAGACCAGATCTATAACCGGCTTGAGAGGGAGATACAAATCAGCAGGAGGCAATTTTAAGATGGAAGACACAACGATACCCGTGGAAAAGAGAACACCAGCCGAAAGATGCGTTATTTGCGGAAAGATGCTCGAAGAGGTCGGCGGTCTCAGGATTGTTGCCCAACAAGGTCGAGGATATGGTATTTCCAAACAGCGGGAAAGCGGACGTCAAAAAGACAACCCGAGAAAAAGCCGGCGATTAAGCAAGCAACACAAGCTATTTTTCGTCTACTGGGGAGCAATCTGGAATGGGGACACAATTCCGAGGGCAATAAGAGAACTTAAAAGCGGCAAAATTCCGTGGTTTTGTCAGGTGTGTGGCATGAGAGCATGCACAGAGTGCGGGTCTCCTATCCGCTTGGCTATGGGTTCTGATATCCTGCATGACAGTGGATCTACTGGTCACATGGGTATCTTTCCTGTCCATGGCGGCTGCTGCAATCCAACTTGCAAATATTACAGACCACCATTTAACGGCAGTCTGGATGCGCCACAAAAGTAAACATCGTTCAATTGTTCTTTCGGGCAGCTATGTTGATTCCTTTACGGACGAAGTCATCAACTAAGCGATAACTGAAGTAATTCCTCTGATAGTCGGGAGGGTTAAATGAAGGACATCGAAAAAATATCTGTAAAAGAAACTTTTGAGCTTGTCCTGAACAGGAGCCAATACTGCTACTGTCTTTTGAGAGGTATCGACGAAGAACTTTCCGGGAAGCCGCTCCCTGTGATACCAGAAGATAACATGGAGTTCATACTTTGGCATCATAGAGGGCTTGTTGAGTATTCCGACATCCCTTTTCAGGCAAGAAGCTCAGTTACTCCTGAGATGATGATGCCTTTTGTAAAACTGCCCCCCTCGCAGCAAAAAAGAGTCCTTTACCGCGCCTCTATCTTGTGTGTCTGGCTTTTCGACGGCCTGTTCACGCCATTTAAGCTCATATATAAAGAAGACTAACTTTCTCAATATTGCTTCGCGGAGGTTTAAAATGAAGACCGATTCAAGTTTAAAATCAAATGTCAGAGAGCCTGCAGAGCTGTCGGCCGAAGAATTGCAGATGCGATGGAAAGAGGCTGTCCGTAGGCTTTCCGGGGGAAATAAACCTGCGCTTGTCGGTATTTTCTGGTATCACGGTAAAAAGGTTTATGGCGATTTCTGCGACCTGTCTGCAGCAGAGCCTTACGGCAACATACTGGGGCCACATTCAAGTCACGTTGATTTCTGGCCTCAAATTCAGAAGCAGGTTCCGGAACTGCAGATCGAAGAATATGAATATACGCCACGCGGCCGTGTTCTATTCGATCTTGTTGCCGGGAAGTTCGTGCTGATTTCGTCGAAAGCGGTTGTCGGCAGCAAATCCGCGGTTAAAGCAATCCGCCGCCGTTGCAATATTCCGGCAGACATGGATGTGATATTAAAAACCGATTTGCATTACGAAAGCCCAGAAAATCTGGATTGGGAAGACCCGGACGACTGCTGCCATTTATAAGGCTTCCGGAGCATGAACAGCAGAGGATCTTATATCGGGCTTACTACATCCAGTTGCGGTTCTTTTTTTGCAAGGGGCGGTTCTGGAAACCTGTGTATAAAGGGGGTCGATAAAGCAAAATGCGCTTTGAGAGATGATTGTTGTAAAGGTAAAATGATGGAATCGCTGGGAAACAGAAGGGAAAAATCATGACAGCACAAATATCTGATACATTCATTTTCAATGGTGATGAGTATTCTCTCATCGGCATCAAGGGTGGTGATCTTGCTTTCCCCGAACAATTCGGCATGGAACCTGAAATGATTAATACCGCTTGTTATCGGGGTTTCTACGCTTCATATGAACTCAGAAAAGATGCGCTTTATCTCAGAGAATTCACGCTGAGAGAAAGGAACGGAAACTACCTGCCTATCAAAGGCATCGAGCCCACGAAAGAGGAAGACCAAGCAACTTATTACGGATTAAGCGCGGTGGTTCCTTTTACCGGAAAGATAAGACTGGCCAAAGACTTTATTGAGGAATTGTATATACACATGGGCTACCAGAAACCCACGGCTTTCAAAACAGTCTTAGACATAACCCTGAAAGGCGGAAAAGTAGTTGAAATCAAAGACCGTTCTCAAGAAATGGAAACGAAACGAAGTGAATTAAAGGAACGCTACGGGTCTGAGAATGTCCTGCAGACAATCGACGAGGCATTTAGCCTCGATATGGACCTGGAATAGGTTTGCCAACAAAGTATGTTCTATCTGTTTTTTCTGCAGGAAAAACAGAAGCTGAAAACAGTTCTTCAATTTTAAGAGACTTTACCGCTAGAATAAATCGTCTTCAATCAGTTTGATTTTTTGATTCAGAAAAAATAAATCAGGATTTCTGGTTTGTGCTCGAACCCGAATGTCAAACTGTGGATCAACAAGGTTTTTTTCGTCAAAATATACCAGGCCGATTCCGTACAGCATGCAAAGAGAGTCGATTCTTCCAAGTTCTTCCTTAGAGGCACTTTTTGGCACAACAAGGTAAGTTCTGTGAGAAAAAAGACCATACGCACAAGTTTGGCCAAAGGCGGTTATCAACTCGCTGGCTTCTATTTTTATTTCAGCTGTAATGATTTCGGTCTCATGCTTGACAATATCGCTCGATCTGGATTTTCTTATCCCTATTACATCAGGCGTACCCCATCTGTCCCTGAAAATATTGCCGCCAAGAGGGATTGCTTTTGAGCAGTCTTCTAAATCATTCACGAGCCAATCGGCAAATAGTGGGTAGAATTCTGATTCATATATCTTTTGTGGAGCTTCATTTTGAGTCTCTTGAACTTCAATAACTGGCTGAGGCTCTGGATGAGTTAAGATTTCACGAAATTCTATATGTCGATAAAATCCCCTGTCAGGCTTATAAACCTTATCAGGAACCTTCTGATCTATATAAAAGCGTACTGAATAATTCTTAAAATGGTCTTGTACTCTAAAACTGATTCTAGTAAACTGAAGCCTGAAATCAAATCCAGGAGGGCTTTTCGTTTGGGCAAAAAACTTGATTTGAGTTTTTCAGAATCGGAAATA
>JAKQQP010000002.1 GCA_029564115.1 Candidatus Rifleibacteriota bacterium | reverse complement strand
AAGGTCGTTGATATGCTCTATGGTAGAATTGATTCGGGTTGGTATTCGCTCAAAACGAGACTGAAGAATAGTATTTAAAGAGGCTTTGTGAGAAGCAATGCCTTCCTCCAGGCCTTTTTCGATGCCTTTTTCGATGCCTTTTTCGATGCCCTTGGCTATTCCACGTCTTTCGAAAGTAGTAACGTAACGCATATTTTCCTCCAGTTCGTTCAGGGTGTCAGTGTAAGCGTTTTCATAGTCGGCAGGCAAGGTCATTATCCAATCGAGGAATCGGAAAAGTTCCAGAATGGTTTGCCGGTCGAATTTTGCTTTATACAGTGCTCTGGCTGCATAAGCCTTGAATTCAAGGCGCTTTGCATCGTCACCAACTGTTTCCATTGTTTTCAGATGCGCAAACGCAGCTATTGCAAAAGGATTCTGACTGCTTTCAAGATTTTCGACCCTGCTGGCGAAATCAAGAAGTTTCACCATCGGAAATCGAAAATTCAACTCGCAGCCCCATAATTCATGAAAGTATTCCTGCGGGTGCCATTCCTTGTTTTTATCAGCAAGCAATGCCAGACTGGCAATTCTCTTCTGATATCTATCGAAGATCCTGTAATGATAAACCAGCATCCTTCTGGCGAGATCGCTGTCTTCCTGTCCCTGAATTTCAAGGTGAACCAGCACCCAGGCTTCCGCTCCGGACAACTCGCTGACTTTGACAAGCTTGTCGGCATAACGCCGACCGGTGACGCCCTGAACAGCAATTTTCTGAAATTCTTTGTCAAGAAATTCGTATTTCTTACGCCAATCAATCCTGATGGCTATTTCAGGAAAGAAAAATTCCATGAACTGCTGGAAATATTTTTCCACCAGATCTTTCCATGGGGAATCGTAATCTGTGCGCTTTACCATATTTTCAACCTTATCAGCGGCCTTGTTGCCATGATAACCTGCCGAATCTCTTAAAGCAAGATTCTGTGAAGGTCAACGGCGATACCGGCAAAGTCGCTGCATTAACCTGCAATACAGTCCGAAGTTTTTCTTTCTGCAAGCAGAGCAACCAGATGGCTCAAGAACAGAAGCTCAGGAAGTGTCTATTTCATGCAGCACTTTTTGAATTTTTTGCCGCTGCCGCAGGGGCATGGATCGTTTCTTCCGGCTTCGGGGCCGGTGTTTCTTACCGGCATATCGTAAACAAACGAATCTTCCATGCCCGAAAACAGGCCGTCTTCATATTCCCTAAGCCTTGAGACAACTGCCTGGCGAAGGGATTCAGGGTTTGAG
>JAKQQP010000619.1 GCA_029564115.1 Candidatus Rifleibacteriota bacterium | reverse complement strand
AAAGGTCAATAACTTCGACAATGTGGCCCGCAACACTCTCGATGAATGGATATATTTTCTGAAGAACGAAGAAATCAAGCCCGGCTTCAAAGCCAGAGGCCTGCAGCAGGCTAAAACACGCCTCGACATCATGAAACTCAGTGAGGCTGAACGCAGTGAATATAAGCGCTATTCAAACGACCTGCACTACCAGGCAAGCATGGTAGAGTCGTCTTACGGTCTCGGTAAACTCGAAGGTCACGAAAAAGGCCGTGAAGAAGGCAAACAGGAAACCCTCGAGCACACCGCTCTGAAAATGCTCAACAAAGGCCTCGATCTCGAAGTAATATCAGAAATCACCGGCCTTACCCACGGGCAGATCGAAGCTTTGCGTAAAAACGAAAACAGCGTAAAAGAACCCGCCGCTCCCTACAAAGCCGGTAGAAAGCTCAAACGCCTAACATCCCGCCCGAAGAAGCAGAAAAGATCATTGCCCACCTGAATTAGCAAAAACAACTCAAGAGTTAAGTAAGGCGTCCCCCGATCCCTGATCCCCTGGATTGCGCGCGTCATTTAAAAGGAATGCGAGACAATAAGCGAACCAGTCTGTCACGAAGTTGCGCCATGTCGGAACTCTCTCTGTCGAAGCAAAAATTCCCGGGATTATAGCCCCGTTCCCAGGTTCGATCGCGGTTGTAGACGAAATGAAGAAAATCGGCGTTGTAGATACCCTCTGCATCCGGCGGGTTAAATCTCAGCGTGAGTTTTTCGTCACCCGGCACCGGCTCGATCGGGTCTGCGATCATCTTATAACCGACACGGCTTTCCATGAGGGGTATTTTTTCACGCTCGGCAGCATCTTTTAACATCACGCCCAGGTTTCTTGTCAAAACAAATATTTTACCATCGACAGCTTCTTTGACAGATTCAAGAAGACGCTTCGAGAAATCACTATTGCACTTGTCTGTTATCACCACATGATACCGAACGATTTTTTGCGATTTCGCAACTTTCCCGGCTTTTGTAGCATAAGACCGCAATTTAAAACCGGCGAAAATCGCCAAACATACCAAAAGCAGGCAAACCACCCTTTTTTTCATGGAACGTTTCCCCTTATAATGCTTTTTTAAAGAGATCAATCCACGACAAGCAATGT
This sequence comes from Candidatus Rifleibacteriota bacterium, assembly GCA_029564115.1. The sequence continues at coordinate 3,466 of JAKQQP010000619.1, read as the reverse complement.
TCCGACATTCATTGAATCTCCCATTCTGCTGACAATTAAACGACGATAAATTTCGTCCCAGGCGCCCGGATTATTTTCTCCTGCTCTAACGGTTATACATCCCTTAGAAACCTCACCCAGATGGAGATACCGATCACCGGTATGACCGATTCGAAACCAGGTTTTGGCAAACAGAGAGAAGTTCTCATATGGTTCGCCATATAAATGGTGAGGTTCGTAAGGAATTTCCAGATCATATTTTCCATTCGGAATTGGTTTCTCATCACTCATTGTGATCAGATAATCCGTCTTTGTTCCGTTTATATCAAGTGTAAGGGTTTGATTTTTTTTGCTGTATGTTAAAAAGCTTGCAGACGTGTGTAATATCTCGGGCGACAAATATGACTTGCCATCATCTGCCAACTTTACGCTCGCCTTATGCCCAGCCAAAGGGCCCTCCAGAATAGTAAAATATTCGCGACTATCCTTCACCTGGTCAAGCTTAACTTTCAGCGCATAAGGTATTACATTCGGCTGAGTAAGTCCATCCTCGTGTTTGATTGTCAGCCATCCCCGTGAAGAGGTATTTGCCACAAACCTTTCGCCGGGATTTTTAAAGTCGGCCCATTCATAAATGGCCTGGATTCCACGAAAAGTCTGAGCCACATTTGCATAAATCAACAGGGAAAGCCTGTTCGCCTTCAAGTTTTCACGTGATGGCACCAGGCATTTCACTCTAAATGTTTGGGAATCACCCGGGCCGGCCAGTAGTTTTACTGTCCTGGCTAAATTCTTATAATGCTGCTTTCTCGGCCCAGGCAAAACTAACAGTTGAACGGCGCTCCATGAAAGCAATTCATTGAAAGCGCCAAATTGCATGCGAGCCTCCGGGGTGCCATGAAGTGGCTCAACTGAGTCAATTTTACCGCTTACCCAATGAACATCTACCTTGCAATCCAGTTCCTCTCCAGGCATCAATAAGGATGTTGATTTCTTAAACTGCCAGGAAAATCGTATGTTTTGAGTATAAACTTTGCCGGAAAATAGCTTGCCTTCGGCTTTTAAATCCAATATTCCATCATTTGCCGGCTTGTTCGGCTCAGATTCATCATAAAATTCGATGAGGTCACTATGTTGCCTGAAAATAGAAAGAATTTCTTTGCTGGTTGATGAGGGCACTTCCTGGAAATTGAAAAAAACCTTTTTTCCGTCTTTATTCGTTTGCTCGAATCGAAAAAGCGCAACAAAGCGCCATCCGGATTTGGAGAATTCAGCATCATCAGGCACCTCTGATTCCTCCTGACAGAAATATTTCCAGCTGATTTCATTTTATCACCGCGACTTATAAGGGTCAATGCAAGAACGAACCCGCGACTCAAATCGCCCGAGATAAGTAAGATGTCTCCATATCTCAGAACTCGCCCGGCACCGGTAAAACAGCCTTTTTCAGGGTAAGATATTGGCAGGAACGAACCCACAGCTAAAATCTGCCAGAGTTAAGCAAGGCCCCCCCCCTATCATCGTGGGTTTGCTATCAGAAATTGTCTGCTGTATAATTGACCCTGTACGAAGGGGGGTGCAGATGGGGGCAAACCAATATGAACGAACAGATCGAATTCGTTAAAGAAATCGCCAGACGCCTTGATTCGGCCGGCATTTGTTACATGTTCACCGGTTCTATAGCTATGGTTTTTTACGCCACCCCGAGAATGACACGCGACATCGACCTGGTCGTGCAGCTTGCGGCGACAGACTCACAGAAGCTGATCGATCTGTTTTCAGACGACTGCTATATAGACCGGGCCAGCGTCGTGCGCGCCATCAACAGTTATGGCATGTTCAATATTATCAGCAATGCCCTTATACTCAAGGCAGATTTCATCGTCAGAAAAAATGACGAGTTTCGCCGGCTGGAGTTTTCGCGACGACAGCCGGTAACACTTGATGACTGCACGATTTTTTTGGTTTCGCCAGAAGACCTGATAATTTCGAAACTGCTCTGGGGAAAAGACTCCGATTCCGAGCTGCAGCTTCGCGACATTCGCAATCTTCTCGACTCGGCAACCGGTCTTGACAGTGAATATATGCATTTCTGGGCAGAAAAACTCGGGGCTGGCGATTATCTGAAGAAGGCCATGCGGCATGAATGACACCAGCAAAGCCGTCGAAGCGAAGTATCGCGAAATGTTACTGCGCCTGCCACCGCAGCGGCGCTTCTACCTTGCCGCCGGCATGTTCTCCGATGCCCGCGCCCTGGTCCTGGCATCGCTACAGAACCGCATACCGCCCGGCAGCACCCTGCAATGCGAACTGTTCAAAAGGTTCTATGCTTGCGATTTCTCACCCGAAGAAGCAGAAAAGATCATTGCCCACCTGAATCGTGGACTGGTAAAATAAAAGTCGACCCCAGGCAAGAGATAAGTAAGCTGTCCCCATATCCCAGAACCCGCCCGGCACCGGCAAAACAGCCTTTTTCAGGTTTTATCAGCGAGTGTCTGCAGAGTTTCGACGTCTGCAAGGTCTTTGGTGCGACCGGTAGCTTTTTTATTTGCTATGAGATCCGAAACAGAAGGAATAAGAACTTTTAAACCTTCTATCTCAACCTCGATGGCTCTTTTAATCGTCTCGTCAAAATTCAGAGCCGAAACCCCGGTAATAATATCAATTCTTCGTGGCGCCACACCAATTTGAAAGATAACGTCATCTTTGGCGAAGTCGTCAACAATAACGCCTTGAAGTGGTGCACCAAAGCGCTCAAGTGCTTTCCATACGGCCGACGCGTTGGCAGTGGATGGTTTTACCCAGATGTCGATATCCATGGTTGCCCGGGGGAACCCATGAGCAGCCATGGCATAAGCACCGATGAGCAGATAATCAACTCTCTCGGCGTTTAAGCACTGCAACATCTCTTTGTAATCGTTGTTCAACATTGTGTTTTGGGCTCAGCGAAGCCAATTCTTCGGTAATCGGCCAGACCATGGCGATGCGACCAGCCGGAGTGCCGGCAACAAAATCATCAGCCGGCGACTGTTTCAGGTTGCGTAGTATTCTGACAACGTTTTTTTCCATTAATGTATTGTAACATTCACGCAGCATCGCTGGCAAATTTTGCCCTACCGAAAACGGCATAGCTTTTTCAACGCTGTTTTTTCGACAATCGTCGCAGACACCGCCACCCTGGCCATTAACAGTCTTTTTCAAGACATTGGCAGGAACGAACCCGCAGCAAAATTTACCAGAGATAAGTAAGCTGTCCCCCTATAACCCGGCGGCACGACACGCAATATAACGAAAACAAAAAAAATGCTATAATGAAAACCCATAGTGAGGTGTTTCAATGCAGATGGCAACCTATCTTAATCCGTTTACCGACTTCGGCTTCAAAAAGCTGTTTGGCGAGGAGTATAACAAAGACCTGCTGATCGACTTTCTCAACCAGCTCCTGAAGAAAGAGCAGGGCCGCATCAAGACACTCACTTACCTGAAG
>JAKQQP010000617.1 GCA_029564115.1 Candidatus Rifleibacteriota bacterium | reverse complement strand
TGATCAAGTATTGACCCGAACAGTGCGCGGCTGGATCTGCGATAACCAGCAGAACTGTCTTTCTGAAACGAACTGAAGCACCAGCCCCCCTGAGCAACCAGGATCACCGCTGCCGGGTCAATACCGCGACTAAGAAACTCTGAGCGCACCGAATTCAGAAGAGCATCCCCAGATTCTGGGTTAACAGGCAACTTGAAGGCTTTATTAATTATTCTCTCATCAGAGGTTATGCTTGCGGCAACCTCTGAAAAAACCCCTGAAACCCCTGCCATTTCGGCTTCAATCTGCAATACCAGCTGATGCAGGTCGCGATGCAGACCAGAAATTTTAACTTCGCGGAGATCCTGAAGCGTTGCTGCAAGCGAACCAATGGTCAGCCCGGCAGGAAAAGCTGCGAAAGCAGAAAACCACAACAGCACCCTGAGCTGAATTCTTATCGTTGGCAGGCGGCGAAAAATCAGGCTTCTGATCAGAAACATAGTCCAGATGCCTGCCAGAATGGAAAAATACCACTTAACCACTTCCTGGCGGGGAGAAAATGGAATTTGGGGCATTTCTCCTAGCAGCAGCACAGCAAAGCCGCTGGTCGGGTCTGAATAACAGATTCGCGCAATCCTGCCGCCGAGAGGAAAGGCTTTCCCCATAAGTTCCACAGGCAACTGCAGGTGTGACTGCTCGCTTTTCAGAGATTTTTCAGGAAATGCTCCCTGAAAAAAGTTCCAGATGTCTGCGACAGTTTGAGTGTCTGCAAGCGCAGGATGTATGATCAGGGATTTTTCTGAATCCTTCCGATAATTCAGCATCGCCGGCCAGCATGTTCCGTCAACTCTTGCCTGGCGACTGACAGCCGCCCAGTCGCTGACAATTCTTTCCGAAAGACTGCTATTTCGTGAAAAGCTGACTGGCAGAAGCATAAAAAAACCGCCACACACAGAGCTTCCCTCGGTTTTAATCAACATTTCCCAGGTAAAATAATAATTGCGCCCCTGAAAAATCACCGGAATCGGCTTGAGACGAAAATCGGGCAAAAACATTTCGATAAAAGCCATTTTGCCGAAAAGGGTTCGAATGCGCTGCTCCCAGTTGCTGCCAGAGAGTTCTGACATGCCATTCTCGCAATGTTCGACCATCTGAACGAACAGCTGCCGAAAAAGGTAGCCGGAAATGCGGCGATCAGTGCTGGTCATTGCCCAGTTGCCGTCTTTCGAAAAAAACTGCATGATTATCGGCCGATCTTTCTCTTTTTGAAAAAGCATTTCGGCCGCCTGTTCAAGCGCCAGCTGATAATTAGAAGTTTTTGCAGCCAGCGCCTGACTGGTGTTACGGTATTCAATGGCCATTTCGCGGCACCAGAAATCGGGCGAAGTCGCCTGAAATATGCGCTCTGCAAGAGCATCGTTCTTTTTGAACCAGCCAGAAAATATCTGCCGGCGAGCCCAGACGTCTTCACCGTCGGGGTGCCAGTCCCAGGCAATTATCAGACCTGGCGCCAGACTGAGAAGAAAAATCATCAGCCAGCTGTAATACCGGCTGAAAGATAGATCAAACTGTTGTTTGCCGTTATCAGCGCCAGAACTCATCTGATTTTGACTTCCTTGAGTATGTCAAGCCCCCGACTGCGGCAATCATTAACATCTGCCGAACCATTGAACGCAACAATATTTATGATTTCTGCTACCTTCTGAAGATTTTCATAATCTTCAGGCGAAATTGTTTTTGCTTCAAAAAGCCTTTTGTGAAAATCCGCCGGAGTTTCGAAAGTTCGGCGGCTCAGAGGTAAGCGAGCTTCCCATTCAAGATACCACAGCGGAATCCAGGTCGAAGATCTTGTCAGCTTCGCCAGCATAAAGCGGATCCGGCGGCCGAAGAAAAAAACCGTGCCTCCTAAAATCAGCAGATATACAGGGTTGAGCAGCCAGTCGGATAAATAATGCAACCGTTCGGAAAGAGCAGCAAGGATCCTGCGAAAACCAAGATTCTGCGAGCGATTATCGAAACTGTAAACATAGCTGAACCA
>JAKQQP010000615.1 GCA_029564115.1 Candidatus Rifleibacteriota bacterium | reverse complement strand
GGAAATCTGCTGAAAGAAAAAAAAGGAAACAAAAATGCAAATTCCTATTGTGGCTATTGTTATCAAAAACGATAGCTTCACAAGGCCAAATGAGTCCTGATTTTTTTTGGGGAGAAGAATAGCTAATTCATATCTACCAGTGACAAACACTGCAAAAATTGAAGACCAGCTAAAAAAAATGGCAAAATCACCAAAATCCTTGGGGGTATATAATCGAGTCAAAATTGGACTAATTAGAATTGGCAAAAGCTGTGCAAATGCTGCCCCAGAAACGAGAATCATTGAATTTTTTACAAACTCGCTTCTAGAAAAAAAATCGTGCAAAAATTTTATTAGCCTATTAAATGGCAAGGTTTGATGTTCTTAAAGATTAAATTTGCAAAAATTAAAGTTTCAAAGGCAATGAGACTTTGGAACCATCTTTGGACGAAAAATAGATGGCATGAATTAATTCAAGACTTTTTCGTCCTGATCGACCATCGGTATCTGGCTCAGCTTTGCCTTCGAGCGTATCGAGAACATTGTAGTAATATGCAGAATGACCAAAGCCATAAACATTTGGTGGGTTATAAGAAGCTTCTAGAATTGCCTTGTCATCGTCATCGTAGTCAGAAAATTCCCATTTTTCTATTTTATTGATTGCTATTCCACCAACCCTGACAGTGGCTTTCTCGCCAAGGATAGTAATTGATCCTTCGAAATTCTTTGGATAAGCAAGCATGGTAACACTCATCGTTCCAATCGCACCATTGCGAAACTTGATTATGGCGGCACCGGTGTCTTCTGTTTCAACATGACGGGCCATTGTCGCGGTGCTGGCCATAACGTAATCAACGTCGCCAACCAGCCAATAGAGCATATCGACATAATGACTGGCCTGGTTCATGAAGGCACCACCGTCGAATTCCCAAGTGCCTCGCCATTTGGCCGAATCATAATATTCTTGTGGGCGCTGCCAGAAAACATTGCTCTGAACCATGTATATTTTGCCAAAGCGGCCTTTGTCGATAGCTTTTTTTAGAGCCTGCATCGTGGCGTTCAATCTGTTCTGCTTTACGACAAAAAGGTTAACATTTTCTTCATCACATGTTTTGATAAGACGGTCAACTTCTGCAATGTTTATTCCAATAGGTTTTTCAGTTAAAACATGAACACCGGCCTTCGCAACCTTGATCCCGTGTTCTGGATGAAGTCCACTTGGTGTACAAATAGACACCAGATCAAGATTTTCGTCCTTCAGCATTTGATTAAGACTGGTATAATAGTTGCAGCCGTTTTCACTGCCGGCTGTTCTGGCGCGCTCCTCGATTATATCACAAACAGCGACCAGTTTACAGCGGTCTTTATGTTCTTTGATTGCTTTGAAATGATTGCCTGAAATCCTGCCACAACCTATTAGACCGATCTTAATCATCAAACGCCCCTCCAGAAATACAGGAATAAAATTCTATGAATGAAAAGTATACGCTCAGAAATTTTAATTTGCAATTATTTCATGTTTACGAAAGAATTAGTTCCAGCAAATGAGTTTCTACCAAAAATATCTCGTTTAACAAAAAGCCGTTCCGGGAATATCGCAATTGATTTTGTTCTCTGAATAAACAAGGTAACTAGCGAAGGAGAAAAATTAATGGACAAAAAATACTTCGTGCATGAGTCTTCTTATGTTGACGATGGCGTTACAATCGGCGACAACACCAAGATATGGCATTTCTGCCATATTCTGGGCAATACCGCCATCGGTAAAGATTGCAGCTTTGGCCAGAACTGCGTTGTTGGGCCGAAGGTCAAAATCGGCAACAATGTTAAAGTGCAAAACAATGTCTCGATTTATGACGGGGTCGAAATCGAAGACGACGTTTTCTGCGGGCCATCGATGGTCTTCACTAATGTCGTCAATCCGCGCAGTCACGTCAGTCGCAAACATGAATACAAAAAAACACTGCTTAAAAGAGGCGCGACCGTGGGTGCCAACGCAACCATCGTCTGTGGTCACACACTCGGCAGATATGCCTTTATCGGCGCCGGTTCAGTCGTTACCAAAGACATTCCAGACTTCGCCATGGTCGTCGGTAACCCGGGTCGAATAAAGGGCTGGATGTGCCAGTGCGGCGTCAAACTCGTCAATGGCGAAAAGCTTGAAGAAGGAAGCAGCTTTAAATGCAAAGATTGCGGCGCTGACTACCAGGTGAAAAACGGAGTGTTTGGCGAAAAGTAAGTTGAATTAATTCACGCAAAACTGCCTGTAACATTATGACAGACTACGATGTGGTGGTTATTGGAGCGGGAATCACTGGTGGAGCGGTAGCCTGGCGGCTGGCACGCACCGGTCTTCGCGTCGCCCTGCTCGAAAAGGGCTCAGACGTCGCCAATGGTGCGACCAGAGCGAATTCGGGCATTCTTCATTCTGGCATACATGAAGAGCCTGATTCTGACGTCTACCGGATGTGCCGTGAGGGCCTGAAATGGTATAGAAACTGGGCTGATCGACTTGATTTTCCTCTGGTCAACAAAGCAACGGTAATTCTTGCCGACTCGACTGAAAGCCTTGATAAAATCAGCCATCTGCAGCAACTGCACAGGTCAAATCTGGCCCCTCACCTTCTTGCCCCCGCCGAACTGGGAATTCGCTGGCCTTTTCTCACAGACAAAATTGCCGGAGCCCTTGAAGTTGTTGATTCAGCCCAAATTTCACCATACGAAGCCTGTCGCGCTATTGTCGAAAATGCTATTGCCAACGGCCTCGAGTTCATTACCGACTGCGACATCAACGGAGTCGAAAAACACGGCAATACATGGCAGCTTCAAACCAGCAACGGATGCGTCAAAAGCGGTATTGTCGTGATCGCTGCCGGGGCCGGAAGCAACGGCCTCAGTAAAAAATTCGGACTGCCGCTCAGCGAACAGAAGATGCTGAGCGGCGCCTACTTCATGATGAACAAAGCGGCGAAACCAGTTACCGATGCCATCTTTTTCGGCCCGCCAGGCCCGGAAACCAAGGGCGTTCTGATGCAAAATACGGTGCATGGCAACCTCATGCTTGGCCCCGACTCAATCGACGCCAGAAAACTTGAAGACGATCAGTTCAACTGGCAGAGAATCTGCAATCTCTGGCAGGAATGCCAGAAACTGATACCAGCCCTGGACCGCAAAGACATCATCAGAACCTTCACTGGCGAGCGTGTCTGCGTTGGCAAAGGTTTTCAGCTCGAAAATCATCTCGACAGTCATGGTATCATTCGCCTTGACGGCATAAAATCGCCCGGGTTGACCGCCGCTCCTGCGATTGCTGACAAAGTGCTGAAAATGCTCGGCAAATACCTGGATGTGAATGAGAATGCCGGTCTGATCGAAAAACGGCTGTCACCGGCAAACGCCGCCACTAATCAACCGGCCGGCCAGATTGTCTGTCGCTGCGAGCAGGTATTTGCCCGGCAGATTCGTGAAGCGATCGGGCGCGGCGCCAGTAATATCGAAAGTCTGCGCTGGCAGACCAGAGCCGGAATGGGGGACTGCCAAGGATCATTCTGCCGGCCAACCCTGATAAAAACCCTGCAGAGCGAACTGAAGAAGGAAACCGGTGAAATCTGCCTGAAAAATAAAAATTCGCCAATGTTCGCCGGTAATCTGAAATGAAAAAATATCAATTCGCCATAATCGGTGCGGGTGCGGCCGGGATTGCCGCCGCCACCCAGCTAGCCAGCAGTTCACCTGATTCAACCGTCGTTCTCATCGAAAGAGACAGTCGACCGGGCGGAATTCTTCTGCAATGCATTCATACCGGTTTTGGCCTGCAGTATTTCAAAGATGAACTCACCGGCCCGGAATACGCAGAAGCGGCCTTCAACAAACTGCAGTCGGCAAAAAATAATAATATTGAATTTCTCTTCAGCACCACCGTAGTTGCGGTTGAAGAAAACAAAAACCTGGTCTGCAGTGATCTGCGTGGTCAGTTCAAAATCGGCTGCGAAAACCTGATAATCGCAACCGGCAGCCGCGAAATCCCCTTTGGGGCGCTTGGTATTCCATCGAATCGACCGGCCGGCATATTCGGGGCCGGTGAAGCCCAGTTGCTGATAAACCGCCACGCCATGCAGCCCGGCCGAACCGGCGTAATACTGGGTGCTGGCGACATCGGCCTGATCATGGCACGCCGGCTGGTTTACGAAGGCATGCAGGTCGCGGCAGTCATCGAACTGAAAAATGAGCCGGGTGGAGTTAAAAGAAATGTGCAAACATGCATCGATGACCTCGAAATCGAACTGCTGACCTCTTCGACAATTGTCAGAGTTCACGGCAACAGCCGGGTCGAAGGAGTCACCGTCGCCAGGGTCGATACAGACAGGCAGCCGCTGTTCAGCAAAACCCGCTTCATCGCCTGCGATTTTCTGTTGTCTGCGGTCGGTCTGATGCCAGAAATTCAGCTCGCCCGGGATGCTGGAGCCAACGCTTTCAACGGTCATCTACAGCTCGATGAAAATGGCCGCTCAACTCTGCCATGGCTCTATGCCTGCGGAAATGCAGCCAGGATTTTTCCGATTGTCGACGATGTCAGCCTCAGCAGCGAAAAAGTCAGCAAACATATTGGCGGAGAGTTGAAATTATGAAATCGAGCAGAATCTGCCTCGCATGCCCGCGCAGCTGCGATCTGCGCCCACAAATAGAGGGTGCGCCTGGCCAGCGCCTTTGCCCAAAAGGTGAAGAATTTCTGCGACAGGAAGTTTCAGAACCTCTGCGACATTACTTCGCCACCGTAAGAGGCAATGATGGCAGACTGTATTCTTATCGAACTCTGACCGCCGTGCCGATGGAAACGATAACCAGATTCTGTGAAAATCTTAAAAGAGCATCATCACCGCAACAGCGCAACAAACTGCACCAGCAGTTCTGCAATGAACACAGAGTTAGACTGACCTGCATCGATTTCTAACGATAATAAAAAACCACGGGATAACCCGTGGTTTTTTATTATCGTTCAACGACAGCATTCAGCCTTTTTTGCAGGTGAATTCATTGACAGCAGCAGCAACAAATTTAAGCTGTTCTTCGCTCATTTCGGGATAAACCGGCAAAGCCAGAGTTTCTTTCGCGGCTTTTTCAGATTCAGGGAAACTGCCTTCGGTATAACCGAGATTGGCAAAACACTTCTGCTGGTGCAACGAAAGAGGATAATAAACGGCGCAGCCGATTTCCTTTTCGGTCAGATAAGCTTTCAGAGCATCGCGGTTCTTTACACGAATGACATACTGGTTATAAATGTGGTATCGATCAGATTTTTCTACGGGCGTAACCACATTCGGATTCCCGGCGAACAGTTCGTTATAGATAGCGGCATGCCGGCGGCGGCCTTCGGTCCAGGATTTAAGATATGGCAGTTTCACAGAAACAACCGCTGCCTGAAGAGCGTCAAGTCTGGCATTCAAGCCGACCTCGTTGTGATGATACTGGATCTGACCGCCATGAACGCGCAAGCCTTTCAATCTTTCATTGAGAGTTTCAGAATTGGTTGAAACCAGGCCGCCATCACCGAAACAACCAAGATTTTTACTTGGGAAAAAGCTGAAACAACCTATATCGCCCATGGTGCCGGCATTTTTACCTTTATAACCGGAGCCGATTGCCTGAGCAGCGTCTTCGATGACCTTGAGATTGTATTTTTTTGCCAGAGCCAGAAGTGGTTCCATGTCGACGCACTGACCAAAGAGATGAACCGGCATGATCGCTTTGGTTTTAAGGCTGATCTTCTTTTCGACCTGCTCGATATTCATCAGGAAAGTATCTGGTTCGATATCGACAAAAACGGCACGCGCCCCGACACGGGCAATCGAGCCGGCGGTGGCGAAAAAAGTATATGGAGTGGTGATCACTTCGTCGCCCTGGCCAATATCGAGCGCCATCAATGCCATCAAGAGGGCATCGGTTCCTGATGAACAGCCGATAGTGAATCTGGTGCCAATGTAATCTGACAGTTCTTTTTCAAGTTTACTGACTTTCGGGCCGAGAATGAATGTCTGATTTTCTATGACATCCATGATTTCGGGCAAAAGCAGGTGTTTTAACTGGGCATACTGCGGCTTGAGATCCAACATCGGAACTTTCATTTTTTTCTCCTGGCAAAAAGATTCGACAAGCGCTGCTGATTCTATTACTGGAAGATGTTCTGAGCAAGTTTTTTATGAAAAAACAATCATTAAAAAACTTGTCTGGTGAAATTCGATGCAGTAAGATAGCTGCCTGAAAAACTTTCCGGAGGGGTCTATGAAACATCTTTTCGACAAATTGAAAAGTCGCAAAACAAAGATCGCAGTGGTCGGCCTCGGTTACGTCGGCCTGCCGCTGGCGCATGCTTTTTCCCATAAATATGATGTCGTCGGTTTTGATAACAACCAGGCTAAAGTCGATCTGATGAAGAGCGGGATCGACCCGACGGGGGAAGTGCCGGAGGGCGGTTTGAAGGGGTGTAATTTTGAGTTTACGACTGATCCGGCGAAGCTGGGGGAATGTAAATTCATCGTGGTGGCAGTGCCGACGCCGGTCGACCGCAATAAACGGCCGGATCTGACGCCACTGGTGATGAGTTCGACCACGGTGGGCAAGTATATGCCGAAGGGGGCGGTCGTCGTTTATGAATCGACCGTTTACCCGGGAGTGACCGAAGATGAATGCGTGCCGCTGCTCGAAAAACATTCGGGCATGCAGTATCTGCGCGATTTCAGGGTCGGCTACAGCCCCGAGCGTATCAACCCCGGTGATCACGTTCACCGGTTGCAGACGATCACCAAGATCGTTTCCGGCTGCGATGCCGAGACCCTCGACCTGGTGGCGGCCGTTTATGACAGCATTCTCGAAGCCGGAGTGCATAAGGCCTCGTCGATCAAGGTCGCCGAAGCGGCCAAGGTTATCGAAA
>JAKQQP010000609.1 GCA_029564115.1 Candidatus Rifleibacteriota bacterium | reverse complement strand
AGCCGCTTCAATCAGGGCTGCCCGGCAGATGGTTCCCGGACCCCAGAGCTCATCGTTGCATGTCGGAAGAAGAATCTGGTCGAAAGCCAGCGGCTGCGTGAAGTTTACCAGCAGCCGGTTTTCGAGCCTGGTGACCCGGTAACTGAAGTCGGTATCGGCATTGGCGGTTTGAAGCAGCAGTGACAGGATTGCCAGAACCGGCAACAGTCTTAAGCTGCCCGATACTTTTCTGCTGGCTTTAAATGCTGCTGGGAGTTCTTTCATTCTTCCTTGCGGATTCCGTATTTTTTCAGCTTGTAGTGCAGGTTTTGTCTGGTCACTCCGAGGGTGGCCGCGGCTCTTGAATAATTCCAGCCGGCTGCTTCGAGAGCCTGCAGAATAAGATTCTCTTCGATCTTCTCCATGGTCTGGTCGAGTGGCAGCCCCTGTTCAAGATTCTGTGGGCTGCTGTCGCGGTCAGAAGGCAGATTCAGATCGGCGGCAGACAACTGCCCCGAGCGCTTCATGATAACTGCCCGTTCAATACAGTTTTCAAGCTGCCTGACGTTACCGGGCCAGTCATAATCCATAAGGGTCTGCAGAAACGACTGGTCGAAACCGGTGATGCTGCGTGAGTGCCGCATTGAATAAAGGTTTATAAAGAATTCAGCCAGTTCACGAATGTCTGAACGTCTGGCGCGCAATGGCGGCAGTTCGATCTCGACGACATTGATGCGATAAAGCAGGTCTTCTCTGAAATTTCCGTTCTGCACTTCGCGGCTGAGAATTTTGTTCGATGCCGAAATGATGCGCACGTCAGCCTGCAGTTGCTGATTTGCTCCGACCGGCTTGAAGCTGCCATCCTGCAGAACCCGCAGCAGTTTGGCCTGATTTGACACCGGCAGATCGCCGATTTCGTCGAGAAAAAGGGTGCCGCCTTCGGCTTCTTTGAAGAGCCCGTGTTTGTCTGAATAGGCGTTGGTAAAACTGCCTTTTTTGTGGCCGAACATTTCACTTTCAAAAAGCTGTTCAGGAATTGTGCTACAGTTCACGGCAACAAAAGGTTTGTCGCTGCGGGTGGAATGG
>JAKQQP010000608.1 GCA_029564115.1 Candidatus Rifleibacteriota bacterium | reverse complement strand
CAGTTTTCTCGCAGCTTCAAGCAGATTGACCGTGCCGTTGAGATTGGTCTGCCAGGTGGTCAGCGGATCTTTATATGAGCGTCGCACCAGTGGCTGGGCGGCCATATGGATAATCAGTTCGGGGTTGACTTTCTGCATTGCCTTTTCAAGAGCTTCACCTTTGCGGACATCGAGCCAATGACTGTCGCAGGGAAGATTCAGCAAATCCCAGTGGTTTGGTGAGGTCTCGGGGCGCAGCGAAATACCTGAAACCTCTGCCCCCAGACTGGTAAGCCAGAGTGTCAGCCAGCTGCCTTTGAATCCGGAATGCCCCGTGACCAGAACCCGGCGATGACGAAAGATACCGTTAAAAGCGGAATTCACCAGACTTTCCATGGAGCTTTGCCTTTTTGCCACAAGTCTTCTAGCTGATTCTTTTCACGCAGCGTGTCCATGGGTTGCCAGAAACCTTCGTGATAAAATGCCCGCAGCTCATCTTTTCTGGCAGCGGTTTCAAGTGGCAAGGTTTCCCATGGTGTATCGTCGCCTTTTATAAAATCGATGACGGCCGGCGATAAAATGAAAAAACCACCATTGATCCAGCCACCATCGCCGCGTGGCTTTTCTATAAAACCTCTGACTTTTTCACCTTCAATATCGAGAGCACCGTATCTGCCTGGCGGTTGTACTGCAGCCACGGTGACCATTTTTCCATGCTGTTTATGAAATTCAATTTCGGCAGAGATGTTGATGTCGGCGACCCCATCTCCGTAGGTGAATGCGAACATGTTTTCGTTCTTTATGTATTCGCGGACACGCTTCAGACGACCGCCGGTCATTGTATTTTCCCCAGTGTCAACAAGCGTGACCTTCCATGGCTCAGCGTGCCGGTGATGAACTTCCATACTGTTCTTCTGCATGTCAAAGGTAACATCGGACATGTGAAGAAAATAGTTGGCAAAATATTCTTTGATCATGTAGCCCTTGTAGCCGCAGCAGATAACAAAATCATTGATATTGTGGGCCGAATAGATCTTCATTATGTGCCATAGAATCGGTCGCTCGCCAATCTCTATCATTGGCTTTGGCTTGAGCTGGCTTTCCTCGGAAATACGTGTTCCTACGCCTCCGGCTAAAATAACGGCTTTCACCTTGTACCTCACGGACAGAAAATGTTTTTATTGCGGGCAGATTGTAGCTTATTTTGCTGATTAAATCAAATATCTATTGCCGGTTTTGGCAAATAATAGTGTTCCGATATTGTTTGCCAATGCCGGGCTGAATTGTTATCATTTTTCCACAATCGATGATTAAGAGGTGAACATGAAAGTAATGATCACCGGCGGTGCCGGTTTCCTGGGCATAAATCTGGTTCGCAGTCTGCTGGCAAAGGGTGCGGGTGTCGTGTCGCTCGACATCGCTGAATTCGATTATCCTGAGCGCAGCCAGATAACCGTGGTAAAGGGCGACATCAGGCGTGCCGATGATGTTACCAGGGCCCTTGCCGGTTGCGATGCGGTGGTGCACTGCGCTGCCGCGCTGCCTTTATATACCCCCGAAGATATTTATTCTACCGACATCGAAGGCACCCGCACCGTAATGGAACAGGCCGAAAAGGCAGGTATCAGGCGGGTTGTGCATATTTCTTCGACCGCCGTTTATGGCGTGCCCGATCATCACCCGCTTTTTGAAGACGATCAGCTGATTGGGGTCGGTCCTTATGGTGAAGCCAAGATCGAGGCCGAGAAAATCTGCTTTTCATATCGCGAGCTGGGAATGTGCGTGCCGGTCATCAGGCCGAAGTCGTTTGTCGGCCCTGAGCGACTTGGCGTCTTTGCAATGCTCTATGAATGGGCGAGTGAAGGTCACGGGTTTCCGATTCTCGGCAAGGGTCGCAATCTTTATCAGTATCTCGATGTCGAAGATCTCTGCGATGTTATCTACACCTGTCTTACCGGCGACGAAAAGTTGGTTAACGACACTTTCAATATCGGTGCAAAAGAATTCGGCACTTTTCGTGATGACTTTCAGGCGGTTCTCGATCATGCCGGGTTCGGCAAACGCATCGTGGCCTTTCCGGCTGGGCCGGCCATCACAATTTTAAGAATTCTCGAAAAGCTGAAGCTTTCGCCGCTTTACAAATGGGTCTATGAAACGGCCTGTCAGGAATCTTTCGTTTCGATCGAGAAGGCCGAGAAAAAGCTCGGATTCGCGCCGAAATTTTCCAATAAACAGGCGCTGATACGTAATTACGAATGGTATATGGCGAATAAAAAGAACTTTGCCAATGCCTCAGGCATTTCGCACAGGGTGCCTTGGAGCCAGGGTATTCTCAAGCTGGTAAAATATCTGTTTTGAGGTGAATATGAAAATACTTGTTACGGGTGGTGCGGGTTTAATCGGTTCTGCCCTCATCTGGGGCCTTAATCAGCGTGGAATCGACAATATTTTTGTGGTCGACCGGCTTGGCAATGGCGAAAAATGGAAAAATCTCAGAAACCTGAAGTTTGCTGATTACTGCGAAAAAACCGATTTTCTTGAAAAACTCGAATGTGGTCTGTTTGACGATCATACTTTTGATGCGGTGCTACACCTTGGCGCCTGCTCAAGCACGACTGAAACCGACGCCACCTACCTGATCAAAAACAATTTTGAATTCAGCAAGGCACTGGCAAAATGGGCTGACAGCCGGCGCACGCGCTTTATCTATGCCAGCAGCGCCGCAACCTACGGCGATGGTGAGAATGGCTTTGTCGACAACAATGCTGATATCGATAAGCTGCAGCCGCTCAATATGTATGGCTATTCAAAACAGCTTTTCGATCTCTGGTTGAAGCGCCATGACATGCTTGACCGTGTCGTCGGCCTCAAATATTTCAATGTCTTTGGCCCGAATGAGTATCACAAGGGCTCTATGCGCAGTTTTATTCTCAAATCCTTTGAGCAGATACGTGCCACCGGGCAGGTGCACCTGTTTAAATCGCATCGCCCTGATTACAAAGACGGCGAACAGCTGCGTGACTTTGTTTATGTCAAAGATGCCGTCGATATGACGCTGCATTTTCTCGACAACAACGCCGGCGGTCTTTTCAACATTGCCACCGGTGTTGCAAGAAGCTGGAACGATCTGGTCAGAGCAACTTTTGCCGCGATGAATATTCCGCCCAAGATCAGCTACGTTGACATGCCCGAATCAATTCGCAATCAGTATCAGTATTTTACTCGCGGTGACATCACCCGACTACGTCTGACCGGTTACGAAAAGCCGACCCGAACCCTTGAAGAATCAATCGATGACTATGTGAAGAATTATCTCAACTCCGGAGCCTGCCTCTCGATCTGATAGAAAGATTGAGAAGCTCTCCCGACTGATCAGCAGTCCATTATGTGAAAATCGGGAGTCGAGACAGTGTGAAAGCCTGAAAGCGAACGGGCCGGCAGTATGACTCTGCCGGCCCGTTTTATTATTGCGATTATCTGAACATCAGGGTGGGGGTGCTGCCGAATTTGAGGGTAGTCTGCAGCTTCCCAAACAGGGCGGGCAGATCGCTGTTTACGGTGCTGAGCTCGCTCCATACTTCTGAAAACGATTTTCTGGTAACGCGTTTGACGAGAGCGGCGGTTTCTATTTTTGCCAGTTTGCAGGCTTCTTCCATGGCTTCTTCGCGATAGCCGATAGCATCGACCAGACCATTGTCTTTGGCTTTCTGAGCGGTGTAGATGCCACCATCGGCAAGCTTGATAACCGCTTCACGATCGAGTTTTCGGCTTGAGGCAACGATGTCGATAAAGCGGTCGTAAATGCCGTTGATTATCTGCATCAGCATGCTTTTTTCTTCTTCAGAGAGTTCTTTGAAAGGCGAAAGAACGTCTTTCATCGGTGTTTTGTCTGATTTAAGAGTGATTGCCTTGAGGCCGACCTTTTCGGCGAGCTGCTGAACATTTAGGGCCTGCATCAATACTCCGATGCTGCCAATAATAGAAGTCGGGTGGGCCATAATGCGGTCGGCGGCGCAGGCCACATAATAAGCGCCTGACGCGCCCATGGTGCCAATCAGGGCGACAACCGGCTTCCCGGTTTGTTCGCGAAGTTTATTGATCTGGTGGTAAATAACATCACTGGCCGTGACTTCACCGCCTGGCGAATTGATTTCGAGCAGAATGGCTTTAATGGCTTTGCGCTTTCGGGCAGCTTCGAGGTCTTTTTTAAGTTCTTCGATCATGTCTTTGCCGGCTTTGAAAGGGTTCGACTCGTCTTCATCGGTTTCGTGGATCACGCCACGGATTCGCACCAGAAGAATCTCTTCGGCGGCTTCTTCATCGCCCTCGACGAATTGCACCCTGATTTTTTTCTTTGTTTCCTGACCGCCTCCGAGAAGGCTGCCGAGCAACCCCTGAGCCGAAACGTTAAGTGAAAAGGCAAAAACAAGAAAGATGGTGAGACAAAAGGTTTTTTTCATTCTGAAACTCCTGTTTTATTTGGCATTTTGAATTATCAACCAGCGGTTAAGACCTTCGCGGTCGGGGCAGCCATCTGATGCAGCTTTGCAGATCGCGCAGCGCAGGCAGCGCTGCCATGGCAGCAGATCGGTGGCAAGTCGGCCGCCCAGCCAGAGAGGTTCGCGGTTCAAAGTCCGGCCCAGGGCGACAAAATCGGCGGTTCCATTTTTCAGGCGGTTGAGCGCGACCTGCGGGGTGCTGACCTTGCCCGAAAGAACTGTAAGAAATCTGGTTTCGTTACGAAAGATATGCGTATCATCTGAAAAAGGGGCGTCAGGGGCAGTTTTGTCGAGCGCCGGGTGTAACAACAGCGGATTGCCAAATTTCAGACCTTCGGTAACCCTGAACAGTTCAACCCCTTCGCTTTTTATCGACTGGGCGGTTTTTATCGCATTGCTGAGACCATAGCCAGCTGGCAGCAGGTCGCGCAGCGGCATGCAGACAAAAAGCAGCAGATCTGGTACCGCCTGCTTTACGGTTCTGACCAGTTGCTGTAAAAAACGGTCGCCACCACCGGTCTCGAAGGCATAGTCATCATGCCGGGTATTGGTAATCGGTGATAGAAACTGATGAGGAAGAGCGCTGCCGGCTGCCTGAATTTCAATTCCTGAGAAGCCGGCGTTCCAGGCAAGTTTTGCTGCGGCGGCATATTCGCTGAAAACCTGGGCGATCTTTTCCTTGTTCATTGCGACAATACTGGCCGAAATTCGCTTGATGCGTGGCTGGCCTGCCCCATAAACCGTCTGGTTCAGGCCGGGTATCGCATTGATGCCGCCGTGATAAAGCTGTGCAACTGGAAGCGCGCCGCGGTTTCTGATTTTTTCGACAAGGCGTGAGAGCCCGCTGATGGTTTCAGGACGGAACAGACTCAGCTGCTTCTGCCATGATCGCCCTTCGGCAGAAACGGCAGCGGCCTCGACAATGACCATGCCTGCATCGGTGTCGGCGAGATTGTGGTAATAATCAAGCATCGATGCGGTGACTCGCCCATCTGGCTCTGCCAGATGGCTGGGCGGCGGAGCCGCAATGACGCGATTTTTCAGCTCGCAGTTGCGAAGGGTTACCGGTGAAAACAGGCTTGAAATCATAGGTCTGATAATACTGCCTCTTACCCTCTGCGGTCAAGGCAGGAAAAAAAAGTGATAAAAACGGCCTCATGTGATAGATTTGTGACATTATGAACAATATTCCAGAATTTCCAAATCAGACAGAAATTACCTCAGAACACGTTGAAATCATAAAAAAGGCTCTGGTTGACCAGGATATCAGGTCGGCAGATTACTCGGTTTATTATCTTACCGGCTGGTTTTATCATCGTCCGGCGCGCATCAGCAGAATCGGCGAGCGCCTGGTCCTCGATGTCGAAGGCAAACAGGGTGGGCATATCTTTCTTGGCCCGTTAGGAACAGGCCCGATCAAACCTGCGGTCGAAAAACTGCTTCATCATGCCGAAAAAGACTTCGGTGAAGAGCGGGTTTTGCGCTTTTTACCGCATCGTCTTGCCGAAGCGATCAGCGCCGAAATTACTCCAATCCGCTCAGAAGAGCATCGTGATTATTTTGACTATCTTTATCTTCGAGAAGAACTGGCCGACCTCACTGGTGGCAAGTTCGCCAAACGCCGCAACCAGCTCAACAAGTTTCAGCGCGAAAACAATGCCGAAGTAATAATTTTAAAAGAAGAAGATAACGCCCAGATTCTCAAATGTCTCGACCGCTGGTATGAAAACTATGGCGACGAAGATCCTTTCCTCGAAATGGAAAGAGAATCGGTTCGGCGCATGCTGCCCAACCTCTGGAAACTTGGCGGCATGGGCATCAGAGTGCAGGTTCAGGAACACATGTGCGGAATCAGCTGGGCAGTGCCGATCACTGACGAAACCTGGCTGGTGCCTGTCGAAAAAGCCCCCCGCGAAGTGAAGGGCATGTACCAGTATGTAAACTGGGCTCTTGCCAACAGCCTGCCGTCTCATGTAAAGATTCTCAACCGGGAGGCAGACCTGGGCATCGAGGGTTTGCGTACTGCCAAAGAGCGCTACAATCCGATGGGCTTCGAAAAGAAAATTACTTTCTGGTTCTGACTTGCAACCAGCTGGTTGTTTTCTATACCCGGATTCTTAGTCGAGAAAATATTCACAAGCGCTATTTGTGGCAATTGTCGATAATCGCATCAATCGATAGTTGTGCCGCCATTTGAACCTGTTTCCCTGCTGTATTTCGCCTGCTTGCCTGGCATGAGAGCAGTGGGCGATTAAGCTGTTTGTCTGTTTCTGCCGATAATTATAGTAAGGTTCAGCAGAAAAGAGATACCTATGACTATCAGAAGGCAGACAGATCTTGTTTGGCACTGGTTGCGTGCGGTTCTTTTCTATTTCGTGGCGGCCGTGGTTCTTGGCGGTTGCGCCGCTGAGTCGCCTAACCCGCTGGCGGTAGAGAGATTGAATGGTGCGCCGCCAAAGCAGGAAAGCTACTCGATTCAGCTCGATTGCAGCGGTATTCTCAACGGCTCATTTTTTCCAGGCGGCAACGAGGTTACCCGGCCATACATGCACCCGATCAATTTTACCGGCAAGTGGAGCATGAAACACATGGAGAGGAGTCAGTGGTATATGGCAACCACCGCCGAAAAAGGCGCAAGAATCGATGTGGTGGCGACCATGACCCGCGTTGTGTTCGATTTCTGGGACTACGAATTTTATGAAAACCCCGGAAAAGTCTCATTCCAGATCGACGGAAAACCTCTGGGAACTTACGATCTTGCCCGGCCGGGCCCTGACGGGCTTAAATTTCTCAATTACCAGATTGCCACACAGAAAAATACTGTGGCAACGGTTTCGATGATTCTCGAATCGGGGCGGGTGACCATGACCGGGTTTCTGATCAACACCTTCGACCCGAAATTTCCGTATTGAGCTATTAAACGCTAGTTCCCAGGCTGTTCAGCCGCCACCGACCATCAGCATCAGTTCGAGCCGGTCGCCGTTACTGAGTTGTTCGCTGTGCGGGCAACGTTTGCCGTTGCGCAGCACCTGAATGTAGCTGATGTGACCCTTGTCGAAATGCAGGGTTTCGAGAAACCCCTTGACGGTGAGCATTTCCTTCAGATTGAATTCATGTTCTTTATTGTAGGGGCCGCTGTTAATCGCACCAACAAATTCAACTCTGATTTTCATAATGGCTCCTTTGCGGGGTGGTCAGGCCCGACAGCCCGGGCAGCCCGGCGTTCTTTCCATCGGAATGCGGTGGCATCTGAGATCCCAGGCGTCAAAACAGATCACGTCACGTTCTATATGATTTTCTATCAGGTATCTCAGGGTCATCGATACAGCAACCGACGCGATAATCGTCACAATCGGGCCGATGATGCCTGAATTATGAACCGAAGGAAAATCGTCGACCATTGTATCTTCAGAAATAAGACAGCGCAGACAGGCCGTATCAAAGGGGTTGATCAGCATGCACTGACCAGAAGAGGCGGTGACGCCTGAATAGATCCATGGCTGGCCCGCACTCAGCGTCTGGCTATTTAAAAGAAACCTGGTTGCGAAATTATCGGTGGCATCGAGAAGCAGATCGCATGCAGAAAAAATAGCAGAAAAGTTCGCTTCGGTCAGGCGCTCGGTAAACGCCTCGATTTTTATTTCGGAATTGATGACGGCCAGCTTCTCGGCGGCGCGCTGGGCCTTGAGAGCTCCGATGTCAGATTCGTCGAACAAAGTCTGCCGCTGCAGATTTGTGAGCTCGACTCGGTCGTCATCGATAAGAACCAGTGAGCCAATGCCGGCACGGGCGCAGAGATTCGCCATGCCTGTGCCAAGGGCGCCGACGCCGACAATGCCAACCTGAGCTTTCTGAAGCTTTTTCTGACCACTCAGGCCGAGCGGTTTAAAAAGCATCTGCTTTTCGTAGCGTGCGAAAGGCTGCATCAGACAACTTTTATGGTTTCGTCGCCGACTGTAACGATCATACCCTTGCGGACCTTGCGGCGCTTACGCGATTCAACCTCGCCATCGACTTTAACCATGCCGTTTTCGACCAGCAGTTTTGCCTGTCCGCCGGTTTCACTGAGGCCCATGAACTTGATAAGCTTGATCAGCTCGATAAAATCTTCGGTTAATTCAAAAGTCAGAACAGATTTGTTGTTATTCATCTTCGATTATCTTTTCGTCAGGCTTTGCGCCAATTTTGTTGAGAATTTTCTGCAGGATCTGAGCCTTGTAGAGTTTCCATTTCATGTCGCGAAAATCTTTGTCGTTGCCTCCAGAGAGAAAGCCGAGCGGAATTTCGAACCCACCGGCAGTTTTTTTACCGCCGCCGAAATACCGGCCGTTCGAGGCTTTGCCAAAGACTTCCTTTAAAAATTCATCAGGGTCGATGGTGATTCTTGAGGTGCGCATCGAGCCAATGATCGCTTCTTCCTGATCACCCTGGGCAATTACGCCGAATACGATGGCGGTGTGAATATTTTCTTCAGTGAGCAGAAAATCTGCGGCCTGCGGTATGGCATCTCGGTCTTCACAGCGCACATAGCCTATTCCGGCGATAGAAAAACTTTCTTTGATAGTGCGTGAGGCCAGGGCTTCCTGAATAATTTGCATTGTCTGTCTTGATCTGGCCTGGCTGGTGATCTGTGCCAGCAGATCGCTGTCGACAAATCTGCTGAGAAATGAAGCGGCTCGGAAATCTTCAGGATTGGCTCGGATAAATCCGCAGGTGTCGGTTCTCAGCCCATGCATCAGTGCAGTTGCAACCATGATATGTTCTTTTTTCGACCGTTCGAGTGTGACCAGTTCTTCACGAAAATAATCTGCGAAGATGGTGGCTGTAGCTCCGACCTTGCGGATATCAGAAAACCCTGGTTTGAGACGGTTTTGCAGTTCATGATGATCAACGACGATCAGTTCTGGAATTCTGGCAGCCTGCAGAGCATCGACAATCGGCCCGGCGGTGGTGCCCTGGTTGTCGACGAAGACAGCACCCTGATACTGCGACAGGTCAAGACCGCTTTCCCAGCGTCGCATCTCAATACCCAGCAGTTTTACGAGAGCGATGTTCTCGGGGTGACTGATCTGCCCGGCGTAAAGGATGTCGACGTGAATATCATGAGCTTCAGAGATAACCCTGTGCGCAAGACCGGTTGAAATCGCATCTGGATCAGGGTAATTCTGAATGACGACGAGATGCTTCTGGCCGCGGCAGCTTTCGAGAAGCGCTTTGAGCTCGTCGCGCTTTTTCCGACCCAGGGTGTTGTCGTCGAAGCGAATGGTCGAAACAACGCTCACCGGGGCTTCGGTCTGGGCATCCTTCATAAAAAGTTGGCTCCTTGAGGAGTGGGTATACTTGTTTTATAACATAAAGCCGCGTTTTTTTCAGCCGGGCAATTCAATGTTGTTCGTAGGGCTCGATGTGAACGAGAACGTCGACGATGTCTGGCCCTTCATCGAGCAGGCGACGCTTGCAGATGCCTGATATTGTGTGCCCTTCGCGCACCGTAAGGTTTTCGTCAACCTGAATGTGCAGATCCACATGCAGTCCTGAACCGTGAAAACGCGAGCGCACTGCATGCACGGATTCGACACCATCTACCTTCAATACTATGGTTTCGATGGTTTTCAGAACCCCGGCATCGGCTCCGGCATCGGTAAGTTCAGCCAGTGACGGGCTGCAGATTTTCCAGGCGGCCTGAATGATGAAGGCCGAGACAGCAAGTGTGGCCACCGGGTCCATGAAGGCCCATTTCGGGTTATACATTGCCAGGCTGATGGCGATCGCAACCGGAATAGATGACAGACAGTCGCTACGATGATGCCAGGCATTGGCTATTACTGCAGAAGACTTAACCCTTTTTCCGACTTCCGCGGTCCAGCGGTAGAGCCACTCTTTAGAAATAATCGAGATAATGGCAATGATGAGAGTAATGCCTGCCGGAACCACGTATAGCCCGTGATGAAATTTTTCGATTGCTCCCCAGCCAAGAAAGAGGCCAGCAAGGCCAAGAACCGCGCCAATGAAAATTGAGATCATTGCCTCGATACGTCGATGTCCGTATGGATGGCAGGAATCCGGTGGCTGGTTCCAGTATTTGACGCCGACGATGACTGCGATGTCGGTCGAGGCGTCAGAAAGGCTGTGAACGCCATCGGCAATTACCGAGCTGCTGTTGCCAATAAACCCGATGACAATCTTGCCGAGAGTCAGGAAGAGGTTGACGGCCAGACCGATGATCGTTATCCGCCTTATTTCGGTTTCGGTTGAAAGTTGAGATACATTCGCAGGAGCAGCAGAAGAATCGTTCATAAAAAGCCTCCAGAAAGATTTTATGAAGATCTGACCAGAGGTCTTTGCGAACTGATCTTCGGAAAGATTAGCGGCAAAACAAAATCAGGGTCTGTACCAGGCGGCATCAAGAGCGGCAATCAGGTTGACTATCCAGCCGAGAAAGATGATCCAGAGCAGCAAGTGACCAACAAAGTAAAAGAAGGCTGCAAACGGGCGCCCCTGAATGAGCTGCCCAAGCCCGGGAATGAAAAAGCTGGCGAGTGCTGCAATTACATTGCCTGATGAACCCTGGCCGGTCATGGTTTACTCCTGGTAAAGAATATATGCTCGATTCTAAGATAATCGCGTCGTTTAATCAACCCCCCGGCAATTACTAAATAGTGCATAAACAAAAGTTGTCCGGTTCAACTGCAGGATGTGATGGCGGGGCTGAACAGCTCAGCGCAAATGCAAAATTAAGCCTTGAAAACATAATTGGCCTGATTCTCAATTCGACTTTGAGGTTGATCGAGGGTGTCGCGAAAAATTTCACAATCAGGCAGGGAGCCTTGGTGCGGCGACGTTGTTCTGAGAATGCTTTGGCAATAGCTTTAAATTTGTGAAAAAAAGCTGCGGCAGAAAAGCACTGTTCCCGATAATAGATTTGAGAAAATTCGTTTTGCCCATGGAGGTATTTGTTGGAAGCACTAGCCAGATTGGTTGATACGATTAATGGCTTTGTCTGGGGTTACTTTCTGATGTTTCTGATCGTCGGAACCGGCATTTTTCTGACGATTCGCATGCGTTTCGTTCAGATTCGCTTTTTCGGGCATGCCTGGTCACTGATTTCGGGTCGTTGGGCCAAGCACGACGATAAAGGCGAAATAACCCATTTTCAGGCGCTTTCAACGGCCCTGGCGGCAACCGTTGGCACCGGTAATATTGCCGGCGTGGCCACGGCAATTGCCAGCGGTGGCCCCGGGGCAGTGTTCTGGATGTGGGTGAGCGCGTTTATCGGCATGTGCACTAAATTTACCTGCTGCACTCTGGCGATGAACTTTCGCACTATCGATGCCGACGGCGAAGTTGCCGGCGGCCCGATGTATTATCTGCGCGACGGCATGAAAAAGCCCTGGTTGGGCCTGCTATTTGCAATTTTTACCTTTGTCGCCTCATTTGGTATCGGTAATATGGTGCAGGC
>JAKQQP010000603.1 GCA_029564115.1 Candidatus Rifleibacteriota bacterium | reverse complement strand
CAGTTTAAGCCCGACCAGGCTGTCATCTTTGCGGGTACAGACAACAGTACCACAAACGCGGCCAAGTATCATAGTTTAACCCTTATTACTTCTTGGCGCTGGCCAGAATTTCTTTGATGGGCAGCACTTCGTCAAGATTTGAATGAGGGCGCGGAATTACATGTACAGAAACGAGTTCGCCGAGTTTCTTGGCAGCGGCGGCACCAGCGTCAGTAGCAGCTTTAACAGCGGCAACATCGCCTCTGACGAAAGCGGTTACATAACCTGAACCGATTTTTTCCCAGCCGACGAGTTTAACGTTGGCAGCTTTTACCATTGCATCACAAGCTTCGATAAGAGCGGTCAATCCACGTGTTTCAATCATACCCAGGGCTTCCTGCATGACAACCTCCTGAAAGTTTTATTACAAAATTAAAATTAAGCTACTATTTCGACCATGTCGCCGTTTTTAATGCCGGCGGCGTTGGCTTCATCCGTATCGATATGGAAATCAAGAGCGAATTTATCGCTGACGCGAACGAGAACGTTGTTGAAAACTACAGATTTGACGCCACCGCTTTTTACGGAAACGCGGTCCATGTCTTTCAGACCGAGCTTCGCAGCGTCAGTGGTGCTGGCATGAATATGGCGGGCAGCGACAATAACACCTTCTTCAAGGGTAACGGCACCGGCGGGTCCTTTGAGAATACAGCCGGGTGTTTTTTTGGTGTCACCTGAATCGCGCACGACGCCGGGCACGCCCAGTTTGAAACTGTCGGTCAGAGAAATTTCGACCTGAGTCGAGGGTCTGACCGGGCCGAGAATACGGCATTTTTCTATTGAACCTTTGGGACCCACAAGAGTTACGGTTTCATCAGCGGCATACTGGCCGGGCTGCGAAAGCGGTTTCATTTCTTTGAGCTGATAACCTTTGCCAAACAGGGCTTCGAGGTCAGCCTGACTGACGTGAAGGTGGCGGTTGCTGACGCCGGTAGGAACCTGGCCGGTTTTAATTCTTTCGCGGAGTTCGATGCCTTTGATAACTTCAGCAACAATCATTTTGACCTGATTTTCATCGATCATCATGGTTTCAATTTCCTTTCCTGATGGCAATCTGCTGTAAAAATTCATTATTTATCGCTACGGCGCCAGATTCTGGCAAACTTGCCGGATCGATGACTCCTGAGTGATAAAGGGAGATCATACTACCGGAGTTCTGGTGATCAGGGGCAATTATATCACAGGTACCGGCAGACGCAAGTGTAAAAGTGCAAAAAAGCTTTAAGCCGTGCTTTTGTGACAGCTGAACGAGTTTTTTCAGGTTTTCGGCGTTGGTATAAGGTGGCTGTGCCGGCACAATTGCGCCGAAACAACGCTGATCTACCAGCATCTGCACTGAAACTTCGCCGGTGAAGGCGCCGTGCGAGGCCCAGTGAACCGTGGGCGCTACTGTTCTGCCGCTCAAGGCAGGGAACAGTTCATTGAATATCGGCAGATAAATTTCGTTGACAATAAAAAACAGGTTTTTATGACGGCTGGCAAGTTCGAAGAGTTCTTCGCGGCGTGCGGCAAGCTGACTGCGCGATGCTACGGTGACTGGCAGCAGCAGGTAAAGCTGATGTTCGCTGGCAGTCATCTGCAGTGAATCGGCAAGCTCGGCAGCCCACGGGGTCAGCCGGCAGCCGGCGGGAAGGGTTTTAAGCCCCTTCATGTTTAATTCGCGAATGTCGTCGGCAGTGAGCATAGTTTTGGCAGTCGCATCGAAAGAATTGTCTGAAGTTGTCCCGGGATTGATTTCATCTCTGGTGTTGATAAAACGGCTCAGCTCAGCTGGGGTTATGTATTCCATACCCATTTGCTGCATTTCAGGGCTGGTTCTGGCCATTTTTTCGACGAGCATGAAAACAGTGGGGTTATTACTCTCTGAAAGAAGCTGCCAGAGAGAGTCTGATTCGGCATCGTCGCGAATACCGAGACTGACTTTCTTGAGTGTTTTGTCGATGCTTGCGCAATCGATGACGACTGCTCGCCAACGCGAAAAATCGAGATAGCGGATCGAGTCGAGACGGGTGACGAAGCATTTTTCGGGTGGCAAGGCCTGAGGTCCGGTGGAAAACTGGCCGGGCTTGTCGGAGATGATCAAAACCTGCTTGTTGCTCATGCGCACATGATAAACGCAAAAATAACCAAAAGCAATAATTTTGAGTATTTCGGCAAATAAAAAACCGCCCCGAAGGGCGGTTTTAGACCCCGCAATTGCCGTGTAAAGGAGAAATTGAACCCACTGAAACAGCACGGTTGTCCGCCTGTTTAATCATCGAGGGCTTCGTAGCGGCGTTTCGTCCACTCGTAAGCTGGTCTCAGAGATAAACAGAGACAGATTCCCTTTCAGATACAGGTGTCGGCTCAATTTGACCTGCACCATCACGCACAACGCAGGGAAAATTATCAAATAGCTTAAAAACTGCTTACACTTAAAATGTAACAAAATCACAAGTGCTTGGCAAGGCAAAAAAAATCTTTTCTCTGGCGGTTGAAGATAAGCTTTTTAGCCTGGTTAAAGTGTTGCAAAAAAAAACGGGCAGGAGAGCTGTTTTTTCTCTATCAACCGGATGTATTGCGACAGGTCGGTCTTTGCAGCGAATACGACTGTCATGGCACTCGCCGTATCGCTCCCAGAGAATTACGGGGTATTCGACAAGCCTTACCAGGCACCTGGCCAGCCTGCGCCGTATTGTTAAGAGAGCGTTAAAGGCGGGGTTTTCGCCCATGCTGACCAGGAGCCATGAGTGTTCGAGTTTTGCGACGCCTGGCGGCTCCCTTCTCTTTGCCGGTTTTCAACGCTTTGCCGAGTTGGCCCAGAACTCCGAGTTCCAGGTGTTCTTCCTGCAAGGCAATGATTTCGTCTCTGATCATCGCCGCTTTTTCAAATTCCATGCGCCCGGCTGCGGCGTTCATTTCGGCCTTGAGGTTGTTTAACAGCTCTTCGAGCTTGACTGCATCAATATCTTTTGGCTCTTTGCGTTCGTTATTTTCGCCCGGCAGGAACAGCGCCGGCAATGACTTTATAATCGTCTGCGGTTGAATGCCGTTGTCGGTGTTGAATTTTTCTTGAATCTGGCGGCGTCTGGCCGTTTCATCGATGCAGTATTTCATGGCGGCCGTCGTTTTGTCGGCAAACAGGATGACCTCGCCGTTGGCGTTGCGGGCGGCTCGCCCGCAAATCTGCATCAGCGCCCAGGCAGAACGCAAAAAGCCTTCTTTGTCGGCGTCGAGTATGGCCACAAGCGAAACTTCCGGCAGATCAAGGCCTTCTCGCAGAAGATTTATGCCAACCAGCACCTTTATTTCGCCGGCACGCAGGTCGCGAAGAATCTCGATGCGTTCGAGAGTGTCTATTTCGTCGTGCAGATAGCTTGTCGGTATATTCAAATCAGATAAATAGCCCGAGAGTTCCTGGGCCATTTTTTTGGTAAGGGTCGTCACCAGAACTCTTTCATTGCGCTTTATGCGTATGTCGATCTGACTGATGAGATGATCTATCTGCCCTTCGGTTTTGACGACGCTTATTTTGGGGTCGAGAAGACCGGTCGGGCGAATCAACTGTTCGGCAACCCGGTCGTCTGAAGTTTCGAGTTCATAAGGCCCTGGAGTCGCCGAAACGAACAGCAGCGGCCGTTTGCGTTCGAGAAATTCTTCGAATGTCAGGCAGCGGTTGTCGAGTGCAGATGGCAACCTGAAACCATAATCGACCAGTGTCTGCTTTCGGCTGCGGTCGCCACGATACATGCCTCTCAGCTGCGGCACGGTCATGTGTGATTCGTCGAGAATGATCAGGCAGTCTTTGGGAAGGTAGTCGACGAGTGTGTCCGGTGGCTCGCCGGCCTGTCGACCTGAAAAGTGTCGAGAGTAGTTCTCTATGCCTTTGCAGAACCCTGTTTCACGCAGCATTTCCATGTCGTAGCGGGTTCTTTCATAAATTCTCTGGGCTTCGATGAGCTTTTTGCTGGCTTCGAAATATCTGACTTGTTCTTTCATCTCGGCTTCGATTTTTTCGAGAGCCCGCTCCATTTTTTCACTGGTGGTGACAAAGTGTTGTGCCGGAAAAATTTCGACATTGTCGAGTTTTTGGGTTACTTCACCCGTAAGCGGGTCGAATTGTTCGATTTTATCGATTTCGTCGCCGAAAAACTTCACTCTTATCGCCAGTTCGCTCGAAGCGGGAAAAATATCGATGGTTTCGCCGCGGGCTCTAAAACGTGAGCGGTGAAAATCCATGTCGTTGCGCGAATATTGAATGTCAATGAGATCTCTGACCAGCTTTTGTCTGCTTATTTCCTGGTTTACCGCGAGCGAAATACGCATTTCAGAATAATCTGACGGCGAACCCAGGCCGAATATACAGCTCACTGAGGCTACAACCATAACATCGCGCCGCGAAAAAAGAGACGTGGTTGCCGAGTGCCTGAATCTATCTATCTGCTCGTTTATAGCCGAATCTTTTTCGATATAGCTGTCGGTCGATGGAATATAAGCTTCTGGCTGGTAGTAGTCGTAATAGCTGACAAAATATTCAACGGCATTTTCCGGGAAAAACTCTTTGAATTCGCTGTAAAGCTGTGCAGCCAGAGTTTTGTTATGAGTGATCAGCAATACCGGTCTTTGCACCCGCTCGATAATATTGGCCATGGTGAAGGTTTTGCCGGAGCCGGTTACCCCCAGGAGTGTGACGCGGTCATGCCCCTTTTCGACCCAGCCGGTGAGTTTTTTTACGGCTTCAGGCTGGTCGCCACGGAGCTTAAACGGACTCTGTAATTTAAAATACTGGTTGCCTTTTTTTGCCATGATGACGAATATTATAATACTATTTCAAGTTGATTGAAGTGAAAAAATCGGGGGCGGGTTTATGAAACTTTATATTATCGCTGACATGGAAGGAATTGCCGGTGTTGTCGCTGAAAACCAGACGGGAGGCTCTTCAGCTTATTTTGAAGCGTCACGAATGCAATACACCAAAGAGATTGTTTCTGTTTGCGAAGCTGCGTTGAGCGCCGGTGTCGAAGAAATTTACGTAAATGATTTTCACGGTAACGGTTTGACACTGATCCCGGAAATGCTGCCACGGGAAGTTCTGCTGGTCAGAGGTGGTTTCAGGCCGACTTCAGGCTATGACCTGCTCGACGAAACTTTTGCCGGTCTGGTAATGCTGGGTATACATGCCAGAACTGGTACAGCCAATGCAGTTCTGCCTCATACCTATACCAGTAAAGTGTCTTTTGAAATTTTCGGCCAGGCGATCGGTGAATTCGACATTCTCGCTTTGGTCGCCGGTGAAATGAAGGTGCCAACAATATTGATCAGTGGCGATTCAAAAGCTATAGAACAGGCGGGTACCAACATCCCATCGACTCACAGAGTGATCACCAAATACTCAGTGGGCTCAGACGGAGCGCTTTGTGTTCACCCCGATCGGGTGTGTGAACTGCTGCGTGATGAAACCAAACGGGCGCTGAAAAACGCTTCGGCTATCGAGCCTTCTCAGATATCTGGCCCGACTCAGCTGACAATAAGATTGCGGGACGTGACCCTTACGCCGCGTCTTGAATGGATCCCAGGGATCAAAAAGATCGATGATACAACTTTCGAGTATGTCGCCGACAACATGAAAGCGGTAGCCAATATGATCTACGGTGTTGCAACCCTTGTTGAGGCAAAATTCTAGGCGAAATTCAGAGGTTGCCTGCAGGCGCTCTCAGTTTTTCTCGAGTCCCAGCTGCTTTATACGTCGCTGCAGGGTTCTACGGGAAATCTGCAGAGCGTCTGCTGTTTTGGAAACATTGTTGCCGTGTTTGCGAAGCTGGGCAATGAGGATTTCTCGCTCTGCTTCGGCGAGCAATTCCTGTAAAGTGCCGTTCCTGGCCGGTTCAGACTTTCGCTCTGACTTTTGCGCTCCACCAATGACCGCTGCCGGAAAATGCTGCGGCTCTATCACTGCATCTGCCAGCACGGCGGCCCGTTTTAAGGCATTTTCAAGTTCGCGGATATTGCCGGGCCAATCGTAGTTTTTAAGAACCCGCCAGGCTTCGGGGCTGAGTTTTTGTGCAGCCTGCCGGTTTTGTGCTGCGAAGTTCTTGAGAAAATGTTCTGTGAGAAGTGGCAGATCTTCTTTGCGGTCACGCAATGGCGGCAGCGAAATGGTCATTTCGTTGACTCTGTAATACAAATCATGGCGGAAAGAGGCATTTTTGATCATTTCTTCAATGCTGCGGTTGGTTGCGGCGATTACGCGGCAGTCAACGGCGACCGGCCTGGTGCCACCAACCCGGTAAAACTGCTTTTCCTGCAATACCCGCAAAAGTTTGACCTGGGTATTCAGCGAGGTTTCGGTTATTTCGTCGAGAAAGATGGTGCCACGGTCGGCAATTTCGAAATAACCTTTTTTTTGCGCCGCTGCCCCGGTAAAAGCGCCTTTTTCGTAGCCAAAAAGCTCGCTTTCGATTATAGAATCAGGCAGAGCGCCGCAGTTGACCGGAATAAAACTTTGCCCGGAACGTTCTGAGAGACTATGTATGGCGTGTGCAACAAGTTCTTTGCCGGTGCCGCTCTCGCCCTGGATGAGAATCGAAAGGTCGCTGGTGCTGATTTTCTTCAGGCAGGCAAACATCGAACGCATGTTTTCCGATTTGCCGATGATGCCGTTGAAAGATATTGGAACGCCTGCATCGCCGCTTTCTTCGACCGTATGGTCGACACTGCAGACGCGTGCTGGCGACAACTCAACGGTTTTTTTGCGGGAAATCTTCTCGAACCAGGAGGGAAGAAAATCCACCAGTTGCTGAATCTCATTTTCGAACAGTCTGAGCTTTTTTCCTTCTTTCCAGATGAGGGTTGCCAGAGCGCTTCTGTCGGTAATTTCAGCATCATCGCCGAACTGTTCGACGAGCTTTTTCATGACGATCAGGTAGGGAAGATGCCGCTCGGCGATCTGAGGCGCGGCGGCATCTTCTATGCCGATTTCGTAGAGAACCCGGCGGCGCATTTCGGGTGGCATCGCCAACCCGAAGTTAACCGCAAGCTTACTGCTGCTGTCAGTTTTCAGCTGCTCGAAGAGCGAGTCTACCTGTCGCAGAACCGCGGGCGAGAACTGAGAAAGAAAATCGCCTGCCAGTTCCTTTAAATGATCATTTTTTTTCATCGGCTCTGGGCTTCAGCAGCTCTGTCGGGATTGTTGCTTTAAGTCGGCGCAGAAAATGGATGGTGTTCTTGTCGCCGGGATTGGCTTCCAGGCTTTTCAAATAAGCTTCTTTGGCTTCGTCGTTTTTTCCCAGCTCCATTTTTGCTCTGCCCAGCCAGTTCCAGGCATCGTAGTTCATTGGGTTTGCCTGGGTCGCTTCTTCAAAGAGGGTTATGGCCCCTTCTTTGTTTTTCTGGCTGTAGAAGAGGTAGCCCCACTTGCGGAGAGCTACAGACAGATAGGCTTTTGCAGTTGACTTTTTCTGGCTTTCAGGGAATTTTTGAAGAAATTCTCGCCAGGTTTCGGCTTCGCGTGAGAAAAAATTCATGCGATGCAGCAACATGGCCCGTTTGTAAAGAAGCTTTTCTTCATCTTCAGGCTTTTTTTCGAGCAGGTAACCAATTTTGATTAGCTCTTTTTCGATTTTAGCACGCTCAGATTGCCCAAGTTTCAATTCTTCGCGGGTCTTGGGGTCTATTCTGCCCAGTATTCTCATTTCAGCCAGCGAAGCGTTGCATTTTATACAATAGTCTTTGTCGGCCGGATTTTCGGTATTGCAGTCAAGGCAAAGATTGAGGGCAAGAGTGCAATTCTGGCAGCGGCTGGCGTCAGCCTTGTTGATGGTTTTGCATTCGTAACAGATGTTGCGTTGCGCAAACGCAGATTCTGGAACTATAAGACAAACAGCCGCCAGCAGCAGGAGACAAAACAACAGCTTGGTTCTAGAGCGCAGAGAAATAGTCATGATACACTCCATCGTTTATAGGTATAAGATCGGCCGCTTCACAGGCTTTATGACTTAGAAGTATACGACCGGGCTGCAGAGACGAAATGGTTTTGAGGACAGATGCAATAACTTCTTTTTCTGGTTTGAAGTCACCTTCTTTGAACACATGCCATTCGCGGCCATCGTGACAGGCCAGATAAGTTTCATTTTTGCGATAAATCTCGAAAGTGGCGGGTTTGCTGTGGCGAAAAACGGCGTAATCTGCCCCGAGGTAAGCCCGGTGCATGATGTAGGAAGGTGGCAATGGCGAACCGAGAAACGGAGAAAGATTGCGATTCTTTATATCATCGGGATGCATAACGACGCGCTCATATCTGAGAATTTTTCCGTGATCGACCATGGCCGGGTCGACATACTGGTAAGTGCGGTCAGGGCTCAGACCGAGCATTTTGAGTTCTTCGTCAACGCGTGAATTCTCGGCAAAAATGATCAGCCCGGAGCATTCTCTTTTGCCGGCTTCGCGTTGCAGACCCTGCAGCAGAAGTCTTGCCACCTGAGGATAACGATAATTTTCGTGAATCCGCCAGGCAATGACGCAGGCTTCGCCGGTAGGCAGCTTTACCAGGTCGGCATGGGCAAAAATGACAGAGCCGTAGGAAAGGACCCATGACGAACCTGGGCTTTTTACAACGATTTTTACGTGCATTTTGCAGGTTTCACTGCGATCAAACCACGAGCCCTCGAGAACTTCGGCACAACAGTGCATGTCTGCGATGCCTTCCGGGTCTTCTTCGTAAGAGAAAGGTCTGAATTCGAGCTTTTTAAAAATTTCCTGCATATGTATTTTCCTGCTTGTTTTGTCTCCATCATTAACGGTTTTTAGCCCGAAAAGTCAAGCAGTTGCCAATCTTTAAAGACAATTACAACTATCGGTTTCGTCAACTTTGCAGGGTGTGGCAAGAAACTGTCTTTGCGAGGAATACAGCGACGCTGCAATCTTTTTGTCATCGAGATCGTCGCATAATCACTCTGGCTGATTTCTGATAAAAGTTGACCGGTTGGCCTGGTCGCGATTATAATAAATCACCCTGTTTTGCCTGTGGGAGTTCCGATGCAGAAAGTTTATAAAAAAGTTGTAACTTCATTCAAGATGCAGGTTAAGCGCCGGTATCTTCTTTTGCTGAAAAAGCAGGTCGTTGAAGAAGGTCTGCGGCGAAGACGAGGCGACTGCCTTGGCTGCGGTGCCTGCTGCCGCTCATCTTTTCCCTGCCCCTTTCTTTACGAAAAAGACGGCATGTTTTTGTGCAGAATTCACGAAACCAAGCCAGATGTCTGCAAAATATATCCATTCAACGAAGAAGATATGTTTCCGCACACAAAAGACAAATGCGGCTATTATTTTGTTGATGAGTGATGACTTTATCGCTTTCATCAGACTGAAAAAAACGCACCGGTCAAAGACCCGGTGCGTTTTTTTTTGGGGTGCTGTGGTGCCTGTTATTTTATCCGGTGCAGCTTTAGAAGGTTGGTGTTGCCCTTTACGCCAAGGGGCACACCGGCCACAATGACTATCACATCACCACTCCTGACCATGCCAAGTTCAGAGAGGGTTTTTTCTGACATTGCGATCATTTCGTCAGTATTTCTCAGGTCGTTGACCAGTAAGGGGGTCACGCCCCAGCTCAAGGCAAGCCGGCGGCAGGTATCTTCGCGCGGAGTGAGTGCGAATACCGGCGTTGGTGGGTGGTATTTGGAAATCTGCAAAGCGGTGTTGCCGCTATGGGTGAAAGGAACAATAGCGCGGGCGTTCACATTCATGGCTGCTTCGCAGGCCGCGTGGGCAATTACTTCTTCGATCTCGTTGCCGACTTCCGGAAGCAGGTTGTTGATGCGCTCCAGGCTGCCGCAGGTTATTTTTTCGGCTTCAGCAGCGATGGCGGCCATCATCTTTACGGCATCAACCGGAAACCTGCCGGCGGCTGTTTCGCCTGAAAGCATGACAGCGTCAGAGCCTTCGACAATTGCGTTGAAAACGTCAGTAGTTTCGGCACGGGTTGGCCGCTGGTTGTCGATCATCGACTCGAGCATCTGAGTGGCGGTTATGACTGTTTTGCCACGGCGACCGCATTTGGTCAGCAGTTGGCGCTGAATGGCCGGCACTTCCTGGATAGGCATTTCCACGCCCAGATCACCACGGGCGATCATTATGCCTTCGCAGTTATCGAGAATCCGGTCGATTTCGTCGATGGCTTCAGGTTTTTCAATCTTGGCAATGATGCGTATCGGGGCTTCGCCAATAAGTTGCTGCAGATCGACGAGATCCTGGGCCCTTCTGACGAAGCTGAGAGCGACAAAGTCGAGTTTCTGTTCGATCATGAATTTCAGGTCGAGCTTGTCTTTGGCGGTTATGGTTTCGATGCTGAGCGCGATTCCGGGCATGCTCAGCCCTTTTTTGTCTTTGAGAGACCCGCCGTCTATCACGATGCAGTGAACCCGGTTTTCAGCAATGCTTTCAGCTTCCAGGACTATATTGCCATCATCGAGCAGAATGCTGTTGCCGGGTTTTATATCTTTTGTCAGATAAGGGTAGGAGGTTCCTATGCCTTTTTCAGTGCCTGGTTCTTCAGGATCTTCGCTTAAAAAGAATTTATCGCCGGCCTGCAGCTCGATAGGCCCGTTGATAAACTTGCCGATACGGATTTTGGGGCCGCAGAGGTCGCCAAGAATCGCTGTGTGGCTGCATTTGTTGCTGGCAGCCTGCCTGATTGTGTTTATGGCTGCCAGGTGGCTTTCATGGCTTCCATGAGAAAAATTGAGGCGGAAAACGTTAACTCCCGACACAATAAGTTTTTCTACAGTTTCGAGAGCTGCCGACGCGGGGCCGAGGGTGGCGACGATTCTGGTTTTTTTGCCGGTCATATTTGCGATCTCCTGCCAGTGTTATGAGTGTTCTTTTCTGTTGGTCAGCATACACACATATTCTTTCTTATGCAAATTTTGCCGGCTGCTAATTCGGATACGTTGAAAAAAATATTGCCGTAAATGGCAGGTTTTGCCGATAGACATAGGGAAAAAAATATAAATTGTTGCCAGCAATCAGGAGGCAGAACATGAAAAGGCTTGTATTAACCGGGTTTCTGGTGCTTTTTCTGAATGTACCTGCTTTTTCTCTTTCCTTTGATGCTTTACCGGGCTATCAGGATGAGGGAATGAAGCTTTATGTTCGGGGAACCGGAAAACTGCAGGAACGAAACTTCGTTGAGGCCGTTACCGACTTGACGCGCGCGGTCAAACTGCGCCCCGATATTGCCGAGGCTTTTCACAATCTTGGTTTTGCCTTTGAAAAAACCGGCGATCTGAAAAATGCTGCGCGAGCCTATGAAAGAGCTTTGAATTTAAAGCCCAATTATCCTTCGGCGCTCAATAATCTGGGTTATCTCCTTGCCACGACTGAATCAGACCCGGCCAAAGCGGTAATGCTCTGTCAGAAAGCGGTCGAACTGCAGCCAAATTCCCCCAGCTTTCACGATTCTCTGGGTTGGGCACTCTATAAATCAGGACGCCACAATGAGGCGGCCAATCATTTCAATGCTGCTATCAGGCTTGAGCCGGGTTTTTTCAAGTCTCATTTCAATCTTGGTCTGGTTGAATTCTCTGCTGGAAACTTCAATGCCGCCGCCGGCCATTTCAGAAACACAATTCAGTTGAACGCCGGCTATCTCAAGGCTTATGTTCCTTTGGCCGACTGCTATGAAAAATTGAACGATGATGCCAAGGCATTGCATGTTTACAGACAGGCTCTGGCAAAAGCTCCTGAATCTGATCCGATTAAAAGGCATCTCGAAAGAAAAGTGAAGAATCTGACGACTGAATCTAAAAAGTTTTATTTCAGTAACGTCAAAAAAATGCAGGGCAGCACCAAGTTGCAGGAATTTATGGAGCGAAAAGGTCGCTCTGGAAGTCTCGGAGCTGCCTATAATGTTGCAGCTGCGCCTGTTGACAGTAATACCAGTTTTACGCCGGTCAGTGCCATCGAGACCCCGGCGGCTGTTTTCAATCAGCCTGTCGTGACTGCTCCCATGCTCAGCACAGCTCGCAGTGACGCGTTCAGTAGAGCCAGTATCGCTGCCAGAAACGAAAGAGATACGAATACCGTTGCTTCATCATATTCTGCTGCTTCGGTTAGAATGACCTCGAGTCCCAGAGAAATCACGGTCAACCAGGAGCGGGAGCTCGAGAGAAAGTATTCTCTGAGCAAGTCTTATCTTGACCGTGGTTTGGTTACCGAGGCGGCTAACGAACTTGATTTCATCATCAGTAATGCCCCGGAAACCACTATGGTGTCGCGTCAGGCCCGTAACCTGCTCCTCAGAGTGAAAAAACAGATTGAAGAAAAGAGCACGAAAAAAGCCCAGACTCACCTTGATATGGCCAAAGATTTTTTCAGATCTGGCCAGTATTCTTTGGCAGAGGCAGAATTCGGCAAGGCCTTGAATCTTGATCCTGAGAACGCTGAAGCTTATAAAGATCTGGCATTGCTCTGCTATAACCAGGGTCGCTATCAGGATGCCTATGAAAAGAGCAAGAAGGCCATAGCCCTCGACAGAACTCTCAAAGAGGCTTACGTGGTTCTGGCTTCTCTTTATGCAAGAAAGGGCCGGCCAGATGATGCCAGAAGAACTCTGCAGATGGTCAGACAGGTATCGCAGCGGCGTGATGCCGTCGATGAGCTGGCCGATAAAATGCTGGCATCATTGACTACAGAATATTGATTCCATGAAGATTTTTCGCGATAAAGAAGTTACAGTCGGTTTCTCTGACGCCGGTGACGGCGACTTGTCTTTTTATAATATGGACTCAGCGACCGTAGAATCCGCATGGAACAGCCTGGAAGCCACCAGAGAAATGGCTATAGCCCTGCCGACTTATGCAAATCAGGTTCACCGCGATAACATTTTGACAGTGGCGGCCGAGACGCCGTGTTTCCTGGCGGGTGAGGCCGATGGTCTTATTACAGGCCTGACAGGCCGACCCATCGGAGTTTTTTCTGCCGATTGTCTGCCTTTGATTATATTTTCAGAAGTTGCTACAGCTGCGATTCACGCTGGTTGGCGCAGCACCTGTCTGAATATCGGGCAGAAAGCTGTCGAAAAATTTACGACCGGCTTCGCGGTTTCCCCGCAGAGTCTCAAAGCTTTTATCGGCCCGTGTATAGGCCAGTGTTGTCTTGAGATGGGCGAAGAAGTGCTGAATCAGTTTTTAGATGCTGACAGGCAGTGGGCAAGGTTTTTTGTCAAAAAAGATAAATGGCATCTTGATCTGCGCAGTTTGAATCGCTGGCAGTTACTGCAGGCTGGAATACCCGAGGGCAGTATCGTCGATTTTGACCGTTGCACGTTCTGCCACGAAAAAGATTATTTCTCGTTCCGGCGGCAGAAAAAACGAAATGGCAGCATGTTTTCGTTTGTTGTCAGGCATAAATGAAGGAAATTTGTTTTTAAGCTAATAACTTATTCGACCTTTGACGATGATTTAAGTGAAATTTTGTCAAGTTACTCTGAAAAGGAGATTACCTTATGTGGAAAAAGGTTGTGCCCAGAAAAGCCGGGCGAAATATCATGGCAGTTGCCTTGCTGCTGATGATTTTCACCTTGTTCGGCTGCACCACTGGAACCAAGAAAGATCCGGGTCTGACAGACTACGAAGCTCCGAACATTCCTCAGAATGTTACTGCGGTTGGGCGTGAGCGTGCCTGTCTGATCAACTGGTCGTCCAATACCGAGGCCGACCTTGTCGGTTATAAGATTTACAGATCCGCAAGCTCAGGTGGCCCATTCACCCTTATAGCTACCATCGGAACTCAGCCGGCGCCTTCATATCTTGATAACGATCAGCAGAATGGTCTGGTAAATGATCAATACTATTTTTACAAGATTTCTGCTTTCGACACTCAGGGTAAAGAATCAGACCTGTCACGCACCAATGCGATACAGGTTCGCGCCGGTCTGCCGACCGAAATGAGACCTCCCAGGGTCGTCAACATCAAGGCCAGAGCTTCGACTGAAGCAGTTTACGTAGCCTGGGACAAAGTAACCTCAAGCCACATAAGGGGATATAATATTTATCGTGGTCTCAGCACCAGCGCCGGCGGCGTGACATGGGTGTCGTCAGTTCCTCAGGATACACCTGGTTTTGTTGATACTTCGATCAGCAAATCTTCTGCTGAACAGTACACCTACATCATTCGCTCGTTCAACGAAAACTTCACCGAAAGTGAAAATTCTGACCCGGTTCAGGTTACGCTGAAGTCAGGCGATGACACTATTCCGACTTCTCCGTTCAACCTCGCCGTGAGCAACGATGTTGACCCGATCGTCAGCTGGAGCAAGCCTACTGTCAATGAAGACGGTTCTAACATCTTCCAGGGGCAGAACCCGAGCCTCGATCTCGACAGTTACCTCATCTTCAGAGCCAACTCAAACGACGGGCTCTTCTCTCTCATCGGTATCGTCGAAGATAATGGCACCGCTAACCTTACTCAGAGTTTCAAAGATATTAACGGTACAGCTTATAATCTCTTTGCTCTCAGAGTTCTCGACCGTAACGGCAATATCAGTAAAATGAGCTCGATCACAACCCAGGCTTCTGACGCCGATATTCCGGCTGTTCCAGGGAACGTGAAAGCATGGTCTTCAAATGCTACCGAGTCGGGTATCAAACTCGCCTGGGATTCAAGTCGCAACGCTGTCAGCTACAATGTGTATTTTTCGACCGTTGCCGATGGTGGTTACACCAAGATGCTCACCGGGCAGCCCCAGTGGAACGAGGCTTCTCCTTATGTCATCAATGCATATCCGAGTTCTTTCAACCAGAACCCCGACAAGAAGGGCATGAAACTTGAATTTGGTATTCCGTATTTCTTCAAGGTTTCTGCAGTAAGTTCGTCTGGCAAGGAAAGCGAGCTGAGCCCCTATGTTAAGGCTTATCCTGGTGGTATGTTCGTAGCCATTCTCGAAGGCGAAAACCCGAACTGGGAATTCGATGATGCGGCCAATGACGGTTTGAATCACTTTTATGTGGTTTACAGCTCGAAAGATTATCCGACTATCGACTATTTCTCTGGTGCTGGCGCTGCTCTTCTTGTGCCTTCAACAGTTGGCGTGCCCGGCACTGGTGACCAGTTTCGTTATGGCGCCGGAACCCTGTTCTCTTCAGATTATTTCAGACTGCCGACTCCAAGCAGCGGTGCCTATCGCTACAACGTCTATGCTTACTACTTCCCGCATCAGACAAGTGGTAACTGGCGTGTTTCGATCAGAGAAAACGGGGTTCTTGATACAGCACTTCTCGAAAAAGATATTACTGCTTACAGTTCTGTTAATAAAGGCAGAACCTCTGTCGCTCTTGGCCAGATTCAGATAAATTCAGGATTATCCGGTATAGATGTAGATCTGACGGCTATCAGCGCCGGATCTGGTGGTAATGCAACACTGTTCTTCGATGGCCTGGTATTTGTAAGAGTTATGTAAGTTCTCTAAAAGCCGCCAGTCAGCACAGGTTGACTGGCGGTTTTTTAATTTAAAAATGCCTGACAGTTTAATTGAATTTGCAAATTTCAAGTGCTATAATCTAACCGCATTTAAATTACAGCGGAGGCATTATGCATCTGAAACATCAGCGCTCAGGCGCTTTGTTTATTTTTCTTTTTCTTCTCGCGACTTTCGTCGCACCCTGTGGCCTTAGTCGGGTCATGGCCGCCGGCAGCCCGGACGACATTCTCGCTGAAATTGCTGGAGAGAAAGTTGTTCGCTCTACTTATGATAAAGAACTTGAAGCCATCGTTGCCAATTCGAACCCTCAGACCGTAGCACGCTTTGCTACTCCTGACGGTCGCCAGGAATTTCTCAACCAGATGGTCGAAGTCGGTGTTCTGCAGAGAAAAGCCGAACAGCTGGGTCTGAACAAGGGTGAAGAATACGAAAAGATTTTCAAAGAAATGGCATCTTTCAGACTGGCAGCCGAGAGCATGAATCAGGTTGTCAGTGCTGTAAAGGTTG
Organism: Candidatus Rifleibacteriota bacterium; assembly: GCA_029564115.1. The sequence goes on along the minus strand of JAKQQP010000603.1, from coordinate 68,211 downwards.
AAGACGCAGACGTTAAGTCTTATTACGACAAAAACAGCGCCAACTACGCAGAACCCGTACAATACCATCTTTTTCAAATGTCTCTCGACTCAGCCGAAAAAGCTGCTGCAATGAAAAAAGAGCTGGATGCCGGTAAATCTTTCGTTGAATTGGCAAAAGCCAGCTCGATCGACGACGCCAAAGAAAATGGCGGCGACAAGGGGTTTGTTGGCGAATCTCAGCTCGAACCCGAAATAAATTCTGCGCTTGGCAACCTGAAGGTTGACCAGGTTTCAGAACCGATCAAGATTGATGACGATCTTCATATTCTTGTAAAATACACCGAAAAGAAAGAGGGTGGGGTTAAGGAATTTGACGCCGTGTCTGCTCAGATTCGTCGCGAGCTTCTCAACCAGAAACAACAGGAAGCCTACAAAGCTGAGATCGAAAAACTAAAAAAAGAAATGTCTTTCGAAATGAATGATCAGGCCGCTCAAAGCCTGCGCAAAGAAAGCCTTACTCCTGAGGATAAAAACGCCGTTCTCTTTAAAATTGCCGGCAAAGAGATCAAAGTTGAAGAGCTTGACGAAGAACTGCAGCAGATCCCGGCTTTCATTCGTCCCCAGATTCTTGACGGCGAAGGTCTGAATGATTTTCTCGAACGTTTTTATGCTCGTTATCTGGCTGCCGCCAGTGCCGAAAAGAATTTCGATGCTCTGGCAGAGAAACACCCCGATGTAGTTAAAGATGTAGCCCGTCGCACCATGATTCACAAACTGCTCTCCGGCAAGCTCGATGCTATTCAGGTTGACGATAAGGCTATCGATGAATTCTATCAGAAAAACCTTGCACAGTTTGCTTCGCCGGCACAGATGAAAGCTCATCACATTCTCGTAAAAGAAGAAGCTGAAGTTAAAGAGCTTCAGGCTGTTCTCGAAAAAGACCCCGCAAAATTTGAAGACCTTGCCCGCGAGAAATCAACATGCCCCTCCGGCAAAGAGGGTGGCGATCTTGGTTCTTTTGGCGAAGGCCAGATGGTTCCTGAATTTGACGAAGCATGCAAAACTGCTGAAATAGGCAAGGTAGTTGGGCCGGTGAAAACCCAGTTCGGTTACCACCTCATCAGAGTCGATGAACGCCAGCCCGCCGGAACCAGAAAGCTCGAAGAAGTTAAAGAGCAAATCAGATCTCACCTGCTTCCGCAGAAGCAGCACGAGGCTTTTAAGGCTTATATTGAAGAGCTCAAAAAAGAGTTCGACGTTAAAATTCACCAGGAAAAGCTCTAATTTTCATGCAGAAACAGTCCTTGACGGCCATTCGTGGTCTGTCAGAAAAAATATCCCCAGATTCCAACGGAGGAACCATGCAATACCTGTTATACTTACTGTGCGCAGGTGTGGGTGCCCTCATCGGTTATTTCGTTTCAAATTACCTGACCAAAAAAAGTGGTGAAGGAATTCTTGCTGTTGCCAGGCAACGGGAAAAGGAAATTCTTGATGAAGCGCACGCAAACGCACAAAATGAATTACAGAAAGCCCAAAGAAAAGCCAAAGAAATTCGCGACAAAGAGCTGAACGAAAAAAAGAATGCCGATCGTGAACTGCAAAAACGTCGGCAGGAAATTGAAAAGCTCGAAAGTCACCTGACCAGCCGCCTCGAAAAAGTGGATTTGCGTGCTGAAAATCTCGAAAAGCGCGCAGACCTGCTGCGAGAGAAAGAAAGTGAAATCGATAAACTTAAAAAAGACAGCCTCGATGTAATCGAACAGCAGAAAAAAGAGCTTGAACGTGTTGCCGGTCTGACACCGGAGCAAGCCCGCGAACAGCTGATGAAAAAAATCGAGGATGAGTTGCAATACGAAGTTGCACTCAAAGTCAATGAAGCTGAGCAGAAAATTAAGAGCACTGCAGATAAAAAATCCCGAGAAGTTCTTGCTACTTCAATTCAGCGCTGTGCCACCGATCACACCATAGATCCTATCGTGACCGTGGTCGAATTGCCCAGTGAAGAAATGAAGGGCCGCATCATCGGCCGTGAAGGTCGAAACATCAGAGCCTTCGAAAATCTTACCGGTGTCGATGTAATTATTGACGACACGCCCGAAGCGGTGGTTCTTTCTTCTTTTGACCCGATCAAAAGAGAAGTCGCCAGAGTCACTCTCGAGAACCTCACCCTCGACGGTCGTATTCACCCGGCCAAGATCGAAGAAATGTATGAAAAAGCACAAAAAGAAGTGCATCTGCGTATCAAAGAAGCCGGTGAGCAGACAATGCTGGCCCTTGGTATTCAGAGTATTCACCAGGAACTCGTTGAGATCGTAGGGCGCTTGAATTACCGTACTTCTTATGGCCAGAACGTTCTGCAGCATTCGATTGAAGTTGCGAATCTCGCCAGCAATCTTGCCGCCGAAATCGGTGCCGACATTCAGCTGGCCCGTCGAGCTGGCCTGCTGCACGACATCGGCAAGGTTATCGAAAGCGACGAAGGCAATCATGCCAAACTGGGTGCTGATTTTGCCAGAAAATACCAGGAATCGGCGAAGGTCGTTAATGCGATTGCCGCTCACCATGAAGATGTACCGTTCGAAACACCTGAAGCAGTTCTGATAGCTGCTGCAGATGCGATTTCGGCTTCAAGACGCGGCGCTAGAAGCGAATCGCTCGAAGCCTACATCAAGAGACTCGTTGACCTTGAAACTATTGCCAAGAGTTTCAAGGGAGTTTCGTCAGCTTACGCGATTCAGGCCGGTCGTGAAATCCGTGTTATGGTCAGCCCAGAAGAGATCGACGATGTTACCGCACCAAAAGTTTGCCGGGATATCGTTAAAAAGATCGAAAGCGACATGGAATACCCCGGTCAGGTCAAAGTTGTTCTGATCAGGGAGACCAGAAACGTAGAAGTCGCTCACTAAGAGTGTTTTCTGCTTATTACTGCCCCGGGATCACCTCGCATTCCGGGGCAGTTCAATTTTAAAACCATGAAAATTATTCTGATCGGAGATATTTACGGTAAAACCGGCCGTGACGTTCTGCAGAGGCTCCTACCGGAAATAAAAAAAAGGTTTGAGCCAGACTGGGTCATTGCCAACGGTGAGAATGTCACTGCCGGCAATGGTATTTCCGAAAAGCATGCCGGCTTTATCAAAGCCTGTGGCGTAGACATTGTAACTACCGGAAATCACGTTTTTTCACGCCTGGACTGGCCCAAACTGCTTTCTGAAAGCGACTTCGTGTTGCGCCCGGAAAATATAACCGCAAAAAAGGTCGGTTATGGGCTGCGGGTATTTAAAAAAGCCGGTGTTGGCGATCTTGCTGTCATGAACCTGGCCGGCCGGGTTTTTATGGAAGCGGCTGATTGCCCGTTTGCCGCTTTTGACAAGCTTTATCGCGAAGTCCCCACCGGGATTCCTCTGGTCGTAGACTTTCACGCTGAAGCGACATCAGAGAAGCTGGCCTTTTTCTGGCATGTTAATGGTCGGGCAACGGTGGTTTTCGGTACTCACACCCATGTGCAGACCTCTGATGAGAGGCTGCTGCCGAACGGTGGCACTGCGGTGATCACCGATATCGGCATGACAGGTGCCGTCGATGGGGTAATCGGAGTCGATCGTCACACGGTCGTTGGCAGGTTTATCAGTGGCTTCTCCGATAAGTTTCTTTGCGCTCCCGGGCCTGGTAAAATCGAGGGGCTTTTTGTCGAAACGGGAGCAGACGGTCGCCCGATAAGATTAGAGCGTTTGCGGGTGGTCGAAGCAGGGAAGAACGGATAAATTCACTTTTTGGGCGATGTTTCGGAGTTGTGTTGACACTGCTCTATGATGTGCTTCAGGTAGGCTGATAAAAAATCTTCGGCCTGAAAACCGTGCAGGTGCTCTATTAACTCGCCTTCTGCAAAAAAAATGGTGGCAGGCAGTGTTTTGACGGCAAAGCGGTCAGCCAGATCAGGGTCTTTATCAACGTCTATGACAGCGATTTTTACTTTGTCGCCGAACTGTGCCGAGACCTTTTCAATTTCAGGCTTCTGCAGACCGCATGGGCGGCACCAGTCTGCGGTGAAGACAATCATTGCGATTTTTTTGGTTTCAAGTATTTCGTGGTCAAAATTTGTGAAGTTGATCATGCCCGGTTCCTGAGTGTGGATTTATTCTAATTTGAGTTTGTTAACCTGTTCAAGTTACTGTATAATACCAGACGTTCTCTCAGAAATCGATAATTTCATGGGGTGATCTGGTTGTATCTTTTACAGGTGATTGACTCGCTGCGACAGGTGTTTGTCGCAGCCGGCGTTGTTGAAATTCCGCCATTTCCTGCGCCATTGAGCGAACCCTGGTGTCACCCGGATTTCTATTTTGCCATGTCTGGAAAGGGGCTGCCAGGCTGCTTTGCCTTTCAGTTTGCAGTTCCCTCCGCGACTTTCCTGGCTGAACGCTCAGTATCCGACCCTGATTTGATCTGGGTTGAAAACATAAGTGCCGCTGATTTTGCAAAATGGATCGGTGGGTTCTTTGAATCAGCGCAGCAAAAACTTTTGCCAGATCACGAAAATACTGTTTTTTCTCTGCTTCCCGATTCCCGCCGCCGATTTTCTGGGTTTGAGACTGGCGCCAGCTGGAAAATAATGTTCACTGGCGTAGAATGTGGCAGACTAACCTTGTATTCTGCTTTTCCCGGTTATTCGTCTCCAGATAGAGCGGCAGCGGCTCTGAGCCTGGATGTTAGAACCCTCGCCAGGCTGACGGCTTCTGAGACAAATTCTGAAGCTGTCCACTGGTCCGGTGAGCTGCCTTTTTCCAGGCTTCTTGCTACTCATGCCTGGCACAGAGTCGATGATTCAGACAAAGTTGCTGGCTCAGAGCTGACGGTACTTTTTGAAAAACTCATTTCTCTTCAGGATACACCGATCGAACGTGCAATCTGCAACCTGTTGCAATTTTACAATCTGTATGCCAGGTCTATTGGCAGAAACCATGAAGTTGGGCAGCTGTTCGCCTCGAAACTGCGAACTCTTCGCGAACAGTATCTTTCACAAAATTCCGGAAAACGCCCTGCTGCCGCAGTGGCAGGAGAAGCCAATGCTTAGTAAACATCGAGTCTTTGGCAAAAAAAACCGGCGCTGTCATTACATTTGGGTAAGAGCACTGGCCGTAATTTTTCTGTTCCTGGTGCCGATGTGTCTTACAGCTGCTTTGGCGGCTGAAGCTGCCGCTGAGTTTTCTGTTGCTGAACTGTTCGATCTCATGGAGCAGCGCAGCGAAAAAATAAATGCACTCATGGCCAGAATCACCATGCAGAATTCTGGCCACGACAGAGAAGTTACACTTTCGATCATGAATCCTGATAAATTTGCGGTTGTTTTTGCCGATGGCTCCAGTCAGGTATTTTTCAATGGTCAGAAACTCTGGATTCACATCGCGGCTGTTAACGAGGTTTTCTACCATTTCTCCGATTCGCGAAGTTCTTTAATGTCATATTTCAGCTGGTTCAACCCTAAAAAAATATTCACCAGTCTGACGCGAAAAACGCTTTTTTCATTGTTTCACATCACTCCTTTGAAAAGAGAGAAGATTTCTGAAACAGAAGAACTGTTTTTTCTTCGTTTCAGCCCCAAAATGGAGTCTGTATTTCGCGATGTCTTCGATGTCGGCTTTTACGAAATGGCCTTTTCCGGGAATAACTACCTTCCGGTCGAAGTGGTTGAATACGACCGGCATGGTGCGGAACGTGGCCGTCTCAAAGTTATTTCTTATAGCCTGAACGAAGATATCGCCGAAGCTTATTTTGACTATGCAGTGCCAGAGGGGGCCATTATGGTGCCAATTACCGTAGTGCTTGCCCAGAAACTCGAAGAATGCGCAGAAGCTGTGCTTTCCAGGGTTGGCAAAGCCGCAGAGGACTTAAAGAAAAGAATTATGAACTGGAGTTTCTGAAATGCCTGAATTCAGAAAAAAACTGACCGCTCGCGAAATAAATATGGGTTCCCTCACCTGGGAAGCCTCCCAGGACAGCGAAATAAAGGCTGTATTGCCGGCCAGTCTCGTTTTCGATATGCTCGTCGATGGGCAGGAGGTTGCCAATCTTTCTGTCGAATGGGACAAAAGAAATCTTTTTATTGGTGAACAGTTGGCTAACGCCGCCCCTGACTCTGAAATCGTTATTTCTTGCGGGCGGGAACGCGGTTCGGCGATAGTTTGTCAGATTTTTGCACCCCAGGAAAAAATGGTCATCAGAAAAAGGTTATCGCACCAGGAGTATTCTGGCCGTTATTTAAAATGGTTTGCCAGAGAAGATGAGCTTTACAGCCGGCTTTTTTCTTTGAAAGAAAGCTTCGAAGTCGAAGTTGGCGGCAAGAGAATTCCGGGGCGCGCCCCGAATTTTGAAAAGCGAAAATTGATGATCGGCGATCTGCTCAGGTTGTTTTCGCCTGGCGATGATCTTCTCATCAAGTGGAAGTTAAGAGAAGTCCCGGTTTTGCTTATCAAACGTGAAGACCCTGATGAAAAAGGGCAGTTTGACGGCACAACGCCGCTGCGTTCTATGATTACCAGGCTGCTGGCCCGTCCCCTGGGTGAATTCAATGAAGGTGAAGTCAAAGGGTTGATCATTCTTCTTGAAGAAAACAAAAAACTCTGGGAACGAATTGTCAACATGCAGGAGGAGAACAGGCGTCTCAAAGAACAGGTAAATATGCTCGAGTCGCTTTTTGAACAGTTTACCGATAACAGTTTTTTCAATTCGAAAAAAGAATTCGAGTATTGGGTTGCCACGCATATCAACCAGTTCGAAAAAGGTTTGAGGTTGTTGCATCGTGATTATACCGTGACGTTGCCTGACGAAAAAAAGAGGCGTATCGACCTTCTATGCCAGGATCGCAAGGGCGTGCTGATGGTTGTTCAGATTCTGTATAGCCCTGAGCAGGCTCAAATAAACGAAGCTCTGGACCTTATGGATCATTTGCGTGCCAATACAGAGTCATTCGGGCGTGAACTCACGGGTGGTCAGTTTAAGTCGGCCGATATCAGAGGTATGATAATCGCCAATTACGAAAGAACGGATCTTGTCGAACATTGCCTGCAGAGGCAGATCAAGCTTTGTCTGGTAAAAAGCGGTTGTCTGATCGATGTGCTGGAGTAAGACAATTGAAAGAAAATAACAATGTTCAATGGATCGAGGATCTGCGTCGTGAGCGTCTGAAGGGCTCTTCAAGAAACCCTGGTGCGGCTGCTCTCATGTCTTTTTTTGTCATGGGGCTTGGCCAGATATATGCCGGTCATATCGACCGCGGCATAATGCTGATGGGAATTTATTTTGGCGGCTTATTTTCGGCTTTAAGCATCTATAACGGGGGAATGGTTTATTCTGCCGTTGTTCCATATCTGGGTGCGCATCTGGCCGTGGTAGCAATCTATATTTTTTCTGTCGTATTTATTCTGCTCTGGATATACAACATCAAGGATGCTTATTATCTCTCTTTGTTCAGCAGTTTCAGAGACTGGTTCGAAGTTGAACAGGTCTTGTTGCCAATGCTTGCGTCTCAGTCTGAAAACCTTCTGACTGCACCTAAAGCCAAGTCTGCCGGTCTTCTGGTTCACGATGACTCCGCTGTTGATGAACAGCCCGCGGTAACTAACGCCTCTGAACGGGCAGCAGTTGCAGACGAACACGAAGACGCCGATATTGTCGAAATTCAGGCGGTTAAAAAGTCTGATGATGAAGAAGAGCCAGAAGCCGGCCAGGTCGTTTATGCTGCCGATTTTGGAGCAATGAAAATGCATGGTCAGTCCTGGAAACTCTATTTCGGATTGGTTTTGATCTTTTTGTTGGTTGGGTTGTGGCTTGAAAAACGTGATGTGGGAATCATTCCGTCGACAGTTAAAGAGCAGACAACTCTGTTTGCTGTGGCCGGCGAGATTAAGAATGTCGGCGAAGCAACCTCCGTTTCCAGCCCTGAAAGTGTTGCAAAAATTGAATCATTGCCAGCTCAGACTGCTCAGACAGAATTGGCCACGGTTTTACCGGCTGATACAGCTCCCTCTGCAGGATCTGAAACAACCTTGTTGCCCGCTGAGATTCGAACGGTCCAGGTTCCAGATGTTGCACCAGAGCCAGAGCCGATAGAGCCTTTCGCTGCCGGGTTTGAAATGGTTAAGAACGGCAATTATGCCGAGGCTGCCGTGCTTTTTGAGAAGGCTCTGAGCAACCACGAACCAGAAAAATCCGAATGGCGGATCATTCTTAATTCATTTTACCGCGCCGACGCTCTGATTGCTTATGAAACCGGGCTGAGGCGGTATTTGAACTCTTTCCCTGACGAAGCTGCCGCCTGGTTTAACCTTGGCAAACTTCTATACGACCGCAATGAACTCGCAGAAGCGGCTCAAACAATTGTAAAAGGTCTGCGCCACGACCCCGAAAACTTTCGCGGCAATTACCTGCTGGGTTTGATTTATGTCGACCTCAAACTTTTTGCAGAATCGATAACTTACCTGGAGCGGGCTACTGCAATGGAACCCCTTAACGTAGACCTTAACCGCCAACTGGCCCGGGCTTTGAAAGCAGAAGGCCGTAGCGAAGACGCAGCTCGACACTACCAGAGAATACTCAGCCTTGTTCCAGACGATAACGAGGCTTTGCAGAGTGTTGCAACAGCAAGAAAAACGCCTCCTGTCGAAGAAAAGGTTCTTGTTGTACAAGGCAGAACCGAAGCCAGGCTGATCGAGAAAAAAGCAATTGAAACCCCTGAAATACCCGTCTCTGGAAAGGTTCTCTTCGAGGCACCCGCTTCTGATAAATTAACGGATCGTGGCTCGGATGCAGCAAAGCCCGATGAACCGGATGCCGTCCGGGCAGCGACCGTCGACAGGTCTGCGTCTGAGGCAGATGTCATTATTCCGGTTGTTGAAGAATCTGCAGCGACAGCGAATGCAAAAGAATCAGCAAACCCCGTGTCTGCAGTTTCGGCTGTTGCGGCAGCTGCCGTTGTAAAACCGGTCGTTCAGCCCAGCCCTACAGCAGCGAAAAAGACTGAAATCGCAGCCCCGAAACAGCCTGCCAAAAAAACAGACCCGGTAGTTGAGCAAAAAAACGGCGCTGGGCTGAGGGATGCTGTTGCCAGAGAGCCTGATAAAAAAGCTTTGAACCGCAGAATCGAAGAATTTCGCAAAAAAGGAGCCTTTGAGTTTTCGAAAGGAAACTGGGAAGGAGCTTTACCAAACTATCTTGAAGTTCTAAAACTCAAAAAAGATTCACAGACCTACGATATGGTCGGGGTAATTTTTGAGAAACTTTCGATGCATAAGGACGCTTTTGATGCTGTAGAGAGGGCATATCGTCTTGGCCGGAAAGATGCGGTTACCTTGACCAGACTTGGGCGACTTGCAGAGACTACCGGTAACTATGTCAAAGGCGAGGCGTATCTGTATCAGGCTCTGCAGAAAAGCCCTCATCGTGTTGATTTGCGTATTCGTTATGCGAAGTGTCTTGAAGCCAATGGTCACCCCGAAAAGGCAATTGCTGAATACGAAAAGATAGCCCGGGCCGGCGGTGATTCATATGCCCTCAAAAGACGTGCTGAACTCGAAATAAACAGAATCAGATCCTCAGAAAAATAGGATAGTCATGCCAAAAACGTCATTTGATGCCCTTGAACAAGAGATTGGCAGCTTTCGGGAAGCTCTGGAAGCTGTAAAGAAAAAGGTTTTGCAGTCGCAGGATCCGGTTAAGAGCCGGGCTGCCTTTGCAGATAAGCTCGACGACCTTGAAAATATCGTCATCACATTTTCGGCGATGAATCCCCAAATAGCTCCCAAAATAAAGGCAGCTTTCGAGCACCTTAGAGACACGGTAGAGTTTTTACCCGGAGCGAACCCTGAGAATGCCCTGCAGTTGTGCAATCGTCTCGACTCTCAGGCAGAAAGCATCAGCAGGCGAGTTTATAACATGCTGCATACTGAAGATTCTGAGGCTAACGCGAGTCAGGCAGGCGGCATCATTAGAGCCCAGGAAGAAGAACGGCGAAGAATTTCACGGGAAATACACGATGGGCCGGCTCAAACTCTTGCAAGTCTGACGATGCGGATAGACTACTGTATCGAGCAGCATGCGAGAGACGAAGTTCTGGTGAACGAATTACTCGAACTGAAAGATTCGGTCATCAAAAGCCTTAAAGATATCAGGCGGTTCATTTTTGATCTGCGACCTATGGCCCTGGATGACCTGGGCCTGATTCCGACAATTGAACAGTTTATCAGTGGTTTTAAATCAAGAACAGGTATTTCTGTTCATGTCGAGGTTGAAGGCGAGCGCATCAGATTGAGCGCAGACCGTGAACTTGCGGTTTTTCGTGTGGTTCAGGAGGCGGCAAACAACGCTGTCAAACATGCTGAGCCGAGTTCAATTCACATTTTTCTAAATTACGACAGTGGCAGAAAACGGTTGTCGGTAGTGGTAAAAGACGATGGCAAGGGTTTTGATATTGCTGAGATCCGTGGTAAATACGGCAGCTTAAAAAAACTTGGCCTTATCAGCATGGAAGAGAGGGTCAAATTCGCTGGCGGCGACTTTCAAATAGTCTCAGATATAGGCACCGGAACCGTGGTTTCATTCTGGGTACCTATTTGAGGCGAAAGGTTTTACATGCTTCCCAGAACATTGCAGGGAAAACTGGTTTTTTTGTTTGTAGCCCTGATTTTTATCACCAATGGCTTTCTTGCCATTGCCGGGTTTTCGCGTGAAAGAATTCAGATGGCTGACGATACACTGCAGACGGCGTATTCGCTGGGCAAAATTCTGCAGAAGGCAGCAGAAAGTTTCCTGCAGAGTGGTGACTCCCGGCTTCTCGACCATATTATGGAAAATCGCGCAGGCATTTCACGGGAGCTTTTCCTTACCGTTTACGACAACAACTGGTGGAAAAAGTGGGGCGACGAGGAGCGTATTCCGCCCGGCGGATTTCCCGATGTCAGCAACCTCAATACGGTAGAAATACGCGTTGGCCCTGATAAAACCTACCGGGAGCTGTTTTTCCCGATAATCGTCGATGGCACTGTCAGCGGTGCGGTGGGGGTCGGAGTTCCGCCATCCTGGCTGCAGCATTCAAAAAACACTGCCGGAGACTTTGCCTGGATGATGATTCTAAGCATGTTTTTGGGGCTGATAGTTGCAGTTTTTGCCTCAAGAAGCATTCTGGTGCCTCTGACCGATCTGATGAACTGCATTCAGGAATTTGGTGCCGGCGATTATTCAGTTCGTGTCGGGAGCCGGGGCGCCGGCGAGTTGAAAGAACTCGGCGACTCATTTAACCGCATGGCCTTAACCGTTCAAGAGACATTCAAAGAAAATCTGCAGAGAAATCGAGCCATTGACGAAAAATTGCAGGAACTCTGGGAAATATATGAGCTGATGCGCAAGGTGACACTCAATAACGAATTCAAAGCAATTCTCGAAAAGTTTCTTGAAAAAGCTCAGACGCTTTCTTTCAGCTCTTTTGGGCAAATAATTCTTAAAAATAGACGCAGTATGCGTTTTGAAGAAGAGGTCAGCATCAGCAGCACTCAAAAACCAAAGGTTACTCTTCTTGAAAACGTTATCAACATGGCATTTGTTGAAAAAACTGTTCATGAATCCCTTGCCGGTGGCATGACGATCATCGGTATTCCCCTGTTGACCGGCAACAAGGTGAATGGGGTCATGGTTCTCGCTAAAAATGATGCTGGCGGTTATTCTGAGGGGGTGCGAAGATTTCTTGAGACTATCGCGCCGGTTCTGGCATCTCTGATCGAAAATGCGGCTCTTTACGAAGAACTCTCAGACTGGAACCAGCAGATGAAGAATATTCTGGCAAGTATAAACCAGGGATTGGCAACTATCGATCACAATCGCCGGTTTTTAATTGCCAACGATCGCTTTTTTTCGCTATCCGGTGTCAGCGGTTTCGATATCGCTACACAGAGCTTTTTTGATTTTGGCAATATGGTTCCCGATCTTGTTTTTGCCAACAACCTGATGCAGGACGTCGATGATTTTTTTGCACGTTTGACAGAAGGCACAAGTTACGACGCTACGGTGGGCAGAGTTCTGGAATGCAGGGCAGGTGACGATGTCAGCTTGATTTCGGTTCATCTTTTGCCGTTGTATGCCGGGCATGAAATTCGCGGCTGTGTTCTTGTGGTAGATGACGTTACCGATCAGAAAAAAATCGAACAGCAGATGCTTGAATCGGAAAAATGGGCGGTGCTTGGTCGCCTGGCCGCTTCTGTTGCCCACGAAATACGAAACCCGCTGGTAGCCATCAGAAGCCTGGTTGAAATAATTCGTGACGAGGTTCAGGGCGATCTCAAAGAGCATGCCAACGTTATAATCGGTGAAGTATTGCGGCTAAACCGGGTTGTTGCAGAGCTTTTGAGTCTCGTCCGCCCCGAAACCGCCAGTCTCAAAAAGTGCGATCTTGTTGAGCTGATAAATGAACTTCTGCTCCTGGTAAGGCATGAGGCGATGAAAAACGAAATCAGACTGGTGAAAACCTTTCCTGAAACAGCATGTGATGTCTTTCTAGACCCCGAAAAAATAAAGCAGGCAGTGCTCAACCTCGTTTTAAATGCGTTTCAGGCAGCAGGCAGAGGTGGTATAATAGAGATCAGCCTCGAAAAAAATGCAGAGGCTGCAGTTATAAGCGTCGGCAACAACGGGCCAATGATCGAAGAATCTGTTAAAGCGCGGATCTTCGAGCCATTTTTTACCACAAGGTCGAATGGCACGGGTCTTGGCTTGGCAATAACACGTAAAATAGTAGAATTGCACAAAGGCAGAGTAGAATTTACCTCAGGCCCTGATCAAACGGTATTCAAACTGTATCTGCCGGACGGAGCGGTAAATGTCTAAAGTTATGGCTAAAAAGGCGAACAGCCCCCATATTCTCATCGTAGACGATGAAGATTCTGTTCTTTATACTCTTGAAGCTGTTCTAAAACCTGAAGGTTATGTGGTCAGCAAGGCAACCTGCACCGATGAGGCACTCGCTGTTTTTCAGACCGGTGATTTCGATCTGGTTATAACCGACCTGACCATGCCGGGTGATTCTGGCATGATTTTGCTCGACAAACTGGTTGAAATTCGTCAGGACATAATGGTCATCATGATTACTGCCTATGGCTCAGAAGCAGTCGCTGTCGAAGCCATGAAGCGCGGCGCTTACGACTATCTGCCGAAGCCGTTTTCCAATGATGAATTGCGCCTCACTGTCAGAAGGGCTCTCGAGCGCTGTCGTCTGCGTTTCGAAAATCAGCTTCTGAAAGAGCAGCTCAAGCAGAGAAATGGGCTGGCAGCTCTTATCGGCTCGAGCGAATGCATGCAGAGAGTCTATGATCTTATCGAGCGGGTTGGCCCCAACGATGTAACAGTTCTGATAACCGGTGAATCCGGTACCGGCAAAGAACTGGTGGCGAGCGCTCTTCACAGCCTCAGCCCCAGAAAATCCCGCCCATTCATCAGAGTTAACTGTGCCGCACTACCAGAAAACCTGATCGAGAGCGAATTATTCGGTTATGAGCGGGGAGCTTTCACCGGCGCTCTCAGCCGCAGACTCGGTAAATTCGAAATAGCCGACTCTGGCACGATTTTTCTTGACGAAATCGGCGAAATGTCGCTCGCTACGCAGACCAAGATTCTGAGAATACTACAGGAGCGAAATTTTGAACGGATTGGCGGTAACCAGACCATAGGTGTCGATACCAGGGTAATTACGGCGACAAATCGTGATCTCATGCAGGCGATAGACGAGGGAAGCTTTCGAGAAGACCTTTTTTACCGACTCAACGTTATCAATATCCATCTCCCTCCTTTGCGGGAAAGACTCGCTGATATTCCGGCTCTTGTCGAGGCATTTGCCAGAAAATACTGCGAAAAACTCAACCGCAGGCTGCAGACCTTTTCTGATCAATTCATGGGAAAACTGATGCAGTACAGTTGGCCGGGCAACGTTCGGGAATTGCAGAATCTAATCGAAAAGGTCATAATTCTTGAAGACGAAAGCGTTTTTCAGAATGATTCCAGTAGGTTTCATCTTAGATCCAGACTCGAAAATGAAAAATTTATCGAGGAAGGGATGATGTCGATGCAGTATAAAGACGCCAAGGAAATATTGCTGAAAACCTTTGAACGCAAGTATTTTGAAGGTTTACTCGAAAAAGCATCTGGAAACATGTCTGAGGCAGCAAGAATAGCGGGCATGCACCGTAAAAACCTTTATCTGAAGCTCAAAGAACTCGATATTGCCCGTGGCTCGGCAGAAGAGTGATCGTCTGGCGCTTAGTCGCTAGCGTGGCGTGGCAACTTTTAAAATAAAGCTGCATGTTGTGCCTTTTCCCTCTTCTGAGGTTATCGACAAAGTTGTGCCGTGCCCGACAAGTATCTTTTCGGCGATTGCCAGCCCGAGCCCAAGCCCGCCGGTAGGTCTCGTGTCTGATTTGTCTGCCTGAAAAAACGGCGCTTTTATTTTGTCTAGCTTGTCAGCCGGGATACCACAGCCCTGATCTTTGACTTCTACTTTGACCTGAGTGTCGCTTATCTGCTCGGCTTTGATAAAAATTACCGAATCGGGCTGAGAAAATTTTATGGCATTTTCAATCAGATTCGACAAAACCCTGTGAATCAGGTCTGTATCTATAACTACAACCGGAAGACTGTTTTCGAGCTGAACCTGAAGACTTATATTGCGCTTGTCAGCCATGGGGCGCAGCGAGTCGACAATGTCATTGATATTTGGCTGAATTTTATGATTGATCAGGTCGAAGCGCAATTTGCCAGCTTCCATTCGCGCAAAATTGAGAATAGACGAGATCATGTTGTTGAGATGTGAAGTGTTTCGCAAAGAAATCCGTAATGCCCTTTCCTGCTTTTCGGTGAGCGGCCCCATTTTTTGCGAAGCAATCAGGTCTAGATAGCCGGTTATCGAGACCAGAGGGGTCTTCAATTCGTGGCTGAGAGTGGCAAGAAACTCCGATTTGAGTCTGTCCAGTTCCTGCAGCTCCTGCAAATTGCTTTCTTTCTGGGCAATGCTTTGCATCAGTTCTTCCAGGGCCGAACAAAAAAGGCCTGTGCCAACAAGAGAAATGCCCAGCTTCGGTTCTGTCGAATTTTCACCGGTAAATACGCGGCGAATAACGAAGTAATTGGAAGGGATAACCAGTTTGTCGCCATCAAACATTGGTGTGATGCCAAAAAAGAGAGGCTGTTCAGGGATCTGTCCTCCGGCTTTGTAATTTTTGATATACTGACAGGCTTCCTGGCAGCTTACAAACGGCTCCTGCTCGAGAAGATCTTCCATAAAACGGCTATGCTGTTCCTGCAAAAAACGTTGGTTGAAAATTTTATTGGCGTGGCAGATTTTAAGGCTTCTGTCAATTATCGCAGTGGGAAAATCGCCCTCGTAAAAAAACTGCAGGGCAAGGTTGGTCAGCTCTTCGCTGCCTTCATCAGATTGCGGGCGAAGGTTTATTACTGAAAACGCTGCAACAACCAGCAACACGATCAAGGACAGAAAGACACCAAAAAAATCTCCGGTCACCATTTTGGTGGTTCCAGCCCATTTTTTTTGCAAAACTCCACATAGTCGATCAGGCGTTCTTCTCTTAGAGCAGCCCATTCTTCAGGGCATTGCTCCCAGGCGATTTTTAACAGTTCGCCAGCCTGAGCTGTTTTCCCCTGTTTCCAGTAAAGTTTGCCCAGACTGTGTGCGACCATCAGCAGGTCTGCCAAATCTACAGGGTCGGCTCGCCCGATTATCTGGTGGGCATTTTCCAGCAAGTTCTGAGCCCGATCCAGGTCAGTGTCGGTTTCGCTTAAAATGAACCCTATGGCATTCATGAATCTCGGGTTCTGCGGGAAAAGGTCGAGGGCTTTTTCAAAGATTTCGAGAGCCTGGTCATAGTCTTTTTTGCGTGCAAGCAGCAGACCTGTGAGATACAGATTGTTAACATCGGTGATGACATCAGATCTGATCTGTTTCAATAACTCTTCACAGCGGGCAAAATCGCCGCGGCCTGCGGCTATGGCAGCAAGATTCAGACGAATTCTGTCTGCGGCTTCGCGTTCAATGGTGCTGACCGGGTAAAGTCCCAGGCCCTCCCTGAAGATCTTTTCTGCTTCACCTGATCTGCCTTCGATCATGAGGATTTTCCCCAGAAGTTCGTATGAGCTGGGGGTTTTATCCCATTCAAGGTTCTTCAGGGCGTGACGATGGGCTTCGAGAATCTGTCGCCTGCTCAACATGATTCTCGCAAGCTCATAGTTCGAATTGAAGGCGTTTGGAACCATTGCATCGAGTCTTTTCAGTATATCCTGGGTTTCATCGGGCCTGTTCTGTTTTTCCAGGCTCATGGCGAGGCCGTAATAAGCCTTGAGTGATTGAGGATTCGAGTTTACCGCTCTATTGAAAGCCTTTTCGGCTTCGGAGGCCTGCCCGCTTGCGAGCAGGCTTTGCCCCTTCCATAGATTGATCTGTTCGCGGTGGTGGGCGATCTGAAAGATATATGAGCAATACACATACAGAGGTGGCAGCAATAAAAAGAGAATGGCGATGGGGCTGAATTTTCTTTTCCAGGCCAGGTCGCGCTGGCAACTCGAAAAGTGAAGGCTGAAAATCAGCACTGCGAAACCAGAAAGGGGGATGATAGAAACGCTGTTGTTGAAAAAGCTGTAGAAGACAAAAGACAAAGACGCAATCATGGTGGCTTTGTTCAGAGAACTGTCATGTTCAGGCTGCATTTTACACTCTTCAGCCGCAATCGCGCTGGTAATGCCAAAAAACGCGATTATCAATGGAACCGAATAAAAGAAAACCGGCATGCTGATAAAGTTGGCTCGAAAAGCGAGATAAGATACAGCGCCAAAGACCGCCGTTGCCGACCAGGGAAAATAGTTTTCTGCGACAGGGTTGGCCTCTGCAGTCGCTTCAGCTGCGTTACTCTGTATTTCGGCTGTTTCTGAAGGCTGGGCAGTGTTTTCAGGGGTTGTAACAGCAAGAGTCACTTCAGCCGCTGCTTGAACAACTGGTTGAATTGGGGGTGCCGTCTCTGTTTCTGGCTTTGGCTCTTCTGTTGCTGACTTTGAAATGTCTGCTGCGGAAGGGGTGGGCACTTCCGTTTTTGGCTTTTCAGGGGACGACTCAGGGGTAGTCGCTGGTGTGGTCGCTGGTATTTCAGTTTTGACTTCTGCAGAGACGGTATCTGCAACGCTTATCGGAGCAGGAGTCGGCGTTTCCGACTGAGGTTCTTTCAGTGTTGGTATTGCGTCTAAATTTTCACTCGGGCTCGAGACGATGTTACTGACTTCTTTTGAGCGTCTCCAGACGAAACAGCCGTAGAGAGCGGCGATCAGACTTCCAACTCCCCATAGCCCGAAAAAACCGATTTCTGCAAGCAGACTGACTACTGCAGAATGGGGATCATCATTGAACGCAGTTATGCCTATCATCGAACCTTGCGGCGGCCGTTGTGAAGGCATGAGGTAAGCCACTGAACCTGGCCCGAGGCCGGTGATGGGGTGGTCTGTGAAGATGCCGAAGCCCATTTGCCACAATACCAGCCTGGTGATGACCGGCATGTGGTTTTGTGGCATTTTGCTTATGGAACCCCATGGATAGCTCGAAGTGGCGAAATAGGACAGACCATAGAAAGATGTGGAGATTATTGCCAGCAGCAGCCCGGCTACAAGTGGCGAGCGTCTCAAGAATCTGCCGGGTCTGATTTCCCAGAAGCTGGTAGAATTAAGAAATATTGCCAGCAGCAGGCACATAAGTATGATTGGCTTGCCGGCCAGAAGAATCGCTGTCAGTTGCAGCACCAGAAAAACCGAAAAGACGATACGGCTGCGCCGGTTGCTTCCCTGATCTTGAATAAGACCGAAGGTTATGATAGAGCAGATTACCAGAAATGCGCCAAGATAGTCAGGGTTGGTAAAGGTGTCGAACATCAGACTGCTGGAGCTCCAGGTCAGAGGATCGTAGCCAGCCAGCTGGAGCAGACCGCATATTGCCATGGCTGTGCCGCTCATGGCGATCATGCCGGCTATCGCAGCATTATCTTTTTGTTTTCTGGTCAGGCGCAAAAAAATCGCCAGCAGCATCAAAGTGACCAGATACATTGAACTGCGCAGACTTGCAAAAAATGAAGAATTGAGAGTGGCGACCACTGTGGCGGCAAACAGAAGAAAAAAGCCGCTGATAAAGACTATCTGACCACGTCTTGGCCGAAAAAACGGCAGAATGACCGACAAAAGACAGGCCGCAATTGAACCGGCGGCAAAAATTCCCCAGGTACTGAAAAGAAACGGGTCTTCTGACCCGGTAGTCATCAGCCAGGGCTGCGCTGCAAGAATGGCCGAAATTACGATTCCTGCGAGCCTGAAAAGGTTGTCAACAGATCCTGGCAGCATTCTCAGTCTGAATAAAGAAGCGTGATCGGTATATCAAGCTTGTCACCTTGTTTAAGATTAAGTTTTTTTACCATGCCTGCGTTCAATTCAAGAGCATATTGAGCTGGCATCGTTGATTGGTATCTCGGCAACGAATATTCCGGTTTGCCGAAACCGGGTTCCATGTTTTCGATCCACTCTGTTATTTCGAGATCCGGAGAAAAGAAAATCAGATCGAGTGGGATCATGGTGTTTTTCATCCAGAACGACATTTGCCGGGGGGCTTGATAGATAAAAAGCATGCCGCTGTTTTCCGGGAGGGTTTCGTAATACATCAGTCCCAGAGCTTTTTCGTCAAAGGTGCGGGCAAGCATTACCTGCAGGCTATTGCCTGCCAGCTCAGTCGATGTTTCGGGCAGAACCTGAAAGCTGCCCTGCTTCACCGCTACTGGAGATACCGGGGATGAAACCTGGTCGGCTCCTGAGTCTGTCTGACACGCCAGGCAGAAAAAACTTATTAAAATTATTCCCAGAGTTAATGCTGGATTTCGTTTCACTGTATTCCAAGTTTATGGTTTATTTTGTTGAGTGCTTGTTCTATTTCTTCGGCGGTATCGAGATTGAGAACCGGTGCTATCAGCTTTTGTATTTCTTCAAGCGAGACACTGCGAAGGATTTGTTTTACTGACGGGATAAGAACGGCATTCATTGAAAGTTCGCGCAGGCCAAGACCGAGCAACAGCGTAGTATAGCGGGTGTCACCAGCCATTTCGCCGCAGAGACTTACTCCCACGTTGTGTTGCCGGGCTACGGCCACAACCTGGCTTATGAGTTTTATAACTGCAGGGTTTGCCGGCTGATAGAGGTGAGAGACCTTCGAATTGGTGCGGTCTACTGCGAGTGTGTACTGAACCAGATCGTTGCTGCCGATCGAGAAAAAGTCTACTTCACGGGCAAATTTTTCGGCCAGCAGTGCGACAGAAGGTATCTCGACCATGATGCCGATGCGAATGTTTTCGGGGGTTGGATACCCGCCTCTGATTAGATCTTCGTGCATTTTATTCAGCAGAGCCTTGATCTTGCGCAATTCTTCGATGTTAGAAATCATCGGAAAAAGAATGCTGACCTGGCCAGGTTGAGCCTTGGCAGCCGCTCTCAAAATAGCACGCAACTGAGTCGAAAACACTTCCTCGCAATCAAGAGACATTCTTACGGCCCGCCAGCCAAGTTCGGGGTTACGTTCGAGAGAGTTGCCCATGAGGTGAGAGATCTTGTCGCCACCGATATCTATGGTTCTGATAACGAGGCTGGCTGAGCCAAGTTTGTTGATAACCTCAGAATAGACCTCAAGAAGTTCGTTCTCTGTTGGAAAAGTTCTGCGGGTCAGGTAGGCAAATTCGGTGCGATAGAGGCCAACTCCAGCAGCATGGTTGGCGATTACCGCCTCGATGTCAGCCGCCTGGCCAATATTGGCCCTCAGAGAAACGCTGACTCCGTCGGTAGTTACCGAGGGCTCGGCGAGAATTTTTAAAATCTGCTTCTGTTTGTCTCGATAGCTTTCCAGTTCTCGAAGATAATGATTTCTGGTTGCTTCATCGGGGTCGAGTATGACCTGCCCGCTGTTGCTGTCGATAATGGCAAAACTGCCGTTGTGGGCTTTCTGCATCAGGTCTTTTACCTGAATCAGGGCGGGAATCCCCAGAGATCTTGCCAGAATGGAGGCATGTGAGGTGGGGGTTCCTTCTTCTATGACAATCCCGCTGATTCGAGATGGGTTGAAACTGACTATTTCAGAGGGCGTGAGATCTTCAGCCGCGATTATTATGCCGTCGGAAATTTCTTCGATGCTAGCTGTGCGGGTTTTGCGTCTCTGACAATTTTTCACTATGCGTTTGCCGACATCCATTATGTCGATGGCTTTGCCCTGAAACTGAGGGTCGGGAAGATTTCTGAAAAAATTGCTGTAGTCTTTTATTACGCCACTCAAAACCGATTGTACATCACGCATCTGCTCTTTGATGCGCTTGGTTACTTCTTTTTGCAGATCCGGGTCGTCGATCAGCGTCATGTGAGCCTGAAATATGTTTGAGATTTCGAGGCTGCTCTTGATCTGAGGGAGCTCCAGCAGCTGGCTGATCTCTGTTCTTGAGAGTTCCAGGGCGGCTTTGAAGCGGTCTATTTCGACTTCGATTTCGCTGGCGGCAATTGTACTGCCCTCGATATTCTCAAGCTGTATATGCCTGAGACAATAGATTTTTCCGAGGGCGTAGCCCGGAGAAATTGCCAACCCTTTTAACATGAAAAACCCTTGAAAACGAAGTTAGAACATCTTATCATGACTTGAATACAGCCGCAAGTTATTTCGTTTTCACTCCCTGATTTGCAGCACGTTTGAACCATTGGAGGTACCATGCATATTCTACTTTGTAACGACGACGGAATCAGTGCGTCTGGTATAATCGCCCTGGCAAAGACTTTGAGCGGTTTCGCGAAAGTTACCGTTGTCGCTCCCGACACCGAAAGAAGCGCAGCCAGCAACTCTATTACCCTTTCACACCCGCTCCGGGTCAGAGAAGTCGATTTTCCGGCCAAAGTAGAAAAGGCCTATGCTGTTTCGGGTACGCCGGCTGATTGCGCTAAAATAGCCATTGCCAACCTGCTTGAAGCCCGGCCTGATGCCGTGGTTTCCGGAGTCAACCGCGGACCCAACATGTGTGTGGATATTTTCTATTCAGGGACCGTAGCCGCAGCTTTCGAAGGTGCCTTCAAAGGCATTGCTTCTTTTGCGGTTTCGCTGGATTCATATAATGCTGACGCAGATTACAGCGTTGCGGCAGAGTGGAGCGCCCACTGTATACAGCAGTTGCTGACCGCTGGTGTGCCGGCAGACAGAGTCTACAATATCAATGTTCCCGCCCTTGCCTCAGAAAAAATAGCTGGCATAAAGTTCACGCGCTCAGGCACGGTAGATTATCGCGAAGTTTATGACCATCGCCTCGATCCCAACGGTAAATCCTACTACTGGATTCAGGGCTGGCCAGAGATAACGGATAACAGCCAGGAATGCGATATTGTTGCTGTCAGGGGCGGCTTTGTTTCAATTACCCCTCTCCGACCTGATCTGACAGACAACGCCCTTCTTAAAGATTTATCCGATAAGCTTCCCGAAATTAAATGTCGATAAATCAGGCTTTTATAGCCGGGCTGCAGAGCAAACTTGCTTCTATAAGCTTTTTTGCAGCTCATCAGCTTGCCTGGGTTGCTGAAACCACTTCGACAAACGACGATCTCAAGCGTGACTGGCAGCAGAATTATTTTGTCCCAAGAATAGAAGTCGCTGATGCGCAGACGGCTGGTCGAGGGCAATATCAGCGCAACTGGCTGAATGCCGAGCCTGGCCAGTGTTTGATGTTTTCCTTTTCTGCACAAGAAAAGATCAGTTGTTTTCCGAGGTCACTGTTGGCTGGTGTGGCCCTTTGCGAGGCATTTGCCGCTCACTGTGAGCCCTTGCCGGCAGATATCTGGTTGAAGTGGCCGAACGATGTTTTTATGGGTTCCCGAAAACTGGCCGGCATTTTAACCGAGTCGGTTGCAGATGCAGACTGCTTCAGGATGGTTGTGGGAATTGGCGTAAACATGAAGCCACTGCGTGACTCAGAAATTGCTTCTGCCTGGGTGGGCGAATTTGCGCCGAATCTCGACCGCGTTGAGCTGTTACTGAGGTTTTGTCAGGCATGGGGAGCTCTGCATGACTCAAGCTCCGAACAAATCTGCAGTTTATGGAATAAATATGCAGACTTCTCGACCAGAGCTAAATTTCGGGTAAATATCGCTGGACAGCCATCTTTTGGGGCACGTATTCTGAATCTGCTGCCAGATGGTCAGCTCGTGGTCGCAGACGAAAACGGGCAGATCAAAGTTCTGGTTTCTGCCACGCTGCAGCTTTTGGAATTAGACTGATTTACTCGACCGGCATGGCGACTCGGTAGTTGAACGATCTGGTCCCGCTTTTTCCGCTGACTTCGATATAGGCTGCAGGTGTCGGGTTCTGGAATGTATAGGCAAAAGATTCACCCATGCGCTTCAGATTGCCTTTTATTTCGTTGTTGCCATCTGAAAGTCTGATCATAATGCTGGCCGGATCGACCCCGGCAGCCATATCGAGACTGAAAATAACCTCGCTGCCGGCTTTTATTGCCGAAGATTTTTGCGAATGACCGTCGAGGAAGTTGAAGCTCTGGTAGAGTTTCTGGGCTTCGCAGCGGAGAGATACTGCCATGAGAAAGTCATCGGAACCTTCATTACTCGTTGCTGCGGTGTTTTCTGGGTGCTGTGCCGAACCGGCTGCGGCAGAATTAAGTGATTCTGTTTCGGGGTCGAGTTCGTTACCGGTGCTGGCATCATATGAGCCACCTGCCGCTTCATACCCGTCATGGTCGTTTTCATGTGATCCTGGTTGATCAGAGTCTTTGTGACCGGCAACGCCGGTGTCTGATTCAGAGCTGTCGTCGCCGGAAGCGCCAGAGTTCTGGGAATACGCAGAAGAGCTGCTGTCAGTGCTTCTGTCGGCATAATCAGGGGCGTTGTCTGCGGTGGCATCGTCGTAATTCAGCTTTTTCGTATTGCTCTCATCGCTGTGATCCTCTTTAATGCCAGCTGCAACGGAAGTATCGGCAGTGATTCCGCTCTGACCCGACTCTTCATTGTAACTGCCAGCCGATGAGTTTACATAATTTGGGGGATTGGTTTGAGAAAATGAATCAGACTGCTTGTTTGCGGTATCATTATGGTTGTTGCCAGAGTTGTTTTGTGACACACCGCCCGCTGCGGTCGTATTTGCCCCAGGGGTAGCATAGAGGTCTGAGAGGTCGACCTGCTGCGGCTGGCCAAAGCTCGAGTGGCTTACGCTGCTGTCACTGCGAGAAGAAGTGCCTGCTGATGAAGAAGGGTTTCGACCACTGCCGCTACCTCTCTGGTTATCGATTGTGCGACTCTCAAAATCAACTTTTCCGACGGGTATGATTACCTGCAGAATTTTTTTCTGCTGGTTGCCCGGAGCTGATTTGTCGGCAACGTAGACACTGGCTGAATATTTATCTTCGGAAGGCACGCGAAACATATGGCGGTAGTTTTTAAGTCTGGCGGCACTTACCGGCTGACTGTCGCCCTGGTCGTCAGTCACTATGAGCGAAACTTCTTCGGGAGTAACGTCATCGCCGACTTCGACGGCGATTTTAATTCTTGTGTCTTCAGGGATCTTGAATTTATCGAGTCTGAAGTTCGCAGTTGAATCAGAGCCTGCATTGCCGGCGAAAACCTCTTCGGTGAAGTCGGTGGGGTGTTGAATGACAAGTTTGACTGATGGTGGGGGCAGCTTGATTGGTGCCGGATCTACGCCCTGGGCTGGCGGCGGCACAGGTTCTGATACAGGTGCGGCTGGTTGAGAAGAAGGCTTGGATGGCGAAGGGGTTGCGGGAGGCTCAGAGGGCGTAGAGTCTGCCGGATTGCTTTGAACAGCATTTGTCGGTTCGACAGGAGGTTTGGTCGCTATTGTGCCCTCTGGTGGGGCTGGGCTGGTCTGAGCGGTCTTTGCTGGCGGAGATGTTGTCGGTTCTTTGGCTGTGATTTTGTCTGCTTCTCCAGACGCTGCGGGTGTGGTGGGGGTGGTGGTTTTTTTTCCTGTGCTGAATTCTGCTTCGTTGTAAGAATCTGACAGGACATATTTGCCGTTTTTAAATTTAACAGACCATTGATAACCGGCAGCGCCCCCGGCAAACCCGGTTGAAGAAGGACTGGCCTTATTCATCATTTCGTCTTTGAGTTTATTTACGCTCGAAGTGACAGCGTCTTCAAGCTTTTTGCCCTCTTCGGTTTCGGAAGATTGCTGGCCGTCCTGGCGGGTGGTGATTTTGCCGATGTCAGGGCTGGAAGAATCGCTGCCGAGGTCTTTCTGCTGTTTTTCCCATTGTTCGTTAACGTTTTTAAGATGTTCCTGCATTTTTTTCTGGTATTCTTCGGCGCGTTTTTTGGCTGCGGCTTCAGCTGCTTCAAAAGAGTCGAAACTCATGTCTGCGGCTTTGGCCAGGCCGTTACAGTGCAGCAGCCCGAAAACTACAAGCGACAGGCAAAGGGCTTTATAAAAAATCTTCATCAGTATTACTCCCTTAAAGACTCAGCAGAATTGCAGGCAATTTTATTCTTAAGTATAACATATCACGATGATGAAAAAAGATCGCAGACGTTTTCTTCGAGCTGAACAAAGCTTTGCTGCATCGACTCATCTGCTTTTTTTTGTCTGCCTGCTGTTCGCCAAAGAATACGGTAATGACCAGTTTATGACGATATTGCCACAGGCTCTTGTCGTTGGTACATAAACTCTATAGAATAGAACGTTTATTAATACTGAAAAGTTTCATGTTAATTTGTAGTTTTATCTGTTATTATGTCTGCGGAATTAACCGAAAGTGATGGCTGGTGCAATTATGAGTGATGGCAATTTGATCTCCTGCCGCGTATGTGGCGTTATTATGGTAAAACTGGCTCGTGACATTTGTCCTAAGTGTTTTCGTGAAGAAGAAGAACTGTTTCAGAAAGTTAAGAATTTTTTGCGGATCCATTCGGGTGCTTCTGTTTCGCAGGTTGCCGAAAACGTTGGCTGCTCAGAAGAGCAGGTGCAGATTTTTATCAATTCCGGGAGACTGGAAAGGGTCGGTCTGAAAAAGGTTGCGCATCCATGCCAGCTTTGTCAGGCTGTAATTCACGAAGGAGTTTTGTGCTCCGAGTGCAAGAAAAAACTGAAGGATCAGGTTAAGACGCTCAAAGAGCCGGCTCGCGAAGAGAAAAAGACCAAGGAACCACCAGTCGTTGATAAAGATATCTTCGAGAAACCCAAGGTTGGCGAAGATGGTGGTCATGTCGGAAAAAGAAAAAACTGATGCCAGCTCTGCAGGTGTTGCATTGATTGCGACACTATGCTAGACTTTCGTGGTTTAGAACCTGGTAGCCTGATACTGGCCGAAAAGCAGTGCTTATCGGCCCTAGAACTGGCTTTGATCGAGGTATATTGCATTGTTAATCCGTATTGATTTTAGGGAGACCGTATGAATCCAGAAGCCAACGGAGAAATCAGTAACGAATTCTTCAAAAAGTTGAATCAGCAGATTGTGCAGAAAGACAATCTGATCAAGTTGCTGCAGCTCCAGATCAGAAATCTAAAGACACAGATCGAGGCCGGAGGCTCCGATTCCGAAGAGCTTGTTCAGCTCAAAAAAGCTCTGGAAGAAAAATCTTCAGAAACAGAACGGCTCCTTGCTGAGCTTGAAGACCAGAAGGGTCAGTTCAGCGAACTGGAGCAAAAGAAAAACGAAGAAATTCAGGCTCTCAGCCAGATGCTTGAAGAGCATCAGGCTAATTCCAGCGCCGTAGCCGAAGTGGTTGAAGATCCTCGCGTTGAAGAGCTTGAACAGCTGGTTTCCACACTCAGGGAAGAACTGGAACAGTCTCGTCAGGCAGCCGAAGCTCTGCAGACAGAGCTGGCAAATGCTGCTAATGCCGCAGCAGAGATGCAGACTGGCGAAACCGGTGTTGAAGTGCAGATGGCCCTGGATGCCTCTCAGGCAGAATTGGCACAGTTGAGTGCCGCTTACGAAGAGCTTAAGGCGCAGTTGATGGCCAAAGAAGAAGAGCTGGCCAGTGCTGCCGGCGATACAGAGCTCGAATCGTATAAAAATCGCGTTCTCGAACTCGAGCAGGACGTTGCCAACCTAAAAAATATTATTGCAGAAAAAGACGAGGCAGCAGTTGCCGGGTCGTCTGATTCATCGGCTGGCGAGGCTCTTGCAGCGGTCCAGGCAGAAAATGCCGCTCTTATAGCTGAAATAGAAGCCATCAGAGCTGAACTTCAGGCGTCAAAAGACAGTCATGTCATACCAGTAGAGCTTTCTGACGAGCTTGAAAGACTACGTCAGGAAACAGCCGAAGTCGATGAACTGAAAGCAAAAATCGAGCAGCTGAGCCATGATGCCAATGCATATGCCGAGGCGGCAATAAAAATTACCGCTCTTGAATCTGAGCGTGAGCAGCTTGCCGATGAGATCGAAAATCTTAAAAATGCCGGCGGAAGCTCATCTGAAGAAACTGCATCACTCAGGCACGAAATTGAACGACTGCGTGAAATAGATAAGGCCAGAGAAGACGAACTGGCCAGACTGCGTGTTGCTGCTGAGTCTCGACAGGACGACAGTATGAGTGATCCCGCAATTAGAGAAGAAGTTGAACAGCTTACTCGACAGGTCGCTGACCAGCTCCTTGCCATTCAGAACTTCGAAGGTATGATCGGCAAAACTCGTGATCAACTGCAGCGTAAAGATACTGAGATCGAAAACCTCAAGGCGCGGCTTGCCTCTGCCGGTGCTCCTGCTGGTGCTGGTATTGGCGACAGTGAAATCATCACAAGCTTCATCGGCTTTTTTGACGGCCTTGATTCGCTGCTCAGCAAAAATCCGCTTCCCGAACTTCAGGCTCTTCACCAGAAACTTCTTGAACGCCTGATTATCCCTAATCAGATTGCTTACATGCAGGTAATTTCTGAAGAATTTGATCCCGAAAAGCACATTGCCACGGATTATTTCAGATCGACCAAATTTCCTGAGCGCTGTATCGTTTTCGAAGTCGAGAAGGGTTATCGCAAAGGTGACATGGTCATCAAGAAATCCAAGGTCTGGGTCGTTCAAAATCTTTTCAGTTGCCAGGCCTGCGGTGCTACAAGCAACCCGGACAGCCGTTTCTGCCACCTCTGTGGTGCCAAAATAGCTGCTCCCAATGGTTTGCCTGTCGATAGTCTGCCCGAATTCGAACCCTCTCCGACTACTTACCAGCGCTTTGCCGAGAGACTTCTCGAGCGCGATGATCACGAAAAAGCCAGAGAATACATTCTTGCCGGTCTCGAACTCGACCCGAATTTTGTGCCTCTGCTTGTGATGTATGCAGACATTCTCACCGCTGATTCTCAGTTTGAAGAAGCTATGGCACAGCTCAAAAAAGCGTTCAGCCTCAAACCTGCTTCTAAAACCCAGGAGAAGATCCAGGCTCTGGAGACCAAACTCACTATTTTCCGCCAGGCCAAAAATCTCAAGCTCTCCCCGGAAGAATTCGAAAAACTGTTACATCTTATTCAGAAGTAATCGCAAAAAAAAGGTTAATCTATGTCACAGAACAACACCTCTGAGCTTCTGCCCAAGGCTTACGAGCCGGTAGAAGTCGAAACCGCCATTTATCGCAACTGGGAAAACGCCGGCTGTTTTCATGCCAGCGAAAAATCAGATCGCCAGAAATACACAATTGTCATTCCTCCGCCTAACGTCACTGGCATGCTTACCATGGGCCATGTTCTCAACAACACCCTCCAGGATATCCTGATCAGGTTTCAGAGAATGGAGGGGCGCGAGACCATGTGGCTTCCTGGCACCGACCACGCTGGTATTGCCACCCAAAACGTCGTTGAAAAGGCTCTTGCCAAAGAAAAAACTTCCCGCCATGATTTGGGTCGGGAAAAGTTTCTTGAGCGGGTCTGGACCTGGAAGGAAAAATTTGGCGGCATCATTCTCAGTCAGCTGAAAAAGCTTGGTTGTTCGTGTGACTGGGAACGCGAAAGATTTACCATGGACGAAGGCCTGAGTGAAGCAGTCAAGATGTCTTTCATCAAGCTTTACCAGGATGGTCTTATTTACAAGGGCAAATACATCATCAACTGGTGCCCCAGGTGTCGAACGGCTCTTTCTGACGAGGAAAAAATCCCGGAGGACACCAACGGATCGCTGTGGTATATGCGCTATCCGCGCAAAGACGGCAAAGGCTACGTTGTCGTTGCTACAACAAGACCAGAAACTATGCTCGGTGACACCGCCGTGGCGGTAAACCCCGCTGATGAACGCTATGCCGATCTTATCGGGCAAAAACTTGTTTTGCCGTTTATTGGTCGCGAAATCCCGGTAATTGTCGATGATTACGTCGATAAAACATTTGGTACCGGCGCTGTAAAAATAACTCCTGCCCATGATCCGAACGATTTCGAGATGGGGCGGCGACACAATCTTGAACAGATCATCGTCATGGACGAAAGTGGCGTTATGAACGAGCTTGCCGGTAAATTTGCCGGCCTGGACCGCTTTGAAGCCCGCAAGGCCATAGTTGCAGAGCTCGAAGAACAGGGCTTGCTCGAGAAGATTGAAGATCATCAGCTCGCAGTCGGCCATTGTGAGCGCTGCAAAACTGTTATCGAACCATATCTTTCTGACCAGTGGTTCGTTAAAATGAAACCTCTGGCAGAAAAGGCCATCGAAGCCGTTAAAGATGGCACTCTGCGCTTTACCCCCAATCGCTGGGTAGGTGTCTATCTCCACTGGATGGAAAACATCCGCGACTGGTGCATCAGCCGTCAGCTCTGGTGGGGACATCGAATTCCCGCCTATACCTGTGGTGGTTGCAAACATGTAATGGTGGCAGCCGACATGCCCGATAAATGCGGCAAGTGCGGGGCAACTCAAGGTATTACCCAGGATGAAGACGTTCTCGACACCTGGTTTTCGTCGTGGCTGTGGCCCTTTTCAACCATGGGATGGCCCGAAAATACAGAAACTCTGCGGCGGTTTTACCCGACCGATACGCTGGTTACCGGGCCTGACATAATCTTTTTCTGGGTGGCCAGAATGGTGATGGCCGGTTATTATTTCCTCGGAGAGTGCCCATTCCACGACGTATATTTCACCAGCATCGTCAGAGATATGAAGGGTCGCAAGATGAGCAAGTCTCTCGGCAACTCACCTGATCCCCTCGATATTATCGCAAAATACGGCGCCGATGCTCTCAGGTATACCGTTATTTCTCTGGCTCCGGTCGGGCAGGATATCCGCTTCGCGGAAAACAAGGTCGAAATCGGGCGAAATTTTGCCAACAAACTCTGGAATGCTTCCAGGTTTGTGTTGATGAACCTCGAAGGTGCCAGTTGCTCAATAGAAGCGGCTCTTCCAGCTTCCGACAAGTTGAGTCCTATCGACCGCTGGATTCTTTCTCGAATGAGCTTTGCCGTTGACCAGGTTCGCAATAATCTGGCTGAAGGCAACTTCCGTTTCAACGATGCTCTGAAATGCGTATATGAATTTATCTGGAACGATTTCTGTGACTGGTATATCGAAATGAGCAAATCGGTTCTTTTCGGTAAAGACCCGGAACGCAAAGCCGTGGTTCAGCAGGTTCTTCTGACCTGTCTCGACACCGCTTTGCGCATTCTGCACCCGTTTATGCCTTTTGTCACCGAAGAAATATGGCAAAAATTGCCAGGCGCCAGCGGCTTTCTTATGCAAAGCTGTTTCCCTGAAGTCGATAACAGTCTGGTGAATACCCCCCTCGAGCAGGAAATCGCTGAGCTGATGGAAGCGATCAGGGTCATCAGAAATCTGCGGGCATCAGCGAATGTTTCGCCCGCCAGAAAAGTTTCGGTGAAAGTTATCGATAACCCGACTTTAAGCGAAGTTTTCAGAAACCATACCGCCATGATCTGTTCTCTGGCTGGAGTAGAAAATTTTGCCGTAGTTGAAGGCAAACCAGCCGGCCATCTCGTTGGCCTGATGGGTACCACCGAAGTCTGCCTCGACCTGGCTGGTGTTATCGATGTACCTGCTGAGCTTGCCCGTGTCGAGAATGAGCTGGCGAAAGTCGAAAAAGAAATGGCCAAAATTTCGGTCAAGCTCGATAATGCCGATTTTGTCAACAAAGCGCCTGTTGAGGTGGTAGACAAAATTCGCGAAGGTATCGAGGCCTATCGACAGCAGATAGCCAAACTGCAGCAGTATCAGAAAGATCTCAGGAGCATCTGACGTGAAATTCAAAGCAACACCGGCAGAACAGCTTGAAATGGTGGCAACCGGCACTGCCGACATTGTTTCAAGAGAAGAACTTCTGAAAAAATTCGAAAAATCTTACGAGTCTGGTAAGCCCCTGGTTGTAAAACTGGGGGCAGACCCGTCCGCGCCTGATATTCACCTCGGGCACACCGTAGTTCTGCAAAAAATGCGGCAGTTTCAGGCTCTCGGCCACGAAGTCGTTTTTCTGATCGGCGATTTTACTGCTAGAATTGGCGACCCGACTGGCAAAAAAAAGACTCGACCGGCTCTTTCTACAGACGAAGTGAAGGCCAATGCCGAAACTTACAAGGCGCAGATCGCTAAAATTCTCGATATTGAACAGGCCAGGGTTGTCTTCAACTCTGAATGGCTCGAAAAAATGAACTTTGCCGATGTTCTCAAGCTTTCGTCACAATACACCGTTGCCCGCATGCTTGAGCGCGACGATTTTGCCAAACGTTTCAAAAAC
The DNA here is from genome assembly GCA_029564115.1 of Candidatus Rifleibacteriota bacterium. The sequence goes on along the minus strand of JAKQQP010000603.1, from coordinate 37,459 downwards.
CAGATTCCGATCAGCGTCGTTGAATTCATGTATCCGTTGATGCAGGGTTACGATTCGGTGGCACTGCACGCTGACGTCGAACTTGGCGGTCTCGACCAGACGTTCAACCTTCTGGTTGGGCGCGAATTGCAGCGTTCATATGGCCAGGCTCCGCAGGTCACCTTGACTATGCCCATCCTGGAAGGACTGGACGGCAAGGAAAAAATGTCGAAAAGCCTCGGCAATTATGTCGGCATAGATGAACCCGCCGGGCAGATTTATGGCAAACTTCTTTCGATTCCTGATGAATTGATGTTGAAATATTATGAATTGCTGACCAGTCTCTCTCTTGCAGAGCTTAAAGAAGTTCGTGAGCAGATCATTACGCAGCCGAAGGCTGTTAAAATGCGGCTTGCCCGCCAGATTACATCTCAATATCACGGTCAGGCGGCTGCTGAGGCCGCAGAAGCCGAGTTCGAAAAAATGTTCGGCAAAACTGGCGACGGTTTGCCTGAAAACATTGAAGAGGTAGAAATTGCGGCACCGACCGAAGGCCTGCCTCTGATGAAGCTTCTTACCAGCACCGGGCTTGCTGAGAGCGGCGGTGAGGCGCGCCGTCTTCTGCAACAGGGCGGTGTTAAAATCGATCAGATCAAAGAAACCGATGGCCAGAAAATGTTCCAGCCCGGCATGACTTTTATTGTTCAGGCCGGCAAGCGAAAATTCAAAAAAGTAAGCGTGAAGCCCGAATAACAGGGCATAAAATAAGGAGACAATATGTCACAGATGATTCAGCTTAAACTTCCAGATGGGAAAATAATTGAGCTGGAGTCAGGAGCGACGATTTTTGACGCCGCTGCTAAAATCGGGGCCGGGCTGGCGAAAGCCGCTTTGGCAGGTAAAATAAATGGAAATCTGCTCGATCTGCGCACTCCGCTGACCGAGTCTGCTGATTTTGAAGTTGTCACCGCAAAATCTCCAGAGGCCAACGAGGTGTGCCGTCATTCAATGGCCCACATTATGGCCGAGGCTGTGTTAACAATGTTCCCCGAAGCCAAATTCGGCATCGGGCCGGCAATCGAGAACGGTTTTTATTATGACTTTCTTTTGCCGCGTGCTTTGACCACAGACGACCTTGCCGCTGTCGAAAAAGAAATGGAAGCTTTGATCAAGGCGAAGTCGCCATTCGTCAGAAAAGTTCTGACGAAAGAAGAAGCTCTCGATATGTTTGAAAAAGCCGATCAGCCGTTCAAACTTGAACTTATCAAAGAGCTTGGCGATCAAACCATCTCTGTTTTTTCTCAGGGGAAGTTTGTCGATCTCTGCCGTGGCCCCCACGTCCAGGACTCAGGCATGGTGAAAAACTTCAAACTTCTGAGCGTGGCCGGGGCTTACTGGCGTGGCGATGAAAAGCGGCCGATGCTGCAGCGCATTTATGGCACCGCTTTCATGAGCAAAGAAGAGCTTAAAGAATACCTTGATCGCCTGGAAGAAGCCAAAAAACGAGATCATCGTAAACTTGGCAAAGAACTCGACCTTTTTGCAACTCATGAAGAGGTTGGGCCAGGGCTCGTTTTCTGGCACCCGAAGGGCGCAAGAATCAGGCATGAAATCGAAAAATTCTGGAAAGAACAGCATTACCGCAATGGTTACGAGTTGATGTATACTCCCCATATCGGCCAGAGCTGGCTGTGGGAAACCAGTGGCCATCTCGGTAACTACAAGGACGCCATGTATAACCCCATGGAAATTGACGGCAACGATTATTATATCAAGCCGATGAACTGCCCTTTCCATATAATGACCTATAAATCGCAGGTGCGTTCATACCGTGATTTGCCGCTGCGCTGGGCCGAGCTCGGGACCGTCTACCGCTACGAAAAAAGTGGTGTTCTTCACGGGCTGCTGCGTGTCAGGGGTTTCACTCAGGATGACGCACACATTTTCTGCACTCCGGAGCAGATTCAGGATGAAATTCGTGAAATTTTGCGCTTCAGCCTGAGATTATGGCGGGCTTTTGGTTTTACAGATATCAAGGCCTATCTTGCAACCAGACCCGAAAAGGCCGTTGGCCACGAAGATGCGCGCTGGGAACAGGCTACCGAGTCTCTGCGCCAGGCAATTATTGCCGAAAATCTCGACTGGGAAGTGGATGAGGGCGGCGGAGCCTTTTATGGCCCCAAGATCGATCTCAAAATCAGAGATGCGATTGGCCGTGAATGGCAGATGACAACCGTTCAATTCGACTGGAATCTGCCAGAGCGTTTTGATATGACTTACATCGGTTCTGATGGCAACCGCCATCGCCCTTATATGGTTCACCGCGCTCTACTGGGATCTATCGAGCGCTTTTTCGGCGTTCTTGTCGAGCATTATGGTGGTGCCATGCCTTTGTGGCTGGCTCCGGTTCAGGCGGTCGTCATACCTGTTAACGAGCAGCACGCTGAATATGCCAGAAAAGTTGTGGCAACGCTGAAACAGAAACTTGTCAGATGTGAACTCGACGATCGCAACGATAAGATCAGTTATCGTATTCGCCAGGCACAGCTGCAGAAAATACCCTTCATGATAATTCTTGGCGACCAGGAAGCCAGCGCTGGCACTGTAACGGTAAGACTGCGCAACGGCGATAACCTCACTGGAATCGAACTTGCAGACTTCATCAAGGATCAGGAATGGATAAAGGAAGCAGTCTGAGTCTGCGTGACGTGGGTGATCTTGTATTCAGGATCACCCAGCGTTACCTGTTCCGGAAAAACGAGGATGTCGGTATCGATATCACTCTAAATGCCGAAAGTATCCAGGAGACAATGATTCTGCGGCTCCCGGACGAAACCAGGCTGCTGGTCAAGATCTTTCCGCACAAGAATTTTTCTCAGGAACTGGTTTATCGTATCGAAGTTTACAAAACCAGAGAAGGCGATCTACGAGGAAACAAGATTGCGTTTCTTGAAGCTTCGCATCATGATTCTGCCGTAGATGAGATTCACCGGTTTGTGCAGAGCTTTTTGTCGCAGCTCGGATTCTAGTTTAATAAAAAACAGGAGGGGTAACATGCAGGCAGTTGTAGATTCTATGAATGGTGATTATTTTCGCTGTCTTCTCGAAAATGGCGATGTGATAAATGTGCATAAGAGTGAGCTTGGCCAGAATATCGAGATCGGCGATGTGATCTGTGTGGCTTTTTCACGAGATGAAGCCGCCAGTAAAAAACAGAAGGAACTGATGAAGTAGTAACCTTCCCGCAAGGAGGGCTCTTTTGAACGGAAGACACATCTGGCTTGCCGTAATGCTGGCGTTCTTTGTAATGACCAGCTGTTTTGTCAGTGCTGAAGACCAGCAGCTTCTCCTGAAAAAGTCTCAGCTTCTTGTTCAGAAAGGCAGCAGGGCTGAAGAGCTGGGCGATTTTGAAGATGCAGCAGCTTTTTACGAAGATGCTCTGGCGGCCTATCCTCGCAATATAATGCCCGTTCTGATGCTGGGTAAGCTGCTCGCCAGAATCGGCATGTACGCCAAGGCTGAAGAACGACTCAGGGCGATACCATTGCAGCAGCTGCCGCCGGCCGGTCAGGCAGAAGTTTATCTACTGTTCGGCAAAATCGCTCTTGCCAGAGGTTCGGTCGAAGAGGCCGGTTCTGCTTACAAAAAGGCACTGGATGCCACTCCCGAAAATGTCGTTGCTTTGACAAGAAAGACCATTTGCGAAATTTTGCTGGGTTTTTCGGTATCCGAAAAGCAGCTCGAACATTTTTTCAGCTACGATACTTTTCAGGGGCTGCCCAAAAAAGAACAGGCGCTCGCATTTCTTCTCGACATTCATTTTGGCCGGTTGTTTAGAGCTTTCAACACCTGTATGCTGCTGGACGAAGACCATGAAGACCACCATGGAGAAGGTGGCGGCAATCTGCTGACAGCTCTCTGGTCTTTTGTTCTTTCGTTGCCTCTTGGCTTAAGCGGTATTATAGCGGCATTGTATTATCTGCTGTTATTTTCGCTGCTGGTTTTTGTTGCCACGCGTCTTTCTGCTCCAGTGGCAGTCTGGCATAACGTTCTTTTCGTGGTGGTCGGAGCTTTTTTCATGCTGTCAGCTCACAGTCTCTGTTTCAAAGACATGATGATAGCAGCCATGCTCGATGATTTTTCCAGCTACGATATTGTCTGGATCATCCCTAAAATGTTAGTTGCGGGTCATTTTGTGGCTCTGGCACTTTTCTTTGTTTTTCCGGCTTTTTTGCGTTTGCCCGAAGAACAGCGACCTTTGCGATATGAACTTTATGGCATCTGGTTTTTCTGCTGGTTTTTCATGATTTTTGTGCTGGTTTTTCAGAGCCGCCTTGCTCTGGGTACCAGAGTTGCTGTCATGGCCGGCAGTGCATTGATGGCGATGTTCGCCATGGTGTTCATGCCTCTTGGTCGTTTTGTCATCTTTAACATTGCCAGTGCCGCAGGCTTTGCCGAAGTCGCATCAGTCAGCAGAACCGACGTTCAGAAAGCCGGCAGTATCAGTTATACCGATGCAAAAATAATCGAGTCCAATGCCTGGAAGCTGCTTGAGAAAGATTCTTACGAAGAAGTGGTTTTGACCGCCAGAAAAGTTTTTACAACTCTTGACCGCAAAAACTTTTCATCTTTGTGGAAAGCGATGATTCTGGCCCAGATATGCAAAGAAGACTTTTTTGAAGCGCAGCGAAACATTACGGAGTTTGTCGAAAATTTCAAAGGCACGCCTCTTGCCGAGTCGGGTCAGCTCCTCGAGGCTTATATGAGATGCCGCAAAGGAGATTTTGCCGCTGCGGTGCTAATTATCAGAGGGCTCTCAGATAGAGGCGTCAAAGCTTTTTCCAACGATGAAACGGGTCTTTCTCTTTTTATTCTGGGGTGTTGCGGAGTATCTTTCAAAGAATATGTTCAAGCTCACATAGATCTTGGCAAAGCGTTGACTTTTGCCAGACTGCCATTTCTGCGTGCGGAAATTCTGGTGGAGCTGACCGAACTGGATCTGCTGATGAAAGCCAAAGAAGCCCTTTCTAAATGGAAAGCCAGATCTGATGAAGTTCGTGGCGGTCTCAAAACCCGCTCCCTGGTTCAGATCGTTCACTCGATGGTGCTGCTTTTCGAAGGTCAGAAAGATAAGGCATTGGAGCTGGCAGAAGAATCATGTAAGCTTAAATCTGGTAACAGCAGGGCATTTTACTGGTATGGGCATCTTCTTTGTCTCGAGGGGCGGGTGACTGACGCCGAACTGCTGCTGCAGAACATGAATTCAGACAGTTATGATGCCACGAGACTGATGAGTGAAACTACGGGTTCTGCCTCTCTTGAATAAAATGTTGTTCCATGTCACAATAAGAATGTTTTGTAGCTGTGCTGGAGCATAAATGGCAGAGTCCCCACAAGAAAGCAAGAGTCTCAAAGAACGTCTTCCCGACTTTCTCGGAATGTTGGGGAGTGTTGGCGTTCTTTTGATTGCCTTTCTTGTTTTTACCAACCGTATTCCCAGAAATTTTCAATCATATTTCTCTTACTTTTATATTTTTGCGGCTGCCGGTTTTCTTGGGTTGCTTGGCGAAAAACTTGCCGTTACGGTGCTTTCGTTCGCCTTGCCTTTGTTGCTCGCAGTTGCCACTGTGGCAATCAAATTCAAGCCTTTGCAGTACCCTATCGAAGACTGGTGGGAGATTTATTCTGTTCTGGTGCTATTTACTGCCTGTTTTCTGGGTTATCTGTTCTTCCGGATAGATCAGCTCAAGAATTCTGAAGGAACAGCCGGGCAGGCTGCCGGTGGCGGCCCTCTGAAGACAAGGGTAGACCCGGCTGCTGCTGCCAAATACAGAGAAGAACTTGGCAAAAAAGGCAAAGAAAAAGACGGTGTCATGGAAACGGCTTTGAAGTCTGGCAAAGATGGCGATGCCGCGCCTGCTGCCACTGATTCTGAAAAAAAAGCCGAAGCAGCCCCCGGAAAGGCCGAAGACGAAAATGCCCCGGTCGAGTCTGCCGAAGAACGCATGGAAAGAGAAATGCGTGAGATTCGCGATGAGTTCAGCAAACGCTCGATGAAGCTCACCACGACCCTTATGCGTATCAAGAATCTTACCAAGAGTCTCGACCGTGACCAGATCTTTTCGAACATTGTCGAGATTATCTCGAAGGGCCTCGATTCCCAGAAAGTTCAACTGCTGCTCAACGACGAAAAAGAAGGCAAGTTTCGTATCGTCAAGGCGATTGGCATGAAACCCAAAGAATACAAGGAAGTCGAGATTCCGCACGAAGAGAACAGTATGATTACTTATCTGCTGCGCCAGAAAATGAACGAAGTCACTGGTGGTGCCGGTGCGCTTGGGGTTAAAGAATGCGAAATGGACCCGAAAACCAAGGGTCTGATAGGGCAGGGTGCTCTCAAAACTCTCATAGCTGCACCGATCTATGCAGAAGGCAAGCTTTTTGCGATTATCAATGTCGAACAGATGAACAACCCCGATTACTCGAGAGATGACCAGAATCTCATCGCCACCTGTGCCGATGTTGCCGGGCTGGTTATGAAAAACGCCAAACTCTACTCGGCAACCATGGATGACCTGGTTTCCGCCCAGAAACTGAGCGAAGATCAGTTGAAAAAAAATGAAGAACTGAAGGGCAGTCTGGCGCGTATCGTTTCGCCGAGCGTCGCCGAAATGATCATGTCTGATCCGTCTGGCTTGAAGCTCGGCGGCAGCAAGTGCGAAGTGACCATGTTTTTTTCCGATATCCGCGGTTTTACCAAAATGTCTGAAAATATGGACCCCACAGACATAGTTGAACAGTTGAACGTTTACTTTACCAGAATGACCGACATCCTCATGGAACTGGAGGGAACTCTCGACAAATATGTCGGTGACGAGCTTATGGCATTGTTCGGAGCACCGGTAGCTCGAGATGACGACCCGATACGGGCCGTTCTCTGTGGCGTCAGAATGCTGGATGCCCTGCGGCAGCTCCAGGCAACCTGGAAAAAGGAAGGCAAGCCGGTTATCGAAATTGGTGTCGGTATCAACACTGGAGTAGTCACTGCCGGCTACATGGGTAGTGAAAAACAGCTCTCTTACACCGTTATCGGCGACAACGTCAATCTGGCGGCTCGAGTTATGTCGGTTGCCAAAGGTATGGAGCTTTTTATAACCAGATCGACCTATGAGAAGGTAGAGCCTTATTTTGAAATCGAGCAGCGTGAATCGATCATGGTCAAGGGTAAGTCGATGCCGATTGAAATTTTTCACGTGAAGGGCATCAAGTCGGGTGTTGATTTCAGTGAGCTTCTGGGAAAAAGCATCAGTCACATTGCCACCTCGGTTGAATCTCAGCCGGCTAAAGCTGTGCCTGAAGACCGGCCGGTCAGAATTCCACCGGGCATGAAAGAAGAAGATATGAAGCAGAACATCAAACTTGACGATAAGAAAGTTATTGAATGTCAAAATTGTGGCAGCGAAAACAATACCCAGGAAAAATTCTGTACAAAGTGTGGGATGCCGATATTTTAAAAGTTGCCCAATTCAATATGTTGGTGTTAGTATGATCCGAGTTGTCCATTATAGTCAGGAGAAGGCATGAGAAGTCATTATTTTATTTATTTACTGGTTTTTTTATGCTTGATGGTGGGAGTGAGAGCCGACGCGTTATCTCTTGAAGCGCAGAATGCCATCGAAGCGATGCGTGCCAGACTTAATTCCAGTGCGGTAACAGAAGAAGTAAAAGCTGAACCTGTTTATATACCCGGTCGTGAACTGGCTGCCGCACTTGCACGTCTGCGAAACAAAATGCACGGCCTTGAAGACGAGAACATCGCCGTAGCTGATGCTGGCGTTTCAGTCGTTGCCCAGCCCTCCGATGTTTCTGATTATCAGGTTGGAAGACCGCTCGCCCAGGCTTTGATGAAAATTCGCGAGTCGCAGGGTAGAAGCGAATCTCTGCGGGCAGTGATGTCTATTCTCGAAGAGCGGAATGAAGATGCGATTGTTTTTGAAGACCCGGTAAGCGAGATCTTCAAGCAGCCTGCCAGAGTGGAAAAGGTCGAAGACAAGGCTAAAACGAAGTCACCCAGCGTGAAGACTAAAAAGAAAACTACTCGAAAAGCAGTCGCTCGAGCCGGTAAAAAGATCAAGCCCGCAAATAAAGAGCAGAAGCCTGCACGCGCCAGCTCGATCGCTAAAAAAGCGGTTCCCGCTCCTGCTAAGGCTGATAAAAAAGTTGCCTCTGAAAAAGCCCTTGAAAAGGCCGACGAAAACAAGCCCAAAACCGTTGTGAAAAACGACGACAAAGATTTTAACGAAACTATCAAAAAATACGATTTCAAAATGCCTGAAAATTATCGCATCATAGTGCGCTGATAAAGGGGGCTCCCGACAGGCAAAAGGACTGTTATGCCAAGCAGAAGGTCTGGAAATATGCCGGCGTTTGCCTGGCCATTCTTCCTGCTGATTGCCGTAATAGCACTGTTGTTACTCAGCGCACCCGAGCAGCAGGAAAAAATCGAAGCACCTTTGCCGCCGCAGCTTTATTCTTCGGCATACCAGCTGATCGGAACAGGCAACCGCCTGGGAACTTATTACCCGGCAGGTAACGTTCTGGCAGACTGGTTCAACAGTCATCTCGACGAGAATGGCGGGGTATTCAAAGCCGTTGAAACCAATGGTTCGATCGACAACGTGCGGTTGTTACTGCAGGGCCGATTGATGATGGGACTTGTCGAAAGCCGTATCGCCAAAGAGACTTATGAAGCGAATGCCAGTTCTTCTTTGCGCCTTATCTGGCCCCTCTGGCACGATGTTGTCCACCTGGTCAAAACTCCAGAACGTTTTGAGCCTTCGACGAGTTTTCCAGGCCGGTTACGCGGCTTTCTGGGGCAGAAAAACTCCTCAACTTTCAGAACTTCACGCGAAATTCTCGCTGCTTTAGATTATCCTATTGCCGAAAACGGTGTTGAATTTTCTCCAGATTCTGTATTGAACGCCCTTGCAACGGGCAAGATCGGCTTTGCAACAATTCAGGCCGGAATTCCAAATCGCACGGTTTCCGATGCCCTGATATTTCATGATTGTACCCTTGTAAATCTCAGCCAGCAGCAGATTCAGAAAATTTTGAGCAAAGTTGCCACCGCCCGTCAGTATTCTCTGCCGGCGGGTTTTTATGGCGATTCCCAGCCCTCTATTCAGACCATCGGATTGCCGAACGTTCTGGTTACCACAGATAAAACTCCCGCTGAGACAGTTGAGCTGATAACTGATATTCTCGCCAGGGCATCGACACACCTCAAAATGAAGCATCAGGTGATCGCAGCAATTCCCAATTCGCCCGAAAAAGCTCTTGCCATACTCGAAGAAACCGGCGTTCCTCTCCACGACGGGGTGCGAAACTGGCTGGCAAAACATTTGCCGCAGCATAACACTGCTCAGGAGGCTGTTGCCGATGATTAAAAATGATGCCGGGCATCGTATGCTGATCAACTCCCGCAAAGGGATTGTCCTTTTTGCGGTTCTTGGCGGCATCTTTGTTCTGACCATTCTGATCATGGCTTACAATCACCTTGTAAGAGGAAAGTTCAACGAAAGTCGCGAAATTTTGAAACATTTGCGGGCTCTCAAGGCGGCGCAGGCCACCTCCCGCATGGTCATCAGCAGACTGAAAGCTGATCTGACCTCGCCAGACGCTGCCAACCCATCTTCGCCGGCTTTTGTTCTGCGCAGCAAGGTTTTTGCCTCGAACAACCCTTCTGAGCTGTCTGACAACTTCAAAAAGCTCTGGCTCGACAAGCTCGATCTCGAAGGCTTTGTCAAAAAACTCTTCGGCGATCTTCCCTCTGATGACGTCAGTGTGGCTTACGATGCCAGATTTTCTGATATCAGGCCGTTATCAGGCTATAAAAAAGATAACGAACTTTTTTTTGATTGCGAAAAGGGCGGCAGGCTGACCGTCAATGTCGAGGTATTCATCGGAAATTCCCGCGAAGAATGGCAGGAAACGCGGCCGTTTCGTGTCGTTATTCCTTTTCCGATGCCGTTGACCAAGTTCACTATGTATCTGCGCGAGGCCACAAAGACCAATGATCCGATGAAGTTCAATACTGTGTCCATCGATTCGCCCGCAACCGGAGATGTCGCACCAGGTTCCAGCAAGCCTCTGATAATAGATAACGGCCTTCCTGGCGAGCATTTTAACCGCCAGGCAGAAATATGGAAAAGACGGGGCTGGATTCATCTTGGCGGCGGCAATCTGCTTTTGAACCGCGCTGCCGGTCATCGTAAATACGGGCAGCGTTTTCATTCCTATTTTCCGACAGCCGAAAACCCGATTACGCTGCTGCTGAACTTTTCAGATTTTACAGGCTGCCCGGTAAATGGGCACCAGATGATGTTCAGAGTCGCACGCTGGGGTTTTTCGAACGCTGTGATCGATGGAGCATCTGCAGATATGTGGGAAGACATACTCGCATATCAGTTTGGCGAATACAAACCCTCAAAAGAGAAAAAATGGTGGCAGAGTTCTTTTCTGCACCTTTTTGGTGAAGTCGGCACCGGGGACAACGATAGAAGAATCAGTATCACCAGAGTGTCTGGCAATGTTTATGACAGATTTCTCGAGTTGTGCTATCTGATTCCGGGTGCAGGCTCAGAGCCGCCAGTTGGTGCTGTAATAGAGCTGCCGAAGGACCTGTATGAAAAATATTCCGGCAAAAAGCGTAATCTGAACCAGAATAAGCCAGCAGAGCCAGAGAATACCTTCATCAAAGATACTTTTGTCGATAAACACCTTATCTGTTCTCCGTCACCACTGGAAGCATCTCTTGGCGTGTCTGACCTCAGAGAAATGGAAGAGTTTTTTATCGGGTTGCCATACTCGGCCGTCGGCAGCCAGATTGCCTACGAAAAAATAATGAGCAAAGCTGATATATGCTCTTATGACGAAACCTACAGTCAGATCGCCCAGTATTCAAAAAATACGCAAAGTATCAATATTCCGCCAGAAGCTGGGGTACTGGCGACCAGCAATATGAATTTCGACCTGCCTGTGCTGGGCACAGATCAGAGTAAGCTGCAGATAGATTCTATTGCCGACTCAAAAGACCCGGCGCTGGGGCTGAGTGCGCGAATCTGTTACGAAATCGAGGGCGAAAAAAACGAAGATGTTTTCAGCCTGCTGAAAAACGCTTTCTGTCTGGCACAAAACAGTGATTTCAACCTGGCCAACGCGGTCGTGAAAGTGAAGACGAATGGCAGCGGTCTGAAGCTGGGCGATAATCTGGGAGCCGTTTCAGGCGGCACACTGATTGTCGATGGCCCCGTTGAGGTTGGCACCTTTCGCAATGCTGACAACCCCGAAAAGGCCCAGTTGATGATACTTGCCGAAAAAGGCGCAATTACCGTTAAAAACTCCGGGGCTCCGACTCTGGCTTATCTTGTGGCTCTTGATAAATCCGGCGGTGAAATAAAGCCGACTGCAATTAAGTCACCGTTTCTTCTGTTTGGCGGTATGGCCGCTCACAGCATCGAACCTGAGAATTTTGCCGGTGGCGGCGGGGTAATGTACAATCAAAACTTTGACCCGACCGTCAACCCGATCGAAAATTTTATGGGAGTGGTTATCGGCCCGGCAGGAGGGGAAATATGAACCCGCGTGGCATTTCTTTGCTCGAAATTCTCGTTGCCAGCAGTATTATGGTGGCTGCCATGGTCCCCCTCTGGAATCTCATGGGCTCTTCTCATAAGCAGGTTACGCTTTCGGCCGATGAAATAAAAACGAGTCAGCTGGCAGTTGAAATTCTCGAACAGATCGAAAATTCAAACTGGTGGCCCGAAAACGGTGAAATAGGCTTTTCGCCCGTCAGCGAAGGCAGGATTGTTCTCGGAACCTCCGCAAAACTCGAAGTGTCGATTGGCAGTTTCCCTGAATACCTCGATCTGAAGGGCACTCTCGCAATCGCCAGACACCCGCCGACCGGCAACGAGGTCGGAAAAATCGTCAGGCTGATTTTAAATTACAAAACCAGAGAAAAAGTTGGTAATCCCGAAAAAACCTATGAACTATCGACTTTTTTAAGCAGGAAATAATGAACAAAAGAGCATTTACAGTCGCGGAACTTTTGATCAGCCTGGGCATCGTAGCTCTGATTGCCGGGGGCGTCATCATTGCCATGTCGCGCGGGGCCTCGAATGTTCATCGGGGCAGTTTCAACGCCCTGGCCGCCAATCAGGCATCATGGATCGTTTCTATCATGCGCAGTGATATTGCCCGTGCCGATTCTGCAAAAATTGTCTTTAAAACCGATGACGGTGAAGAATGGTCGGGAAAGGGTGAATTCAGGGTCGTGCTTCTTGATAAAAGCCATGTCTCCTATGCCGTTGAGAATCGTGGCAGTGGCCAAGTCTTTGTAAGAGCCGAATCAGGTGGGCGAAAACAGTTTTTTGCTTCTGAATACCTCGATCGAATTTCTGTTAAAAAAGTTTCTGATTGCTTTGAGATTTCGATGTTGCTGAAAGACCCTGCAGAGAAGGCAAATGACTTTACCTGGTCAGCCAGGATATTCCCGCCGGTGCCGGCAGGGACTGACCGTTTCTGGAAACCTTTGCCGGGAGGGAAATAACGTTTATGGCGTTCAGAAGATATTTTCATGCTGCCCCGGCCTTGTTTCTGGGCGTGTTTTGTGTAGCGTGCCTGCTAACTCTCTCGGGGTGCCGCTCGAACTACAGATATGCAACCTATCGAGCCAGAGCCGAGAAGGCTCTTGTCGATAACAAGCTGAATCAGGCCAGAGACCTTTACTCAATTATCTACCAGAAGGAGACGACCGCCGACAGCGTCAACACAGACCGCACGACCTGGGCTTTTTATCGTCTTGGGGTAATTGCCGAAGTGTTGGGTGAAATAAAGCTGGCTAAGGGTTATTACTGGGGCGATAAAATCGATGAGGGCTATTATCAGGTTAACGGTGCGGTAGAGTGGTTGGCAGAGGCCGGCTGGCAGCATCTGGATGCCGAGAACCCGCCACGGACACTGGATGAAATTCTGGCTTTCGAGAAAGCCGGCCCGAAGAAATCGCTACCCGCCCAGGAAAAGCGCAAACGCGAAATATCACTGCCGGTGTCTGCTCCAATTGCGACTCCGCTGCCTGTCGGTGCCAAAGAAAAAACCCATACACGCACTTTTCAGCGGCATATGACCCCGCCGCGCCCCGGAACCCCTGAACCTTTCAGAGTTTTTTACTGACTTTCTGGCTGTTTTCCTGAGGTTTGAAGCCGATCGGGGCGTTCATTTTTTCGGGCGATTTCAGAAAGTTGTCGAGGCGGCCGAGCAGGTTCTTTTGAGCGACTTCAAAAAGGTAATCGGCAAATTCGTTTATGCCGTCATTGGTGTTGACGAATTCTTTATCGTCATCGACGCTGAAGACAATTTTTGAGCCGGCTTTTTTGAAGATTATCATGAAGGTGAAGAATTTTTCTTCGAGGTCGCTATCGTTGACGTTTATTGCAAAGCCGATCGCAGCGGTGCCGTTTTCACCGAATTCGGTGTCGAGGGCGTCGCCCTGCAGAGATTGACTGTTGTAAACAAAGCCGGTGCTCGGCGGGAACATGAACAGCTTCGTTTCAGGGCACTGCAGGCTTTCGATGATGGCATTACGCAGTTCATGAACGAATTCGCGGCATTCCTGCTGATACTGGCTGCATTCGGCAACGCCCATATCATAAGCTTCACAAAGTTTTTTATAGCGATTTTTTCTTGGCATTTTTTGAGGTCTCCGGGTTGGCTTAGATTATTGAATCGAGTTCTGCGGTAAGAAGCGCATACTGCAGCAGATATTCATCTTTTTTTGCGGGTTCAGCAGTTTCTATGAGTAGAGAAAGCTCTTTTATCTTTGCCTGCAGCTCCCGACATTTCTGCAGTTTTTCTGGTGCAGGGAAGCTGGCCAGCGTTGGCGTAGCGGTGCTGACAATCATGCCCGGCTGCTGCAGGCCGGCCTGAGCTGAGCCAGGTGAATAATCGCCTTTGATCAGGGCAACGCCCGGCATCTTAGGTTGCGCTGCGGAGCGGTCTGACAAGGGTATATTGTTGGCAATTATTTCTGCTGCCAGCTCTTCTGCAGTTTTTTGCTCGTTTTCGGCAGCTTTCTGCAGTTTCTCAAATGACTCGCGTGCGAGTTTGATTGATATTTGAATTGTTTCCATGTCTACAATCTAACAGAACGGCAGCTAAAATTGAACCAGATTTATACTGATTCTGGTAGAATGTTTGTATGTGTTGAATTCTGCGGCATTAGCTTGCCTGACGCAGTGCCCGCAATGGTTGAGAATCACGATATGCCCGAAACAATCGAAAAAGCGTTGTTGACTTTGAAAAGACGGTATGCCGTTTGTTTTATTCTGGCAACAACCTGCAGATGCATAATTGTCTGGAACTTTGCAGCCGGCACTGCTTTTCTGATCATGCGCCAGATTGGCTTGCTCGCAGATCATCTGTTGCCTGTCGGATTTATTGGTTTGCCTGTGTCGCTTGCAGCTGCACTGCTGATTACCAGGCGCAGAATGTCGCAGCAAACCGGTTGGCTGGCACTTATCGACAATTATAACAGTTCAGGCGGTCTGTTGCTCGCCGTTGCCGAGACCTCCGATACCGGCTGGCATGAAAAACTGCCCGCAACTCCGAAACTGCCGGAGCTAAGACTGCAGATGTCGCAGCATGTCGCAACGTTGCTGGTTTCAATATTTTTTATGGCACTTTGCCTGATGCTGCCGGTTGTATCGCTGTCAGGGCAAGAGCGAAGCCGCATAGCTCAGAAAGATCTGGCTTTATCAGTTGAACAACAGACTGACCTGCTCGAAACAGAAAAAATTCTCAGCCCGGAAGCCGCCGCCGAAATCAGACAAAGTCTGCAGCAGATCAGCAGCGAATCCGACAGCTTTTCCCCAGCCGTGACCTTTGAAGCTCTCGATCAGTTACGCGAAAAACTAAAGGTGCAGGCTGTAGCAGGCTCGCAACAGAAGATTGCCGCAGCCCGTGATCTTGCCGAGCTCGATAAGATCGCGCAGCAGATGGCGGCGACCACCGGCAAAGGGGAGAATTCGGCAGCGCTTTCTGCAATGGCCCAAAGGCTTTTAAAAGGTCTTTCTGAAGGTCGGACAACGGGAAATACCGACATCCCCGACAATGTTAAACGCTCTCTGGATGCTGCTGAGAAAGACCTTGAAAATGGTGCGGAAACGGCTCAACAGGCCGCCGCGGAATTGCAGAAATACCTCAAGGAACAGCGCGAGAAGATCGCCGCTCTTGCGGAAAAGCTCGCCAAAGCCCGTATGATAGACCAAAAAACATTTAATGAACTGCAAAAAGCCGGTAGAATAAAGCCGGCAACCGAAACTGATCTGCAACCCGGTTCTGACACGGAAATCATTCTGGCTCCGGCGCAGGATGCTTCGAACGGCACGCCAGGCAGTGATGCTTCGATTCAGACTGCCGGTTCTTCCCCTTCCGGAAAACCGGGCAGGGAAGGTGGTGCAGCAGCTTTGAACTTTAATAGACTGACTTCCGGGCACGGTGTTAAATTTATTGATCAAAATTTGCCCTCAGCAGAGGGCCAGAATCTTGAGCAATCAGTTACTATCGGGGTCAGCCACTCAGTGCCCCGTATCGAATCCGCAGGCCATGGCAATGGTTCTGCTGCTGCCACAGACTGGCAAAAACCTTCTGAAAATGTTCTGGAGTCTGGTATAATCCTTCCTGGGCATCGTAACGCCGTAAAAAAATACTTCGATCCTCAAAACCCCTGACCAGGAGCAAGAGCATGGCCGAGCAGACAAAGCTGGTATCTTCGGAAAAAATGAAAAGTGCCGCTGAAACAGCGCAGCGCGTTCTTGAAGAACTCGATCGAATTCTGGTGGGGCGCCCGGCGTTGCATAGACTCGTTTTTGTCGGCATTCTCAGTCGGGGGCATATTCTTCTCGAAGGTTTGCCGGGAGTCGGAAAAACGGCACTCATCAAGACCCTGGGGCAGCTTTTAAGCCTCGATTTCAGCAGAGTTCAGTTCACTCCTGATCTTATGCCCGGCGATATTCTCGGGGCTCACATACTTCAGCAGAGTGGTGATGGTCGGCGTGAAATGGTTTTTCAGCCAGGGCCGGTTTTTACCAATATTCTTCTCGCCGACGAAATCAACAGGGCTTCACCAAAAACTCAATCAGCATTGCTCGAAGCCATGCAGGAAAAATCGGTCACTCTGCTCGGCAATACTCGGTCTCTGCCGGCTCCATTCTTCGTTCTGGCATCGCAAAACCCAATCGAGCTCGAAGGCACTTACCCGCTTCCTGAAGCTCAGCTCGACCGCTTTCTCTTCAAGCTTGAAGTAGCTTCTGCCAGCGCCGATACGCTCAAAGAGATCATAACTTCGCGCCGGCACGGTGAGCCTCCCCGGGCAAAATTCTCTCTGAGCCTCGACGAACTGACTGCTTTATTTGCCGTCATGGACCAGATATACCTGCCGACCGCCGTGGCCGAACATATTGCCCGCCTGGTGTGTGCTACCGACCCGACAGGAATGAATGCCACTCTGCAGGTAAAAGAATTTGTGCAGTATGGTGCTTCCCCCAGAGCCGCGATTGCAGTCGCTGAATCAGCGAGGGGAGTCGCTCTGCTTGCCGGTCGCCCTTCAGTAGGCTTCGAAGATGTCAGGGAGGTATTCGTTGCTGCGCTGAACCACCGGGTTTTGTTGAATTACAAAGCCAGATTCGAGGGCATTACTTCATCTGCTCTGCTCGCCGGCCTTTTAAAAGATATCAGAGAAACTGACATCGATTTTTCCGGGGGAGTAGCTATGACGGCTGCAGCAAGCTAATGCGTATTCGAATTCTTTTCTCGGTCGCATTTATTCTTTTTTTTGCCGGGCAAGGCATTTCTTTTGCCAACTTTCTGGTATATGAAGGCTTACGGTTTTCGTCTCAGCCAGACTTTCAGAATACTGGCTATTCTGGCTACAATTTTATGAGATTTCTTGTTTCTAACGGCTCAGAACGAACCAGAAACGTTAAATTGACTCTCAGAGCCGATTATTCACAGGATCTCAACAGTGTTTCGCGCAGTTTTGCCATTCAGCCCGGCGAGACTCGCGAAGAGAGTCTTGTTTTTCCCGTATCTGATTTTTCTTCATCCGGCACTTCGGTAACTGTTGATGGAATCGAAATCAGTGAGCGCATTACCAGGCATTTTAGAACCTACAAAAATTACCATGCCAACCCGCAGGTGCTGGTTGACTCAAGGCTGTCACGAACAGACTTTGACGCAGTTTTTGGCAGTTCAGGGGCTCTTGGTTCTCTGAAGCTTGAATTCAACCAGTTCAGTGGCAGCCCTTCGCAGCTTTACCGTAACTGGCTGGCCTATTCGCAGTTCAACCTTCTTCTTTATTATGGCAAAACGCTGACCGAAATGCCTGCCGAAGTTCGCATGGCTGTTTTTGATTATGTGAGAGCCGGCGGTTCGCTGCTGCTTCTTGGGCCAACTTCTCTGCCGTCTGATTTTCAGCAGAAAGCTTTGCCGTCTGATCAGCACTGGCAGCGCTATGAGGGCGGCTTCGGCAATGTCAGCGTTCTACCGGCAAACGTTTTGCAAAGCAGGCCTGCACCAGCTCGTTCGCTCGAATCCTTCAACCTGGAAGACCCCGTCGAATCAGCCGGGAGCTCCGGCCCGGATTTAACGTTCTGGAAAAAATTTCCGGCAGCGTTGTTGCCGATTTGTGACCCGTTTTCGTCCAACCGAATAAAGTCGAAATCGCCGATCGAGTTTTCTATCGACGAAAGCGAAAAGGTGTCGGCTCGCTGGCTGATGCTGATTGTCTACATTTTTGCCTTTATCATCGGGCCGGTAAACATTTATGTTCTCTACCGCACCGGCAGGCGCCTGCTCGTTTTTTTGACCGTTCCCATGGCCTCGCTGGTCTGCTGCGCTTTTATCTACGGTTATTATCTGGCATTCGAAAGCTCGACACTGCTGGTAAGACGCCAGACCTTGACGCTTCTCGATGAACGCTACAGTCGCGCTGTGGTTCTCGGTAATTATGCGGTATTCTCGTCGAGTCGCCGTGACGGTGGTCTGCGCTTTGATATGAACACCGAAGTCTACCAGATTTCAAATAACGATTACCGCTCTTTTGATGCCGGCAAGTCGATTGTGCTCGACGAAGAACAGCATCTGGCCGAAGGCTGGATCAAACCCAAAGTGCCGCGTTACCTTCATCTGAGATCGGTTCAGAACCGGCGTGAGCGGCTTGTCGCCTCTCTTCAGAACGGGCAGATGACCCTGACCAACGGCCTCGGAGCCGATATTGGCAAAGTGCATCTGATGACCTCGTCAGGTCGCGTTTTTACTGCTTCAGACGTTGCCGCCGGCGACGCGGTCATCATGAACGAGCTGAGTTCTTTCAGAATCAGCCGGGCTGCCTCGCCGGCAAAGATCTTTGCCGATGGCTGGTACAATAAAATTTCTGGTCTGTCGAACGATTATCAGATGAATTATCTGCAGCCGGGCGCTTATGTAGCTTCTTTGAAAAAATCGCCGTTTTTTCGCCAGAGTTTCGAAGATGAGGCGCAGGTAACGGAAGAAGCCTGCATAATAGGCATTCTTAAGGAGGATCCGGAAAAATGATTCTTTCGGTAGATAGCCTTTTTAAGAACTTTGGCGATACGCATGCCGTTAAAGACCTCTCATTCAAGATCAGCAGCGGCGATATCACCGGCTTCGTCGGCCCGAACGGCGCCGGCAAAACTACTACTCTGAGAATTCTTGCCACCATAGAAGAGCCAACTTCTGGCAGAATAGACATAGACGGGCGTTCGATCGTCACCCATCCTGAAGTCGCCCGCGAGCTGGTAGGCTTTGTACCGGATTCGCTGCCGGTTCATAAAGATGTAAGCGTGCATGAATACCTCGATTTTTTTGCCAGAGCTTACGGTATAACCGCGCCAGCGCGGCGAAAGCTCGTTGCAGATCTTGAAGAGTTTACCAACCTTGTCGGAATAAGAGAAAAGCTGGTTGCCGCCCTTTCCAAAGGTATGAAACAGCGGGTTTCTATCGCCAGGGCCCTGATCAACGATCCACAATTTCTGCTGATGGATGAGCCTGCTTCCGGCCTGGATCCTCGTGCCCGGATCGAGCTGCGCGAGCTTCTTCGCGTTCTTTCCCGTCAGGGAAAGGGCATTCTCATCAGTTCGCACATTCTCAGCGAACTTTCTGAAATCTGCACGTCGACCCTGATCATAGAGCAGGGAAGCCTGCTGAAATTTGGAACCATAGAAGAAGTTACCAGTCATGGCCAGCTGAGTCGCAAGCTTGTTGTCAGACCATTGTCCGGGCTGGAAGACATTTGTAAATTCATGGTTCTCGAGCCTGGGGTCGAAAATGTGCTGACCAACGGCAAGTCGCTTGAATGCGATTATTCCGGAACAGATGCCGATGCCGGCGATCTGCTTTGTCGTATGCTTTCTGCCGGGCATCGTATTGTCGAATTCAAGTTCAGACAGCAGAATCTTGAATCGGTGTTTATGAATATTACCAGAGGTGAAGTGCAATGATCGGGCCAGGTTCTTTAATAGACAGAATCGATGATCTGCTCAACCCGATAATTGTCAGAGAGCTGCGACAGGTTGTCAGAGGCAAGTTTATCTGGAGCGTTCTCATTCTGTTTCTTGTTTTTCAGTGCGCCATTTTGAGCATATCGATCGCGGGGCGTGGTATGACAAGCCGCAGTGTTGGCATGGACACCCTGTCTTTTCTGTTCAGTATACTGTTTTTTGCCAGCTTTCTGTTGATCCCGCTTTTCAATGGCTTCAAGTTTGCCCGGGAACAAAGCGAAGGCTCTGACGAGCTGCTTTTTATCACCACTATTACCCCGGAAGCAATAATCAGGGGCAAGTTTGCTGCAAGCATGATATTTATTCTGATGCTTTACAGTGCTTTTTCGCCGTTCATGGCCATGACGTTTTTTTTGAGCGGCGTCGATCTGCCGATGACTTTTATGACTCTTTTCATCGCCTTCATTCTCAGTGCTGTTGGCTCGATGGCGCAGATATGTTTTGCAACGCTGGCTCGTGACGGGCATTCTCAACAGTTTTTCCGGGGTATAGCCGTTTTTGTGCAGATAACCACATTTTTCAGCATTTCCGGCTCCGGTTCTGACATGCTGCGATATGGTGCGAGTTCTTACTTTGGCTCTTCTGATCCGCTGCCGGTGGTGATTTCGATTGTCCTTGGCTCTCTGGCGTTGACTTATTTTCTTTATCTGGCCTCTGCTGCGGTTATCTCTCCGGCGGGTTCGAACAGAATGTACCCGGTCAGGCGCGGTGCCACGATCATATGGCTGCTTTCTCTGATGCTCGCGGTTTTCTGGGCGGAGCGGCATGGCACCGGCAGTTTTCTGTTCACATGGCTTGTTGCAGTTTCATCTCTGCTTGTGATCGCAGTTCTCGTTGCCGTATCTGAACGTGACTTTCTTACTGAGCGGGTTGCCAGAGAAATACCGCATAAACGCCCATTCCGTGATCTCGCCTTTCTTATGTACAGCGGTGCAGCCGGGGGAATTGCCTGGGTTATCGTGATGATGCTTCTTACTGTCTGTGTTATTGCGTTTTTCCCGTTCAATACAGGTATATCGAGCCTCAGAGGTTTATCTGAAGCCATGCCTGAATTCATGATTTTCACTGTCTATTGCCTCGCCTACGCCATGATTGGTTCGGTAATTCGCCGCAAACTGCTGTATAATTACATCGAAGTACGCAACACATGGGTGGTAGCGCTGCTTGTATGTACGGCATTTTCTATTCTGCCGGTGTTTCTTGGGGCGTTTACCGGGTTCAATACCGAATCGCTCATGATCGGCAACCCTTTTATGATGGCGGCCAATAAACTGGAAGGCGGTTTTTTTGCAGCACTGTTTTTTCTTCTGGCAATAATATTGAATTTCAGATGGCTTTCTCGGCAGTATAAGGCCTTTATGAGGGCAGGAAACTCTGATGATCAGCAGTTATAAAAAGTCTCTCGATGCCGCCGAAATTGTCGGGCAGAAATTTTTTCTGAACGTCTCTTCCAGGTTTGCCGGGCAGCAGGGTGGCAGTCGCTTTGGGCAGAATACCGGTAATTCCCTTGAATTTGTCGATCATCGCGAATATCAGCCTGGCGACGACGTCAGACACATAGACTGGAACGCCATGGCCAGGTCTGACCGCCTGACTGTAAAGCTTTATCGCGAAGAAGTGGCTCCGCACCTGGATATAATGATAGACGCCTCTCGTTCGATGAATCTTCGCGACACGACAAAATGTGAAGCTTTGTTTTCTCTCGTGGCTCTGTTGCGTGTCGTGGCCGTCAATGCCGGTTATACGGTGACGGCCTGGCTGATAAAAGACCGCTGTCGGCCTGTCGAACCTTCTGCCGTGCCAATCACAGAGTGGCGGGATGCAGATTGTGATTACTCGGGCAATATCGGCGAAACACTTGTAAGGTTTCCGGCCGTTTTGCGCCCTTCCGGGGTTAGAATTCTGGTCAGCGACCTCTTCTGGAGCCATGAGCCGCAGGCCGTTCTGCGCAGCCTTTCTGATAATGCCGCTATGCTTGTTATAATGCAGCTGCTCTCTGAAAGAGATCTGAAGCCTGAGCTTGCCGGCAATTTGCGCCTTGTCGATGCCGAAACCCGTGAAATGCTCGAAATTGTTGCCGATGCTGATATTCTGCGCGACTATCAGAGCAATATGACCAGGCACCGCGACTATTGGAAAAAGTGCAGCACCAGATCCGGTGCGCTTTTTTGTTCCTGCGTTGCCGAAAGCTTTTTGCGTGATTTTATTCCGGTCGATCTGCTTAAAAATGAGATTCTCATGGCCAGGAGCAGGTGAATGCCAATTTTAATGAAGCCGGCCGCCCTGTGGGCCATATTGGCTGCCGTCGTGCTGGTGGCTATCTACCTCTTTAGACGGCAGGCCAAAGAGGTGGAAGTGTCATCGTTAATGTTCTTTGCCAGGTTTCGCCACAACGCAGAAGGGGGTAGCCGCCTGGCAAGGCCACAGGCGCCGCTTGTCCTGCTCCTGGAAATTATCATCCTGTCACTGCTGGTTGTTGCGGCAGCAAACCCAAAGGCTGTTACCGGCGAAAAGCTTGTGCCAATGGTAGTTATCCTCGATGATTCCATGTCGATGGCGGTCAATGAGCCTGACAGCCCGAGAAATGCCGCTGCAGAGTATCTGCAGACACAAGTTTTTTCGAGGCCCGAATGCCGATTTACCCTTATCAGAACAGGAATTCAGCCGGAAATTATTGGCCGCCATGATATGACTGGCATCGAAGCCGGCCGGGTTATCGAAGAATGGCGCTGCCGGGCTCCTGACGCTGACCTGCTCAAAGCCATAGCTTATGCCGGCGAAAATTTTACTGAGAAGCATGGCGTGCTGGTAGTCTCAGATCGAGACCATGAGCGTTCTTCCGATTCCGCAATCCGCTGGCTCGCTTTTGGCCGAAAACTCGATAATCTGGCTGTAACTGCCGCAAGCCGCTATTCCACCGGCAATCAGGATCGCTGCTACTTCGCGTTCACCAGCTTTGCGTCAGGGTCGACTGCCCTGGCCGCCGAAATTATTCTGCCGGATAAAAACGAAATACTCGAGAGGGTCACAGCGACCCTGCGGCCCGGCGAAAGTCGCCGGGTGAGAGTGATGGTTAAAGATCAGAATCTCAGAGTGCAGGCCAGAATTCTCAATGATCCGGTTGCCTATGATAACGAGGCCTGGCTGTTGCCGGTAAAACCTGAACCTGTAAGTGTAGAATTGCGCTCTGTTCCTGAATTTCTCAAGCACAATGTTGCCAGGGCCATTTCTGCTTCTGGTCTTGCTACAATCGTGGCCTCTGCCGCACAGTTGATAGTAAGCGACGGGCCGGTTGCCGATCTTCCCGACAATGTCTGGCAACTGGTTTTTCGAATCGCTTCACAACCGGTTGCCTTTGCCGGCAATGTCGCTGTTGACAAAGCGCATCCGTTGACTGCCGGCCTGCCGGGGGTAAGAGCTGCGTGGGCTGTCGATCAAAGCTATTTGCCGCCCGGAAAACCGCTGATGTCTGTGGGAACAATGCCTTTGATAGCTGTTGCCGGTATGCCCACCCAGAATATCAGCGTGTTTTTCAACCTTGCCCCTGACTTTTCAGATCTACACAAAACAGTGCTCTGGCCAACCCTGTTCTGGAATCTGCTGGCGTGGCGCCAGAAATACAACGACGGCCCTGACGCTTTTAATTACCGCAGTGGCAATGAGATCACTCTGACTTTGCCCGAGGGCTCAAATAAAGCACAAATGCTTGATTCAGATGGAAAACTGTTTGACAGTGCCGTCGCTTACGGCAGACAGGCGGTTTTTACTGCATCGACTCCGGGTTTTTACGAAATTGGTTCGGCTGCCAGAGCCTGGAAAATCGCCGTAAATCTTTGCTCTGCTTCTGAATCAGATTTAAGGCATGCCGTAAGATTTGTCCCGCCGCACGTCCCATTTCCCGAAAGCTCCATGCAGCAGTTCTCTGAAGTGCGTTGGTGGTTTATTCTGCCGGCTTTGCTGTTGATTTGTCTGCACCAGTATCTCACCAGCAGGAGGCCCGCTGATGTTTTTTTCTGATCCGCACTGGCTTGTGCTCCTGCTGCCGCTGCTCTTGTTCATCAGAGCTTTCAGGCCTTTGTCCGGGCGTTTCCCATGGGTCAGGGCGCTGGTGGCTATTCTGGTTGTCGCGGCACTTGCGGGCTTTCATCTGCGTTTTCCGGGCCGGGAAGGGGCTGTGATCGTCGTTGCCGACCGCAGCCTGTCAATGCCGGTTGATGCTGAGCTGCGCGTTGTCGAGATGATGGGCTTGTTGAAAGACAAAATGCCTGCCGGTGCCCGCCTTGGTCTGGTGTCGTTTGCCGGCGGGGCAAAGGTGGAAATGGCGCCAGCCAGAAGCCTTTTTAGCGGTTTTTACGCAGAACTGAACCGCAATGCTTCAGATCTTGCCGATGGCATTCAACGAGCTTTGTCGCTGATTCCAGAAGAGTCAGCCGCTAGAATTATTCTGCTGTCAGACGGCTTCTATACGGGTGAACGCCCCGAGCTTGCGGCTCACCGGGCTGCCCAGAGAGGTATTCCCATCGATTATCGCCGGTTGACTCGTGATATGGCAGCGGATCTGGCGATAACATCCTTGCGTGTGCCAGAATTGTTAAACCCGGGCGAAGCTTTTCTGGTGACCGCGGGTATTTATTCTCCAATCGAACAGACGGCTGATATTGCTCTTTTTCTCTCAGAATCACAGATTGCAAGTTGCAACCGCGATCTGCAACCCGGAGAAAACAGCGTTGTTTTTAGTTTGAGTGCGCCAGAGGCTTCTGTGCTGAGGTTTCAGCTTGAAGTGAAGGGCAGAGGTCACGACCCTGTTCCCGAAAATAACAGAGCTGCCGTTATCAGTGAAGTTGTCGGGCAGAAGCCGATTCTGGTGATTGCAGAAACTCCGGTATCTTCAATGTATTCGCTTCTCGATAAAGCTGCAATCAAGGCCGAACTGCTCGCTCCGCATCAGATTTCCTGGAGCATGGAGTTTTTGACGGGTTATTCTGCCGTGATCATCGAAAATGTTGCCGCAGAACGTATTACCACACACGGAATGCAGTTGCTCGCAGCCTGGGTTGAGCACATTGGCGGCGGTCTGATGCTTACCGGCGGGCAAAATTCTTTTGGCACCGGCGGCTATTATCAGTCGCCTCTTGAAGATTCGCTGCCGGTCTCGCTTGAATTACGAAGTCAGCATCGAAAACTGGCTCTTGCCATGATGGTGGTTCTCGACCGCTCAGGCAGTATGGCGGCCCCTGTGCGTGGCGACCGTACCAAAATGGATCTGGCGAATATCGCCGCTGCCAGTTCTCTCGACTTGCTGACACCTCTCGATGAATTCGGTCTGCTTGCCGTCGATACCCAGGCGCATGAAGTGATACCTCTGCAGCGTGTTACCGACAAACCTGCCATGCGCGATAGAATTTTGCGGGTAGAATCACAGGGCGGCGGGATTTATGTTTACGATGGAATCAGCAGAGCCACTGAATTGCTTCTCGGTGCTGAGGCCAAGACTCGCCATGTCATACTGTTCGCCGATGCTTCCGACTCCGAAAAACCTGGCAGATACTGGGAACTGCTTGACAAGGCAACCAAGGCCGGTCTGACCCTGAGTGTCATTGGTCTTGGGACCGAAAACGATCCCGATGCCAACTTGTTGCGCAAAATTGCGGCAGCAGGCAAGGGCAGAATTTTTTTCACCCGCGAACCCGAAGAATTGCCCAGATTGTTTGCGCAGGATACTTTTGTGGCGGCCCGCAGCACTTTCATCGAGGAACCGACTGCAGTGAAGACCATGCCGGCGGTGAGTCATTTCGTTGGCGCAGCAATGAATATTTCTTCGACGATTGGGGCGTATAACCTCTGTTATCTGAGACCAGAAGCTATCGAGGCTCTGACAACGCTCGACGAAAACAAAGCGCCATTATTGGCCGCGTGGCAAAAAGGTCTTGGCAAAGTCGCCTGCTATACCGGCACTGTCAGCGGGCCACAGGCCGGAAACCTGCTGAGGGAGGCCGATACTGCCCGACTGTTTAATGGTTTGCTCAGATGGCTTGCCCTCGATGACCGCCGCAGCTTTGGCGATGCTGTAATTACTCAGAACACTGCCAACGGCAGGTGGCAACTGCTGGCACATCTCGACCCTGAACGTGAAAGAGAATTCTGGGATCAGGAACCTGAAGTCGACCTGCTCCTGTCAGCTCCCGGTCGCGAGCCGTCTCTGGTTACTCTCGAAACCCACTGGGAAACGGCCGATACGCTTTCGGCTACCTACGCTCTGCGTGCCAACGAGACCATAGTCGGAACAATGCGGTCCGGGCGCCTGCAGAAGCGTCTCAACCCGGTTTGTCAGATTTATTCCAGCGAATTTTCTCCGGCCGGATTTCGTGATGGCAATGCTGAACTCAAAAATCTGGCGACCATAACAGGTGGCCGTGAAGTGATCGATCTTGGTCAGGTCTGGAACTCTCTGCCGGCGCGGATGCAGGTGCGAAATCTTGCCTCAGAACTGATTTTTCTGGCTTTGCTGCTCTTTATCTTCGAAGTGGCCGAACGTCGAACGGCGTTTGCAACTTTGTTGCTTGCCAAACTTAAAAAAACGGCCCGGGCAGAAACTCTAAAAAAGCCTGTCGCAGCATCAGCAAGCTTGAATGCCGCAGATGCCGGTATAAAGCTGCCAGTATCTGCAGTTACAGATAAAACACCGGAGCCGGTCGCTGAACGATCTGTTCACGCGCCCGGCCCCGAAAAAGGCGTTCTGAACGCTTTAAAAACAGCCCGAAAACAGGCCGAAAAGCGAACCCGCAACTGAAGCATCGAACCTCATTTGTGATGGTGCCGCTGCCGCTGGTTTTCGCCGGCAATATGATTGTGGATTTCTGCGATCATCATGCCGGCTGGCTTGTAATCATGCTGATAGTGCTGCTTTTCGTCGAAATAGCAGTTGAGAATCGAATCCATTTCTTCACGACCTTCAGCTATTGCCACCGATTTTTCCCATGTTTCCTGGGTTAACAGTTGCTGCAGCGGCTGCTCTACTTTATTGAGCTGCCTTATGGCTTTTATAAGCTGTTTGTCCCAGGTCTTGTGATATCTGACAAGATCGTCGGGGTAGACGATTTTGCGTCTGGTGCCTTCATCCTTGCCCCTGAAAGGTTCTTCGATGTTCAGATAGCCGTAATCGTCGGTCAGTTCTTCACCGGCCTGAATGTCTCTTATTGCGATTTCGTAGTCATAAGGCGTAGTCATACAGTTGGAATGAAAGCTGTGATTTACGTAGCGACCGTTGTCCCAGCAGAGAACCTGATTACCCTTGCTGTTTCTGAAACAGTATTTTGTCAAAATATCTTTGTAAATCGGTGATAGCTGCGAAATCTGATTGGGGGTGAACTCGCGGTCGAGCTGGTCGAAGGCCCAGGTTATGGTACCTTTCGGAATAAATCTGGTGGCTACGACTCCATAGCCGATCTCGTTATTGATGAAACGCAATTCTGTCCAGGGGTGAATCATAGGCTTCCTTTCGCAATGAAAAGAGAATGCAGAAACGATGGGGGGGAGGGTGGGGGGGGTAAGTTGGAGTGTGATCTTGAAGTGTCTGAGAACAGGGCAATTCTAACGCTGCCCCTTGATCCCTTCAATTGCCTTATTAGCTGTTTTTAGCAATTTGCAGGCAAATGCAACGAATAGTATGTCTTTTTCGATCTGTATTTATGCGAATCAAATTTGTTCAATGATTATCATTGACGATTGACTTGTTTCAGATATTTTATTGATTTTAAGGCTTTATAGCCTTAGTGCTATCGGGTTCGCAAAGTTGTTCTTAGGAGTAGAGCGATCATGAAATCAAAAAGTCTGGCTGTGTTTTTTCTCAGCCTTGTAATCGTTATTCTTTCTCTGGCGAATGCCAGGTCACAAACCGTCAGCGAAGACTACCCACTGCTCAGTCAGGGTGATTTCGTTGCGCCACCGCCTCCGCCTGGTTACAGCTTAAACATGTCACCAGCAGAGCCGGCAGCTTCAGTGGGTGAAAACGGTCTTCCGGAGCCACCGGTTCTTCCTGAGTCAGTTCCAGCGGCAACTGATTCTGTCTCTGAAGAATCTCCTGTGGCTTCCGGCGAACATGGTTCTGCGGATGTGCCTGATTCAGCCAGGTTCAACAGTCTGCCTGCGAATATTCAGACAGTACAGACAAGAGTAACTCCGCTCATCACCAGGGAACTTGCCGGCAATATCAGCCGTCTTCTACGCTCTCTCGAAACGATGCGCTCAGTCATTGACAAGCCCGAAAGTGCCGAAGCACTTCGAAAAATTCAGCTGACCGGGCGAATATGTGCCGATATTCTTGGCTACAAGGGGTTTCCGCCACCGTCGCGCTTCGTTGCCTCCGGAAACGACAAGGTTTTGCGTGATCGCTCGCACGATGCAGTCGAATACCGGTTTTATGGCGATTTTGACAATCGGGTTAACGGCTGGATCAAACCGGTAAAAACAGTGATTCACAGTGATCTTGTTTTTGACGGGCGCAGCCGCCGTCGCACTCATATTCGCTCACAGTTGACCAGAAGCGGCCCGATAACCGGTGGTTTTTATGCCTACAGCTGGGATGCTTTTGGTAACCCCTGGAAGATGCAGGGAAGTCTTGAAAATGTCTTCGTTCACGATGACGGGCTTCCGGCTGGTGGCGTTTTGAAAGTTTATGGTGCTGACCCTGCCGGCAAAACCTTCGCTCTGGTGCTGGATTTCCCGGTAAAAGTGCATGGGGAAACAGTCGCGGAAAAAAATGACACCCGCCATCGTGAAGGCAGGCGGGTGAGCATTGGTAATTGATTTTGTAAAGAATCGGGGGGGGGCAGATAGCCAGAGCCGGGCTGTCTGCCCTTCACATGTTCAGATGATATCGCGCATGTGCAAATCCCCTTCCCTTAGAAGTTAACCCTGCCCCTTACCGGCTTATGAACTTATAGGCGGGCCGAGGAAGGGTTGCTTGCGTTTTCAGGCTTCGTTTTTCCAGAGGCCGTGAACGTTGCAGTATTCACGTACCGTTATCGGTGAAGTGGTAATGAAAAACTCAGCTTCTGCCGGTTCGCCGGGCTTGAGAAATCTCACCAGTTTTTCGTTTTCAGAAAGCACTTCGATCCATTCGATGTAGTGCTTTTCTTCCATTGGGTGAGGAACGCTGCCAACTTTGACTTTGATGCCTTTGGCAGTCTTTTCGATGACCGGCACATGCTTCTCAACGGTTGAATCAGCTGTTTTTTCTTCCATGAGCTTCATTTCCATGCTGCAGCACACGAGAGCCGGTGCGCCCGGATGAACCACTTCGATTACGTTCCCACAGATTTCGCATTTGTAAACATTGTGAAGCTTAGTCAAACCCTTTGTCCTCCTGATGATTTTTCTATCCGACAAGACGCATTATATTTTATCCTGGTCTTGTGGTCAATGTCTCAAAATTCTGATAGACTTGAAGGAGAGGTCGGGCAGATTGCTGCTCTGACAGAAAGTATCCAGATTTTTTTATGATTTTATTTTTGCGGTTCTTTGTTAAAAAACACTGACTGCGAACGGAGTGATTATGTATCGTTCATCAATGTCTTTTGCCCTTGTTACGACACTTTTTCTTGTTATCTGCTTTTCACTTGCGGCTCAAAACGCCAGCCAGAGAGTGATTTTAGATGACAATACCGTGCTGATCGGCAGAGTTGTCGAACTGAAAGACGGTATTTACACAATCGAGACCGAAACACTGGGCTCAATAAAAATCAGCGCCGATAAAATTCTCGAAATTTCTTCTAATAGCGGTTCTACTGTTCAGCGTGCTCCGAAAATAGGCATTATTGACGGTGCCAGATCGTCATCTGCGCGCCAGAATGACGAAAAATCGCCGGTACCGGCGGGTTCAGACCTGGCCCGACAACAGGAAGAAGTTAATTCCAGGGTTAAGTCGATGACCATGAGCGGGGATTTTCTTGACTCGATGATGAATCTGAGTGAGTCATCAGAAATGCTCGACATCATGCAGGACCCTGAAGTAATGGAAGCGATCAGCAACAACGACTATGAATATCTGATGAACAGCGATAAAATGAAAAACCTCATGGACAGTCAGGAAATAAAAGATCTGCTCGGTGATATGCAGCCCTGATTTTTTATTGTATTTTCCTGTGGCCGGCTTCGTTAAAAAAAAAACGCGTTGTGCCGATACCCTGACCCATGAAAAGAACCTTCGTATTTTCGTTTGTCTTTATGATCGGGTTATTGCTGGTCGGTTTTGGCCCAAGACCCTATTCAGATCTTGCCGAATATCGGCGATTGCCCCTCGAAACCCGCATCAACAGGTTGCAGAGCGCCGGCGAAGATCTGTTCATGCGTCGGCGCTACGAAGACGCCATCAATATTTTTCAAACCATTCTGGCGCTAAAATCTGATGAATTGAAGGCCAAACTCTGGCTGACCAAGTCAGAGACACAGATCATGCTCGAAAAGAACGAGGCAGCCAAAAAGGCGCTTTACCAAAAATATGGCCATCTCACTCCGAAAGATAAAATTTACGAAAATTGGCACTGGGGGCCCTCAGTTGGCCATTTTGAGGTCAGATACTCGGAGCCGAAGCCTTATGTGCCCAAAGTCAGAAAACTGCGCCCCAAAGCCTCAGATAAAGAGATTGCCGCAGCAAAGAAAAAGTCTGAAGAGACCGGCTCTGCCGACGATCTTTTCGAGCTCGCCATGCTTCACTGGTCGAGACGTGATCAGGAAAACGCTTTGAAGGCGTTTTTCGATGCATTTGCCATCAACCCCGAAATACTTGGCAAAGATGACGAATATATGCTTTCGACGATTTCTGAAGAAGTTGATGCCAGAGCGGCCGCGGGCAAGGCTCTGGGTAAAGATTTTCTGGTGAGCGGGCGTCTTGGATTGATTCAGGGTGATCGCCAGCGGGCCGTTAATCACCTTGTAAAAGCGGCCTCTGTCGATGCAAAGTTGCGTGACACCGTTCGAAAAGAACTCGGCGCATTTGTAGCTACTCCTCAGATTGAGATGGTGAGTCAGCCGCCAGATATTTTCAGCTTTCGTCAGGCTTATGTTTTCGATAAGGGCAGCGACAAGCTTTACATCAGTGTTCTTTTAATGCCTAAAGGGGGCGTTCAGGTAGTTCCGATCGATCTCATGCTGCGGCTTGAAAGCATTAAAGACGTCGAAGTCATGTCGAAAGATGTGGAATTTGCGTTTGCCCAGCCTGGCATAGATGATTACGCAAGAATCTATGCGATTCTCCCCGAAAAAAAAGAAGAATTTTCAGAATATACCATTAAACTGGTGTTAACCATCGACCGTGAGAACAGTAGAGCTTTCGAACTTTCGAATTTTGCCATGTCTGCTGATCAACCTGACAACTGGAGTTTTGTCATCAGTTCAGAATACAATGTCGCCGAAAGCATGGCCAGAGGGGATTTCGAAAAGAGTTTCGACGGCATGCGGGTCTATGGCTGGCACCTGCAGACGACCGAAGGCAAAGGGCCATACATCCCGCTGGATAGCTTCAAAGAGCCACTGCCGCGCCAGGCCGACATCTGGAAAATCATCGAAAATGGCGGAGAAGTGAGCTTTTGACCGACAGAACCTGCCGATCAATCGCGATGCAGGCTGTTAAAATCGTTTTTGCCGCTCTGGGGCTTTATATCAGAAGGCCCGACCCATTCTTCAAAGTCTGATCTGGTGAAGCCAAGCAGTTTCATCAGGTAGTTGCGGTATGAAATGCTGCGCTCGAGCGGCGTGCCATTGACAATGTAATAAACATCTTTCTTGAGCTCGGCGAAACCAATTTTATCAGGGTCTTTGATTTTGCCGAGAAGCTTCCAGTAGGTTTCGCCGGCGTCGCCGATCAATAGAGTCTGAGGGCTGAACCCGGCTTTCGCCAGCTTGTCTGATAAATGGTCGGGGCCAAGAATGTGATAATCGCCGTAAACGATAAGATAACGCATGCCGGCATGCTGTTTGGCATGAGCCGAAATTGTCGAGGTGATGAAAGTGTCACGGTCGCTCAGTGAGTGAGTGCCCTTCAGGCGCTCGACAAGTAAAACAGGCGTTTTCAGCTGTTTGGCAGCTGTCAGAATTTTTGCATAGTCAGCCCACGAAAACCCCCAGAGCTTGTCAAAGCTGATTTTGCCGCGCAAGTCTTTTACTGGTATTTTACCGGCGAGAAAGGCGTCGATATCTTTCTGAAAGCTGATATCAACCCATTCAATGACCAGAGTCAGCGGTTCTTTAGAGGCTTTCAACATCTTCAATACCAGAACCGTATTTTTTTGTGAAGTTGAAGTTGTGTGCTCATCGCCAAGAAGAACGTATTTTGCGCCTGTCAGCACTTTGGCCATCTCAGCATCGGTAACCGGTCGAGGGGCTGTTTTGGGAACGGCAGCTTCATACTCTTTCATGTATTTTTTCAGGCTGGCAGAAGGTTTTATGTGAGTTTCCATTTCAGAGATGTGTGATTTAAGAATTTTTTCGACCAGTCGCAAGCGGCTGAATTCTTCTTTGCTGATTTCACCGGCGTCAAGCCTGGCAAAACCAAAGAAAAACAGAACAACCAGAAGCAGCAAAAGTTTGTTGCGCATGACTCTATCCTTGAATTGATATCTCTTCAAGTCTAATGACAAAGTCATGACTCCGCAACCCAAAAACAGCAAAACAGGGCTATTGACAAATCTTGAGAATGGGAGATAAAATTAGGATTGTTGATCAATCCTCATTAACGGGAGGTAGTTAGATGATTGCCAGGATTATTAAGCGCTGATTTTTTTTACGTCGTTTGCGCGCATCCCGTTAATTAGAGAGTTTTCACCCAACCACCCTGCACCGCAGGTGCTTTCGCTGGTTCGTTATGCTTTCTTCGGGCACTGCAGTCCGGCATTTTTTCCCGTTACCGCGATGGCTGGGGTCTTTCTACCTCCGGAACGGCTTCCGAAAAAATTGCCCTTACTGACTGAAGGAAACAATTTGTAATGTATTCTGAACTTGAAAAGTTTGGTTTTAACCATTTTATGACGCAACATTGCCTCGAGTCGGGGCTGTTGCCCGAAAAAACTGCCAGAGTTATTTCTGAGTCACGTGAAAGATATCTCGTTCAAAGCAAAGACAGGCTTTTTCGAGCCACTCTGACCGGCAAGCTCAGGTTTGCCTCGACAAGTCGGCGCGATCTGCCGGCAGTTGGCGACTGGGTTGCCTTTTCCCCGGCCGATGATGAGAATGCGGTTATCGAGTCGGTTCTGCCGCGACGCAGTTGTCTCGAGCGCTCGGCGGTCGGCAAACTCGACGTTCAGATCATAGCCGCCAACGTCGATACGGCTTTTGTGGTTCTCGCTGCCGATCGTGATTTCAGCATCAATCGCGTCGACCGTTACCTGTCATTGATTTTGAACGGTGGTATAGACCCGGTGGTGATCATCAATAAATGTGATCTGTTCGAAAATGAAGAATGGCGTGATCTCGAGCGCCAGGTATTCAGACGCCACCCGGCGGTCGAGGTTATTGCCACCAGCCTTGTCAATGGGCTGGGGCTTGAACACGTTGCCCGCATAATCAGACCGGGGCAGACTTTCTGTTTTGTCGGCTCGTCAGGAGTCGGCAAATCTTCTTTGATAAATTACTTTGCCGGCGAAGAGATACTGGCCGTTTCTGAGGTAAGCGAAGTCACGAACCGTGGCTGTCACACCACCACAGGGCGACATCTGCACCTGCTGCCCGGCGGCGCTTTGCTTCTCGATACGCCGGGTATGCGAGAAGTGGCCATGTCAGATGCTGAGGCTGGTGTGGGAGCCGTTTTTGAGAAAATAGAATCTCTGGCCGCCGGCTGCCGATTTGCCGACTGCACTCACACCGCTGAACCCGGTTGTGCCGTTCTTACAGCAGTTGCAGACTCTGAAATCGACCTCGAAACTCTTGAGAGTTATCAAAAACTCAAACGCGAATCTTCGCGCTTTGAACAAAAGCTGCACGAGCGCCGCAGAACCGAGAAAAGCTTCGGCCGCATGGTTCGGGAGGTAATGAAAACCAAAAAGCAGCTGAAAGGTTATTGATTGTTTTATGGGGTTGCCCTGCAGGCGGATTCGCCAGCGGGCAACCCCATAATTCTTGTTTTTGCCATGAAATTATGCGAAGTATATGTTTGCTGTAATTTTTTAGAACTGTTGCATCTGCTGCTGATAAGGGGCAAATTTTGCCGGAACTTCCAGAAGTTTACATAGTTTCATTTGTGCTCGAAACACTTTTTAAAGGTGACACTCTCTCGGGCTGGCAGAGATTCTCGCCGCGTTTGCGCTGCCAGATTCCTTCAGAAAAAGATGCCCGTTTTCTGCTTGGCGCCGAGCTGCTCAGAGTCAGACGGGTTGCCAAGTCGATGTATCTCGATTTTGGTTTTGATCTGGCTTTGCACGTTCATCTCGGGATGACAGGTCATTTTGTTCTTGCTTCTGCATCTGCCGAAAAATCAAGGCACGAGCATCTCCGCCTTGAATTTGAATCGGGTCGCGCTCTTTGTTATTGCGACCCCAGGCGATTTGGGGTTGTAAATCTGAGAGAAATCCCCGAAAAAAATGTGCCAGAGCCCTTTGTCGGTGAGCTGAATGTTGAATATCTAGCTGGTGCCTGTCGTGGCAGTCAGCGGAGCATCAAGTCGCTGATAATGGATCAGCATATCATAGCCGGGCCGGGGAACATATATGCCTGCGAGGCATTGCTGCTTGCCGGCATTCGCCCGGACCGCCCGGCAAACAGTCTCGATGAATCAGAGCTGTGGGCGTTGTCACGGGCTTTGATTCAGGTTATCGGCGCCGCTGTCGAGTCTGGCCTGAATTATCAGAGGCAGAATGGCCCGTTTTTAAATTCAGAAACGACGCATTTTCCTGTAGTTATGAACGTATATGGCCGGGCTGGAAAAATCTGCTTATCTTGCGGGACGACAACCGTGAAAAACATCAAAATTGCCGGTCGCAGCTCGTTTTTTTGCCCCTCATGCCAAAAATGAAGAGCTTTTACTAAAAAAGCGGGCAGCATTGCCGCTGCCCGCCGGTTGAAGCAGTATTATTTCGGGGTTTTTGTTGAGTTCGAGAACGCCCACTTCAATCAGGGGGTAATCTTTTTCAAGCCATACTTTAGTCAGGTCGAAGGGATTATATGGGCATTTGCCCACGTTTGCCAGCGGTCATTATGTTCTGGTTGTCTACTACCGGGGCCCCGGCGTTGGTGGTGAGTTTTTTCTTTTCGTCTTTCATCATCAGACTCCTCGATTTCTGTCTGTTCTATTGTTTTCTGGTCGGGCAATTGA
This sequence comes from Candidatus Rifleibacteriota bacterium, assembly GCA_029564115.1. Next base: position 2,542 of record JAKQQP010000603.1, on the reverse strand, counting down.
TATAAATATCTGATGGATAAAGTGAACCCACAGCAGGCCCTCGAAAAATTCTGGGGCTATAAAGTTTTTCGCCCTCTGCAGCGTGAAGCCGTCGATGCAGTTTTGACCGGTCGCGACGCCCTTGTGGTCATGCCGACCGGTGGCGGCAAAAGCCTCTGTTACCAGTTGCCTGCGGCCTGCGGTCTGAGGCTGGTTCTGGTCATTTCACCCCTGATTGCCCTGATGGATGACCAGGTCGCAGCAGCTAACGAGATCGGCTTGCATGCCGGAGCTTTGCATTCACAAAGCCCCGAGGCTGAACGGCGCAAGGTTTTTGCCCGACTGCAGAATAACAATCTCGATCTGCTTTATGTAAGCCCTGAACGTCTGGTATCAGGCGGAGTGCTCGACCTGATACGCAATCAGGTGGGCTTGTTCGCGGTCGATGAAGCCCACTGCGTGTCTCACTGGGGGCATGAGTTCAGACCCGAATATCGTCAGCTTGGGGCGTTGTTCGCCGATTTTCCCGGGGTACCCCGTATTGCTCTCACAGCCACAGCCACGCCGAATGTTCAAGATGACATACGCACGCAATTAGGCCTGCGCAACCCGACATGTCTGATCGGACACCCCGACCGGCCAAATCTAACCTATAGATCTTACCCTCGCTACGATCAGGGCCAGCAGGTGCTCGATGTCATTCGTCGCCACAAGAACGAAGGCGGTATCGTTTACGCTCAGACCCGCAAAGAGGTTGAGCGCCTGGTAAAAAGTCTTTCCCAGGCCGGAGTTTCATGCGCCCCTTACCATGCCGGCTTGAGCGCCAGTATGCGTTCAACGGCTCAAGACGACTTCGTTCACGAGCGTCTCGATGTGATAGTTGCGACCATTGCTTTCGGTATGGGTATCGACCGGTCGAATGTGCGTTATGTGGTGCATGCCAATACCCCGAAGTCGATCGAACATTACCAGCAGGAATCAGGGCGTGCCGGCCGCGACGGCGAGCCGGCTGAATGCGTTCTGTTGTTCTCGGCCGGTGATCTGGTGACGCATAAAGCTCTTTCATTCAGGGAAGAAGGCATCTCAACCACTCGCCGTCGCGTAATCGAGCGCCAGCTAAACGAAATCGGTCGCTTTGCCATTTCACCGGTCTGTCGGCACAAACTTCTGTCAGAGCATTTTGGCAAGCCATACCCGCCAGAAAATTACTGCAAACCTGACCACGAAGAACCGGGCTGTGGCGCCTGCGATGTCTGCCTGGGCGAAATCAGCGCCATATCGCCAGAAGAGGCGCAGCTTAACGCTCAAAAGATCATCAGCGCAGTTTACCGCACTGAAAATCGTTTTGGCGCCGGTTATGTGGCAAAGGTTCTGCTGGGAGCCGCCGATGATAGAATCAGCGCTAACAGTCACGATCAGCTGAAGGTTTTCGGCCTGATGAAAGGCACACCTGAAAAGGTCATTCGCGCCTGGATAGACCAGCTGATTGTGCAGGGGCATCTGCAGGTGACCGATGGCGATTACCCCGTGCTGCAGGTGACTCCAGCCGGCCTGGCGGTGTGCAAGGGCACTGAGCCGGTTCGGCTCGGCAGCCCCGTTATCAGGCTTCCATCGAGAAAAGGCAAAAAAGCTGAAGCGCCTGTTGGCCCTGAAACCCCGCTTTTCGAAAGTCTGCGGCGGCTGCGCCTGCTGCTGGCCCGCAAGCTTTCGATTCCGCCATACATGGTCTTCGCTGATTCGGTGCTGACTTCAATGGCAGTGCTGAAACCCGCCGATCTCGATTCGATGCGCGAAATAAAGGGAGTCGGCGATCAGAAGCGCGATCGCTATGGCAATGCTTTTCTGGCGGTCATTGCCGGAGCCGACCCTGAGAACATTGCCGCGCAATTCAATTGATCGCGTAATTTTTAAACCTTGCCGCCAACACCTTTGAATTTCTCCACAAAAGCTGCGATTTTATTGAAGACACTTTGTTTTTTGGTGAGAAACTGAGGATTAAGCGGACTCATTTTGGGAAGAATGGCATTGAGCTCGGTGCCGTTTTCACTTGCATACTCTCGTTTCAGGGATGCGGCAATATATCGCCTGGCTGCTTCCTCATTCAATTTTTCAGCAGCGATCAATTCTGCGACTTCACGTTTTTGTTCCGCTTGTGCAAAGGTGAAGAACGCATCAATTATCCCTGGTTTATCAAGAATATTTTCCAGGCTGGTCTGATTGATAAAATCAACAAGGAGACTCTCTTTTGCTCGGTTACCAATGCTGGAGCGGATCATCCGGCGGACATCTTCAATCAGGGCTGATTTATCTTTGAGTTTTTTGTTGTTTTCAAAAATCAATTCGAGGATGTAATCGAGGTTGATTTCTTGCGATTTGAGCAGATCAACTTCAAAAACGACATCATCCCAGTCTATGGTTGATGCAGCCTCATTGTTACAGGCTTTTTCACGGCGAAGCCAGTCGCGGATGTCGTTGTAGGTCGAGCGATAATCCTGGATGGCGCGCATTGATGGGATCTGAATAGCCTGCATAGCCTCCAGGTCTTCGTCTGTCAAGTAGCGCT
>JAKQQP010000634.1 GCA_029564115.1 Candidatus Rifleibacteriota bacterium | reverse complement strand
AGCAGGGGCAGAATGATCAGTCTGGCCAGAATGGTGCTTCCGAAAAGAAAGACGGCGAACAGTCTGACAGCCAGCAGGCCGGGGCCGACAAAAAAGATGATGCCAGCCAGAATGAGGCGAAGAGTGGGCAGCAGCCAGATGCGGGTGATTCTGAGCAGGAAAAACCAAAAGACAATGCTTCGGCTTCGGGCACCCAGCAGCTGACGCAACAACAGGCCGGCGGTGAAAACGAGCCCAGAGAAGATGTGCAGATGCAGTCAGAGGAGGCTGGCGCCAAAGACATGCCTGAAGCTTCACAGCGCGCCCGGGCTTTAAAAAACACCAAAGTCAATCCTTACATGATTGAAAAGATTCTCAAAGAAATGGAACGGCGAGAGAAAGAGGCACAATTGTATTATCGCAATGAACCGCGTCGCTCCGATGAAATTGACCCGTTTGAAATGGATGCGCAGCAATTGCGTGAGTGGATGGAAAAGCGACGGCGCCCACAGGCTCCGAAACCATCAGACGGCCCAGACTGGTAAGCTTATTTTAAAAAAAAGCAGCCAATCGGCTTTTTCGTGCTAAAATGAACCCGGTGCGGCATCGACAAGATTTCCGCTCCGCTTTTGCTCTGTCAGGGGCTTCAGTTAAACGACGGGAAAATCTCCGATATTGATTGAATGGGTTCGTTTTTCGCGTGACCGATGTTCGGGTTCGTTAATGAAAGACAAGTTTGCAAAGTTTAAAGAACTGATTCGCGCCGATGTTGTGCTTGTCAGCATGGCGCTGGCAATATTTCTGGCGCTTTTTGACGCATGGTGTCTGCTTTATTCAGGTGGCCTCTCTTTTTCATGGCATGCCCTGATTGCGACAGCGGCCCTTCTTGGTATCAGCCTCAAGGTTGATGATCGTTTTTTTCTCTGGGCACTGGGCTTGTCTGTGCCGAATCTGGTGGTTATTTTTATCTTTGCCGTTTCTGGTGGAATCGCCGGCCAGTTTTTTTACGGCATTTTTTCACAGCTGCTGGCAATTGCAATTGTTTCGGTTTTTCATCAGCGATTTGCATCGGCTTACATTGCAGAAGCTGAATTTGGCAAACTGAAACGTGAATATCGTGACGCGAAAGATACCGGTCTGGCGCGAATTCTTAATTTCAGCCTTATAGGCTGCATGAAAGAAAGACATCGGGTAATTTCGCAGGCTTACCACGCCTTGCAGCAGGTTTTCAAGGTTGATAAGGCTGTAGTCTTTCTTGCTGATTACAAAAACAACCTTCTGGT
>JAKQQP010000633.1 GCA_029564115.1 Candidatus Rifleibacteriota bacterium | reverse complement strand
CCAACCGCCTGGTCGCAATTCTGCCCGACCTGAAAAATGATGATCGCGCCAGAATTTACAAGCTTTTCGACAATGCTGAAACCATAAGTGCAGCCAGAGCAAATGAGATTCTTGCAATTGTCGAAAAGGAATTCATGCAATCGGCCAATACAGCAGATCAGGTCGCGCACACTAAAGTAAGGCCTGAGAGCAAAACCGGCGAGGGTGCCCTTATAACAACCAGAGCCAATACAATTGCGGCTAAAGATACGTATCTGACCAGAGGTGAAGCCTACATGCTTCTGACGAACTGGTTCCGCAGCAATTTACAGTGAGCCTGATTGTTTGTATGCAAGAGACATACAGGCCAGTATGGTGTTCAGAAAAACTCCCCGAGCGAAAGGTTTTGATTGCCCTGCATCTGCCGTCAGTTTTTGACAGGAATAAGACGGTGGTGTAGTCTAAACAAAGCAAAAGCAAGTTCTGCAAACAGATGAAAGTGAGAGAAAGCTATGTCTGCGACCGACCCTGCTTTTTTTGAGATTCTTAAAAATGCCGGAACGCTTCTCGACAAAAAACGGGAAAAGCCCGGCAATATTACCCCCGATCAATTGTTTGAGGCAGAAATATTTCTGGCACAGCTGCAGCAAGTTCACGAACAAAACCCCAAAGAGCACCCTTCCTTACTGGCCAAGAAGCTGCAAAAAGAAAGCAAAGCTGCTTTTGACGCAGCGCACGCAGAAGCGAAGGCGCAGGCTGAAAAATTTGCCGTCGTTCAGGGCATGTCTGCCAAGGAGAAGGAAACACACCTGACCGATGTATCAAACAGGCTGAGTGAAGAGATCAAAAAATTTGAGGCGCAGTGGGATTTTAACATCAGCCTTATCTCTTTTTCGCCGCCGCCCTCTGTTCCACAGGAAAAAGACCCCGTCGATGACGAGATTGAAAAGACACTTGCCGCCCTCAGAGGCTTCGGATACATAGCTGAGGCAATTGACAAACTTGATATTCTTTTCTGCAAAAACGGCATCAGCGGGCGCAAACCAGACAAGATGCTCGATAAAATACCGATCGATGATAAATACGATGTGGTGGTTAACGGCACTTTTTTTGACGGGCAAAAAGGGCCCCTTGGGGCGATAATAATCGATGGCAGGTTTGAGCATGTTCCAGTTCATGAGAAGATTGGCAAACGAGGTGCTATGGCTGTCATGACCGATGGCAGTTACAGATTTGCTCAGACAGAAGATGTTACAAAAGAGGGTGTAATCGCAAATTTTCAAACCCCGGGCAAACC
>JAKQQP010000632.1 GCA_029564115.1 Candidatus Rifleibacteriota bacterium | reverse complement strand
TCTTTTGAACCCGGCCCGTTCCGAGGCCACTAAAATTATCAGCTGGCCTGAACTTTCGGCCTCGCTCGAACAGGCGTTAAAACAGGAACAATCAGAAGAACAGCACGAAATCGCCGTAGTCGCCCATGGCCTGGCCCGGGCCGCCATGCTGCTCGCCGGTCGCTATAACTGGGTTATTACCAATGTTCCATATCTTTCACGGGGCAAGCAGTCTGATATAACCCGTGATTTCTGTGAAAAGTATTATGATACCGGCAAAAGCGATCTGGCCACAGTTTTTCTCGAACGCTGTCTTGAATTCTGCTGCGATCTGGGCACTGCCAGCATAGTTTTGCCGCAGAACTGGCTGTTTTTGAGCAGCTATAAAAAGTTCCGCGAAAAACTTCTTAAAAACGACATCTGGCAACTGATCGCCCGCCTGGGCCCAGGAGCATTTGAAACTATCAGTGGCGAAGTCGTAAAAGCAATTCTTATCAATATAAGTCGTGGCAAACAAGGCAGCAACAAAACCGGTCTTTTCGCCGCCGGCACCAACAAAATCGAGCACCTGCTGCGCGGCCTCGATGTCTCAGAATTCCGCACCGCTCAAGAAAAAGCCGCCAACCTGCCCACCGCAGAAATCAAAAGCATCGAGCAATCAAAACAACTCGAAAACCCCGATGCAAGAGTCTCTCTTGAGGAAATAGAAAACAATGAACTTCTCTTGGAAGCTTTTGCCGAAAGTGGAGGTGGAGCATCTACTTTTGATTCCCCGAGATTCATAACATTTTTTTGGGAACATACCAATATCGACTTGAACGAATACTATCCCAATCAATCTTCACCTGATAAAACAAGTATGTTTTCAGGTAGAAGCTTTTTGATGAAATGGCAGCAGGGTAAAGGCGAGATTTTTCAATTAATGCAGGAAAAGAAGCAACTTGAAAACTATTCAAGTGGGATTTGGATAGTATGGTCACGATTTGTCGGGAAAAAGGGTATTCATTTCAGCATGATGAGAGACTTAGTTGCTACACCTTATGATGGTTTTGCATTTGATAATAACACCGCAGTAATAATCCCTTTTAAAGATGAATACTTATTGCCACTTTGGGCGTTCTCCTCTTCAACAAAATTTAATGAGGCCGTAAGACAGATTGATCAGAGCCTTAAGCTGACCAGTGGAACTCTTGTTAAAATTCCATTTGATCTCAAATATTGGGAAAATGTCGCTGCCGAAAAATATCCCAACGGATTGCCTAAAGCTTATTCCGATGACCCTATCCAATGGATATTTCACAGTCACCCCTGTGGTTCGGTGGTCTGGGATGAAGCCTCAAAATGGACTGCACATGGGCCGCTGCGCACCGACGAAACCGTTTTGCAGGTTGCGGTTGCCCGCCTGCTCGGCTACCGCTGGCCCGCCGAACTTGACGAAAAAATGGAACTGGCCGCTGCACAGCGCGAATGGGTAAAGCGCTGCGATACTTTGCTCTCACATGCCGACGAAGACGGTATTGTCTGCATTCCGCCGGTGCGCGGCGAAGCCGCCGCCGCCGATCGCCTGCTGAATCTGCTGGCCGCAGCCTACGGCAAAGCCTGGTCGAACGATACCCTGACGCGGCTGCTGGCAAGTGCCGAGCATGCCGGCAAATCACTCGAAACCTGGCTGCGCGACAAGTTCTTTGCCCAGCACTGCAAGATGTTCCAGCACCGGCCGTTCATCTGGCACATCTGGGATGGCCTGCGTGACGGCTTCTCGGCATTGATCAACTACCACAAACTCGACTACAAGACCCTCGAAACTTTGATCTACACATATCTAGGTGACTGGGTCGCCCGCCAGAAGCAGGATATCGCCAACGGCATCGACGGCGCCGCCGAAAAACTCGCCGCCGCCGAAGCGCTCAAAAAGCGCCTCGAACTGATTCTCGAAGGCGAAGCCCCTTACGATATCTTCGTGCGCTGGAAACCGTTAGAAAAGCAACCCATCGGCTGGAACCCCGACCTCAACGACGGCGTGCGCCTCAACATCAGACCCTTC
>JAKQQP010000467.1 GCA_029564115.1 Candidatus Rifleibacteriota bacterium | reverse complement strand
GAGTGAAATCTGATCAGCTGCGCCGGGGCGATTGGGCAACCGGCCTGGCGAGAAGGTCGAGGGGAGTGCCGCCGCCGGGTTTGAGCTGGTGGTTCAGGCGATTGTGAGTTGTTTTTTCCTGGCCAAGAGTAAAACGCAGCGCTTCCGAGGTGCCGTCTTCTTTGCGGCGCTTGGGGCAATGCCCTGCATGACCGACAGTTTCAACTTTGATCATGTTGGTTCCACCGCTTCTGCCGACAGGAATCCCGGCAACCAGAATGATGGTGTCACCTTCCTTGATCATACCCGTCTCAAGGCTGAGCCTGACTGATTCCCGGTAGAGCTCTTCGATCGTCTGAAAACGGGTGCCCATGACCGGAGTGATGCCCCAATTTATGCTTAACTGGTTAAAAAGCCGCTCATTCGAAACGACAGCAATGATAGGAATGCTGGGTCTAAGCCTTGAGAGAGCCTGAGCAGTTCTGCCGGATTCTGTAACGGTAATTATCGCTGTTGCCGACAGGCTGTATGCAGTGGCTATGGCAGCGTTGGTAACGGCGCTGGTGCGATCCGAAAAGTCTTCGTTGCTGGCGTAGGCATTGTATATTCTTTTGTAATCTATAGCGTCTTCAGTGTTACGGGCGACTCTGTCCATGAGTTTTACGCACTCGACCGGATATTTGCCGATCGATGTCTCACCCGAAAGCATCACTGCCGAGGTGAAGTCGTAGATAGCGTTGGCTACGTCAGAGACCTCTGCTCTGGTCGGTCGCGGAGCCTCGATCATGGTGTGCAGCATTTGAGTTGCGGTTATTACAGGTTTGCCAGCCATATAGCATCTTCTGATGATTTCCTTTTGAACAATCGGTACTTCTTCAGGAAGCAACTCTACACCCAGGTCGCCACGGGCCACCATTATGCCGTCGGCAACTTCGAGAATGTCGTTGAAATTGTTGAGACCGGCGTGGTTCTCAATTTTTGCAATTACTCTGATGTCTGAGCGACCTTCAACGTCGAGAATGGCCTTTACCCGCCTGATCGTATCTTCAGATTCGGTGAACGAAACGGCGATGTAATCGAAATCATTGCGGGCGGCAAAAATTATGTCATCACGATCTTTGGGCGTGGGGTTGGTCATGTTCAGGTGAAGCCTGGGAACATTGACTCCCCGTCTGGATTTGATGCTGCCGCTGTTGAGAATTTTGCAGCAGATGGTTTTGTCATCGGGAATATTTTCGACAATGAGCTGAATCAAGCCATCGTCGAGCAGAACCGTAGAACCGGATTCAAGCATCGAGGGCAGTCGGTCGAAAGAAATTCCCAGAAGCTCCGGGGTGCCGGTGACTTCGCGGGTCGTCAGAGTGATGTTTTTCCCGGCTTCGAGTTGAATTCGGTCTCCTTCAACAATGCCGGTTCTGATTTCAGGGCCTTTGGTGTCGAGCATCAGTGCTACGGGTTTGCTCATTTCTTCGCGCAGTTTTTTTACTGTGGATATGCGACCACCGTGCTCTTCGTAATCTCCGTGTGAAAAATTAAGCCGTGCCACATTCATGCCGGCCATTATCAGTTCACGTAAAACTTCTTCGCTTTCGGCAGAAGGGCCAAGTGTAACCAGTATTTTTGTTTTTCTCATAAGTGTCTGTTGCTGCTTCCTTTCGTTGCTCGAAAACTGCTCATCTGAATGCTGTGATTGCTTGTCTACGCAAAAAACATGCCAGACTTCTGTGCAAAAACAGGGCAGTTAGTGCTTCAGCTCAACAAAAAGTGCTGCATGGCCCACTGGCATATACCTACGATGACTCCGAGTACCCCGCCCAACCTTATGATCATCGCCATTTCACGGTCAGCGATTCTGTTGAAGAGATTCTCGAGTTTAAGGAGATCCATGCCGCAGACCTTCTCGATAACGATTTCCTGTACAGAAATTTTTTCTGAGGCTTTCTCGGCAGCATGATCGAGCATCAAAGGTATTTGACGCTTCAATACCGAGCAAAGCTCTTTTTCGATGCGGTCCATGACAGATTTTACCAGGGTGTCGGCGCTGAGATTGAAAAAAGGAATTTTTTTGGCAAATGAAGCTATGTAATCTTTGATCTGCTGTTCAATGGCAACACGGTTTTTTCGCATCATTTCTTCTACAATTGGCTCTACGTCAGCGGGTTCAACACGTTTGATCAGTTCTTCGACACTGATCAACTCGCCTTCGACGATTTTACCGAGATTGTTCGCCAGTTCTTTCTGCCGCTTTGGCAAAAGCCCCTGAAATTCAAAAAACATGAATTTGTAAGGCTGTCTAGGGTGAAACAGCGCTTTTATCGCCAGCCAGTTGGTCACCCAACCGATCAGGCCACCCATAAAGGCCGAAAGCAATAAGCTTAGAAGCATGTCGTTTGTGAACAGCTGTTCTGTATTCATACCCGTACCCAGATCAAAATTTACCGGCACCGACGTTACTCGAAAAGCCGGTCAGATTCCTGTCTCAATAGCCCATTAACCAATAAGGCAGTATATCATAATACAAATTTCCTGTTGCTAAAATTATCACCGTTTAAACTGCTCTTTTCCGATTTTTCCGTAAACCCGTCTGTTACCTCTCTTTGCTATCCGCGTTCATCCGTGGCTCGTTCTAATTTTTAACATCTTCTTCTTTTTCCCTTACAATCCGAGTTTATCCGCGTTCATCCGTGGCTCGTTCTAATTTTTAACATCTTCTTCTCTTTTCCCTCTCAATCCGAGTTTATCCGCGTTCATCCGTGGCTCGTTCTAAAACTTCAAGTTCATCTGTGGCTCAAAACTTATTTTTGGTTCATCAAACTCAAAAAGCTGCCGATATGGCAGGTGACTGTGACAGGAGGTGGGAACCATGAGGGTCATAGCTCTGATCCTGATCTTGATTACCAGCGTTATCGGCTTCGTTGTAAGTTACGGTTTCGCTTATAAGAAAGTTACAGGTGTTCTCTATTCTTCAACCGCCACGATGCAGTCGTCTGTCTCTGTCGACCGATAGCAGGCAGAATCGTCCCGGGAGAATGGACCGCCCGACCATTTCGGTGGCCGGGCGGTCTGTTTTTTTCTGTATTGTCGGCCTTGGCTAAATTCTTCTGTTATTGCTTGACGCAGCCGGGAGGCACTGTTATAATCACGCCACTTATTGAAAGGCTTACGGAGGGCTCGATGAACAAAAATTTCTTTTTTACCTCTGAATCAGTGTCAGAAGGGCATCCCGACAAGGTTGCCGACCAGATTTCCGATGCAGTACTAGATGCAATTTTGACTAATGACCCCAAGGGCCGTGTTGCCTGTGAAACAGCCGTTACAACCGGTCTTGCCCTGATTATGGGTGAAATTACTACAAAAACTTACGTTGACGTGCAGGCGATTGCCCGCAAAGTTCTTTGCGACATCGGTTATACCAATGCTGATTATGGTATCGATGGCAAAAGCTGCGGCGTTCTCGTTGCACTCGATGAACAGTCTCCTGATATCGCTCAGGGCGTTAACCATGCCCAGGACGGCACAGACTCGGACGAAGACCTGAACGTTGGGGCCGGTGACCAGGGTATGATGGTTGGCTTCGCCTGCAACGAAACCCCCGATTATATGCCCGCTCCTATTTATTATGCTCACAATATGTGCCGCAAGCTGGCTGAAATACGCAAACAGAAAGTTGTCGACTATCTCAGACCAGATGGCAAAGGCCAGGTTACAATCGAATATCGCGACGGTAAAGTTGCCCGTGTTGATGCAGTAGTGCTTTCGACTCAGCACGATCCTTCCGTTTCTCATGAGCAGATTACTGAAGACATGATCGAAAAGGTCATCAAAAAAGTTATCCCGGCCAACCTGATTGACGCTAAAACCAAATTTTTCGTTAATCCCACTGGTCGCTTCGTCGTCGGTGGACCACAGGGTGACTCAGGTCTTACCGGTCGCAAAATCATCGTCGATACCTACGGCGGCATGGCTGCTCACGGCGGCGGTGCTTTCTCTGGCAAAGATCCGACGAAGGTCGATAGATCCGGTGCTTATATGGGCCGTTATATTGCTAAAAACATCGTTGCTTCTGGCCTTGCTGAACGTGTCGAACTTCAGATTGCCTATGCTATCGGTGTTGCCAAGCCTCTTTCTGTGCACGTAAACACCTTTGGTACCGGCAAACTCGCTCCCGAAAAAATTGAAGAAATCATCGGTAAAGTATTCGATCTCAGACCGGGTGCAATCATCAAGAATCTTGGCCTGCGCCGCCCGATTTACCGCCAGACTGCCGCTTACGGGCATTTTGGCCGTGGCGATATCGATCTCCCCTGGGAAAAGCTCGACAAGGTCGCTGAAATCAAGAAAATCGCCGGGCTTTGATCTGAATTTTTTCTGAATTGCCCACCGCCCGGTTATTGCCGGGCGGTTTTCTTTTTCGCGGAGGTAAAGGTTTTGATTCATAATGCGCTAAGGCTGCTTGCAGCAGCAATTGTTCTGGTGTTCGCCGTTCTTTTGTCTTCAGGAATAGAAGCTTCGCAGGGAAGCATTCTCCCGGTGCTGGTTTACCACCACATTCAGAAGAACGTTCAGTCCGAAGTCTCTTGCACCCCGGAACAGTTTGAGGCGCAAATTGTCGCTCTGAAAAACGCCGGGTTTACGCCACTGACCCTGGCACAGGCGAAGCTTTTTCTGGCTGGCGCTCTCACCGGAATTGTCAAGCCTCTTCTGATAACTTTCGATGACGGGTATGAAAGTCTTTTCAGATTTGCCTTGCCTGTAGCGGTAAAATACAAGGTTCCCATGACGGTTTTTGTGGTAACGGCACGCATCGGTCGCAAACCCCAGTTTGCCAGGTATTTGAGCGAAGTCCAGATCAAAGAAATGGTTGATTCGGTTTTTTTTGATTTTGGTTCACACACTCACGATCTGCATATTGAATCGACCCGGATCTACGAAGCATTTGGCTCTGGCGACGACAACCCGATGCTGGAGCTCCTGAATCGTGACCTGCGCATGTCTTCTGCAAGGCTTGAAAGCATCATTGGTCGTCGCCCTGATGCCATGGCCTGGCCCTACGGCAAATACAACCATGAATTTACCGGCATTGCCCGTAGAAATGGCTTTAAAATTCATTTCACCAGTGCCGCAGGCTATAATGAACCGGGCGCCAATCCTTTCGCGGTCAAACGTATTCCAGTGACTTCGCGTGATAATGCTGTGACGGTAATAGGTAAAGCGAGTGGCTGGCGCTGATCAGTTGAGCGGCCTGGTAAAACAAAAACGGACCGGCGCAATCTTGCCGGCCCGTTTTTTGTTTCCGAAAAATTCTTTTTAATCAGGCTTCTGCTGTCTCTGTCGTTTCTTCTTCGTTCTGCTGTTTGCGTTCGCGGCGCTCTTTTTCGAGGGTGAACGAGAGCAGAGCTTCTTCCATGGTGTCGACAGATTTGAGAACTTCATCGAGCCTGCTGACGTTACCGGTCGATTTGGCAGTGCTGATTCCGTCACGAATCTGAGCAACGTTTTCTTTGAAGCTGATTACCTTATTGCGCAAGCCCATGGTCATTTCGTTCATTGCGTCGGCCAGATCTTTGAGTTCGTCTTTGGGTCGCAACTTGATGAAGTGGGTGAGATCGCCTTCGCCGATGTTGCGAACCACTTTTTCCATTCTATATACTGGCCCGGCTATCGTATGCGTCACGAAGATACATATGAACGCCACAACGAAAATGCTTATCAGTTCGGCGATTATTACCCCCGGTAATAGCGCCTGCCCCAGCTGTTTGCTATCAACAGGAAGTTTTGCCTCCTCGACCAGGTTGCTTTCGAGCTTTTCTACTGAAAAGCCGTAAACAAGCGCGCCAACGATATTGGCAACAATAATTACTATCAGAATAAAAATTGCTGTCAGCCTGCTCTGAAAGCCGGGTTTAATGAAATACTGTTTCCGGCGCCGGATCTGGGACATGCAGTCACCCTCCTGAAATACTTTTTTTTAGATTATCACAGCTTAAATTCCGTTTCAACGGAAACGGTAGAATTTGACTCAGTTTTTGTACCCTTTTTCAATTCGCTTTCTTCAAAATCATCAGTTTCAGATATCAGATCGAGAAACTGAGCTTCGGTAAGATCGTCATCGGCAGGTTGCTCTTCGGCGTCGTTCCAGCCAAGGTCTTCGAATCTGGCGTCAGAGAGAAAATCTTCTTCGAGCAGTGTTGAGTAGTCATACTGCTTTTCTTCTTCGAGGCGCGTTCTTCGCGAGTCGAGAGGTTCGACGATTCCGGTCGGTGCACCGACCAGCAGGTCTATTTCGTTGCCGTTGAGAAGCAGATCAGAGCTGGTTGTGGCTCCTGAGAGAAACAGTGGCAGCAGTATGAACATTATAGAAAGCAGGGTCTTGCGGATCATAGTGGTTTTTGCCGTTTCGGTTGAAATTACAAGCGTCCGCATTATCGACAAAGTTCTTAAAATATTTGACTGTTTGTTGTTGGTAACATGCGTTATGGATGGAAAAATCCGGCAAAATCAGTTAGAATTCGCGCATGAGCAAATATTTATTCAGATACGCTTTCGTTAAAGACAGACTTATGTGTTTTCGCATCGCCATAACTGGTTCTGTAGACGTTTTTATGCCTGGCGGCAATGTTTCAAACCCGGTTAAGATCAATATGCACATCAGTCAGAAAATCGTCAGCTGTGATGGTACCGAAGCCGTGGTCAGAGTGCGAATCGATAACGTCGAAGCCGGGCCCGGCATGTCTCAAGAACATTTGCCCAAAATCGGTATCGAGTCGGACATGCAGATAGATACCCTGGGAAATGTGCGCTGGCTCTCGGGGACAGCCGCATGGCAGGGCGCCGAACATTCTATGATGCGCTTCCCTGAACAGGCTCTTGAGCCTGGAGACAGTTGGGTGCAGCAGATAGAAGATGTTTCCGGTACCGCGACCCCTTTCCATACAAAATACCGCTTTAATGGTTTCGACCGGCGCAATCGCAAGCTTATGGTATTCGCGACAGAAATGTTCACCGGTCACCCGGATGAACCAGCCAGTGCAAGCATGGGGCGTGGCACTTTCAGCTTCGATACTGCAGAAAATTGGATAGCCGAATGCAGCAACCGCATCATTTATGAGTATCGAATTCCGGTGCCCGACAACCCTGCTAAAATTATTACTACCAGAACTACTCTGAACATCGACATGGAAAGAGTTGCCCCATGAAATACCGCTGCTGTTTTGTTCTCGTTTGCTGGCTGACGCTTGCCTTTGTAACGCCGCAGGTCATGGCCGGTGAAACGACCGATAAGCTTTTTGAGGCCACCAGACCACTGCGTGAATTTGCAGAGATGGTAGTCTCGGGCAATCGCAGCCTGCTGGCGGCGGCTCATGATCTTGAAAGTGCCATGTTCGCAAAACATAAAGCCCTCGAGACTTTTTCGCCGCGTTTTTACCTGGGCAGCGATGCGAGCAAGGCGGCCAATCGCAGCTATAACCCCATAACCGGCCTGGAAGAAGACTACAGCACCCGCCGGCATGGCCTGTCGGCTGGAATTACTCAGCGAACTCCTCTGGGACAGCTGAGTTACGATTACAGCAGCAGCAAAACCGAGTATACCAGTTCGCAGGCCAGTTATTTTCAGTCTCTCTACCTGGGGCTACAAACCGGGTTGTTGCGCAATGACAATCGTGTTAACTCACTCGAACGACGCATGGCACACGCCGACTACGAAATGAGCCAGGCTCAGGCTGACTCTGTGCTGCTCGATGTGCTTTATGCCTCTTTTCAGAGTCTTTTCAACCGTATGGTCGCTGCCCGCAATCTTGGTATCAAAAAACAGAATCTAAGCTTTTATGCTTCGCTTGTTGAAGAGGCCGAAGTTAAACTCAAAAATGGTATCGGCAGCGAGCTAGATCTTAAACAGGCCAGCATGCGTATGCAGCAGGCCGAAACCGGCAATGCCGAATCTGAACTCTTTTTACAGGAAAACGACCGCCGTCTGGCAGTGCAGCTTGGTAATCTCCTCTGGAAGCGTGATATAGCGAGTTTTCCTCTCGATCCTGTGTTGCGATGTATTCCGGGTACGCTTGCCATTGATGCAATCGAAGAACTGGCATTTAAAAAGCGGCCTGACTATCGAATTTTTCTCAGTCAGTATAAGTCACTTAAAGCGGCATTTGAGCGCTCGCGAGAGTTGAGTCGCCCTGATTTGTCGGCCCGGGCCCGCTGGGGTCGTCAGGGCAGGGGGCTTTCCGAAAATTCGGCAGCTGATATGCCCGATAAAAGCTGGGATGTATCTTTGGTCTATTCTACCAGCTTCGGGCCAAATGGCGAAAAACTCGATTTTTCGGCACAGCGCGAAAGACTGGAGGCCTTTGCTGCCAGATTGAACCAGAAAAAGGACGATATCAGACTTGCCGTTGCCGATGCGGTCGAGCGCCTTGATTTTCATCGCCGCAACCTCGCTTTGCTTAAAGAGTCCGAGAAGCTTGCCGCCGAAGTTCTTGAAGGGCAACGTCTTAATTTCCAGCTGGGCAAAGTTTCGCTTCTCGATCTGACACGCTATCAGCAGGAATTCGACACCGCCAGCCTGGCCGTGGTTCAAGGTGAAGCCAGGTTGATCATTGAGTGGTTAAGATTGCATTACGAAACAGGCACTCTGGCTGATTTTTTTGATATTCCGGCGGCCCGCGGCCCTGAAGTGGTTATTGTGCCGGTAGTAGCATCAGATACGGTTGAAATGCAGATTCCGGGCGGTGATGATGAGTAAAAACTTCTTTCTGCAGCTGTTTACGATGCTGGCTTTTTGCATCCTGACAGGCTGCGGCGGTAGTTCGACAACCATGAGCAGCGGGGGGCAGCTTCCTGAATACCATTTTTCAACAGAAAGCCGTCGTCACCTGGTCAGTCTGCGTGCTACGCTCAAATCATCAGACGTCAGCGAAGTTGGCCTGAAACTGGGACGTGGCAAAATAGACTGGATGGCCGAAGAGGGCTCTTCGATAGCGTCTGGTGAAGCCGTTGTGCGCATCGACATGGAAAGCACCCGGATTCGCATTCGTGATCGTGAAGTGGGTCTGGCCACAGAAATAGACCGTTTGAGTAATCTGAAGCAGGCTGGCCCGGCAGAAATGGCAGCTCTGCAGAAAAGCCTCGATGAAAAAAAACTCGACATGAAACGTGCTGATCATGAAGGCTGGTGGTTGCATAACCCGAAAACAGACGACGAAATCTGGAAAATAGATACTGATCTGCAGGTCGCTTCGATCAGCTTTTCGCATGCCGCCAAAATTTACAGTTTGAAGAAAAACGTTGCCGATAGAGGTTTCGAAAGCCCGTTTTCGCTGCGCAGCAGCGAGATCGAACTGCGATCACGAGAAATTGAACACGACTATGCTCGTCGGCTTCAAAAACAGCTGAGCGAACCACCACTTGCCGAAGAAATCGCCCGTATCAACTACCAGCGTCAAGTCGCTTCAGGCGAAATCTGGCTGGCTGGCAACGAACTGCTTGCCGCCTCGGTCTCGGCGCAAATCAAGGTTAATAATCTGGAAGTGATTGTGGAGCGGATTCGTTCACGTTTGCGTGAGGAGGGCAATGCTCTTGAAGAGTCGGTTTTGAAAGCGCCACGTGCCGGCGTTGTCATTCACCCTGTCCTTTGGGGGCATTATCGTTTTGTGCCAGGTTCAGATGCCTGGCAGGGCGTAAGTATCGTTCAGGTGATAGGGCAAGGCGGCTATTTCTTGGAATCTCTTGCTGATGAGGCAGATGCCAACATGCTTGTCGAGAATGCTTCGGCTGCCATAATTTTTGACAACCTGCCCGATCAGGTCTTTCATGGCAAAGTCACATCGATCAGCAAGGCGCCCCGACGTATTCGCGGCAAGCAGGACAGCGCCGTTCGCTTTTTTCCCGTCACGATCGAATTGAATGCTTCTGATAGCTTCATAGTTGGCAGCAAGGCCACTGTTCAGGTTGTTCTCGAAGAAAAACATGGCGTCTTTATTCCGCGCGACGCCGTAAAAAGCTCCGGAGAAAAGCATGAAATCATTCTTAAAAGTGCTTTTGGAGCCTCTGCCCGGTCGGCTGAAATCGAAAGCTTTAACCACGACTGGGTCTTGTGGAAAAATGCGCCTTCAGACAGGGGAACAATTTTTTACCCATGAAAAATCAAGCGATAGTGCCTCTTTGGCGTTTTTTCATGCCAATGCTGATCGTTATTATGATTCTTGGCTGTGGCGAAGAGGCCGAGCAATCGCCAGTGCCAGCAGAGCACAAGTTGCAGACTGCCCCGGTTGTCAGAGGCGAGTTCGTGTCTCTGCGCGAGACCCGGCTTATGGCGCCTTTTACAACTGAGGTTCTCGAGCTGGTTCCGGAAGGGACGCTTGCCAGTGCCGGAGATAAACTGGCTCTGCTTTCAGCCGGCGATAGAGAGCAGCAGCTGAAAGAGCGTCAGTCAGAACTCGATGCCAATACGATTGCTCTCGAACGTGACAAAGCCTTGTATGAGCTGGCTGTGAAGATCGAAGAAAAGAGCAGTGAGCTTTTCAGACTCGAATTCGAGCGGCGCAGAATCGAGTATGAGCGGGCCCAGGAAACCCGAGACTGGCTGCGTCTGCTTGAGCAGACCGAAGCACTTCGAGCCGGAAAAGTTAAATTGAAGATGCTGCAGAAACAGTTCGAGGCATCTGAAAAAATGGCGCAAAAAGGCTTCGCCGCCCGCCAGGATTTCGCCAGTCACGAAAAGGATCTGCTGGTGCATTTGCTCAGTGCTTCTCTTACTGCCAGATTGATCGACTTTATCGATATTCATGCTGATGAAAAAAAGGTCTTTGAAGCGGCTGAGGCGCTTGAAAGAGCGCGTCTGGCAGTTGGGCTCGCCAGCTTCACTGCCAGCAAAAACCTTGCAGATTACCAGTTTGCTGTCAATGAATCGCAGCGAAAATATGAGCAGAACCTTCTGCAGGTCGAAGAAATTGAAGCGAAACTCGCTTCTCTCACAGTTACCGCTCCTGGCGCCGGGCTTTTACTCTACGGTGATACATACGATGGTTCGCAGATTCTGAAGCTCAGGCGCGGCGCTCAGGTTTACCCCGGACTTACGTTTCTGAAAATCGTCGATCCGGGTCACTGCGGCATAAATTTTGCCCTCGATCAGCGCGATGCTTTGCTGGTTGGTTCTGAAACCCCGCTTTTTTTCAGACCGGATGCCATGCCTGAACTGCTTGTTCCCTGCGCCTTTGAGACTAAAGTGCCCGTTGCCCTCGAAATTCCTCAGAGCAAACCTGATGGCCGTACGCAGGTGCAGATCAAGGCCCGGATCGCTTCTTACCCTGAGTCTTTGATGATCGGTTTTTCAGGCACGGTTTTTTGCAGTGATTTAGTCGGTGAGATGCGACCACGCTTCAGGGGTAATCGCCGGGCTGTCATCGGCCATCGCCACATGCGACGCCTGATGAGCACTACTGGTGACGTTAAGCCTGCCAGCGCTTCTTTCGTTGTTTCCAGCATCGAGGGACGTTTGAGTGCCGTTGCCGAAGAGGGTAAGAGTGTTAAATCAGGTGATCAGATCGCCGTGCTCGACTGCGAAGAGCTGATGCAACAGCGCCGCGACGCCGAAATCGAGCTCAAAAAAAAGCAGGAAGAATACCAGTTGCAGATTCAGAAATACCAGATCGAACACGAAAAGACGCTCAAGGCGATCGAAGTAAGCCGTGGTGCCTATGAGGTATCGAGGTTGAAGCATGCTGCGCTGTTGAAAAGGCGCGAGGAAGACAAAATTATCGATCTGCGAAGGTCACTCGAAGTGCTGCAGGCCCGCATCGGCCTGGCTCAGGAAAAAATCGCCCATGTCGATGAGCTGCGCCGGCGTGGTCTCAGCTCGGAGCTTGAAGTGCTGGCGGGAGAGTCGGAGCTTGCCGAATTGCAACGCGAACATAAAGTTGTCGAATACAGGTTGAAGACCGAAGAGTCCGGCCCTACCCGCCGGTCGGTCAGGCTGTCTGAGCTCGACGTGCAGAAGGCTGCGCTCGAACTTGAAAAGGCCGAACTGCAGGGGCAGGTCGATGACAACCGAAACCTCATGGCTGCTCGGTTGCTCGCTTCCCAGATCAGAAAGCTTGAAATGAACCTTGCCAGAATGACTGAAGAAATCGAAGCCGCTGTGGTGCGTGCCCCGACCGAGGGTGTGGTGATTCTCAACGAATTCAACAAGTCGGGTGGGGGAATGGGCAAAGCCAGAGCCGGCGACAATATCTATGCCCGCATACCTTTTATGCAGGTAGCTGATGTCGCTAATCTGCAGGTGCATTGCACTGTTTCTGAGATGGATGCTCGCTTTATCAAACCGGGAAACGAGGTGCGACTGCTGTTGAAGGGCAATACGTCGAAGGTTCTGCGGGGCTGGGTTGATTCTGTCGGTATAGTGGCGGTTACCGAGTTTAAAAAGCGCCAGGATGCTACGGTTACGGTCATTATCGGCATGGTTTCTCCCGATTCCGGCAAGGCCGAGTCGGACCCTGCCCTGCGACCGGGCAGCAGCTGCGAAGTCGAGTTCGTTCTTTACGATATCCCAGACGCTCTGTTTCTGCCCTTTGATGGTCTGCTGCCGACGGCTACCGCCAGTTGCGTAATCGACAGGGCCGGGCAGATGCGCCCTGTGAAGCTTCTTTTTGCCGATGGCCTGCGTGGTTGTGCCATTGCTGCCGGGTTGCAGGCCGGCGATGAAATTTTGTTGCCGGAGGCAGACAATGATTAAAACACAACAGCTGCAGAGGCATTTCAAGGCCGGCGACAGCTTTGTTAAGGCAGTTGACGGTCTCGATCTCGCTATTTCGCCGGGTGAATTCGTTGCCATCATGGGGCCTTCCGGCTCGGGAAAATCGACATTGCTGTATGTTCTCGGGGCAATGGATCGCCCGACTGCCGGCCAGATAAGCATCGATGGTCAGCGTCTCGATCTGATGGGCGATGAGCAGTGCTCGGATTTTCGCAATCGACAGCTGGGTTTCGTTTTTCAGTCGTTTCATCTGCTGCCGCGCATGAATTTGGTGCGCAATGTTGAATTGCCGATGCTTTATGCCCAGGTTCCGGCCGCCAGGCGCCGGGCGCGCGCAGAAGCGATGTTGCGGGCGGTTGGCCTGGGTGAGCGTTTCGAGCATTTCCCGACCGAGCTTTCTGGCGGGCAGTGTCAGCGTGCTGCTATTGCCAGAGCCCTGGTCAATGCGCCGGATTTGTTGCTTGCCGACGAGCCTACCGGCAACCTCGATTCGCGCACCGGTCTCGAGATAATCGGGATTTTTCAGGCTTTGAATCGTCAGGGCATGACGATCGTCATGGTTACGCACGACGAGAACATGGCCAGGCACGCCGGACGCATCATCAGAATGCGAGATGGTCGTATCGAGCGCCTCGAAACCGTGGCAAACCCTATTGTCTCGGTTTTGCCCGCCGAAATAGAACATTCTTTGCGAGAGGTGCGCAATGCGTCTAGCTGAACAGATCAATACCGGTTTTTCGGGGCTGCTCGATCACCCGTTTCGCACGTTTCTGACGATGCTTGGCATTATTTTTGGCGTCGGTGCCGTTATTGCGATGGTTTCGATCGGTGCCGGCGCTGAACGTGAGGCTCTCGAAGAGTTGAAGAAGTTCGGTGACTCGAGCATCAGGGTCAGTTCGATCGAAATTCAGGGTGAGCGCCTTGCGGAGGCTTTGAAAAAGCAGGCGCGAGGTTTGCGCATGACCGACGTTGATTACTTGCTTGCGGCCTGCCCCTTTATTGAACTCGCTGTGGCCGAAAAAATCGATGAATACGATTTTTACGCCATGAACAGCAAGCCTCTGGTTAAAATTGTCGGGGTCGGGCCCGGTTTTTTGCGTGCCTCGAGGTTCGAGTTGGCCCGCGGCCGATTTTTCACTGATGCCGAGCAGGAAAATGCCGGCCTGGTCGCCGTGATTGGCGCCGGCGTCGCTGCCGAAGTTTTTGGCGAAGTTGAGCCGGTGGGGCAGGTAATTCAGATCGAGCGCGTCAGGTTCACGATTATTGGTGTTATGCAGCCGCAGGGCGCTGGTGGCGGCAAGCTGGCGATCAAGCGTCGCGACCATGACCGCGATGTTTATATTCCTCTGAAAACGAGTTTACAGCGCCTCGAAAAATGGCCGGTCGAAGACAAAGATCTCTACCATGAAATAAACAGTATCTGGGTCGAAATCAAGCCGGGCTTCGATCTTCTGGCCGGCCGCGATAAAATCGCAGCCATGTTGAAACGACGCCATTCAGAGGTCGATGATTTCGAAATTCAGGTGCCCCTCGAAATTCTGCAGCAAAGCCAGAAAACCCAGAACCTCTTCAACCTTGTTATGGCGCTGATCGCCGGAATCTCTCTTCTGGTCGGCGGCATCGGTATCATGAATATCATGCTGGCCTCGGTGAATGAACGCACTCGTGAGATCGGCGTGCGTCGTGCCCTGGGCGCTTCAAAACGCGATATTATCGTTCAGTTCCTGGTTGAAGCCAGCCTTATCAGCATTCTGGGCGGGCTGGTCGGCATTTTCGCCGGCGTTGGCATTTCATGGCTCATTGCCCTTTACACCGGCTGGACAACGGCAATTCCGCTGTCTTCTGTGCTGATCGCCTTTTTCGTTTCCATATCGGTAGGCATTGTCTTCGGCAGCTTCCCGGCTGCCAAGGCTTCGACGCTGGACCCGGTCAAAGCTCTGCGCTACGAATGACACTGCAGTCGTTTCCAGTTAATGACGAATGAAACCCAGGCATGGTCAAATCATTTGTCTTTTTACATGTGTCTGCCAGAAGTTTAAAAAAAAACTAAAAGGTGTTGCAAAAGACGGGCAAACCTGCTAATATAAGCCTACCACGCTCGGGTGGTGAAATTGGCAGACACGTAAGATTCAGGTTCTTATGCCCGCAAGGGTGTGGGGGTTCAAGTCCCCCCTCGAGCATGACGAAAGCCCGC
>JAKQQP010000446.1 GCA_029564115.1 Candidatus Rifleibacteriota bacterium | reverse complement strand
CCCCTCGCCGGCGATCCGTTCATCGTGTCTGGTGAATCCGGTGCAGTCACGCTTGGCGCACTCGTTTCTATTCTGCGCGAAAACTGCGTGGGCGAGCTGCGCGACTTCCTCAAAATCAATCACGACTCGCAGATACTCTTCATCAATACCGAGGGCAACACCGATCCGGTTCATTTCAGGCAGATTATCTGGGAAGGGGCGAACCCGGTGCCGCGCGAATACTGGACCGACTCCGCTGCCTGATCGATAGATGCCGATTTTCACGCAGAAGCGGAAATCTTATCTGTGACGGCTTAGACCTCCGCGCTTGTTCAGATTTATTGAGCAATCGCGGAGCTAAGTCGCTATTCATAAGATTTCTGCCACCAGCTACCTGCGTTTTGGCTGCAAATATGGGAATAACAAAAAACCTGGTGATGCAGATCTGATAGGGAATGCCACAAAAATCGCATGGTCAGGAGCTGGCGCCTCTGTTATACTTGGTGTGAATTTGCTGGAGAGGGGTGGTTGATCTGAGAAATCCCGAATTTGTGGGGCTTGCCTGGGTTTTCCTGCTGCTGGCCGGCATGCTTTACTGGAAAAGGGCCGTGGTTTTGCGGCGTGCCAGGGCAATTACCGTTACACCGACTGCCAGAATAGCTTCTTTACTCGATGGCCCGAGAGAGCAACGGATGGTCGAAGTTAAAGGCAAGCTGGTGGCGGCCTGCCCTTTATTCAATGCACCCTATTCAGGCCGGGAATGTGTTTTTTACCATGCCATCAGGCAGGATCGTATAGAAAAAGCTTCGCGGCAGATTACCTGGAATAAGCAGCCGCAATATGGTTATCTGACGATAGAAGAATTCAGGAGTGAAGCGTGTTTTTTTATCGACGACGGTTCCGGCAGGATCGCCGTTGACCCCAAAGGGCTTAAGATCTACGGGCACCGGGTAGTTGGCGGTGACACTTCAATTATCAACCCCGAAGAAGACGAGCTGTTCGGGCCGAAAATGGTGAGAAAAAGCTCTTCTGATACTGTCAGAGAAGAGCAGATTCTCGCGCCCGACCGCAGGGTTTATTTGCTCGGCGAGCTCGTTTTCGACGCAAACGGGCCATGTATCTGCGCCCCAAAAGATGCGAATACAACTTCCCTGCTTTCAATCCGAACCGAAGAAACCATTCTTGAAGAACTCGGCGAAAAAGCGCGCAATTACGCGATCGGCATCACTGTAACTCTGCTGATAGCAGCAGGCACGTTTGCTTTTTCCTGGTAATTACCTGTTTGCTTGTTTCGCCATGTCTGGCCGCGGTTACGGCTATCTGCCTCTTAAATAATTTTGCTTGAAAGCATCAATATGCCGTGTTTTGTAAAAACTCTCGGTTTGTATCGAAAGTGGCTGCCAGTCGGTAAGGTCACAAATTGCGACCTTAGAATGTTTACTTCTTCGATTGTAAAAAATTAGTTACCCCAGAAAGTTACCCCAATTTAAAAATTCTGTATAAAGAAAAAAATACGCCTAAGATGATCAAATCCTATCATAATATCGGCAAGAATCGCACCGGACGCCGCTTTAAAAACTAACTGCCTGCCGATCATAGCAGCACTTACTTATTTTTCTTTGCCAGGCTTGAAGCCAATTCTCTTCTTTTTTAGTTCCCGGTCGATTAGGTCAAGAATAAAATCGATGCTGCCACCCTGTGTCTTAACGGTTTTTTCAAGCTCTGACAGTCTCATGCTGAACTCGCCATGAATCGCTGTAATAGCTCTCATCTTTACAAACGCTCTCATAATCTCAATGTTGATCTTGATAGCTCTCTCGCTTTTAAGAACGCTGGAAAGCATTGAAACGCCTAATTCGGTAAATACATAGGGCAGTTTTCGTCGTCCACCGTGCCCGTTACTTGATGTGCCAATTTGGCATATCAAGTTCTGAAACTCGCTCTCAGTAAGCTTCATCATAAAATCAGACGGGAAGCGCTCAATATTGCGCTTAACCTGTCTGTTCAGTGCTGAGGTTTCAACTCCGTATAACTCTGCCAGGTCAGAATCAAGCATGACTTTCTGACCGCGCACCTGATAGATCTTCTGCTCAAGGTATTCGCTGCCGTTCTGTATCAGTTTTGTCATTCATTATCGTTCCTTGCCCGGAATCATTCGACCATTTTAGACATGCTCAGATGCAACGGCCGCAACCTATTCAGTATACGCCGGTCAAATTTGCAGTCAAGACAACAGCAGGCGCTTATTATGCGCCTGCTGTTGTCTTTTCGCGGCAGAAGGTATTTTGATTAAACCCTGTTAAATTGTTCTACACAGCCGAAGGCGGGAATCGGACCCGCGACCTACGCATTACGAGGGCGTTGCTCTACCCCTGAGCTACTCCGGCGCTATAAGCATTTTTAGCATGCCGGCCGGCGTTAAATCAAGTCTTTTATTGGCACAAAGTAATGAATACCGATATGCATGGCTTCGTCAACGTTACGGAAGTCAAAAATTTCCTAAACCCGGCCCGATTCTTTAAACAGACTGAAACCAAGAATTGAGATGCTGACAGTTGGCGTCAGCTAATTGAATTCTTCACTTTTTTTCGGCAAGGCGGACGTAGATGGCGGCGAGGAAAAGGAGAGCGAGGGTGTTGAG
>JAKQQP010000444.1 GCA_029564115.1 Candidatus Rifleibacteriota bacterium | reverse complement strand
CAAGTAACCACGTCTAAACAATGTAACAATGTAAACAATGAAAACAAAGAAGAGCAAACGATTATTTTGCCGACCAACCAACTTGACGAACCAATCCATGCTTACCCGGAGCCGTCAAGGGCTATGGTTGTTCACAATGAGCTTTTAAAAGCACTCGGAAAGCTTCAGGTATCCCCAGAAGAAATACTAATAACCGAAAGGCTTTTGGGCATCGGCTGCACTTATGCCGACATCGAGCAAGCCCGGAAACTCAAAGGTAAAAACTTTATGCAGTATTTAAAAGACGCGGTTTGCGAGTGCAGAGACCGCAGAAAGGCGCTTGAAGAATTAAATGACATCCCCGTCTAACAATGCCGAAAACATCATTAAAGCCATTTCACTGAGATATGAAGCCGACTTTAAGCCGGCTTCCGTTCAGCAGTGGATTAAAGAACTCGAACCGTTCACGAAAAGCGAACTAGAAGCAGCTTTTCAGCGGTTTAAAGTGGAATATGAGAGCTTGCCATACCGGTTTTCTGTCGCTGCCGGCTTGATTAAGCAACTGAAACCAGCGCTTTCTACCGCCACTGTCGAGGAAAGGTTGTATGCCGCCCTGAAAGATAAAGACCCCTGGAAGTTTCTGGGCGAGATAAACCCGAAGCTAAAAGAGTTGGCTGATCAGGGCAATATGTTCGACCGTAGCCTGTCTGCCGCCGATCTGGAATTCCGAGTCAAGAGCATCGCTAAGCGATTTATAGAGTGGAGTCAGAATAATCAGCGCGGCTTTACACAGAAAGAGCCAGAACCGCTTTTGCTCGAAGATAAAACCGGTGGAAAAATTCGAAAACCAAACCCATTTAAGGGCTTGAAATTTCCAAAAACCAAGGAAGAGGCTGAAAAATTCCTGAAAAATGGAGTAAAAAATGCCAATACCTGACGCCGTGTTGCCAAAATCTGACGACTCGAAGCCCATAACCGAAGGCGACATCAACAACGTGATTGCGATACAAAACGACTGGCTTGCGGCCCTGCTGGCCTGCGAGATACCAGACAAGCAATACAGTGACTGCATCGCCTGCAGCAGCCCTCGCTGCACATACGCGTGGTTAAAGCTGCAGACACTCTGGCCAGAGATCGGAGATTGGCCGCCAAAACCTGTTAAAGAGTTTTCGAGAAAAACCCCAAAAGAATCGAATCCGGTGCCCGCCATTGCGTCGAAATTGCTTTGGACGGGTGTGAAGTCGTCGCGGTAAAACAAAATCGCGTGACGGGCTTTTAAATGCAAAAGAAAGGAAAA
>JAKQQP010000436.1 GCA_029564115.1 Candidatus Rifleibacteriota bacterium | reverse complement strand
AAAAAACATTTGTGTTTACACTAAAAATTAACAGAAACCACGTGTTTATCGTTGCAAAAATCAGCTTAATATCACCACCATATCCTTTAACGGCCTTTTCAAGCTCTGTTAATCTTTTGCTGAAGGCGCAATCAGGGGCATTATTGATATCAAGGGCGTGTTCGAGCCACAGACGGCGACGAAACAGGGGATAAGATACTGGCGGTTGTGATGAGGATGAACACGGAAAGACAAGACAGGCCACAGATGAACACGGATAAACACGGATGAAGGCCTGGACTCGTTTTAGCAGGCCGAAGAAGAATGGCCACGTATTAACTCGGATTAACGCAGATAGACACGGATTAATGCCGTGTCTATTTTTTAGCAGGCCGAAGCTCAGGCCCCGGAGGCTCTTCCCAATGTCTCAAAAGCCTGCTCGATTTTAAGGCTTGAAATTGTTTGCAGGCAAAGTCTACAATTACAACATGAATAAAACCTTTGAACTGATAAAAATTCTGATTACAGAAAATGACGTTCTGGTTTCTGTTCACGGCTACGAAGAACTGGCTGAGGATAGCCTTTATGTTTCAGACCTGACCGACAGTGCTGCTGATGGTATCGTAATCGAAGATTATCCGGAATACCACAAGGGGCCGGCAGTTCTGGTGCTGCAAAAGGATCATAAAGGCTTGCCAATTCATGTAGTATGGGGGATTCCAATAAACCAGAAACGGCCGGCAGTGGTAGTAACAGCTTATCGGCCAGACCCGAAGTTGTGGTCAAGAGACCTGAAGCGGAGACTGAAAAAATGAACAAGCGGCAGGAAAAATTCATTCATGTTGGCAACTTTGTGGCAAAAGTCGAAGTAGACCTTGTCTACAGCGAAGATTCGTGGTCGCCATGCCTTTCGCTTGCTGACGCCAGGAAGCTTGACGAAATTCGCAAGGCGTTGCAAAAAGGTGATATTAAAACTGCTGCTCGAAGCGCCCAGATTTTCCAGCTGACGCCAGTAACCAAAGCAGCCTGATTTTAGCAGGCCAAAGAAAAAAATGGCCACGGATTAACTCGGATAAACACAGATAGACACGGATAAATGCCGTGTCTGTTTTTCAATCCGGGGACACGATCCCGAATTCTGCGAATTCGGGTCATGTCCCCAGATTGCTCGCCACTGTTTTTTTGGCAATCCGGGTCAGGTCCCCGGGTTGCGTTCGACTCCTTCGACAAGCTCAGGAACCTAGGCTCAGGAGGAGAATTCAGGGTTGTTTTCTGGTGCGGTGTTTGCGCGTGGAAGTGTAAACGGCGGTGGGCTCTGAGACTTTGTTGGCCGGAACGACGATTGAACTGAGATATTCTTGAAACCCTTCAAGACTCTCGGTAACCGCTGCGTTGATCACAAGGTTTTTCAGCGTTTCGAGTT
>JAKQQP010000435.1 GCA_029564115.1 Candidatus Rifleibacteriota bacterium | reverse complement strand
GCCTGCGACCACACCATGTATAAATTTTGAGCAACCCACCGTTTAACTCTGCCGGAAACTACTACCAGAAAATATTTGGCGGGCGGGTGCAAAAAATTCCCGTCGATGCCGGATTTTCCTGCCCAAACCGCGATGGCACGGTTTCTGCTGCGGGTTGTATTTATTGCAGCAACAGGAGCTTTTCGCCGTTTTATGTTACCGCCGAAAAAACAATCACCGAGCAGTTGCAGGCAGGAATCAGGTTTTTCTCTGACCGTTACAGCTGCAGCCGTTTTTTTGCCTACTTTCAGACATTCTCCGGCACTTTTGCACCGGTCGAAACCCTGAACAGACTCTATCGAGAAGCTTTGTCGATTGAAGGAATCGAGGGTCTTGTTATCGCAACGCGGCCTGACTGCCTGGGTGGCGAAGTGATTGAACTGCTCAAAGAGATCGCCGGCGAGGTCTATCTCAGGGTTGAATTGGGAGTAGAGTCGTTTGAAGACAGGGTTCTGCAAAGAATCAATCGCTGTCATGACACGCAGACTTCTCTTATCGCTCTTGCGAGCCTGCGGCGGGCTGAAATAGAAACCTGCGTTCATTTGATTTTCGGGTTGCCCGAAGAAAGCCCGCAGGCCCCTGAAAGCAGTGCCAGACTCATATCAGAATCGAAAGTTCGCCTGGTCAAACTTCACCATCTGCAGATTGTCAAAGATACCACTGCGGCAGATATGTTTAAAACCACTCCTGCGATGTTTCAGCTTCACACTCCGGCAAACTATATTTCTCTGCTCACCCGCTTCATCAGCCATTTATCAACGGAGATTCATATTGAGCGGTTTTTGAACCGGGTGCCGGAAGAGTTTCTTGTCGCGCCGCGCTGGGGTGGAATCGCTGAAACCGATTTTCGGCGCATGCTTGAGCAAGAGCTGGCGGCGCAAAATCTCTGGCAGGGAAAATCCCGCTGAAAAGACGGTTCAGAGATTTTCTGATTTTTGTCTGCCATATAAATAAAATCGAGCCAGTTCGTCGACCCGTTCTATAAGTCGGGTTCTTAGCTAAAAACTGGCAGTGAATTGCTGAAATTTCGGCACAGTGGGTCTTTTTTGCACGCTGTTTTTATCTCAATGCCGTTAAATTGGCCTTTTTCAGCTAAATATTTGCGTGCGAAATGTCGAAAGAATGGTACATATCTTGCTTATTAGAAATCCAGACAGAACAAAAGCTGGTGAATGAAGTATGCAGAAAACTACCTTGATAATTCTGTTGCTAATGGCCTCTCTCTGCTCAGGGCTGGCGCTCTCGCAGGAAAACTTCAGCGCCGGCGGTATTTTTCAGTTCATCGCTTCGATGTATGCACCTTCAGACCCGCGTCAGAACGATCGGGTAATGACTTTCGGCGAAGAACTGCGCCCGGGAGTAAAGACCGCTAATATTCCGCAACCAACCTACCTCAAATAACCTCAACCTGCATCTGTTCTTTATCTCCATAAAAATGGCCGCCGACAGCGGCCATTTTTTATCCCGGTCAATAAAAAACACATCTGGTGAAATGCGATGGGGTTCTGGCGTATTTTTCGTCGAGGCCACGGTTCCAGAGCAGATAATCAAGGCCCTGAGAGGTCACCGCGACATTTCGGCGGGC
>JAKQQP010000429.1 GCA_029564115.1 Candidatus Rifleibacteriota bacterium | reverse complement strand
AATAAAGGCGAACTTGATGCCTGATTTTTCGATTTCGGCGAGCTCTTCAATTTTTTCTGTGTTTTCACCGGCATAAACACCGAGCCTGGGCTCAATGATCCGTTCTGTTACCCAGGTTCCGATAAGGGTGATAAGAAAAGTTGAAACAATCATGAAATACCAGTTAGCAGTCGGATCGACGATGTAAGACGCATCGATAAACTTCGCAGCTTCAGTTGTAATACCGCCAAGCAAAGGATCAATGGTTCCCACAAGCAAATTGGCACTGAAACCGCCACTGACCCCGGCAAAAGCAGCTGCCAGCCCGGCCAGCGGGTGCCTGCCAACACTGAGGAAAACAAGAGCCCCCAGAGGCACCAGCACGACATAACCTGCGTCAGAAGCGATGTTCGACATTATACCGGCAAAGACGACGCCCATGGTTATGAGCCTCGATGGGGTTTTAAGAACCATCAGCCTGAGCGCGGCTCTGATCAAGCCGGTGCGTTCAGCGACACCGACCCCAAGCATGGCCACGAGAACGGTTCCGAGGGGGGCAAAGCCGGTAAAATTGGTCACAGCTGAGGAAAAAATGTGGCGAATTCCGGTGGCCGAAAGCAAACTGACAGCCTCTACTGTTTTCTGCGTCTGCCCCGAAGTGAAGGTGGCGTTCAACCCAAATCTGACGGCGATTTCAGATAGAATGACCACCAGCGCGCTGAAAATGACAAAAATGGTTGCCGGGTGCGGAAGCCGGTTACCGACCCTTTCGATAAAATCAAGAATCTTCTGGGTCAGACCCTTTGTCTGGGTAGTTTCCATTGTCATTTCACCTTGTGATTGATTTTTATTGATAAATGGCCTTCAGTCTACTTGCCGTGCTTGAATTTGTCAAAACTGACACCGACCGTTTTTTAACCGTGCCCTCGCGGCATTTGCGCAGAACTTGAAGAATGTGTTGATTTATTGCTGTCTCTCGTGTCAGAATCAAGCTCTATGAGAGGGCCCGATGACTGATAACCCGATTCACAATCTTAAAGCTGACGATCTTGGCCGTTTCGTGCTCGACCTCGAGACGCCGGCCTCATTCTGGTAGTTGGCTTTTTCTGCAATTCATCTGGCTGTCAGGTCTGGCATACCGCTTCCCACTGTTAAAATTGAACTGCAGTGACGTTTTGCCCATAAACCAATCTGTAACAGCC
>JAKQQP010000427.1 GCA_029564115.1 Candidatus Rifleibacteriota bacterium | reverse complement strand
TACTCGACAGATTTGCCGATATCAAAAACCACTTCATTGCGCAGTTCGGTGGCAAATTCCCGCGATTTAACGGCAGCCACCACCTCAGAATTCACCTTTTCACTGAGAAAGTCAAAGTTATAGGTGCCGACCACCCCGATTTTGCGGTCAAAAACGAAGTTCTTGCCATGCAGCTGCCCCTCGTTCACCCTGGCAAAAATGCGCATGGTCGGCATGTCGCGCAGAATGCTTCTCCAGTCGCGGTAAAGCATCGCCTCAGTAGGAAAGCTGTCGGAAGTCTGCGGGCTGTTGGTATGAACCAGAATCGGCACCTTTCGGCGGGCAGCACGTTTAAGAGCCGCTTCAGCCCTTGGGGTAAGAACAACGTAAGGATTCTGAATGATTATCTCGCGACGGCTGCCGTCAATGTATTTGACAATGTTCTCGGTGATATCGTTGCGGGGGCCCGAAATCGAGTTGCTGTCGAGGATATGCACCGGGCAGTTGTGCGAATTTTCAGACAGATCAAAATCGCTAAAGCCCGTCATATTCTTGTAACCGCTCAACTGGTCGTTAAGCTTTTTCAAAATTACCGCCTGGGTGCTGAAGCGACTGGTTTCCGGAAGGGGCCCGCGCAGGTTGAGCGCTGCATCCATGGCGGCATAGCCAATTTCCATCTGCAAAGTTCGATAGCCGGTCATGCCAAGCAGCGATTTGCCAATTTCAAAAGCTTTAAGGATGTTAAACTCTTCTTCGAAGGCAGTCTGCAGCTGTGACGCCACCGTTTCGCTGTCGATGAGCACATCGGTGTCGCGCCAGGCTTTTGCGTCATCGATAGCGTCGACCAGGTATTCATCTGCAATGTTACGACCACCGATAATCGCATACCGACCGTCGGCGATAAGAATCTTGTCGTGATTGCTTGAAATAACGCGGCGCAAATCGGTTATAGCACCGATCAGACTTGCCTGAAAAGGATTGTAGACTTTTACTTTAACATTGGGA
This sequence comes from Candidatus Rifleibacteriota bacterium, assembly GCA_029564115.1. The sequence continues at coordinate 2,537 of JAKQQP010000427.1, read as the reverse complement.
AGTTTGGCGAGTTCTTCAAGATAGCCCTTGGCCATAACTTTCAGGCTCAGCTTGTTAGAACCGCGCACATCGACCATAAGTCTGATTTTTATGCCTTCTCTGGCTTTTTTGAGAACCATGCCGAGCAGACCCAGCCCGAAGGCGTCGTTTTCGATAATGAAATACTGAATATCAAGGCTCTGGCGAGCTTCGCTCATGATTTTCCAGCGCGCATACCATGACTGGTAATTGTTGTAGATGAGTCTGATTCTGGCGTTATTCTCAGGTTCGCTTCTAGAGGCCTGATACTGTGCAAAAACCGTCTCAACATTGCTGACGAAAGGTGCCTGAGCCGATTCAAATGCCAGCAGAAAATCTTCATGTTTGTTCTGGGTGTTTATATATGAAACGGATTTCGCCAGATAAACCGAGCCTCTGACCGCCTTAACCGGAAAAGCCAGCCAGCTTGAACTGTTATAGCTGTTGAAAGCATTGGTCATCTCGGCAAACTTGCCGGCCATTACCTGGCTCCACTGCGTCTTGTATTGCTTTGCCTTTAAATAATTAAGAGCCAGGCCGCCCCAGCCGGCAATCTTTTTGTCGGCAGAGTTTTTGCTGACTTCGGTGAACAGCTGTTCGGCTTTTTTCACGTCAATGGCCAGGCGATCGAGCGCCGACGCCATCTCATACTGTAAAAGCGCTTTGTAATTTGACTGTGGTCGGGCTTCAAGATACTTCTCGATGCTGGCAACGATTTTAGTTACTTCTGCCTTTGAATCGGTGCGCTTAAGGGTTTCGACCAGAGGCTTTATTTCGGCGGGCAGAACAGCGACAAGTTTGGCCAGACTTCTTTCAGAATCTGAACTGCCAACTTCTTCAGAGTCATCAACGCCAGCCGAGCCGGAGTCGAATTCAGAAATTTTACTGTCAGATTGCTTTTCAGATGTGTCGGCAGCAGAACTTTTGTTGAGAAAAGCTTCGTAAGCAGTTCTGGCGCTGCGATATTCAGAGAGGGCCGCATCGATTTCGGATTTGGCAAGATTTGCCGAAACAGCGTTCTGATATTTTTTATAGGCAGAAACATAGTTCTGATAGGCACTATCGAGCGAACCAGCCCACAGCTGAACCGACGAAAATATCAGAAGCAGACAAAGCATTACTGACAGACGGTTAGTTTTCATATTTTGTTCTTCCTTATCTGTACAATCATATGAATTACCGGGCCATCTGTCCAGATCGTGGCACCGAATAACGGGGAAATTGCATTCAACTCTTCAGAAATGCGAAACCCCCGCGATCTGCGGGGGCTTCTGATTCAGAACCGGGCATGAACGAGATGATGCAGGTCAGTTAAGCCGACAAAAGCCTTACTGTGCACCTCCTTTCATGATATTGAAAATTTCTATAACAAGGCGCAGAGAGAAGCCGGGATAACCTGACTGACAGGCTGCGCCGCCGAATCGGTGAGAAATATTCAATACGCTCTTGTATAGTTATATACTTACGAAACCCCTTGTTGAAATCGATCAGGCGGCGGCCTGAACGGTTTCGGGCTCGGACTCGGTCTTTCTGTTTTCGATGGTGATTATCTGAGCTTTTTTCACAAAGCCGAGAAAACCGTCTTTGATCGAGTCCTGCGGCGGATTTGGCTGGTAGTGGTAGAGCCACATTTTGGCTTTCACTTTTTCAGGCAGACCGTTAAGATCGTCGTAATGTGCGTGAACACCAGATTTGAACGGTGCGGTCTCGCAGTCATGCAGTATCAGATCGGCCTGATCGTAGAATTTGCGCATCTGATAGGGAGCGAACTGGGTGTCAGTGGTCAGAAAGACACGATGATCAGAGCCGATTTCCTGAATCATCAGACCGTAACTGTGCTGAATCTGCATGCCGCTGACGACATGCACGGTCTGAACCGGAGTGAAGCGGATGTTTTCCCAGACGAACGAGTTGTTGATGCGCACCGGGCGGCATTCGAAGTAGTCGGTCAGGTTCGCGATTTTCCCTTCGAGGGTTTCAAGGCCACCGCGCAGGCTTTTATTCCACAGGTCAGACATCAGTGATTGAATGCCGAACAGTTTGGGTCTCGGGAAGGCCGGGTTGAAGTAGGTCACCAGGGCCAGCCACTCGAGCGAACCGATGTGGTCGGCATGCAGATGCGAGATGTAGACGCCGTCGATCTCTTTGCCGAGATTGCTGTTGTTGATACCGAGTTCTTCAAGGGCGAACTGGGCATGAGTGCCGCAGTCGATCAACAGTTTCTTGCCTGAGGAGGCAATGACGAGTGCGTTAGACTGGTAGTATTCGCGGGTGGTAAAGGCACTTCCGACGCCGATGAATTGAATCTTGTACATGATGGACTCCTTTTCATGTTTGCTGCCAGGCAGCAACAGAAACCTGTTAAATTGTGATTTTGCGGTCAAAAAGACACAGACAAGGTTTCCGGGAGCCGACATCATCGATCAGACCGATCAATGTTAAGCGACAGGCCAGGCCGCTGAGGTTATCAGACTTAGCGTGAGCTGCCGAAAGCTGATCGGGGCGAGCACGATATCGTC
>JAKQQP010000414.1 GCA_029564115.1 Candidatus Rifleibacteriota bacterium | reverse complement strand
CTCTGTTAATCTTTTGCTGAAGGCGCAATCAGGGGCATCATTGATATCAAGGGCGTCTTTGAACCACAGATGGCGACGAAGCAGGGGATAAGATACTGGCGCCTGTGATGAGGATGAACACAGATAGACGCGGATAAATGCCGTGTCTATTTTTTTAGCAGACCGAAGAAAAAACGGGCCACGGATGAACTGAGAGGTATGGTTTTAACAGCCGAAGACGCAAGAAAAATACTGAGGTCCTTCGGCGGGCTCAGGAACCAATGGTCAGGGCTGGCGGCGATTATATCTTTTGCCAGCGGCCAGCTCTTGCCGGCCCTGTATGACGGATTTTGCCGGCGGCTTTAAGCTTTTGCAAATGGTATTTGACGCCATCCAGAGTCAGGCCTGACAAAGCAGCCATCTCTTTTCTGGTTATTTCAGGGTTTTCTTCTATTAACTCAAGGATTATCTGTGCAACAGTAGTTTTTGGGGTAGTCGTTTGATCACCGGCAAATCTGAAAGTAACCCAGAAGCCACTTGCCTCAATATTGAACTGAGGTTCCGGAATTTCTTCAGATCGACAGCTTTCGATCATTTTGTTTATTCCTCTACCCCATAGTTCAACCATACCTGCTCTGAAAAAGGCATTGGCAATATCAGGATTAAAAGGCTGAGAAGAGTGCTTTCTGAGAAGAGCCGACAGATTCTGATCCGGCAACAACTGGCTCGAATTCCATATCATCATACGGTCTGGGTAAACGCTGATCTGTATTGGAGAGCCGCTGCTGTAATCCTTATGCGCCACAGCATTCAGCAAAGCCTCGCGCAGAGCGGTCTCCGGTGGGCAGAGAGTCTCGATGCGCTGTAAACCCTGGTAACTGATCCAGGCTTTAAGATACTTGGTCTGGAGTATTTCCACGGTCTTTTCGAGTTGTTGGAAAAGATTACCGTGAACCTCATCCTGGTAGCGCAAATCCACATTATTTTCGAAATAACCGATTTTGATAAAGGCACCGGTAACGAACCGCTCGGGGTCGTCGAAAAACAGCAGGGCAGCTGCACGCTTCAGCAGTTTCCCATCAAAAAGATGGAGTTTATCAAGCAGATTTTCAATTGAATCAGCACTCATCTCAGACTGGATGCGACGACTTTGCAAGGCTTGTCTGCGAAACTTTTCGATAACAGCCTGATTTAGCATGGAAACAGGCAAACCGGGCAAAGGCAATGCATCCCAGTGCAGACCTTGCCGTTTGAGAAGAAAACGGTTCAGCGCAGCACCCTTCAGCGTCTGACTGGTGCTGCCGACACGCAGGTAGTATTCTCCCCGG
>JAKQQP010000412.1 GCA_029564115.1 Candidatus Rifleibacteriota bacterium | reverse complement strand
ACATTGCCGGGCCAGTCATATTGCAGAAGACGTTCAAGAGTGCCAGGAGCCAGGCTCTGATTGACCGGCAGATTCAACTCACGCGCTTTGCGAACCATAAAATACTGCACCAGAGAAAAGATATCTTCTTTTCTTTGTCTTAGCGGCGGCAACTCAATCGGGAAAACATTCAGCCTGAACCAGAGATCTTCACGAAACTTTCCGGCATGCACCATCTCAAGCAGATTGCGATGGGTCGCGGCAATGACCCGCACATCGATTTTAAGCGTATGCTGCCCGCCGACCCGCTCGTATTCCTTTTCCTGCAGAACTCTAAGCAGCTTTACCTGTGCTTCCGGGCTTAATTCACCAATTTCATCAAGAAAAATCGTGCCATTGTTGGCACGTTCGAAACGCCCCTTATTAACGGCAACAGCGCCAGTAAAAGCGCCTTTTTCATGACCAAAAAGTTCGCTGTCAAGTAAAGATTCAGGCATGGCGCCGCACTGCACTCTAACAAACGGACCATCACGGCGCGGGCTGGTTTGATGTATGTTTTTCGCAATTACTTCCTTGCCGGTACCTGTTTCGCCAAGCAGCAATACCGGGCTTGAAGTCCTGGAAACGGTCCGCACCATTTCCATCACTCTTCGCAGACCAAAATCTGCGCCAATAACAAGATCGCCGCCCGCCTTTTCAAGATCGGTTTTCATGGCCTGGTTTTCGTCAATCAGGCCCTCTTTGAGCTGCAGCAGTTCGCGGTATCTGATTGCATTGCTCATGGCGATGGAAAACGGCTTCATTACTGAGAGCAGCAAATCGGCATGGTGCTGCCGATAAACATTTTTGCCCTCTTTGGCAAGAACCAGAGAGCAGCCTCGATAGCCGTCGGAGCCTATTTCCATTTTCAGCATCGAGTAGCGTTCGATATTGGCAAAAATCTTAAGCATCGGCGCTGGAAAATTGCCGAAGTTATCAATGGTAATCGACTTTTTCTGACTCTTCTCGAAAGCCTCAAGTTCACTGACTTCTTTGCTGTTGAGCCACAATATGGGCTCTCTGATGTCGTCCGGTTCGTTGAGAAGTCGCTGACCATATCTGGATACCGAAAAAACCTTTACTCCGCCGTCGTCGGCATCCTCAACCAGGTACATACCCATCATATCCATCGGAATAAAATCGCGCATGTAATTAAAAGCCGCTTTAATCGCCTCGTCGATTTCGAGACTGCTATGGATTCTCAAGGCCACTTCACGAAAAAATTCTTCGGTATTACAACTTTTCAAAACATCTCACTCCATATGTGAAATTCACGCCGACTATCATATTAGACATAATCTATCACATTTAGCAAGTTAAATCTGTTAAATAAAACAGACCTCATCTAGGCTCGCGCAAAACATTGATCAACAGCGCAAATTAACGGCAACAAATATATGGCACGGTTTATGCTGTTATATAGTCGCTTTGTTTCCTGGCAGACAGTTACCCGGGACCAGAGCGCAATGACAAACTGAAAGTCGGTCTGCCGGCAGTCATCGGTCTGTTCAATGTTCTGACTGTTTATCTGAAATAAACCAAATTGATTCAAGGATGGCAAAAGATGCACTCACAATCAGGAAAATCACTATGGATAGCCCTTCTGGCTTTTATCTGCCTTCTCGGGCTCATATCTTTTACCCAGATACAGACTGCCAATGCGGGACTTGATAAGAACAGGGAAGATAAACAGCCCCAGGTATCTTCGCCAGACAAGGTGCCGGTTAAATTATCAGAGGTAACCAGAAGGCAGTTCCTCAAGACCATAAACGTGTATGGCAAGGTTGAGTCTTATCAAAGTGCTTTTGTTGCCCCCAAAATTTCTGGAGAGGTCGAGAAACTGTTTGTCGACGAGGGCAGTCGCGTTGAAAAAGGCAAAACCCGCCTGTTTGAAATCGACAACCTCAAACTGCAGCAGAAAGTAGACAATGCGCGTCAGAATATTGCAATTGTTCTTGCGGTTGAAAAGGAGCGCAAAGCCTTGCTGCGAAAAGCCCAGATCGATTTTGACAAAAAATCCAAAAGCTACGCACGCTACAAAGCTCTGCTCGAAAAGCAGGCCATCACTCAGGAAAACTTCGACAATCACGAAGCCGACTACCTTTCGGCAGTCGCTGAAGTCGAGCACAAGAAGGCAATTCTCGAACTCGGTCAGGCTGAGGCAAAGCAGGCAGTCATCAACCTGCAGATGGCAGAAAAAGACCTGGCCGACTCAATTGTAATTGCTCCAATAGACGGATATATCAGCGAAAAGCACATCGAAATCGGCGAAATGGGCCAACCGGGCAAACCGGCATTTAAAATCGACAATACCGAAAAATTGCAGATAAGCGCTTTTA
>JAKQQP010000380.1 GCA_029564115.1 Candidatus Rifleibacteriota bacterium | reverse complement strand
CCAGATTCAGAGCATCACTCCGGCCAAGATTCCTGCTCTGACTGCCAGTCAGATCGCCTCGCTCACCACCAACCAGATCAGGTCTCTCTCAGCTGGTGTTGGCGGTCAGCTTGACGCGTTGACCACGTCGCAGATCGCGGCGCTGACACCTGTTCAGATCGCTGCGATGTCTACCGCCCAGATTGCCTCTCTGAACTTCTGACAGCCAGTAAACAACAAAAAACCCCGACAGTTCTGTCGGGGTTTTTTGTTGCTCGTCGCAACGCCTCAGTCGGTAAGCGGTTGCAATGAAAGTATCTGGCGCCAGATAAGGCTATTGGGGTAGCCATTTTCGATGAGGCCGCAGGGAACAGTGATGCTGACCTGGCGCCCCGCTCTGACTGCAGCCAGAATTCTGCGCCTCTCGATTTCAATGTCGTATTCGGGTATCGAGGCGAACCTCTGCAGACTCGCAAGCGGGTCTGCCTGAAAATACGACGAAAAACTCTGACGATACTCGATAAACTCATGAATGATTGCGTGAAGCCATCGGCCGGCATTTTCCATAGGTTTTCTGGAAAAAAAGCGTCGGCCCGGTAATATGAAGGGCCAGGCCGGGGCGGGTGCGCTGTCGAAGGCCTGCAGCAGTTGAATGCTGAGATTCAGGCATGTTGCCCGCCGGTTTCTGACGTGCAGAAGATGTATTTTCAGCAACCAGGCAGAATAGTGGGCCCCACCAGGCTGTTGCAGCAGGTTCTCAAGCTGCTGTTCGGCAAACTCGAGAAGAGCGACCCTTCGGGCGGCTTCGAGTGACTTGTCATGCAGCATCAGGCTGGCGCACAGAGCTTTCTGATAACTTTCAGGAATGCCTGAAGCTGCGGTCTGCCAGTCATTTTGACATTTTTCAAACCAGGGGTAATGCCTGAGCAGGTCGGCCCAGCCAGTGCCGGAAACCATTTCGGCCGGTGAGACCGCATCGATATCGGTTTTCCTGGCCAGAAGACCGCGTCTGGCAAGTTCTTCAGCCCGGTCTGGCTTGCAGGCGAAAAGGTTCAGAATATCATCCTGACTGCTGTGGCCGAATTCAACAAGAATGTTTACATCATTAAGCAGGTGATAGATCTGGTAGCCAAGCTCTTCGAAGGCTTCGATAAGGCCATGGTTAACCTCGTGCCCGTGCTTGAGTTCAAACATTACCAGGGGGCTCTGGCGGGTAAAGAATTCACGACCGCCCTTGAGAATTTTGATTTCTTCACCTTCGGCGTCAAGTTTAACAAAAGAGATGTCTCTGGCAATTGCATTGGCTTTGATGAAAGCGTCGAGACTTTCGAGTCTGATCGTTTCGCGGCTGCCCGACTGCCCATATAAAGAGTTCAGCTCGCTGTTCATCGAGGTAGAAATTTCGACGGTGGCGGCCTGGTCTGAGAGCCCGGCATGTATCCAGGTGATTCTGGGGGTGAAGCCATTCAATTCAATGCTTTTTTCGAGCATTTTACCCGGGGCAACTGTAGGTTCGAAGGCCCATATATGGCCTGTCTGCATTCTGGCTGCAATGCTGAGCGCGTAAACCCCGTGATTTGCTCCGATGTCGAAAGCATACATTTCAGGAGTGACCAGTTCTCTGACAAAGCTCATTTCGTCTTCGAACCAGTCTTCCTGTTCGAGCAGCACATAACTGCTCATCTGCCCAATGGTTGGTTGTACACAAACCGTAACTTTTTCCTTCAATCTTACCGGCCAGAAATCTTTCATACTTTTCATTGGTTTTCCTGTTGTATATGGCTCTTAATTCCATTTTGCGCCGAGCTGGCGCAAAGAACTGCAAATTACTGAACCTCGAAATGATCAGGTTTTTCGCCTCTCTGCGATTTTTCCTGCATCTTCCGGTAAGCCTTTTCGAGATTGCGGCAGTAGGTTTTTGTATCGAAAAGAACAGAGTTTTGTATGCTGCCGGCAAGTTTTTTTCTTATCTCGCGAATGCGTTGCGGGTTGGTTGCCAGCTCGAAGGCCAGTTTTTCATAGGCGTCGAGGCTGGTGGTTACGAGTTCGGGGAGCCCTGCCAGTTTGAGCAGACTACCGGCAACCCTGCCGGCAAATGCTTTGGTACTGCATGTTACCAGCGGCAGTCCGGCGCGCAGAACGTCGCTGGCGGTTGAATGGGCATTGCACGGGCTGGTATCGAGGAAAAGGTCGGCCATGCAATAGCGCGCCAGATGGTCTTCAATATTGGCAACCCGCGTTGCAAAAATGATTCTTGCAGGCTCAACCCCGCGTTTTTCTGCCTCTTTAAGCAGGTTGCGTTCAGCTGACTCGTTAAGCTTCATCAACCAGAGAACGCTGCCCGGAACCTTGTTCAGCAGACGCATCCAGATGTCGAACATTGGCGGATTGATCTTGTAATCATGGTTGAACGAGCAGAAAATAAAGCCTTCTGACGGCAGCCCGTAAAACTCACGATGCGGGATATTTTCGGCAATCTTGACCGAGGCATCGGTTGGCAGGTAGGTGTCGGGCAGGTAGACTATCTTTTCGCTGTAGAACTGCCGGCATTCTTCGGGGATGATATTGCGGTCGGCTATCATGTAATCGATAAAATCGACGCCCATGGTGCTTGAATAGCCGAGATAATTAACCTGAACCGGGGCCGGGCGGTAGGCAAAGATTTCACTGCGGGAGTCGGCGGTATAACCGGCCATATCTACGAGAATATCGATTTCCATAGACCTGATAAGCTCAGCGATGTCTTTAGATTTCATCATGCGGATATCGATGAACTTGTCGAAGGCCTGGCGCATGCGTTTTTGAATTACGCTCTGATCGTCGATTCCGAGGGAAAAGGCGATCAGTTCAAACTGGTTTTTGTCATGGCTTTCAAACAGGCCGGTGGTGAGGTGCCCTACCGGGTGTTCGCGCAGGTCAGGTGAAACGTAACCAATTCTGATTTTCGGGTGTTGATAGCGTTCGCCCTGCCATACCGGCGGTCGAGCCGGGCAATGATGTTTGCCGAAGGTTCTGGCACAGAGAAGGTGGTCGTTCGGGTCAGGCGAGATTGCGGTAATCGGGAGCGTCTGGGTCATTTTTCTGCCGGCTCTGACGCCCGCGATAATTTCGGCAGAAAGTTTGTCGAGATTTTCCCATTGACAGGCGTGCATTTTGGCAAAGCAGAGAAGACCGGCGGCGAAATCGTAATTCGGGTCGAGGGTATAGAGTCTTTCGAAAGTATGGATGGCCAGATCGTGGAATTTTACCTCTGAAAGCAGAATGCCGCGATTGCAGAGGGCTTTGGTGTTGGAAGGATCGTGTTTGAGAAGCTCTTCATAGGTAAGCAGGGCGTCTTTGTGGCGCCGCATTTCTGCCAGAAGACTGCCCTTGTTCTGCATTGCTTCAAAATAGGCCGGGTCAAGACTGAGGGCTTTTTCGTAACTTTCAAGGGCGGCATCGAACTGTTTCAGACTTTGCTGGACAATACCAAGGTTGAACCAGATCGGCGGATAGTCAGATTTGACTGCCAGCGCCCGCTTGAAATATTCGAGGGCCTTTTCGGGATTGCGCCGGTTGTGCTCGACGCCACCAAGCGAAAACAGGCACGGAACATCGTCAGGCGTTGTTTGAAGTATTTCGAGGAAGATTTTTTCGGCTTCGTCGAGTTTGCCGGCATTCTGCAGATCAATGGCCGTTGCCAGCCGGTCAGAATTCATTGTGGCAAGCTTCATGCCACCCTGGTCGAGGGCGCGGTTTTCTATTTCTGCAGCGATGCTGTTGCGCAGGGTTCTGGCTTCGGCGTAGCCGGAGTCGAGTTTGAGGGCTTCGTCGAGAAATGTCAGAGCCTGAGGGAACTTGCCAATCTTGCCGTTGATGAGGCCAAGATTATACCATAGCGGTGCAAAACTCGCGTTGATGCGCGCTGCAGCTTCAAAAAGGTTCAAAGCTTTTGAGGTATCACCTTTGTTGAAGGCCTCAACTCCTTCTGAATAGAGAGTGACGAAATCGCCGGGGGTTCCTGCAGCTGGTGGTACTTCACCGGATTTTTTCAGCGTTTCTTTGGCAAGTTCGTTGACGTAAATTTTTGCAAGGTTTTTGCCGGTGCGCCTGTCGAGCTCTTCGAGCATTATGCAGGCGATTTCTACAGAGGAATAGAGATCGTGCATGATTACTGCCATTTTCAGCAGCTGCTGGTCATTGAACAGGTCAAGTCTCGAAAAGTCGCGCATGAAAACGACGTCAGACCAGAGCATCTGCTCGCCGGTGCCGGCGGTGGCTTTCCCGCAGGTGAGTTTAAAATGCCGGCTGCCGTAGCCAAGTATTTTGTGGAGTGTGAAGCCATGAGTGCGTAAAAAGGCATCGATTTCTGCGAAAAGCGGCTGGTTTTTATAAAGCTCAACCCATGCCACTTCGGTGTGTATGACCAGAACATCTTTAAGCAGTCGACGGCTGGCGCCCTGCAGGGCCTGCAGTTCTGCGCCCTGGATATCCATTTTTATGTATTCAACGGGAAAATCTATTTCTTTGATGTCGTCGAGACGGTGAGTGGCGACTTTTTCAACAGAAACGATCTGCAGGTGTTCTGAGAGGTTTTCGAAGAGGTTAAGAAGCTTGAAATTCGGCTCAAAAAGTGATGCGGTCATTGAATGATTCGTCAGATAGAAGTTCTGAGTGTCGCCATTGCCGATAAAATAAGGCAGAAACCGCATGCCGGCTTTCTGATAGCTCAGGTTAAGGCGCTCGCATTCTTTTGCAACAGGTTCAAAGCCGACAACTCTGGCATAACCTCTGTCGCTGATACTGCAGTACTCTTTTGGCATGCCCTGGAGCATCATGGCGCCGATATCGAGAATGCCTATTTTTTCAAGATATCCGGCTGCTGCGGGTTGCTGATTCAGAAGGTCTATAAGCGAAAACATAAGCTCTCCTTAAAGGTATTCCTGTTGCATTTTCTGGTTTAGTTCGGTGCACCTGTGCCCCGGCAATAATATCACATTTTTTACTAGGTCAATATGGGTAGGAGAGTTAAAATTAACACAACGGAAGCAAAATCCGGTTTCGAAGATTTGGTGCACAGGAGTCATATATGAATTTCCGGTCGATGTTTCTGGCAGCAGTTCTGGTGATTTGTCTGGTATTACCGAAGAATGCCTTCGGGGCAGAACTTTATGAAAGTGACAGCCTGCCGTTGGCGCTGAAAGAGACAGTGGTTCATCTTCTTGCTGACAATTTCGATGACGCTGATGAAAAATTTCGTTTTATCGAGCTCGCCGCCGACTCTTACATCATTTTTACCGAAGGCGGCATTTATTCTCTGAGCAGCATGGCGCCGATGACCCTGAAAGAGCTCTATCGAACCGGTGAGACGATCGAGTTTCTGCAGCTGCTCTATGACAACGAAAGGGAAATGGCGCTCGTTTTTGCGCATCAGAACATGCGTGCCGGCATAGTCTCAGAAAACTATGGCATGCTGCAGGTCGATAAAAAAGCAGGTTTTTCTGCCACATGCTATCTTCTTTACACTTTTCAGCATGATTCTGAGAATGGCGGCAACGGAACCGACGAGGGCGAAAAAGTCGATTCAATAAAATTACTCGATGAGTCCCATGATGAAGACCCAATGATAGGGTTCAATGTTGAATGCAGTAATTATACCAATGGCAGCAGTTGGAAAGAACTGGTTGTATTCCGAAAAAACGGGGATGTTTTCCAGCTTCTGACCAGGCGAAAACTGCTTCGTTGAGTAAATATTTAATAATCTTTTCCCGCGCGCTGCCCGTTTATTGTGAAAAATTTGGTCGGTACCCTTGTGGGTTTTTCGAGGGCCATTATAATTAGACGCAATATAGCTTTGTTTTATGTGATCTTTTAGAAAATGCCTTTGACAAACTTCATGAAATCATAAAATTCTTCTCTAAAAGTATTGCGGAAAGCAAAACTATCAGTAGAATTAAATGAAAGCTCGCCGGTACCCCGGTGGGTTTGTCGGTTAAACAGAATTTGTGTCCGATGTTTCCAGAAGGAGAAAGAATATGAGAAAGAA
>JAKQQP010000343.1 GCA_029564115.1 Candidatus Rifleibacteriota bacterium | reverse complement strand
TGTCACCGCGGCAGTGCCGCTGAAGACTCGAACTGGCGCCAGATTCTCGAATATTTTTCGTCTGCTACCCAGATTGGCCTGACCGCCACGCCGAAAGAAACAAAAGATGTGTCGAATATAGATTATTTCGGCGAACCAATCTATACCTATTCTCTCAAGCAGGGCATTGAAGACGGCTTTCTCGCACCCTACAAGGTTGTGCGCATCGATATCGACAAAGACCTCGAAGGCTGGCGCCCCCCAAAAGGTATGACCGACAAAAACGGCAACCTGATCGAAGACCGCATTTTCAACCTCAAAGATATGGACCGCTCACTTGTTCTCGAAAAGCGCACCGAGCTGGTTGCCGCCAAAATCAGCGATTTTTTGCGTAATACCGGCCGTTTCGATAAAACCATCGTTTTCTGCGACAACATCGACCATGCCGAGCGCATGCGCCAGGCTCTGGTTAATGAAAATGCCGATCTGGTCGCCGAAAATTCGAAGTATGTCATGCGCATTACCGGCGACAACGAAGAAGGCAAGGTTGAACTCGAAAATTTTATTTTTCCCGAATCACGCTACCCGGTTATCGCTACCACTTCAAAGCTGATGAGCACCGGCGTTGACGCGCAAACCTGCAAACTGATCGTTCTCGACCAGCATATTCAGTCGATGACCGAATTCAAGCAGATAATCGGACGTGGCACCCGCATCAACGAAGACTTCAACAAGTATTTCTTCACGATCATGGATTTCAAAAAAGCCACCGAGCTGTTTGCCGACAAAGATTTCGACGGCGACCCGGTCGTCATCTATCAGCCCAAAAGCGGTGAATCGCCGGTGCCCCCTGATGAGAGCAACCCGGCCGACCCTGATTACCCTGAAGGCGAAGAAAAAGATGGTGGAAGTGGTTTCAGTGAAGGCGAAGGTCACACAGTTGGCGATCCATTGCCTGAACCGGCAGAACCTAAAAAATACATCGTGGGCAATGTCGAAGTTAAGGTTTTGTCTGAGCGTGTGCAGTATTTCGACACCAGTGGCAAATTAATCACCGAGTC
>JAKQQP010000318.1 GCA_029564115.1 Candidatus Rifleibacteriota bacterium | reverse complement strand
CGGCGGTGTTCAATACATCAGCTTCATAATGGGTGAACGCAAAACCAAGGTCATAGCTCCAGTGACCGCAGTTGCCGATCGGGCCTTTTGAGCCAAATTCAACGTCCCAGCGCTTGTCGCTGGTCTGCTGGCCGGCAACGGCGTTGCCGAGAACGGTGGCACCGGTTGCAATGAACGGCAGGGCGGCGGTAGTAACCTGGGCGTTGAAAAGGGTCGGCATGAGCTTGAGGTTGATCTGATTCGGTTCATCCTGGCCATACATGCCAAGATAAAAATCATGCTTGCGATAGGTGGTATTCAGGTCGAGGTTCCAGACGCCGCGGAAATCGACGGCTGCATCATCCTTGTAGCTGCCGGGATGACGGTCGAAAATGGTCTGCATGGTCATATTGACGTCGCCAATTTTTTTGCTGTAGCGGATGACGTCGATGTAATTGTTGAGCAGCAGGGCGTGGTTGTGGGCATAGAGGTTGCGGCCAAAGACAAAGTCGCCACCGAAGCGGAACATGTCTTTAACTTCGAGGTATGCCTGATAAACAGTGCTGTCAGTGGTTTTATTGCCGCCGATGGTGCCGAGACCAAAGGCGCTGTTGAGACCAGACTGCTGGTTGTTGCGGCCAATGTTGGTGGTGTTGTAATCAAGCATTGCCCAGTAGACGAAAGCCGAAATGTTTTCGTCGATATTGGCGTTGAAGGTGAGGCCGATCATGCTTTCGGTGAGGCTGTTGTCGCTGTTGCCGGCTCTGGCGGTGCCGTTAAGGGGATTAACTGCCCAGTCATGCTTGTGGATGATGTTGGTGTGGCGAACCAGCATATCGCCGCCCAGTTTGACTTTTTCCATGCCGCCTTTGGCGATGTAGTCCTTGATGCCTTCGACATCTTTTTTCAGGAAAGATACGTCTTCTTTGACAACCTGCATGTCGTCTTCGAGAGAAGTAACTTTAACGCCGAGAAGAGCGAGCTCATCAGCAAATTCTACGGTCAGTTTTTCGAGGGTCTGCAGGTCAGCTTTGGTAACCAGATTGGTGCCGACGCCTGATTCGAACATCTGTTCAACATAGGCGAGCATCTTGGCGGTGACCATGGCGAGGTCGAATCTGGTCAGCCCTTTGTTGCCTTTGAATTTTCCATCAGGAAAACCCTGGACAATGCCTTTGTCAGACAGTTTGTTGATGGCGTCGAAGGCCCAGTGTGAAGCGGGCACGTCAGAGAACGGTGCTGCCATGGCTGCTGTAGAAGCGAACAGCAGAGCGGCAAGAACGAATAGAGTAAAGCGTTTCATTTTTCCTCCAGAAACCCGTTAAACTTGATTTTGGTTTCTGAACTTTGTCGCCTGGGCCCGGAGACTGAGACGCCATGAGAAGTTTCCATGTTTCCTTCTGCTACGCTTCAACCTCAGGAACCGCATTCTGACTCTGAACAGAAAACCTGCGGGCAGAACCCCACATAGGAGAAATAATCTATTGTGGTATTGACGAGTTGTCAAGGTGAAAATTTTTGTCTGACTGTGAGCGGTACAGTTGAACGTCAATGTCGGCACTGCTGGGAGGCTGAAAAAACGTTGTGTACAAAATACCCTGAAATAGATGTGGGGAATTGAAAAACCCTCTGGGATGTGTTTTAGTAAGAGTTACCACACTTTTACTCAACTCACCCAAAGGGTTTTCAATGAAAAATATAACATCTCCACTTCTTCCTTTCAAGCTCAGTTCAACCGAAGATAAAATCACCCCAAACGCCGGTCTCGGTTTATTCGG
>JAKQQP010000631.1 GCA_029564115.1 Candidatus Rifleibacteriota bacterium | reverse complement strand
ACCAGACATGGTTTACTTTGGAAAGCCCGAGGTCAAACTGGCAGCATGAGAATCACTTATAAATCACAAAAACTTGACCAGCAAATCGGGCCACCGCTCTCGGTTGTTTTTGTGTCTTTTGTGTAGTCAAAAACAAGAATTGTATCCCGTTGGTGCCCGTTTTTTTTGTTGGCATTTGTGTAATATGTCTCTTAGTTGGTTTTTACTTTTTTTTCATGAATTTTGACGCTCATCTCCAGATGTCGTTTGAGCAGCTTTTCTGTCTTCAGAGCTATTGCCGGGGCGGCAGTAAGGCCAGGTGACTTGATCCCGTCGATGCGCAAAATGCGTTTTTCTGTCAGAAAATCATCGAATTGAAAGCCTTTGTCAACGTTTACACGCTCCCCGGTAAAAGTTCTAATGATCGCTTTGCGATTGAGCTGTGGAATTATAGTCTGACAGTCGTTCCAGAGTTTGCAGTAGCGATCCCATGCCAGCCTGTCATCTGAAAGTTCACCTGAAACAATGGCGTCCGGGCCAAGCATGAGATTGCCATGGATCGTCTGCTGCAGAACGATTCCCTTCGTTGTCTTCGATGGAGGAGTGAAGAAGATTTCTGCAAGCTCTGGCTTTGCGTTCCTGGTGAGCATATAATAAGCGCCGCTTATCAGAGTCTGCCGTGATGCAGCGATTCCGAACTTCTGACTGAGGTCATTGCTCCCGCTACCGGCAGCGATGATTACATACTTTGTAGCGATTTTGCCGGTTTCAGTCTGCAGATGCCATTGACCGTCAATGTCTTCAGCACAATCAACAATGCAGTCCGGTCCAAACTGCAGGCCGTTGCTGACAGCGTTTTCAAGTATCGCTCGACAGGTGTCGTAGGGCAGTATCTGTGCAGAATCATTGACGACAAGAGAGCCACAGATTCTTTCAGAAAGAAAAGGCCAGCGGGAGAGCGTTTTGTTTTGATCGAGCAGTTTTGATTGCAGTGTTTTCTGATGAGCTTCGCTAAGCTTCTTGATCTGTTGCAGACTGGCAGTATCATGGGCGAGAATGACTGTCGGCTTGTTTTGCAGCGGATAATCAAGCCTTGTCGACCATTCTCGAAACCAGGCGAGACCTTCGCGGCACATCTGGAAGGTTTCGCCGTCAGATTCTTCGTGAATGCCGGAATGCAGGATGCCAGAATTGGCGCGTGTCGCGCCGTTAGCAACATCAGAGCCTTTTTCGAGCAGGGCGACCTTCAAATTAGTTCTTGCCAGCCGCCATGCAATCGAACAACCGACAATCCCCGCCCCAATAACCACAACATCAAATAGTTTCATCTGTTAACTGTCATTGGTCGGTTCGCTTCAATCCTGATACTCACCGACACCTGGCCATCCATGGCCTTCGCGAGGCGTTCTGCGAAGCTTCAGCGAAGCAGAACGACGAAGCAATCTCAATGTATTCAAGACAAATCTAAAGCAATGTCATTTTTCAAAAAGAAGACTGTTTTTAACCTGATACTCAGCGCCACAATCCTTGCACTTGTGGGTCGAGCCTTCTTCGAGCTTCTCACCGGCGATCAATTTGACTCCGCAGTTGCACATCCAGCCTTTGATGCGGCCGGGGTTGCCGACGACCATTGCGAAGTCCGGCACGTCTTTTGTAACAACCGATCCGGCGCCGATAAAGCAGTAGCGACCGAGAGTGTGACCGCAGACGACGGTCGCATTGGCTCCGACAGTCGCACCACGTTTGAGCAAAGTCTTTTTGTATTCATGTTTGCGACTGACATGACTGCGCGGGTTGACCACATTGGTGAACACCATCGATGGTCCACAGAAAACATCGTCTTCGAGCTCGACTCCGTCGTAAATCGAAACGTTATTCTGCACTTTGACGTTGTTTCCGATCTTGACCCGGGGGCCGACAACACAATTCTGCCCAAAGCTGCAGTCTTTACCTATCTCCGTGTTGCTCAGAATATGGCAGAAGTGCCATATTTTGGTGTTTTCGCCGATTTTGACATTATCATCGACATAAGAAGACTCGTGAACAAAATGTTTGTTATCCATTGATGTTTCTCCATTCATCACAGTTTGATCAAGTTTGTTTGAGCATTTTTTATCTTCGGCAAAAGTCTGCTTAAATCCCATCTTTTGCACAGGTATCCGGGGGAATCTGGCCAGAAGTTCTTCGAAGCTGCATCTAAATCGGTTTTGCCTATCTATGACATCGATCAGTCTTTGACATACATAAAACAGCATTGCAAGTCGGCCTTTTTGTGTTTGTTCTGCCTCGACTTCCGCGGGTAATCTGGCGCAGATTGAAAAATGTCTGTTCCATATACGTGCATGATGGGCACATAGATTTCTAAATACAGCGAGGGCATGTAACCATGACTCAAAATCTTTTGGTGAGCAGTCGAATCTTTGGGCTATCATCTTCTTATCGGCCCTGTGTTTAAGACTGGCGTAGATCTTTGCAATTTTGCCAAACGACAGTAACTCGATAATCATCCACGACGGTGGCAGTTCCGGGGATGAATACTTCTTGCGATAAGAGTCGGCGAAGGTTTCATTACTTCGTCTGAATTCAATTTTGCAATCGTCCAGCATTTTCTGGTGATCGAACTTGTCTTTGCAAAATATATCTGTTTTTAGAAACCAATGACTGTCGTTATACTTTATTGCGAGTTCAGCGCATAATACTGTTCTTATTGCTATCTCGATCTTTTCAAGAATAGGGAAGAAGAAGCTGCGAAGTTCAGAGTCGAATTCACAAAGCCTGACTACCTTTTCAAAAGTTGTATCATCTTTGAAAGAATGAGTTCTTTGGCCATTTTCAAAGTGTTCAAAATGTAAAGCGTAGCCACTGAATCGATAGTAATTGTAATACACAAGGAACGCCGCTGCTGATACTGGCTCTGATACAACCATACCTCTGCCTTGAAGCAATTTTACCTGTTCTTGAGGAGTGGTTGGAGGTTTGTCAAAAGTTCTGTTCACAGTTGCATCGTCCTAAAAAGAAACGCCCCGCCCTGGTACGCATTTGCCATAAGGCAACTAAGCGTGGCGGGTACTGTTACTAGTAATATAATCGTATAAATGCAAAATTGCAAGCAGCTAAAAGCACTCATCTCTGACCTGCTCGTTCTTTACCCCATTTGATCAGTTCTTTGACGATATTCTGGCCAGCTGCGCCGGAGCCGTAAAGATCCGGGTAGGGCAGTTTTTCTGTGTTAAGATTCAGCATTTTTTCGACGGCAGCGAGTATGTTTTCGGGTTCCAGGCCGGCAATTGTATTCCAGCCGGCGTCTACCAGCTCGACCCATTCAGTTTCGCTGCGCATGGTTACGCATGGCACTCGGTGAAAGAAAGCTTCTTTCTGAACGCCGCCAGAGTCGGTTACAATCAGTCTTGCATTCTTTTCAGCGCAAACCATGTCAAGATAGCCAATTGGCGCAATTCCGATGAAGCCTGCATTATCAAGAATTTTCGCCAGTTCGGCGTTGTTTTTGATCATATTGCTGGTGCGTGGATGCATTGGCCAGATTACCGGCAGGTGTTTTCTGCTGATCTGGTCGAGGGTCTGCAGAAGTTTTTGCAGTCTTTCCGGCGTATCGGTGCTTTCGGCACGGTGAATAGTGGCGAGAATGTACTTCTTCGGGGTGAGAGAATGCTTTTCCAGCCAGGAACTATCA
>JAKQQP010000630.1 GCA_029564115.1 Candidatus Rifleibacteriota bacterium | reverse complement strand
TTCAGGGTTTTTCTGAATCTGGTTTTTTGCGACTCCGGAATTTTTCATGCGAATTACCTCCTGATGTTTTTCGCTCTCATTTATCAAATTCCGGAAAAGGTTTGAGGATTTTCATTTTTTTTGACAAAAGGTTTTAAAGGTATTAGTATTTGCTGCGGCGATGGAGTTCGCCTTTAACTGCCTTAAAAAGCTGATGACTCCTGCGTGGCTTCTTTGCGCAGGAGTTTTTTATTCGCCATAAAATATTTGCTGGCCGATGAAAATGCGAACCTGGATAAAAATGATAAACACCGATGAACAACACTGAATATGGGCGCGGTAAAAATGATGTGCTTAATGCAGCGGGAGTGTAAATTGTGACAATAAACCTTATCGCTGTGGTCATTCTGCTGGGCGGGTGGGGCAGTGCGCGTCTGTTTGCGCGGCTTGGCCTGCCGAATGTGCTTGGCATGGTCTTTTTTGGCATCATCTGCAGCCTGACGATCAAGGCGCAGGTGCCGCAGCTGCTGTGGGATGCGGCGCCGTTTCTCAAATCGCTGGCGCTGATCGTCATTCTGCTGCGGGCCGGGCTCGGAATCAGGCGCGAAAATCTGCAGGCGGCCGGGCGGGTTTCGCTGCTGCTGGCGTTTGTTCCGTGTCTTTTCGAAGGCGCGGCGTTGACGGTTCTGTTTGCCTGGCTCTGGAATTTTTCGTGGCCGGTGGCCGGACTCACTGCCTTCATGCTGTCGGCGGTTTCTCTTGCAGTAACGGTGCCAGCGATGCTTGAACTGCGGCATAACCCGGCAGCAATGAAAAACTGCGCCCCGACCGCGATTCTCGCCGGTTGCTCAGTTGACAACGTCGTTGCGATAACCCTTTTTTCAGCCTTTCTTGGTATGGCGACCAGCAAAAATTCAGCGATCGGCGAAGCACTGCTGAAAGTGCCCATTTCGATTGCCGCCGGGATAGCCTGTGGTGCGTTTGTCGGCCTGTTGCTGATCCGGTGGCTCGATAAAAAATACGAAAGAATCCGGGCCACCGAAAAAACGCTGATTCTCATCTGCGTTGCCTTTCTGCTCGCCGAATTCGGCAATATGCTGCAGATTGCCGCACTGCTCGGCGTCATGACCGTTGGTTTTGTCTTTCTGCAGAAATCCGAAAGAATCGCCCATGAAATTGCCGCCAAGCTCTCTAAAATCTGGGTCTTCGCTGAAATAATTCTTTTCGTTCTCATCGGCCTGTCGCTTGAGGTTTCTGCCGTATCGCAGGCCGGTCTACAGGGTCTGGCAATCATCGCCGCCGGCCTGCTTTTCAGATCACTGGGTGTGCTTCTGGCAACTGCCGGCAGCGGCATGAGCCGGGCTGAACGCTGGTTGAGCGTGATGGCCTATCTGCCAAAAGCGACCACCCAGGCGGCCCTCGGTGGTGTTGCCCTGCAGCACGGGTTGCCTGAAGGGCAGCTGATCCTGGCGATC
>JAKQQP010000253.1 GCA_029564115.1 Candidatus Rifleibacteriota bacterium | reverse complement strand
ACACTTTCTGTCGACAGACCCGGCGATTCAACCGCCTGCCTGCCCTCTGCACCTCCTGGTATAGAGATTCAGTGATCTGAAAACAGAACCTTTAAAACCTTAGCGAAAATAAATATTTATTTATCAGCTTCATTAATTTAACCAGCAATAAGTGTACCAGTTTCGCCAAATCTCAAAATTACTGCGGGAGAATTCTGACATTCTGATTTGCCAGACAATAGTTCCGGCTCGGAGTAGCGCGGTCGAAAATTACACCGTGAGAATTGGTAACCGTCAGATAAGACTGCCCAGGCGCAAACGCACCGTTTTGACTGATTTTATAGACCAGAATTTTTGAAGCCACGATAGAAGGGGTCGCTTCTACAATAGCAGAAAGTTTGTTATCGGTATCAACAAAAATCTTGGTACAAATAACTGCAAGATCGTCGGTTATAGCGTCACCGAATTTGCGGCTGAAATTCAGATGCAATTCATCACTGACGTTCTGAATATCGACGGCGCCAGATTGGTTTTTATCGACCCACTTAACACTTACAAGAGCAAGGGGCGGCTGGTAAGACACGACAATATTGTCATAGGCGTCATCACCACTATCTCTACGGTTAGGACCGAGAGAATAAACAGTTCCGGCATCAGTCGAAATCTTGTATTCGCTGCCCCAGGGGTCAATAGGAGCCTTGTTCAAGTAGCGACCAGTAAGATCTTTTACAGTGTCAGCTTCGTATTCACCCTCGCGGGTTTCATAAACAGCCAGAGCGCGGGCGATCTCTTCGAGATCGGTTTTTGCTTTGGCAATGCGAGCCTCTTCGACGTAGTTCTGCACATACGGCAGAGCAGCACCGGCGAGAACAGCTAGAATGGTAATGACCACCAGAAGTTCGATCAGAGTGAAACCTTTTCGCATTTTTCCTCTCCTTTGAGTCAGGCTTATTGCGGCAGAATGTAAGCTTTCTGATTGCCTATACAACAGTTCGGGTTCGGGGTAGCGTTATCGAAAATAACTCCGTGACCATCAGTTACGACAAGATAATCACCACCCGGGGTGAAAGCTGGATCTGCATTAATTTTGTAAACGAGCACTTTGCTCGAGCCTACCAGAATCGGAGCATAATCTGCCGGAAGGCCAACAACAGCCGCTGTGCCGTCATGAATTTTAGTGACGCCGTTCAAGTATATCTGCGGACCAAAATTCGCAAGAGCTGCTGAAGTAACACCGAGTTTGCGGCTGAAAGTCAGGTGCAGTTCGTCGCTGACGTTCTGAGTATCGACGGCGCCAGACTGGTTTTTATCGACCCATTTAACGCTGACGAGAGCAAGAGGCGGCTGGTAGGGCACCACAATATTGTCGTAACCATACTGTTCGGCATCAGTGGTATCTTTGCGGTCAGGGCCTTTTGAATAAACGGTTCCGTTATCGACAGACACTTTGTATTCTGAGCCCCAGGGGTCGATCGGCGACTTGTTCAGATAGCGGCCGGTAAGGTCGGCAACGGTATCTTTGGCATATTCACCTTCGCGGGTCTCGTAGACGGCAAGAGCGCGGGCGATCTCTTCAAGATCGGTTTTGGCCTTGGCAATGCGCGACTCGGCGACGTAATTCTGCACGTAGGGCAGCGCTGCGCCAGCGAGAATTGCCAGGATGGTAATGACCACCAGCAGTTCAATCAACGTAAAACCTCTTCTAACCATAAAACACAAATCTCCTTATTGCGAGAATAATTACCTTAGAGAAACTATCGGCACATTTTGACTGGTTATACAGTAATTTCCTTCACCTGGTGCAAAATCTCTAACTCCGGCACCGTCAGCAACCCAAAGACTGTCGCTGCCCGGCCCGAAACCATCTTTAGTACCGTCCGCAACGGGTAAAATAATTATTTTGCCCGAAGAGTCAAGCTGAAATGCTGCCCAGTCGAAAGCAGTCGAAATGTCGTTGCCAGATGTCCAGTTGAAGTAGCGATGCGCCCCATCAGGGTCTATGAGAGCAGGGCTGGTCGCCACCAGTTTGCGCGAAAAATTCAATTGCAGGTAGTCATTTTGATTTTGTGCGTCAACCGCACCTGAATTATTGGCATCTACCCACTTCACCGAAACCAGCGCCAATGGTGGCTGATAGTTAACTGCAATGTCGTCGAAATTATTTTCGATGCGATCAGGCCCGGCCGAGAAAACGATACCGGCGCCGGTTGCCACTACATATGCCTTGCCCCACGGGTCTACGGGAGAATTGTTCAGATAGCGCCCGGCCAACTCATGGACTGTAGTGCTGTTGTAATCGCCTTCACGGGTTTCGTAAACAGCCAGAGCCTTCTTCATCTCTTCAAGGTCCGCCTTGGCTTTGGCAAAACGGCTTTCGGCGACATAATTCTGAACATATGGCAGCGCCGCTCCGACCAGAATGACCAGAATGGTGATCACCACTAACAATTCAATCAAAGTGAACGCAGACCTGTTGTACAAAATGACCTCCGTGTACACGCTGAAACCTACTTTGATAACCCATAAACACAAGCAAGTCAACTTTTTAACCAACTATTTATTTAAAAAACAAATAAATATTTCTTTATCTCTTATAAGGAAATTTTCACCACTCCGCAAGAGGCTTAAGGAAAAAGTGGATAGTGAATAGTGGATAGTGGTTAGTGGTTAGTGGGCAGTGGGCAGTGGGCAGTGGGCAGTGGGCAGTGGGCAGAAAACAGCCAGAGAGAGAGAGAGAGAGAGAGAGAGAGATTGCTTCGCTGCGCTCGCAATGACAAACAAAACAATCTGCTTACTGGCATTCAGCACAAACAAAACCAACAACTATGCAACAGGAATAGAACAAAAAAAACACACTATGTTAAAATTACAAACATAGTGTGTTTTTAACACACACATCTTGCGAAGTTTTTCCCTGTAAATTTTGAGGTTATTTTACCTCAATAGGGAAATTTTCAAGAGAAAAATAGAGAATTTTTTATTATTCCGACAAAACTTGCGACAGAATAATTATTTGCAAATTATTTAAAAGCGAACGCCTCTGCTTTTGCCATAAAGATCCGATCGCCTGACTGCAATTACTTGTTTTTTACCCGGCTCAACAAGAGCACCCCAGCCCCTCTTACTCTCTTACTCTTTTACCCGCAAAAACATCAAGGATTTCTTTGCGCGTTCGTCGACAATCAATCAAAATCAGCAAAGATTTAAAAATTCATCAAAGCTCTTCGGGCATTCTTTTCTTCAACATCCGTGTCTATCCGTGTTCATCCGTGGCTAATCTTTATGTGTTCATCCGCGGCCATCAGCGCCGCTTATCGATCACCAGGTTATCGACGCGCTGCAAAACTCTCGGGGTTGGCGAAAAATCCCGAATCGATTCGATAAATTCCCGGGGATAGAGTCTGGTCTTACCGGGCACCACCGAAGGGGCATCAGGCGGAGCGAATTCGATTTTAGCCTTGAAGGGATTTTCGTCCGGCCGTATCAAAGCCGAGCCGAGTGCCCGTTCTGGGAATGCGGTCTCGAAATCATAAACCAGCGGATCTGTCATGGTCGCCGGCCGCGAAAAAGTGAGTTCGACATAATCGCTGAAATCGACGCGGTTATTAAAATTGGCATCGACATAGTCGGCGCGAGTGATAAAAAAGCCCTGAGGCATATAGCTCATAACGATATCGTCACTCAGGCCAGACCGGTTGGTCGTCTGCGGCAAACCATCAGGGCCACATGAAAACACTACCCCAAGAGCCGGCGCATGTTGATAATAAAGCCCCCAGGGGTCGCGGGGCGGTTCTTTTTCGAGATATCGACCGACAAAATTCCCCAGGGCCTGTGGCGAAAAAACCTCGACAGAGAACTGTTTTGCCTCTTTGATGTTATAAAGCCGCACAGCCTTGACCAGCTCTTCGATATCGGCGCGGGCTCTGGTAATGCGAGTGCTGTTGATGTAACGCCGGTATTCATCGACGGCGAAAATAAGCAACGCAGAGATGATCAGCAACGTAATCAGCAGCTCAATAACTGCAAAGCCTTTTCCATCTTTAATTTTCATATCAATTTACCTTCATTACCAATTGTCATTGCGAGTAATCTCTCCTGGCAACGAGATTATGAGAGATTGCTTCGTCGCTACGCTCCTCGCAATGACAGACGCTACAGATCATTAGTCCGACTCCGAAACTTTTGCTATCAGCCACTGAACCAGAGATCGCCACGGCATCCTGCCGAATGCCTCGCGATGACACTGGTAACGCTCAGCGATAATCAGAGGTTAAAACCTCATCAGCAGTATCTTCTGACTCGTCGAGGTAATCGACGTTAACCAGGCGCGGCGTCAGAAGCATAATCATTTCCGAATTGGTGTTCTTGTTGTTGTTGTGCGTCAGCAGAGTTCTGAAGAGAGGCACTCTGTTAAGGAGAGAAGGAGCGTTCTTCTGCTCAGAGCCCTGATGATTGATCAGACCGCCAAGAACTACGGTTTCGCCATTCTTGACCCTGACGTAAGTCTGGGTATTGCGTTCAGAACGGTGAATCTGGCCGTCTTCATTGATACTGAGAACCGAATCGACTGTAGTATTCAGATTGATGCTGATTTCGTTGTCGCGGGTGATTTCGGGGGTGACCTCGAGTCTGATGCCGACCTGAACATCGCGGTATTCTTTATAAACCTGAGGCGTATAACCGAGATAGCTGTTACTTGCGTTTTCATATCTGAAATACGGCACCGGAATAACCTCACCGATATTAATCAGGGCTTTTTTGCCATGCACAGCGCGAATCTTCGGGCTGGCGAGCACTTTAGCTTTGCTTTCCTGCTCGAGAAAGTCGAGAGTGGCTGGCAACGCATAGTTACTGGGCAGGCGGCCAATATCGGCAACATCGACCTTGTAGCCGTCAAGCTTGATACCAAGCTGGCGCAGACTGGTTCGATTGATTTCAACGAGTTTCACTTCGATAACCGCCTGTTTAACTTTTTCATCGACACTCTCGATAATCTTTTCAATGAGGTTGAGGTTCTCGACCGTATCATATACAGATAAGGCGTTGATGCGGTCATTCATTGAAAAATTCGCCACATCGATCTTTTCTTTCAACGATTTGCTGTTACTGATCATCTTCACAACTTCGTCGGGTTTGGCATTGACCAGCTTAAAGGTGCGATACTGTTTTTTACCGAATTCGCCGGCACTTTCACGATCAAGAATGACGAAAGTGTTATCATTGTGCGGTTTTTTAACCAAACCACTGGTTTCAATCAGCAAATCGAGCAATTCATCGAGATTGAGGTTTTCGACATAGAAATTCACTTTTTTATCAACGACACTCTCGTGAATGATCAGATTGACATTCATCATTTTTGAAAGCGTCTGCAAAGCATCTTTCAGACTCAAATCACGAAACAGCAACTCACGTGCCATGCGGCTGCTGTCGGTTCCGAGCGAAATGACAGTCAAATCGCGACCCTTGAGAGCATATTGGAAGTTTCTCTGCAGCAGCAGATTTTTCAGAATTTCACGCAGAGTGACATCCTGGGCACTGACGCTGAAACGACCCTTGACCCCCGAATCGGCAAAAATGCGCAGATTGAACTTTACCGCCAGAGCATTGAGAATGGTCATCAGGTCTTCCTGCTCAAAGCTCAGACTAACCCTTGAATCAAGAACGCTTTTCGAGCTGCCGGCGTCAGCAGCAGAAGCGGCCAGTGTGCCTGCTGCAGCCCTTGAAATGGCCGAAGTCTCGAGCACGAGATTTTTACCGATGCGGCGGGGACTGACTTTGAGAGGTTCGTTAAAAACGACAACCGCCCTGACAACATCAGGGCTACTGCTTACCTGACTGATCCGCATAAATTTAACCAGCGTATGGGGAGCGGGGATGATTGTGCTGGAGGCGGCGAATTCCCAGTCATAAAAGTCGGCACGCACCACTTCGGGCGTTTCCATGACCACATTGAAGTCTTTAACTTCATGGGCAGGAAAAAGCACCAGACCGTTGGCACCATAACCGGCAACCTTGAGCTCGACCAGTTTTTCTGCGCTGGCCGGCAAACACGTCAATATTGCCAGCAGCATGACCAGCATTACCCGCACGCCAAAATCTGCGTGCCGCTGGCTCCTGCAGTTTGAAAGAGACTTCATAAACCGCTCCTTATAAATCGATGCTTAATTAAGGAAGAACATCCCCTTAAGATCATTCGGCAAAGGCAAGCAACTACTTTATAGTTTTTTAACGCAAAATAAAAAAAGGTGCGGTCACAAACCGCACCTTCCTGAATGCTTCCCATTGAGAGCTCAAAAATCTATCATCATGCATTTTGCCAATATGCAGCTTCGGCCTATCAGCCGGGTTGCTTTTTCTCCAGCGATTCCTCGCTACGCTCGTCACAAGCTTACGAAAAAGCAATCCCGTCTTCTCGCCTCGCAGTTTTTAAACCGAGGCTACTCACTCAATTCACTAACCCATGACATTTTCGCTTACAAAATATTACGCTTTGAAAACATAATTTTTGCTGGTCACAAACCGCACCTTTTTTGTTTTGCGAGGGATTAGAAGGAGGGGGGAGCTCCACCGGGGCCACCGGTTGCCGAGCCGCCTGAAACGACGCGAGCCATTCTGAAAATTGGCATATACATCGCCAGAACGATAACACCGACGATAGTACCGATAACGACGATGAAAGCGGGTTCGACCAGGGCTGTTATCTGGTCGATAAGAAAGTTGATTTCGTCTTCGTAAAATTCTGCAACCTTTTCGAGCATTTCATCGAGGTTACCAGACTCTTCGCCAACTTCGATCATCTGCGTCGAAAGCTCGGGCATGACTTCGATCTTGGCGAGCGCACGAGCAATCGGAATACCGCCTTCGACTTCCTTGACCACCGAATCGAGAGAATCACGGATAATGACGTTATCGACGGCTTCGTTACTGATTTTCATGGCTGTAATAATATTAATGCCTGATTCAAAGAGAGTGGCAAGGTTGCGGGCATAAAGGGCAATGAGATATTTCTGCAGCAACCCACCGAAAACCGGGGTTTTGAGCTTTAGCCAGTCAAAAAATCGGCCACCAACATTCGTCTGGTCGATCTGAAACAAAACGATAAAAAAACCTAAACCGGCAGCAAAAAGAAGAAGAAGATTATTGCCGAGAAAATTCGAAAAGTCGATTACCTTCTGGGTCAGAAAGGGGAGTTCCTGGTTGAACTGGGCAAAAAGATTCGAGAACTGCGGGATTACGACCAGCATCAGGAAGGTGACAACCAGCATGGCGACCGCCGAGATTATCAATGGATAGGTCATGGCGCCAATAACCCTGCGTCGAATAGCGATCTGGCGTTCCATGAGAGTGCTGAGGCGGTCGAGAACCATGACGAGGCGCCCTGATTCTTCGCCGACCTTTATCAGATTGGCATAGAGCAGGCCAAAAACATCTTCGTGGCGCTTAAAACAGACATGCAAGGGCATGCCGCCCTCAACTTCGATTTTGGCATCCCAGATGATCTTTTTGAGACGCCAGGTCTTCATCTGACGCGACAGGGTGCCCAGAGAGCGCAACACCGAAATGCCGGCGCGGGTCAGAGTAGCAAAATATTTGGTGAAAAGCAGCTTTTCACTGAGACCGACACTGCCATGAAACGGGTTGATATAGGAAAAATAACTGCGCTGCTCTTCGCCCGGCCCCTCATTACGTTCTTCATAGCCGGAGTTATTGATATCCGCCATTGCTGACCTCCCTGAATGTCCCTTTGTCTCTTATTCTACCATGACATTTCGGTGCCATTGTATTTTATTCTGACATTACGAATCTGCTTGCCGGTCGGAGCATCGACCCAGGCGTAAACGCGATCATAAAAGCTGACGCTGTCGTCGCTGGTGTTACACTCAAAGCGCAAAGAAGCATTGCCGCCAAGAGTATCTACCAGAAGCGATTCCACCGGTGCTTCGAGATACGGGCCATGCAGATCCTTCAGATCGGTCGGGTATTTCATATTGTCTTTGAAATATCGAGAAATGGCATCGCGGACAATTTTAAGATTTACTCTTGCAGTGTTTTCGCGGGCTTCTGGTAACATGTCGCTATAATAGTTATAGCCAATCCCGACCAGGATGGCTATTATTGCGACAACGACAAGCAACTCGATGAGAGTGAAACCACTTCGACCATTATTCATCACGAACCATCATCACTGTCTGTTCTTCAGGGCCCTTGTAATCAACTATCTGTCGATGCAATCGATAGCCCCGGCGCTTGAGAGTTATTTCGCCAAATTCTCTTTTTATCAGGCTGATCTTGAAAGCACCCTGCCTGTTGGTGGTAATTTTCATGCCGTCGAGAGTCACTTCAACATTGGGAAGAGGCTGACGAGTGAAAGCGTCTATTACAGTAAAAGTTACAGCATCAGCAAGTTTTACCCTCTGCAGATGCAGACGAGCAGGAGTGCCCTGCTTCAACATTTCTTCGAAGCGGCCTGCAGCAGTCTGAAAACCGTCAGCAATAACCACGGCATAGCCGCTGTTTTCGTCGAGAAGGATCTGACCAAGCCTATTTGACTGATAAATTTTGTTACCCAGCATAAGCGCAACGCTGCCGATACCCTTTTTTGTGGAGGCATCGACAACTTCAATCAGCAATTTTCCAGCTTCACCGGTCGTGGCAGTCGGAGCCGCCGCCTGACCCGACGAAGCGGGCGTCGCCACAGAGGCCGCTTCCGATCGCTGCTGACCCGGAGCTCTGCCTTTAAGAGTTATCTGAACCAGCGGGTCTTTAAGGAAGCCGTCTTCGAGCAACTGAGCGATCATACGGGCAGCGTCAGTCGTCTTCATGCCGTTGACGCCAACAGAACCAACCAACGGCAGGGTTATACTGCCATCCTGGCCGATCTGACGTTCTACAGAGAGCTCAGGTTCCCCTTTCACCCAGATACTGATGCGATCACCGGCACGCAAAACCGCAGGCGGTGCGGCGGCAACAAATCCGGTCACGCTCACCAGGCTGATGATAATAACCATTAACCAGTTAATTTTGTTCATATTTATCCAATTAGCAAGATAAGGGTGAGAACTATATCGGTCGTCTCAGATATTTTGCTCAACAAAATATCATATTTTGGCCATAAGACAAATTTTTTTAGTAACTTCAGCCAAAAAAACTTTTAAATTTAGTGGTTAAACTTTGCGGGTCGAGAAAATAAGCTGCCATCACAGGCATCAAAGGCTGGAATCGCGAGCGCAGCGAAGCGATCTCTCTGGTTACAATGAGACTGCTTCGCTACGCTCGCAGTGACAAGGTGGCGCTCGCAGTGACACATTCGCAGAACAGTTTGTGGTCTGCGGTCAAACACCAGCCACTGGCTACAGACAACTTCTTCAATGTTGTTTGCGGGCTGATGAGCTTGGAATATTCAGTTCTATGCGGTATTTAGCGACGGTACGACGAGCCAGAAAAATACCGTCTTTTTTCAGCAAATCGACAATATGGCTGTCTGAGAGAGGTTTTTTCGGGTTTTCGGCCTTAACAAGGTCGTCAATGCGTTTTTTGACCGCCATGGTCGAGACGTCTTCGCCACTTTGAGTACGGGCCGCACCCGAGAAGAAAAATTTCAGTTCGAACAAGCCGCGGGGTGTTTGCACATATTTACCGCTGGTGGCACGACTGACAGTTGATTCATGTACCCCGGCCATGCCGGCAACATCCTGAAGAGTAAGCGGCTTGAGGTGCAGAATACCAAAATCGAGAAAATCGCGCTGCACCTCGCATATGGCACGGGTCACACTCAAAATAGTTTCTTTGCGTTTATCGACATATTTAAGAAAGGAACGGGCCGCCTCGAGTTTGTTGCGGATAAACTCGTAGGTTTCTTTTTCGGTTTTGTCGCGATGTTTCATCGCATCTTTATAGAGATTGTTGATGCGCAAGCGCGGCAGATCGCGTTCATTCATGGTAACCACGTATTCATCATCAACCTTCTCGACAAAAACCTCTGGCGAAACATAAATTTCGTCGCCAGCAGACGGGAAACTGGCGCCCGGCTTGGGGTTGAAATTTTTGATAGTTTCGATGGCAGCCTGAATTTCTTCGACATCGTGACCGGTGGCTTTAACGATATTGTTAATGCGGTTCTGAGCAAGGTCTTCGAGGTGATTCGAAATGATCGCAGTAACCGCATCATCGCCATAACCGTCTTCGTGGGCCTGAATGAGCAGACACTCGCGCAGGTCGTATGCACCAACGCCGACCGGATCCATGCTTTGAATGGCTTTGCGAACTCTTTCGACGACAGAAATATCAACTTTCAGAAGATTGGCGATCTGTTCACTGGTGTGCCGCAAATAGCCGTTGCGGTCGATCAGCCCGATCAGATACTCGCCGATTTTCTGTTCAGTGACGTTGAGATTGACCTCACGAAGCTGGGTGGTCAAATGTTCGCGCAAATTGCTCTTTTTAGAGACAAAATTTTCGAAAGAAGTTTCTTCATCGCGATTATAGCTGCCAGAAGAAACTTTGAATTCAGAATGCTCGCTGTCTTCAATATACTTCTGCCAGTCAATGCCAAAATCATCTCGACCAGATTCTTTAAACTCGCGAGAAGGGGGGCCGGCTTCGGGAAGCTTTTCGCCCAGCCTTTCGAGCGGCAGTTCATTAACTTTTATCGCATTTTCGTCGAGCTCGACCACCGGGTTGGTTTCGAGCACTTCAATGATCTGATTTTTGAGTTCGACGCTGTTCAGCTGCAGAATTTTAATCGCCAGCTGCATCTCAGGGGTCATTTTCAGCGTCTGAGTGAGTTTTTGTGACAACCCGAGTCTGAGTGAATTATCCATTTATGACAAACCTTACCGGAAGCTGCTTCGAATTACCCTCTGCTGCGCAGAAACACTCTTGAAACAAGCTCCAAACTATTCTGATATATCTACTTACAACATTATACCGCATCGAAGTTTTTACAACAATCCATAATTTAGTGGTCAGTGGATAGTGGATAGTGGATAGTAGACAGGAAGCGGCGACCGCCGTTTGTCAATGCGAGCGTTAGCGAAGCATTCTCATGAGTCTGAGAGATCACTTCGCTTCGCTGCGCTCGCGATGACAGTTTATGCGCTCGCGATGGTGGTTTCATGCGCCCGCATCGTCAGCACATCTTTTCGACCCGTTACCTTTTTCTTGGATCCATAGGGTCGGTATCGGCGTCGGCACGAAAAACGACGACAGTGACACCGAGATCGCCCTCACCGTATCGGCCGGAGCGAAACTTGTTTTTCCATGGGCTGTTTTTAAGGAAAGCGGTAATCGCTTTCTGTAAAGCGCCGGTACCTTTGCCGTGAATGATGTAGACGCGACCCATATCGGTTTCGCTGACAATTTTCAGATAAGTCTCGACCTCGTCGAGAGCTTCTTCAACACGCATGCCGCGCACATCTATTTCACTCTTCACCAGTGGGCGCACCGCAAAAACATTACCGCCCTGTTTCTCGCGTTTGGAACTAGAAGTCTTATGATCGAGAACCAGCTCGGCAAGTGGAACCTGCATTACTTTGCCGTCAAAGTCGACCTCGGCACGCTTGCGACCAACAATGCGGCAGAAAATACCAGAGCGCAGATTCTGCTTCCAGATAACCTGACGACCGGGTTGCAGCTCTTCGGGTGCCACAGAAGCCTGAACGTCGGCAAGCGCCGGCTTGGGTTCATCAGTCGACTCTTCGGCAAGTTCAGAAATGAGATTGCGCGTCGAGGTGTGTGCCTTTCTGGCTTCATCAAGAGCCTGCTGCAGAGCGGGGGCATCATTGGCCGCTGCCGTCTGTCTGAGACGATTGATGAGGGTTTCGATATCACGCAGGCGGGCGCGAAGTTCGGCGGTAAATTCTTCGGTAAGACGATCCCGTTTTGTCTTGCGAAATTCTAGAAGCTGCTTCGTGGTCTGTTCGATTTCCTGTTCACGGGTTCTGATAGAACTGAGTTTCTGCACATAAGTTCGACGCAGAGCTTCTGCGCGATTACGCTCGCGCTCGATAGCCTCGATCAACCCCTTTTCGTCACGACTGCCGCCTGCATTCGAAGCAACGAGATCGACGAGAATCGCTTCAGGGAGACCAAAAACACGGGCCATTGCCAGAGCGTTACTCTTGCCCGGAATACCGATCTGAAAACGAAAAGTGGGTTTGAAGGTTTCGTAATCGAATTCCATGGCGGCATTGATGAAGCCCTCAGTTGTAAAAGCGACGTGCTTCAATGAATCATAATGCGAGGTCACGATACAAAAGGCACCGCGGCGGCTCAACTCTTTCAGAAAGCCTGAAGCAAGCGCCCCACCCTCTATCGGATCAGTGCCCACGCATATTTCATCGATCAAAACCAACGAACGGGCGCCGGCCGTGTCACTCATTTCCTTCAGCCGCTTCAGATGGGCGGTAAAAGTAGAAAGATGATCTTCAATACTCTGGCTCTCGCCAATATCAGAAAGCACCTGCTCAAAAACCGGCAATCTGGCATCTCGACCAGCAAGAACGTAATTACCTGTCTGCATCAACAGTGCGTTTATACCGACAGTCTTCAGGGCGACGGTTTTACCGCCGCCGTTGGGGCCGGTGATGATTATTACCCGCTGTGTCGCGTGCATTTTTATGTCGAGCGGCACACAATTCGGGTGGATCAGGGGGTGACGAGCCTGGTTGAGCTGAAGTTCGAGTTTATCGGCAATTTCAGGGCGACTGGCGGCATACTTGATCGAGAACTCGGTTCGGGCACGAACCATATCGAGCCAGGTCAAAGTTTCAAACTGCTCGATCAAAGCGGCAAGCGACTGATACAGCAGAGCCGTCAGGCTGGAAAATATGCGCCTGATCTCTTCGCGCTCAGAAAGTCGCAGCTGTGCCAGCCGGTTATTGACCGGCAGAAACTGCAACGGCTCGACAAACAGAGTCTGCCCGGTAGCAGACTGATCGTGAACGATGCCTTGAATACGACTTTGCGCGGCAGCAAGCACCGGAACGACGTAACGGTCGTTGCGCAAAGTGAAATAGCGATCCTGAACATCCTCGGCATGGTGCGAAAGAAAAGCGTTCAACTGCTTTTCAATGTTTCCGACAGTCTGGGTATATTCGCGCCTGATAGACGCAAGAGCCGGCGAAGCGTCACTGCGAACCTGGCCACGATCATCGAGACAGTCATCGATACGCTGAAAGAGGCCGGTCAAAGCCGGCATTCCCTTAACACGCTCTGCCAGCCGCCCGCCCCCCTTGATTACCCAGCCGGAAGTCTGGCTATCGAAAGCTTTCTTCAAAGATGCGGCCACTTCGATATTGGCCTTGACCTTGAGAAAGTCTTCGGAGCCAAGCACGGTAGAACCGGCCTGCAGAACCTCGATAATTTCGCGAATGTCGCGCATGCCACCAGGGTTAATCTTCAAGCCGGCCTGAGCATAGTCGAGAAATTCGTCTATTTCGGCGAGCCAGCCACTGATCTGGTTGGCATCCGTTGAGGGGTGCAGAGCCAAAATCTTCTCTTTGGCGGCTCTTGAGCCGGCGAAAGTGGAGATGATGGCCAGGATTTTGTTAAATTCCAGGTTGTTTAATGATTGCTGTTCCACAGATGAACTCTAATTTAAGAGGTGAAGAGAGAGAGAGAGAGCCACGGATGAACTCGGATGACACGGACGAAAGTGTGAAGAGAGAGAGCCACGGATGAACTCGGATGACACGGACGAAAGTGAGAAGAGAGAGGCCACGGATGAACTCGAATGACACGGATAAAAGTGAGAAGAGAGAGAGCCACGGATGAACTCGGATGACACAGATGAAAGTGAGCCACGGATGAACTCAGATGACACGGATAATAATTTAGGAACTGGGGATGAGTTATTCTACGGTTACGGATTTGGCAAGATTGCGGGGCTGATCGACGTCCAGGCCGCGCAGGTCGGCGACGTAGTAGGCGAACAGTTGCAGGGGGATGGCGTTGATGATTGGTGAAAAGATGTCGGAAACTCTGGGAACCTCGATTACGTGATCGGTAAGAGAGTGAATTTCATGGTCGCCTTCGGTGGCGATGGCAAGAAGACGGCCGGAGCGGGCCTGCACTTCTTTGAGGTTCGAAATTGTCTTGTCGTAGAGATCAGATTCGGTGACGATTGCCATGATCGGCATTTCGTGGTCAACCAGAGCGATGGGCCCGTGTTTCATTTCGCCGGCGGCGTAGCCTTCAGCGTGGATATAGCTTATTTCCTTGAGTTTGAGGGCACCCTCGAGGGCGGTTGGGTAATTCAGGCCACGACCGAGAAACAGGAAGCTTTTGGCATTCAGGTAGTGCCCGGCAAGTTCGCGAATCTGTTCGTGCTTGTCGAGTACTCTTTCGATCTGCTGGGGCAGTATTTTGAGTTCCCGGATTTTTTCCTGGACATAGGCTGGCTCTAGAACCGAACGGATTTTTCCGAGCATGAGAGCCAGCAGGGTAAGAGCGGTAAGCATGGCAATATAGGCTTTGGTCGAAGCCACGCCGATTTCTGGGCCGGCATGAATATAGACAAGACCGTCCACTTCGCGGGTCAGAGACGATTCTTTGGCGTTGACAATGCCCAGAACTTTGGCTCCGCGTTTACGGGCTTCCTTGACAGCGGCGAGGGTATCGGCGGTTTCGCCCGACTGACTGATGGCGATAACCAGGGTATTGGCGTCGACCAGTGGCGAGCGGTAGCGAAATTCGCTTGCCAGGTCACATTCTACCGGTATTTTAACAAGACTTTCGATGAGATATTTGCCGACACAGGCGGCGTAATAAGCGGTGCCGCAGGCGACCATGACGATGCGCTGGGTGCGGTAGATATCGGGGCCGGTCAGTTTGAGTTCTTCGAGATAGATTTTGCCTTCTTCTTCTGAAGTGCGGCCACCAATGGTGTTGCGAATGACCTGAGGCTGCTCGTAGATTTCTTTGAGCATAAAATGTGAAAACCCGCCCTTTTCGGCGGCTACCGGGTTCCAGTCGATCTGTACCGGGGTTTTGCTGACCGAACCGGATTCGAGACTGAAAAATTCGACGCCGGAACGGCTGACCACGGCTCCTTCAAAATTTTCCAGATAAACGACCTGACGGGTATACTGCAGAATAGCGGTTACATCAGAAGCAACGAAGTTCTCATCTTTGCCGAGACCGACGATCAGCGGGCTTTCCTTGCGGACGCAGACGATTTCGTGGGGGTGGTCGCGGTGGATGACGGCGATGGCATAAGCGCCTTCAACCGACTTGACGGCATCGACGACGGCCTGCCTGAGGTCGCCTTTGTAAGCGGCTTCGATCAGGTGAGCGAGCACTTCTGAATCTGTTTCAGAAGTGAATTTATGGCCTGATTC
Source organism: Candidatus Rifleibacteriota bacterium (assembly GCA_029564115.1). The sequence goes on along the minus strand of JAKQQP010000253.1, from coordinate 42,655 downwards.
CGTCAGCTTTTTGCGCAGCTTCATGAAGTTCTCGATAATGCCGTTGTGGGCGACCATAAGAGTGCCACCGCAATCACCGTGAGGATGAGCGTTGAAAGCCGAGGGGCGACCGTGGGTAGCCCAGCGGGTGTGACCAATACCGATCGTCGATTCAGAACCGAACTCGTCGAGCAGCATTTTGCGAATATTGCGCAATTTGCCGATATCTTTGCGCACGTGGATTTTCTGATTGTCGACGACGGCGACGCCGGCCGAGTCGTAACCGCGATATTCGAGACGGGTCAAACCGTCAAAAATTACTTCGTTAGCGGGTTTACTGCCAATATAACCAATGATTCCGCACATTTCAGGAGCTTTCCTTTCAGCTGTCGATCAGTATTTAACTTTGCCCGGGCGCAGGTTCTGGGCGGCCGGAGCGGGTGCTGCAGTCGGAGTCACACCGGTCTTCTTTTCTTCGAGACGGGCGATGGCCTCTTTTGCCTGTTCGGCGTAAGCAGTGTCTTTGAACTGCTCGGATATTTCGTAGTAAGCGGTTAGAGCGTCGGCTTCCTGGCCGGAAGTTTCGAGGAAGGCGGCGTATTCGAAAGAAGCTCGAGGCTGACCGGCCGACAGTTCGAGAAATTCGCGAAAATATTTTCCGGCATTGTCGTTTTCGCCGTTTTTCATGGCGGCGGTAGCGCGAAGGTAAGCAACCTGCGGGTGTTTAAGGCGTTTTTCGACGGCAGCAAGGTGTTCGTCTGCATCGCCGGAAGCCCCACTCATGATCAGCCCTTCGGCAAGAACCAGCCTGGCGTCTATATTATCCGGGTGCTCACGCATAATTTCGGCGGCTTCTTCCAGCCCGCGAGCCACGTTGAAGCTTCGCACCAGAGCCAGAGCCTTGATAGCGCGATATTTGAGATTGCCGGGCGCGGCAGTCATGGCTTTACCGGCTTCTTCAGCGGCATCTTCAAAAAGTTTATGTTCGAGCAGGATCTGCGCCTTGATATAATGAGCTTCAGGGTTACCACTGCGGGCGATGGCACTGTTAACCATTTCAGAGGCTTCGTCGATATGGCCTTTATAAAGCTTGATCTGAGCGAGTCCGACGCTGGCATCTGAAATCTGACTGTCTTTTTTGAGAATTTTTTCGTAAATTTCTTCAGCCTGTTTCAATCGCCCCTGTTTTGCCAGAACGTCAGCCAGGTTGAGCATTGCAAAAGCGTCTTCTTTGAGTTCAACGGCCTTGCGAAACTGTTCTTCAGCCTTCGCATAGCTGTCGAGGGCGCGATAGCAGTCTCCGAGCAAAAACCGGCTCTGAAAGTTGGTATTATCAGCGGCAAGAGCCTTTTCGAAATCCTTGATTGCCTCGGCAAATCTGCCACCATTGAAATTTATAACGCCAAGATAATGCATGGCTTTTGAATTTTTCGGCTCTTTGCCGAGAATTTCGTTGAGAATGGCGGTAGCTGAAGCATATTTTTCTTCGTCGATTTTTTCGATGGCGTCGTCGAGCCTGGTGCGCTCACGAGGCGGAGCGATATTGCGTGTCTGAGTGCTCAGCATCGGTTCACGCATGACATCACGCGACTGGTATTCACCAAGAACAACCTCTTTGGGAATAGAGCGCGCCGCCTGTTGCTGCTGTTTCTGCTGGCTGATCTTGGCAATCTCTGCCTGCAGATGGTTCACCAGGTCGGCATAGCTTTTTTCGCCGGGCTGGCGGGCCGCGAGCTTACGCGCGTGCTCGAGAGCCTGTTCACGGTTTCCCAGCATTGCCAGGCTGTAAACAAGGTAAAATCGGGCCTGGTCGTGATCAGGCATCATATCGACAACCTGACCGAGGTAATCGGCAGCTCCGGAATAATCTTTGGCGGCATACAGTCTAAGACCCTGATCCAGCAGGGCCGGAACAAGATCCTGGGAAACGGCCACAAAGTTCATTGCAGTCATGACCAGGGTGAGAATGACGACTGATAAATGCTTTGTCACAGGCTTGAAGATCCCGGAACTTTTAGCAGATTTGATCATAAAAACTCCATAAATATTGCAAAATAGGCAGTTAAAAGCTGGTCAGTCGGCAAGTTCAGTCATGGCTTCAGACTCATTGGCAACCTGCTGAGCCATAAAAAACAAACCAGACATTTCGAGGACGACTGAATGATGTTTGTCCAGCCCCCAGACAGCAATCTGACCCGCAAAATCATCGACAACCATGCCACTGATGTCGAGAAGAGCTGCAACGCCAGGGCTGCTGATAAGCTCTATCGACGAAAAATCGAAAGCAAATCGGCTTATTCCGGAATCGAGACACTTCTGCACATGAGCTTTAAGAGTCGTGCCGCCGGTATCTTCAAGATAACCCTTGAATCTGAGAACCTCGATCTGCCCGCGGGTTTCCGAGACAAATGAAAATTGCTGATACATCAGAACCTCCCATACATTTGAGGCTCAATAGTACAATGAACCCCGGCTGCAAAGCAACCCCTCTTTGAATAGTGGGTAGTGGATAGTGGATAGCGGGAAGAAGAGAAGCTGCTATTGCGGGCGCTTGGAACTATCATCGCGAGTATTTGGTTTGCTGTCATTGCGAAGAGAGCGCCAGCCCGGACGCGGCAATCCCATGGGCAGAGAGATTACTTCGTCGCTACGCTCCTCGTAATAACAATTTTTAAACATGTATTCAATACTGACAGACCACTGGCCACTATTTAAGTTGCTAAAATAAAAAATGTGCCGTTTGAGCGACACATTGAAAGGGAGTTAGGGATTTGGTTGTCCATCCATATTTGATTCAACCTCAAGTTGAACCTTACATGAACTTCAACATTCATATCGACGATAAAAGTTAAAGTGTTTAGCTTTTTTTTATATTTTTTTATATTTTTTTTTGCGCTCAAAACTGCAAGTTTTTGTGACGATAGGTGAAATTACCGGTTAGTAAACAATACAAAGAAACAAATTTCGGAGGTAAACTCGATGAAGAAAGAAAGCCTCATGACGATTCCTGAGCTGATGGACTTTCTGCAGGTTAAACGCAATACCATATACACTCTCAGAGACCTGGGTTTGCCGACAGTCAAGATAGGCCGCTCTGTTCGTTTTCGTGCCGACAGTGTAATCAGATGGCTCAGTGATCTTGAAAAGTCCAGCAACTCGCCTGTCAGCAGCATCATTCAAGACAATTCTCATCTTCTGTAAATCCTCTCAGCAATGAACGAAACAGCCAAAGAAATATTCTATCTGCTGAGTTTTTCAGTGGGAACAGGATTTCTGCTAAGCAGAACTCTGTTCGAACTTTACAAGGAGTGGACTGATGAAAGCGGCCTTGAACAGACGCGTAACCGCCGAATGAGGCCCTGAACCCAACACACAAAAAAAAGCCCCGAAACCAGATTTCGGGGCTTTTTTTTGTGTGTTGCGGACTAATCAGAATTTTTTATAGAGCCTGACATAGTTCCAGTGACTGCCCATAACCTTTTTGTAGTAGTCGCGAGTTTCAGGCAGCGGAATACGATCGAGGCGCTCAAGAACGGGAAGATGAGCATGCGGGCCGGCCTCCACCCGGCGCTGAACATTGCCTTGCCCACCATTGTAAGAAGCGGAGGCAAGGTAAAGATCTCCTTTGAAAAGATCGGCGAGGTAGCGCAGATACCAGGTTCCGTATCTAATATTGAGGTCGGTTTTCCAGAGATGGTCTTTTTTAAAGCCTTTTTCGCCAAGTTTGCCGGCGATCCACTTACCCGTAGTCGGCAGAATCTGCATCAGACTCATGGCATTGCTGCGTGAGAGGGTGTCAGGTTTAAAGTGACTTTCTTCGCGCATGATCGAGAGTATCCAGAACGGGTCAACGCCAAAGCGGGCGGCATTTTCGCGCACCTGTGCTTCGTAAACAATCGGATACAAAGCTTTCCAACCCCAGATAGGCATTTCAGACAAAGACCTGTCTGCTTCCATCGTCTGACGGGCCAGACGCTCGCCATATGCCACTACCTGGTTATAATCACCGCTTTCGCGGGCAATGTCGATAATGGCACGATAAAGAGCCAGATTACCGGGGTATTTATCGGTTAATCTGATGGCTTCAGCGCGGGCGTGATTTGCAAATGGGCTTTTCCAGAGCTTTTTCAAAACGTTCACACGCCTGGAAAGGGCTTTAGAAAGCTTGTAGGCACTGCCATTCTGAACGACCAGCTCTTCGTTGCGAGCTTCGGGAGCTATCCAGGTAATAAAAAACGAATTGGGGTATTTCTTTTTGAGAAGTTTGACAATGGCCTGGCCTTCAGTTGTGCGGATTCCGACAGACATGGCGGCATAGCCGAGAGCATCATCAGCGCGATGGTGACCGGGGAAAACGCGAGAAATCAGCATAAAATAAGGTACAGCGCGTGTCATCTGGCCGGCATCGAAACATTCGAGGCCCATTTCATAGATATGGACCGGCAGAAGAGGTCCAGCTTCCTTGTTTTTACTGATTCTACCAAGAATTTCCAGACATTCTGCATCACGGCCGATTTTGAACGCAGAGCGCATCAAGCGGTATTCTGCCGCCATACGATTAACCGGAAAGCGGCCTATTTTAAGACATTCGTGGTAATCAGGAGCAGCCGCTGCGTAATTTTCAGCCAGATAGTTTGCATCTGCACGCATCTGATAAGCAAGAGCCATTATTTCCGGGGAAGCCTTGCGAGCCTTTATGACTCCATCGAAGATTGCCATGGCCTGCGACAGTTTTTTCTGCTGGCGCAGGCTTTCAGCCTTCATGAGTTCGAAGGCGGTCTGACCGTGGCGACCGAATAAAGCCACCTGTCCGGAACTCTTTTTAAAAAATTCGCCGATGATATTTTCCGAGCAGGCCAGCAGAAGTATTTCCAGCCACTCGTCGTCAATCAGCTCGAACTGTTCAGGGTTCTGCAGTATTTTTTTCAGCAGCTCATTCGATGCCGGCGCGGTGCGATAAAAGGGTTTGTCGGCGGTAAATTCGCGCAGCGCCGCCAGCGCAATCCGGCTGCGACGGCCCGGCTTCAGCATTGGCAACTCCGACAACTTTTGCAGAGCAGTTCCCCGCTGCCATGCTGTATTCAGAGTTCTAGCACGGGCTTCAAGGTGCGAAACCGTCGTTTCATCATCAACAACGGCCAGCTGCATCATAAAAGCGGGAAATTGGCTTTGCACCGCCATTTCACCGTCAGGAAAACGTTTGATTATTTTTTCATAGACAGCCAGCGCCTCAACTTTTTTATCAAGAGCTTTCAATGCTTCGGCCTCGAAAAAAAGTTGCAGATCGGCAAGTTCCGTAGAAGCCTTCAAACCTTTGAGGCGAGCAAGAAGCTCGACATATTTTTTTGCAGAAAAAAGCCTGCCAATCTCTTCGAGACTTCGATCAAAAGACTGACCAAAAGCAGAGGCGGTGATGATGCAGATCAGAACCAGAACCAGGGCCAATTTTTCGGCAAACTTTAACTTGAGGTTTAAGGTTTTCATGAAGTTCTCCTTGATGTCCCCTATGTACCAAAAATCTCCCATCATTTTCAAGCACCCGACAGACTAAATTAATGAGCCGCTGAAAAAAATTATGGTTTTGCCAGGCATATCTTTATGGAGAACAGTACTGATAGTCGTTGCAATTAGAAAAAAATTACGGTATAAATGGTGAATTAAAATTTGTTAACCACTGTTTTAAACAGTATTTTTTAGGAGAAATGCATGAAACTGTATACTACCGAAAAGATTCGTAACATTGGTCTCGTGGGCCATGGCGGCACAGGCAAGACTTCTCTGGCTGAAGCCATGCTGTTTCACACCGGCGCCAACAACCGCATCGGCAAAGTCGATGACGACAGTTCCGTGATGAACTACGACCCCGAAGAAACCAAGCGCAAAGCCACCGTCAGCACCTCTCTGGCAGCCCTTGAATACAAGGATCACAAGATCAACGTGCTTGACGCACCAGGCTTCGACGATTTTCTCGGTGAAGTATACAAAATTTCAGGTGCCATCGATATGGCCATCGTTACTGTAAACGCACAGTCAGGCGTCGAAGTAGGCACCGAAAAAAACTGGGCGATTCTCGAAGAGACCAGAACTCCCAGAATCATTTATCTCAGTAAACTTGACAAAGAAAACATCAACCTGAACAAAACCCTCGAACAGCTGAAAAATCTCGACAGCAAAATTACCCCGGTCATCGTTCCCTGGGGCACTTTTGATCAGCTGAAAGGTGTTATCGATCTCATCGACATGAAAGCTTACGCTTACAATGACGACAAAGGCAAAGCAATCGAAGTAAAAGATATCCCCGCCGACATGATGGATTACGCCAAGGCTCTGCGTGAACCCATGGTTGAGTCAATCGTCGAATGCGATGAAGCTCTCATGGAAAAATTCTTCGACGGCCAGGAAATCAGCCCCACCGAACTGCGCAGCGCTCTGCGCAAAGGTCTGGCAAAAAATGAGATCAAGCCCCTGATAAGCGGCATGGCTCTCAAGAGCATCGGTACTGAAAACCTGCTCGACTTCATCATCAACTGCACTCCTTCACCTGCTGAATGCCGCGTTCTCACCACTGTCAAGGCCGGCACCGACGAAGAAGTAAAATTCAACAACGACCCGAACGGTCCGGTGTGCGGTTTCATCTTCAAAAAGATCAACGAACAGGCCGGCGACATGATTTTCATGCGTGCCATCAGCGGCACTTTCCTGCCCGGCACAGAATATTACAACCCGACTACAGAAAACTTTGAAAGATTCAGTTCTTTCTCGACCCTGCGCGGCAAAACCAAGATCGACATCGAAAAGGTTGTCGCCGGCGATATCGTTGCCCTGGTCAAACCCAAAAACTCTACCCACGGGCACACTCTGTGTGAAAAATCCAATCAGGTTCAGGTCAAAGTTCCGGCTTTGCCTCTCGCCAAGCTGACCTATGCGGTCAACCCACGCACCAAACAAGACCAGGAAAAGATGGGCGTCGGTCTCAACACTCTCTGTGCAGACGACGGCGTTCTTACTTACAAATTCGACCCCGAACTCAGCCAGGGTCTGCTCTCCGGTCTCGGCGACACCCACATAGACGTCACCGTCAGCCGCCTGAAATCACGCTGGGGTGTTGATGTTGATATCTCCAAACCCAAGATACCCTACAGAGAAACCATCAAGAGCAAATCAAGAGTTCAGGGCAAACACAAGAAACAGTCCGGTGGTCGCGGTCAGTATGGCGACGTCTGGATTCGCTTCGAACCACTCCCCGGTGGCGACTTTGAATTCGTCGATGAGATCGTTGGCGGCGTAGTTCCCGGCAACTTCATTCCGGCAGTCGAAAAAGGCCTGCAGGAAGCACGCCGTCGTGGCGTTCTTGCCGGTTTCCACACCATCGGCTTCAAGGCAATCATCGACTTCGGTTCATACCACGACGTCGACTCCTCTGAAATGGCCTTCAAACTTGCTGCAACCCTGGCCTTCAAAAAAGGTATCGCCGAAGCCAAACCGGTTCTGCTCGAACCGATTTACGAAGTTGCCGTAACTGTTCCCGATGAATTCATGGGCGCGATCATCGGCGACCTCAACTCACGCCGCGGCCGCATTCTGGGCATGGAACCCCTCGGCGGACTGCAGATAGTCAAAGCAAGAGTTCCGTTGGCAGAAATGTATAAATATGCCACCGACCTCAAGTCGATGACTCAATCTCGCGCCGACTTCACCATGGAATTCAGCTCCTATGAAGAAGTCCCGGCTAACGTAACCGACCAGATCATCAAAGAATACAAAACTGCCGACGAAGAAGCAGAGGCCTGATAATCACCACGGGTGCAGCTCGATGAGCTGCACCCGTTTTTTATAAAAAGGTAGAGAGATGCAGGATCAAAGACAGGAAAGCAAGAGTTCAACAACCCGGCTGGCGCTGCAGTTCAGCATAGAAAAGAAAGAACTGCAGGCTTTGTGCAACAGATTTCAGACGGCGATCGCCAAAGGTGAACAAAACGGTTATTCTACCGGCATGATCGCAGTTAAACTTACCCGGGTCATTAAAGAAGCCATAGATCTCAAATTCGAAAAAAAAGAAATCAGCGCTGAACATCTGGTGCTGGCCCATGACAGCAACGAACCACCTTTCAATAAATTCAAGGCCAGCATAGTGCGCGGCATGTTTCTGACATTTATCGAACACCCACGAGGGTTTCCCGGCCTTTTCGATATTTTTGCCGGTATTGCCGCCGCCGGACTTGGCTACGGTTCATTTACCCTGCCGGGAACCAACAAAAAAATAAAACTCTCGGCCATCAGGTCATTGTGCCCTGAGGAAGTCTGGCTGCGCACAACTCAGATAGAATTGCTCAAACGCCTTTTAACCCCTGAACGTTTGGCCGGGTTTGCCAGCGCCCGTATCGGGCTTTACAGTCTGCTGGTCGGGGCTTCGCTGCTGCCTTTTTATGCGGCGGCACTCGGCGCTACTGACAGGCAGGTTTCGCCACCCGAACCAGAAAAGGCGATTCACATGGTATTAGAGCGCTTTAGCGCTGACTCAGAGCATCTGAGCAAATTTCTGAACCAGAATCTTTTTGTGGTGCTGTTCGAAGAATTGTTCGCCCACGAATCGACCGTATTTTCAGTTTTTAAACTCTGAACAGCACCATTCCCTGACATGAGACTGCTTCGCTGACGCTCGCAGTGACAGTGTGAATTCACCAACAATGAATATTCGCCCCGGCCAGCATTCTGTCCACTATCTCCTATCCACTACCCCTTGCTTTGGTTGCACGCGTAAAAAATTGTTTTTTTGCTAAAAAACAGAGTGAATCTTGTGAATTATTTGCTTTGGGTAATTGACATAGTGGTTCATTCCGGTTGATAATGTGCACATTCAAGTATTACTCTGGGGGATTGAATCACTATGGCCGAAAAAAGCCGCAGTCTGAACTATTTTCTACTTATTTGTGCACTGATCGGTGCAGCCTTGTTTTATGGCTGCAGCGGCGGTGTATCGTCTGACCCGATTCCAGCGTCCACAACACAGATAACGGGCACCATCAGCGAGTCGGACATACCCCGAAATATGGCTTATGATGCCAGTCTGAAGCCAGAACTGCGTGCGCGTGGCCTTGGCAATGTCAGAGTCTGGCTTGAATCAAATTATGAAAAATATGCCGAAACCCGTGATGACGGTTCTTTCGCCATTCCGAACGTGCCACCCGGTAAACACCGCGTTGTGGCTAAATTCACCAATTCTGCAAACGACATATACAAAACTATCACCCCGGAAATTTCGGTTGCAGCCGGCGAAACCAAATCTACCAGCATCGAACTGCGCAGTGAACCGCACAAAGTAACTGTCGCCATCAATGGTGAGCTGAAAAAAGCTGATGGTTCAGCGTTATCAAATGCCCGTATCTATGTATGGGGTGAACCATTTTTTGCCGACGCTCAGGGTCGCTTTACCCTGCCCATGCCGGCTGGCGCCACAGCTACAGTGGTTATCGACACTCCCGGCTACCAGAAGGTCGAACTCAAAGACACAAAGTTTGAACAGAATGCCCCCTCTATAGTTCAAACTGTTGTAGACAACTCGGCTACCAACCGTGCTCCTTCTGCCGGGCTTTCCGCTACCGCCTACAGCATCGAAAAGGGCTATGAGGTCGGTCTGACAGGCGCCGCTACCGACCCTGACAATAACATAGCCACCTACTCGTGGTCGGCAACAAGTGGGCATTTTGCCTCTCATGGCTCTGTCGGCGACACCCAGAGAAGCTGGATCGCCCCGAACACCGATACCGTCGCAACGATAACCTTCTCGATAACTGATGCCGGCGGACTTTCAGCAGCGGCAAGCATTCAGGTCAAAGTGGGCCGCGGTTTCGTAACTCCCAACTCCCCCCCCTCTGTTGGCGAGATCAGTATTACGCCTGACGATTTTTCGGGCAACAGAAATTATACCCTTGCGGTCATCGCGACCGACAGCAACGGTGATGTGCTGACTTACAACTGGGTTGCTACTTCAACTTCGAATAAAATAGGCACATTCGTGCAGCGCAATTCTGCAACTGTCGTCTGGGTTTCACCGGATGTCTCTGAAAACACTGATGTGACTCTGACCGTGAATGTTGATGACCTTGGTGAAAACGGCAAAGTTGCAAAATCAAGAACAATAACCATAGAACCAACCAGAGTGAATCAACCGCCCACAGATCTGGCTATCAACCTCACCGATCTCAACGGCGTTGCCACTACAACTTTTTATGCTTACAAAGAATACCTGCTGAATGGCTCTGCTACCGATCCTGAAGGCGAAGCTATCAGATGGGAATGGTCAGGCTCCGGCCGTATAAACTCGCCGACAGCCTCGACAACCCGCTGGCTTACACCATCCACTCCTCAAACGGTCACAATGACCCTTACCGTTACCGATGCCAAAAACGCCAGCACTGCGCTCACACGAACAATCAACATACTTGATTCAGGTCTTCCCCGACCAACAGTGGTAATTACAGCTTCGCCATCGACCGGCCTCATCAAAATCGGTCAAAAGATTGACCTCGAGGGTTCGGCAACCGATGCCAACAATGCCATAATCTCTCAAGATACTTTCAGCTGGTATGAATACACCGGCACAGCTGATCCAAAGTCTATTGGCTCACGGGTAAAGCTGGTCAGTCGTCAGTATACGACACCCGCCACCTATACTGTAATGCTTGAAGCCATCGACAACCTGGGCGTGCCTGGCTCAGTCGAGTATTCTTTCAGGGTGAACGCTTCGCCGACCGTCACTATAAGCGCCCCGACTGCCGGCAGTTCGTTCAACCGGTATGCAAGCGTAACTTTTACCGCCAATGCCACCGACGTGGAAGACGGCAACATTAATGTTAACGAGCAATATACCTGGACTTTCCCCGACCCGGTAGGCATAAAAACCGGCAAAAGCCTAAGCACCGACGAACTGCCGCCCGGCGACCATACCATAACTGTCTGCGCCGCAGATTCGCTCGGTATTTTTGCAGCCACCGCTTCAGTGCAAATTCAGATCATCGACAATGCTCCGCCGGTGGCAACCATTACCGCGCCGATAAATCTCGCCACCTACCAGATCGGCAGCAGTATAACCTTTGCCGCCACCGCTTCAGATCGTGAAGACACAACAATCCCTGAAGACAATTTTATCTGGACTTTCCCTGCCCCAATTAATGCTGCCACCGGCACTTCTGTCACGGTAAGCAGCCTGCCGGCAGGCAACAACACAGTCACTCTTTACGTGGTCGACAGCAGGGGGCTGCATTCGCAGACCAAAACCGTCGAGGTATACATCAATCAACCGCCGCAGATAAACAGCATTGCCCCGGCATCTGGTACTGCAATTCTGCTTGGCGACCCGGTCAACTTTGTCGCCGACATCTCGGCAGGCAGCACAGTCGCCTGGTACAGGAACTCGACTCTGCTGGGCAATGGCGCTTCTATTCAAGTCAGCGATCTACCCGCCGGCGCTCACGTCATCGATGTGGTTGCCAGTGATAGCCGCGGCGGCACGACAGCAAGCCAGACAGGCATTTTCATCAACGAACGCCCGGTTATGACTATTAACCTGCCCATTGTCGGGCAATCGTTTGGCCTTAACCAGCAGATTAACTTTTCTGGCACAGGAAACGATACCTCAGGCCTGGTCGGTATCGATTCTTTTAAATGGTCTGACTACAGTTATCACCGGAACGCAACATCTACTATGCGCACAGGTGAGGATATATTCAATTTCGAAGGCTACACCTCTACCAGTGACTTCGGTTCTCACACCATAACCCTCGAAGGTACAGATCAGCACGGTGCCACCGGATTCGCGACCAGAGAAATATTTATCAACAGTACACCCGCAATCACCATGACAAGCCCGGCATCGGGCACCCGGCATGACACAGATACGCTGGTCACATTCACCGCAAATGTCATCGAAGAAGATTCTACCGACAATCTCACAATCCGCTGGTATAACGGTTCTGAACCATCGACAACTCTTTTCACCGAAGGAATCAATTCATCGAAAGATGGAACGACCGTTACCTACGCGACCGACGCTCTGCCAGCCGGCTATCACGAAATCTTCTGCGAAGTCACCGATATGTATGGCAGCCAGGCCGTAGCATCGACCGGCGTTCTCATCAACCGCCTGCCCTACGCTCAAAGCGGCAAAATCAAAATTACGACGGCACAATATGCCACAGCCCCTGCCGGCATACCTGTTTTCCTTTCGAGTTTGCCAACCATGAGCATAGGCTTCACCATCGATGACTACGACTACGAAATTGCCGGCACAATCAACGATTACAATCAGAACAACATCAGATGGGAATCAAACTTCGGCGCTTTTATCGACAGCAAGGGTTCGGCTGCCACTCAGTCTTTCCCGATCGGTTATAACGAAGTAACCGTAAGGCTCTACGATTCGTTCTACCCCCAGTTCGAGCATCAGGCCAGCAGCTCTTACAAAATCGCTTTCTATGTCTGGCAATCAACCTACCTGACGATTCCCGCAAAAACAGTCAACATGTTCGGCGATTCAACACAACTGCTCTTTGCCAGCAACGCCATTCCGGCAATTCACGAATACGCCTATAAAGGCGGTGCAGAACCTGTGCCATACACTCTTGAAGACGAAGAAAAACGTGGCACTCTCGATGCATTGGCAACCTTCCCATTCGACCTTCTTTACAGTGTTGGCAAAACCAAAGGAGGCATTGCTGCCGGGCTTGGTATATCCAGCGATGACGGGAAAGAAGGCATCGTGACTTTCGACACCCTCGCCACTCCAACTTTCCGCGACGAAGCTGAACTTCCCGAGATAACCGGTGCCCAAAGCCTGGCGTTCAATCCCAATTACGAAACCTTCGCCTATATGATCTCTGGTGCAACACTCGTTGCGATCAACCCTTCGACATGGTCTGCAGTCGGAGCGCCGCTGACCAACGCTGACGGCAAAAACTTTGGAACTCTCGGCCAGGTAAGATTCTTTGATACCAGCAATTTTGTCAGACAGGTCATGGTTGCAGACCCGACTAACAACCGCGTAGTGCGTTACCTCAACGACACTCTCGCCGAGCCAAGGTCTATCAACGCGACTTCACCCATAGACATGGCAGCGACGCCAAACCGTCTGCTGGTATTGAACAACGCAGACAGCCAGATATCTTTGCACGCTGTCGACAATGCCAGCAGCTCTGCATTGATTACCTTTGGCGGAGCAACTGTAGCAGCTGCCCCTGGTAAGTTCAACAACCCCGTTGCCGTATATTTTTACGACAAGGATCTGTTGATTCTGGAACTGGGAGATCCACTCACCGGCGCCAACAACCGCCTGCAGCTGATTCGCAGTGGCGAAGAAAACTGGTTAAAATAACAAGCCAAAACAAAACCCCGGCAGACTCGATGTCTGCCGGGGTTTTTGTTTGCTTAGAAAAAAGAACTTTTCGATCAGAGGCTGTCGAAAAACTCACGGAAACAGCGGCGGGCCTGACGAATGAGATGCTGCTTGCGAGCGTCGCCTTTCAGCTTTTCTTCGACGTTGAAAATGCCAAAGTTGGCATTCATCGGGTGAAATTCTTTATGACCCGAGAAAGTGATGTAATGCAGCAGCCCGCCCAGCATCGTTTCGGGGGGAACCGACACGGGTTCTTTACCATTGATGATTCTTACAACGTTAAGACCAGCCAGCAGACCAGTCGCTGCCGACTCGGTATAGCCTTCGACGCCGCAAAGCTGGCCGGCAAAGAAGATTCGCGGGTCGGAGCGCAACTGTAGAGTCGGCTGCAGAAGTTCAGGAGAATTGATGAAAGAATTGCGGTGCATCTGCCCAAGCCTGAAAAATTCTGCCTTTTCGAGCCCTGGAATCATGCTGAAGACGCGTTTCTGCTCGGCATGCTTCAGGTTGGTCTGAAAGCCAACCATATTGTAAAGACTGGCGAGCAGGTTATCCTGGCGCAGCTGCACCAGAGCATAGGGGCGCTTGCCTGTTCTCGGGTCGGTGAAGCCAACCGGCTTCATTGGCCCGAAGCGCAGCGAATCGATGCCCGATTCGGCGATTATTTCGACGGGCTGACAGGCGCTGAAGAACTGCTTGCGGGCGTTCTTTTCCATTTCTGAGAGATCGATGCGTTCGGCTTCGAGCAGGGCTTTTACGAAAGCCAGATATTGCTCTTTATCCATCGGGCAGTTGAGGTAATCACCCTTGCCCGGCTCACCATAACGGTCACCTTTGAAAGCGATGTCGCGGTTGATACTCTCGGCGGCAACCAAAGGTGCAACGGCATCGTAGAACTCGAGTTTCTTCTGACCAAGGCGCTTTTGCAGACTTTCGAGAAGAGCCGGCGAAGTCAGAGGCCCGGTGGCAACGATAACCAGACCGTCTTCAGGCAATTCGACCGCTTCGTCGTTGATGAATTCTATCAAAGAATGGGTGCGCAGATAACGGGTTATCTCGCGCGAAAAAGCGCCACGATCGACGGCCAGGGCATTACCGGCCGGCACGCGATACTTGTAGGCAACTTCCATGAAGTAACTGCCCAACAGACGCATTTCTTCTTTGAGCAGGCCTGAAGCTCGATCTGGAAGGTTGCTGCCGACCGAGTTACTGCAAACAAGCTCTGCAAACTGATCGGAAGTGTGAGCGCCGGTATTGACTTTCGGTCGCATCTCGATAAGCCGCACCGGAATCTGCTTTCTGATAAGCTGATAAACGGCCTCTGTGCCGGCCAGACCGGCGCCAATAACGGTAACCGGGATTTCTTTATTCTTCTTGCTGCTCGTCATGATCTGTGCCTTCCGGGAACGATTTAAACTTACAACCTTTACCTGAACACTTTATGTAATTACCGAGCTTTTTAGTAGCGTGCCAGACAAGTGCTGAACCGCAATCAGGGCATAGCTCGCCGGTGGGCTTCGCCCAGGTGGTAAGTGTGCAGGCGGGGTAATTGGAACAACCGTAAAACAGGCGGCCACGCTTCGATTTTTTTTCGAGCATTTTGCCGCCGCAGCCGACAACCGGGCAATTAACGCCAATTTCTTTAACAACCGGCCGGGTATTCTTACAAGCCGGGTAATTAGTACAGGCAATAAAACGGCCGAATTTGCCAGCCCTGATATGCATGTCTGACCCGCACTTGTCGCATTTTTCCTCAATGAGTTCAAGTTCGGCGGTGGCCGAAGCCCCGGCGCTTTCGAGCAGTGCGGTCATGGGCATCGGCGGCTGCGGAATGCCCTCGGCGAATAGAAGGATTTCTTCTGGGATATTGATAGTCGATTTGCACTCAGGGTAACCCGAGCAAGCAAGAAACTTGCCGCTGCGCCCCAGTCTGACGAGCATTACCTGGCCGCATTTTTCGCATTTTATATCAGAGGGTATCTGAATTTTGTCTATGCTTTCTTCGGCAATCTTGAGATCGCGCATAAAAGGCTCATAAAATTCACGAAGCACATGCACCCAATCGACTTCCCCTTCTTCGATGCGGTCGAGAGAGTTTTCCATGCTGGCTGTGAACCCTGGGTTGATGATGTCGGAGAAACATTTTTCGAGAATGTAATTCACGACAAAAGCCGCGTCTGAAGGCTGAAACCGCCCATCGACCTTGCGCACGTATTTGCGCTGCTGAATGGTATCGACGATGGTGGCATAGGTAGAAGGGCGACCGATGCCCTCTTTTTCGAGGGTTTTTATCAGAGAAGACTCGCTGTAACGTGGTGGTGGCGCCGTAAAATGTTGCTCGCCACCACAGCTGCACAGCTGCAGCGCTTCGCCCTTTTCGAGGGGCGGCAACTTCTGTTTGCCTTCTTCGGCCGGGCCATCCGCTTCAAGCTCTGCGTCTTCATCTTTGCTGACATTGTAAAGCGAGGTAAAACCATCAAAAATCATTGTGGTACCTGCCGTCTGCAGAATTGCACCATCGACGTCGACCTCGACGGTCACGACATTGTAACGGGCGTCAGCCATCTGCGAGGCAACGTAGCGTTTCCAGATTAGAGAATAAAGTTTGAGAAGCTCAGGTTTGAGGAACGGAGCCATGCTTTCGGGGGTGCGATGCACGGAAGTCGGCCTGATGGCTTCGTGGGCATCCTGGGCGCCCTTTTTCATCTTAAAACTGCGAGCATGTTCGAGACGATATTCGGCGCTGAAATTTTCTTTGAGAAAATCTTTGAGTTCAGAGAGGCCTTCGGGGGCGATGCGCACCGAGTCGGTTCGCATGTAGGTTATCAGACCAACCTGACCTTCGCTGCCAACCTCGACGCCTTCATAGAGTTTTTGGGCAACCGACATGGTGCGACGAGGGGTGAAGCCGAACTTCTGGGCTGCTTCGGCCTGCATGGTGCTGGTAATGAAAGGTGGCGGAGGTGTCTGACGACGCTCGCGGCTGCTTACCGTGGTAATACGAAGGTCTGCAGTTTTAATCCGGGCAAGTATTGCATCGGCAGAAGCTTTATCCGGGACAGTGGACTTGCGCCCGGCCAGTTTAACCAGTTTGAGCTGAAATTTCCGTTGTTTGTCGCCTTTGACGTCGGCGGTTATTGTCCAGTATTCTTCGGGTTTGAAGGCGAGTATTTCTTTTTCGCGCTGGCAGATCAGGGCCACGGCGACAGACTGCACCCGGCCTGCTGACAGACCCAGGCATATTTTCTGCCAGAGAAGTGGCGAAAGACGGTAGCCGACAAGACGGTCGAGAATTCGCCGCGACTGCTGAGCATTCACCAGGGCGAAATCAATGTTACGCGGCTGTTCGAGAGACTTGAGAACGTCTTCTCTGGTAATCGAGTTAAAAGTTATGCGACAGGCCGACATGGGGTCGATATTGAGCACGTTGGCCAGGTGCCAGCTGATAGCCTCGCCTTCACGGTCAGGATCGGGAGCGAGATAAATGCGGTCGACGGTGCGGGCAACCTTCTGCAGACGCAGAATCACTTCTTTGCGGTCTTTCACGACGTGAAAATCAGGCACAAAACCGTTTTCGGTGCTGACACCGAACCTTGACGGAGGCAGATCGATTACATGGCCTTTACTGGCTTCGACAACAAAATCTTTTCCCAGAAATTTAGAAAGGGTTTTGATTTTGCCTGGTGATTCTACGATTATAAGGTTTTTGGTCATTTTTCCTCCAGGGCCGACGCGCAAAAGCTCAATGAAGCTCTATTGAATGGGGTGCGGGCACGTCTTCCGTGGCCTCTATTTCGGTGGCCGGCTTATTCATGATGATGATAAGTTCGAGCCGAGAGGCTGAAACCTGGCGCAGGTCAGCTTTCCAGATGTATTCGAGCGTTTTTTCAAAGTGCAGCTGGGTTATTACACCATCTTCAACGAGTTTGAGCAGCAACTGCTGAGCTTCGGGCAACAACCTTGCCGCCTCACAAGCGTGCAGGTGCCTGATTCCGCTCATTTTGCCGTCATCGTGGTGCTTTCTATCGCCGACTCTGAGAATCGGATCTACTTTTGAAGTTATCATTGCCACCAGGCCCATGGCAGTATCGATATCATTCAATGTAAAACCTTTTTCGAGCAACTTACTGACCATGGGGTCACGGCCTGTTTCGTCGATCCCGCTGCTTTCGATGCGTTCAATGACGATATTCATGATTTTCATGATGTTGGTCAACGGGCTTTTAATGTTGTTCATAGCCTACCTTTTTTCATTCACTTTTTTTCTAGCCTGATAACTGCTTCCAGATAGTTTTATAACATAATCTCTCATTTCGAGCTGCAAAAGTAAAGAAAACAATCGTTCACGCTGCCAGCCGTTTTCGAGCAACCGATCTACGGCAACCGGCTCTGAAGCAAGCTGAGAAAGCAAGCGCCGTTCTTCTTCACTTAAATCATCCTGTAAAAAAGATTCTTGCGCAGCTGACTTTGCCGGCAAAAGCTCCGAAAAATACTCGATAATTTCATTCGGGTCAGTTACCAGATTGGCACCGTCGTTGATTAAACTGATCGTGCCTTCAGAGACTTTTGACTTAATACAACCCGGAATGGCGAATACCTCGCGGTTTTGTTCGCCGGCGAGGCGGGCAGTGATCAATGAGCCGCTGCGGGCACTGGCCTCAACGACCAGGGTCGCAACGCACATTCCTGAAATTATACGATTGCGAACGGGGAAAAACCATGGCCTGGCGATAACCCCCGGGGCATATTCGGAAATTATGGCGCCTCTTTTAAGAATCGACTGACGCATTTTCTGGTTGCCGCGCGGGTAAACCACGTCGGGGCCATTGGCCAGAACCGCAATAGTGCGGCCATCGGCTTCGAGAGCGCCGCGATGAGCGTAAGTATCGATGCCCAGAGCCAGACCGCTGACAACGATAAAACCAGCCCGGGCCAGCTGCAAAGCAAAATCTCTGGCGATATCATAACCCATCTGCGTGCCGTTGCGGGCACCAACGATGGCAATGGCCGGAGCGCCGGCAAAATTGCAGTCACCGCTGACGAAAAGCGCCACCGGCGAATCGGGAATCTCGCGCAACAACGGTGGGTAATCTTCGTCGTTAAAACATACAAGCCTGATATCTCTTCGGTCAAGCACTTCGGGTGGGCAGACCGGTTCGAGGCGGGGCACTTCGCTGACGAATCGATCGGCTCTGTTTACATCCCAGCCTTTGATGCGCAGAAGCTCACTGCGTGTGGCTCTAAAAGCCCTCTGAGGTGTTTCGAATTCTTTGATGAGGCTGGCGGCGAGAGTGGCCCCGAGCCATTGCATCGAAGCCAGCTTCAGCCATGGCAAACGCCGGTCAGCCATGGGAAAATCAGCCATAGAACATGTTCTCCCGGGGTTGTTTGATCTGCTTCATCGCTTTTTTGCACCAGAACACTACTGTCTCATCTTTAGATTCAGTAGCGACCTGGGTCAGGCGGGCCATCAGATCCATGCCGGCCATCACTATGGCTTCACAGGCCATAGTTTTGATGTTGCTGTGCTCGTTTTTGAACAGTTCGATAAACAGATCGGGGTTGTTGAGGGCCATCTCGCTCAAAGTGCGTTTCACTACGCGCGCTTCGCGCTCTTCACGAACTTTTCCGGCATAATGCATCAGCGCAATAGCGTCCAGCTCGGTATCAAGATCGCCAAGAGCCTTGACAGCAGCAAGTCTGACCTTGACAGATGAATCTTCGAGCGCTTCATTGAGTATGGTGCGAGCCTTGAGCCCGGGGAAACCGCCAAGAGCTTCGGCGGCGCTGGCACGCACCGTTTCGTCGGAATCTTCCATCAGGATTATAATATGATCGACACCGCGATCATCGTGCATTTCAGCAAGTGCCAGCGCGGCATTGCGTCGCAATTCTACATCGTTGCCTTCGATACATTTGATCAGCTCTTTGAAAACCCTGTCACCAAGACGCTCAAAAGCAGCGACCACATTGCGGTGAACATCGGTGTTGCGGTCAGAGAAGCTTCTGATCAGTGGAATAATCGAACGTGGGTCGCCTGTCTGCCCAAGTGAAATCGCCGCATAGGTTCTAACCCACTCACTGTCGTCACGTAGGGCCAAAATAAGGGGTTCGACGAGATCCGGGGAGTCGATGAGTCCGGCGGCCTGACAGGCATAAAGTCGAAGTTCCGCATCGCCCTTGCGCATAGCCTCGATGATCTTCGGCAAAAATCGCAGTCCTATTTCCTTGATGATCCGGCTTATCCAGTGCCTGATATCTTCGTTATCACTGGCGATATGGCGCAACAATTCGTCTACGGGAGGATTATCGAGGCGGCAGATACTCTCGGCAGCGGCTTTCCTGACGCTCCAGACCTCGTCGGCAAGCGAATTAACGAGTGATCTTGCAACAGAAGAATCGAACGAGCTGCCAAGCGCCCGAGCGGCAAAAAATCTGATTTCGCGGTTCTGATCTTTGAGAGCCCTTATCAGATATGGGACTCCGGGTTCGCCGATACTTTCCAGGATGCGGGTCACCCAGTAGCGAACGTCATCATTAGAGCTTTTAAGGGCTTCGGCGATTTTGTCGACGCCGCGTTCACCAATTTCGGTGAGAGCATAAGCGCTGCTGCGCCTGACGTTCCAATCTGCGTGTGAGAGGCCGCCAACCAGAACCGGAACGGCCCGCGGGTTACCGATTTCACCCAGAGCCGAAACGGCGAAAGCCAATATTTCAGGGTTCTGAAGTTTGAAGAGACGCATCAGAGGTTCAACAACTCTGGCGCCAATTTTGACAATAGACTTGCGAATCAAAAATCGATGGTTTTCGTCCATCTTGATAATTTCATCGAAAAGTTTTTGCAGACTGGCGTTGCCGGCCTTGACCAATGCCCTCAGACAACCATCTCGAATATCTTCATTCGGGCCGCGCAGATACTCGAGCATCATATCGACAGCGTTGTCGCCGATTTCTGCGAGAGCCATGGTGGCACTTTTCCTGATGGTCCAATCGGGGTCTGCCAGAGATTCGATCAGCACCCTGATTACCCTTTTGTCACCGGATTCACCAAGGGCGGCGGCAATTACATATCTGGTCTGTTTATCGCCATTACGCAAAGCTTCGAGCAAAAACCTCTGAGCTTTCGGGCCGAGTTTCCCGAGAGTTTTGATGGTCCAGAATCTGATGTCTTCGTCTTCGGTCAGCTTGAGAACCTGCTGCAACGGCGCGATCACTGCCTCACCATATTTAACGAGAGCTTCTGAAGCTGATTTTCGCACGCGCCAGCGCTCATCACCCAGAGCTTTGAGCAGCATGGTCACACCCTGCGGAATAGTTGAAGCACCAATAGCACTGCAGGCAAAATAGCGTATTTCTGCATTAGGGCTTTTCATGGCTCTGAGAACTGCAGGCAGCCCTTTCGGGCCGAGTTCGCCGAGAATCTGCAGCGACCAGTGCTGAATATCCTGGTTGTAAGAATTCAAAGCCCCTGCAAGAACCGGCACCGCCACTTCACCGTAGCTTCTGACGATATCAGCCGCTGCTTTGCGGACGACCCAAAATTCATCGGCAAAACATGTAACCAGAAATTGCAGGGCGTTTTCATCTTTTTTGGCCGCTATTTTGCGCAACAGGTCGAGACGTTTTTGTCTGCCGGCGTTAGAAAACATTTCGACAAAATACTGACTGCTGTTTTCCATTGAAGTTCCTTTTGGCGTCGTTATTGAGGGTTTTCCGGGGTTTTATCGGTCTGCCCGGACTGGTCGGTCAACTCGCTTATCTGTACATGCAAAGCTTCCGGCGTAATTTTTACGACCGAAACATCTTCAGGAAGCCCGATCGGGGCAGTGAGATTGACCGGGTAACTGCCCGGCTTCATTTTTTCGACATCGAGCACCATCTGTAACTTGGCATTGCTGATCCGATCGATATCTTTAATGAAGCCTTCAACTTCCATGGAATACGAGGAAACTGAAACCGAGGCGTGCTGGTGCGGACCCTTTTTCAATTCGAAGGGCAGCCCTTGATAGACACGGGTAACTTTGGAGTCAACAACCGTAACGTTTATGACTACGGCTTCGGAAGAAATCAATCGTACCTTTTCACTGGGCAATTCAAGCTTAACCGGAATCGCTTCGGATTTATCAATCTTAGAAAGATCGACAGGTCGAAAGGAAATATCACGTAGAGGAGCGAGCAACCGCCCAGGCCCGGTGATTTGAACAGTTTCAGGCGAAACTTTGAAGCCGTCGAGCTTTTTCCCCTCGGGGAGTTTATTGATAAAAACAGGTTTGGCAACCGGCAGCGTCACTGAAGGATAGCCCTGCTTAACGGTGACATCCACATTGATTTTTGCGGGACTGACGATTATTTCGTCGTTGGTAACGCCGCTTTCGAGAACAGCCTTAACCTCGCGCTGTTCACTGAGGGAATTTTTAACCTGCTCGAGGTTAAGATCGACCTGACAGGCTGTTACACGCCTGACGAGTGACTCCGGCCCTTCAACGGTAACCTGCGGTGGGTTCAGGACAGGTGTATCGGCCAGATAGCCTTCAGCCGGCTGCCCGAGAATCTCAGCCCTGACATCGACTTTTTTGCGGATAATGGGAACAGCTTCGATCTGAATCTGGGCCGGAGAAACTGAAATCACCGAAAGCCCCGACGACGAGGTCACTCTCACCGGCAACTGCGCCCGTCCGGGTCTGAGGTTATAAAGATCGACAGTTACCTGTAGTTTATTATCGCGGGAGAGAATGAAATCGCGTCTGGTGCCCTCTATCTGCACATTTACGGAAGGCTTTGCAGGGGTAATTTTTACGTTTTCGGGGACGTTGCGGTATTCTACTTCAGCCTCGATGTTTCGTCTTATCTGGGGCGGAATCACGAGATTGACGTAGATCCAGGCGAAAACGCCGAGCAATATCGAGAGGGTTTTTAGCCATATTCGGTCTGTCATTTCCTGCCAAATATCCCCCTTGCTCTATTAACTCTCGTAAAAGCTGCCGCCACGAGTTTTTTGATGCGATCGCCGGTAAGACCGCGGGTGAGTTTCCCGCCCTTTGCTTTGGAAATCTGACCGGTCTCTTCACTGACAACAAAGACAAGAGCATCGGTTATCTCAGAGACGCCGATAGCGGCTCGGTGGCGGGAACCCAGCTCCTTGGCCACTTCACTGTGATTACTGGCCGATGGCAGAAAGCAGGCAGCCGCTTCTATGTATGAGCCTTTGATAATTACGGCCCCATCGTGGAGCGGCGTGAATGGCATAAAAATCGTATTCAGCAGTTCAGCCGAAATTTTGCTGCGCATCATTACGCCATTTTCGGTAAAATCTTTCAGACCAATCTCCTGCTCAAAAACTATCAGAGCGCCAATACGCTTGCGAGCACAGTTCTCGATAGCTTTACAAACCTCGTCGGCCAGCTCCTCGACAGACTCTTCAAAGGCAATCTGCTCGCCAAGAAATTTCCCCTTGCCGATATCTTCGAGGGCTCGGCGCAATTCTGGCTGAAAAATCACCACCAGCGCCAGGAAACCTGTCGGCAGAGCATTGGAAAGTATCCAGCTGACGGTGTTGAAATCGAGGTCTTTGGTAATGACCAGAAGAATGAGAATTATGCCAAGGCCCTTGAGCAGGTTGTAGGCCCGCGTGCCTTCGATAAAGAGAAGGGCGCGATAAATTCCGTAGCTGACCAGAGCAATATCAAAGATATCGATAAACGAGATATCGCGCGCAATTGCCAGCAGAAGTTCTATCAGTTGTGCCAATGCTTTACTCCAGGCCGGTAGTCAGTTTTATCATCAGTTCCCTGGCCTTTGTCGACGGCCGACACAGAGGCAGGCGGGTAAAATCTTCGATAAGACCTGCATTAGCAAGCGCTGCTTTTGCCGGCAGCGGGTTCGCTTCGACAAACAGGCCACGATGAAGCTCTAGAAGTCGGTAATGCAGTTCTTTTGCCAATTGCCAGTTACCAGAGAGGGCGGCATCGTTGAATTTTTTCATCATGACCGGTGCCACGTTGGCGGTCACCGAAATAGTGCCAACTCCGCCACACGCCATAATCGGAAGATTGAGGCCGTCGTCCCCAGAGAACAGGACAAAACCTTCAGGCGCCCGGCGTATTATTTCCATTATCTGGTCGAGGTTTCCAGAGGCTTCTTTTACCGCCACAATATTTTCGATCGCGGCCAGTTCGATAACAGTGTCAGGCAGCAAATTGCAGCCAGTGCGGCCAGGCACGTTATAAAGCAGCACCGGAAGCTTTGTAGCTGCAGCCACGGCTTTATAGTGAAGTTTAAGGCCATCCTGAGGCGGCTTATTGTAGTAAGGAGTAACCACCAGAACGGCATCAGCACCCAGCTCTGCGGCGCGGGCCGTAAGCTCGACAACCGCCGCGGTGTTGTTGCCGCCGGTGCCGAACATCAGCGGAATATTGCCGCCTGTCAGTTTTTTCGCCGACGACATGAGGGCTTTTTTCTCGTCAAGGGAAAGAGTTACCGACTCTCCGGTGGTACCGCAAATAAGCAAGCCATCAGTTTTGGCTGCTGTCTGCATGGCTATGAGCTTCTCGAATGCGTTGAAGTCGATTTGCCCGTCTTCCAGGAATGGTGTAACCAAAGCCACCCACGAGCCTCTGAGAAAATTCACAAGCATTTTTTCCCCCGTGTCATTGTGTTTATATGCAAATATAACATCAGTTAACGCAAAATTCACCACAAAAGAAGCGTTTTTTATCAAACCCTGCCATCATTTACCGGCACGCGGCCAAAAAGCACTCTAAGAAGGTGTCTGACCTGCCAAAACCAGCATTTTTAAATAATTAACAGACATTTGCCCTGTATGGTCAGCAAATAATTGACTTTGCCGATAGACAAGTTGTATGGTGATGACGAATATGCAAAATTCGAGTAAACCACTGCCGCAAACATTGAAGCCGCTGGTGCTTTTCTGCCTCCCAGAGAAGCCGGAAGCAGCCGTTTCCGCCATGGAACTCGAACTGCCGCCGCTCTTTTCCAGGCCGGACTACGCTGTTTCTCTTTCAGCACAACAGCATGGCTGGCTGCGAAAGCTTGCCTTTGCCGGCAGAGTTTTTGCGGCTCCTGACTGCGAGAGCCTCACTTTAAAATTGAACAGCTACGACCTGCTGATCGCAAACCCGCTGAGCCTCAACACTCTTGCTAAATTTGCGCTGGGTTTGCGCGATTCTTTTCCGGCAGAAATTCTTTATCGTTTTGCTGAACTTGGCAAGCCGATTCTGCTTTCAGAAAGCTGTCTGCCAGACGAAAAAACCTCGATGAACCCTCATCTGGTCAAAATTTATCGCCGGCACTGGCAAACCGTAACCAGTGGTACTATCAGTGGCTTCTCACCCGAAACCATAACCATGACAGCTACCAGAATGATCCGGGCAAAGGCAGCAGCAGCGCGACAGCCCATCTCTGGCGGGCGTGTCTTTATAACCCGCGACGACATCATCAGCGCCTCTGAATCTCTCGAACCATTGCGCGTGCCCCACAATGCAGTCATCACCGACGTCGCCCGCGAAGAAGCCGAACATCGTGGCGTAGTGATCATTCAGGAACCATAGAATAGTGGTTAGTGGTTAGTGGATAGCTAAAGAGGAAACTGGTGGCCGCGACCATGCAAGCTCGTCAGAAAAGAAGCATGGAACAAGAGAAGGGCGACAGAAGTAACTCAGTTTAAAGCAGGTAATTTCAGTCTGCTTTAAATTCGCGGGCAAATAGCACTATCGTCTCATTGAACGGCAGATTTTCTGTACATTGCTCTTGGGTTGATGTGTATGTTATAATGATCCACACTTCCCAAACTTGGAGGGTATAATGTCAGGTCATAATAAGTGGGCCAAGGTAAAACACGTAAAGGCCAAAGTAGACGCGATCAGAGGTCGCCAGTTCACCAAGATCATCAAAGAAATCACCATAGCAGCGCGTATGGGCGGCGGGGATCCTTCCAGCAACCCAAGACTGCGCACTGCTCTGACTTCTGCCAAAGATTGCAATATGCCGAAAGACAATATTGAACGGGCCATCAAAAAAGGCACGGGCGAACTCGAAGGCGTAAACTACGAAGAAGTAACATACGAAGGTTATGCTCCCGGCGGAGTCGCTGTGATGGCCAGATGTCTGACCGACAACACCAATCGCACCGTATCTGAAGTCAACAAGATTTACAGCAAAAACGGCGGCAACATGGGCGTGCCTGGCTGTGTTTCGTTCATGTTCGATACCAAGGGTTACTTTTATTTGCCACTCGAAGGCAATGCCGGCGCAACCGAAGAATCGATGATGGATATCGTTCTCGAAGCCGGAGCTGAAGACCTCAAAACCCTCGACGACGGTTTCGAAATTTACAGCGGCCCCTCCGATTTCTTCGCCGTTCGTCAGGTGCTCGACGAAAAAGGCCTGAAGGTTGAAGAAGCCAAGATCATGGCCGTTCCCAAGACCACCGTAAAAGTAACCGGGGCCGACGTCGCCAAAGTTCTCAAACTCGTCGACGCTCTCGAAGAGCATGACGACGTCCAGGACGTTTATTACAACTACGAAATTTCTGACGAAGACATGGAAATGGCTCTCGGCGCAAGCTGAGCCCACCACAATCTTCATGCATCGAGGCCACACGGGCCGGCTGCAACGGCACTAACAAAATTTTGTCATGCCCGGCCCGGTGTGGCTTCTTTATTTAAGCAGGAAACATCATGATTGAATTTGTTAACGGCATTCTGCAAAGCAAACAGCCACACCGCGTCGTCATCGACCAGCGTGGGCTCGGTCTCGAAATCCTCGTCCCCTTTTCCACCAGCCGACAACTGCCGGAAAAGGGCCTGCAGGTTCAGTTGCTCTGCCATCTTCACTGGCGCGAAGAAGGCCCGCAGCTTTTCGGTTTTGCCAGCGAAAACGAGCGCCAGCTGTTCAGAGTGCTCAATCAGGTCAACAAAGTCGGGCCAAAACTTGCGCTCAACATCATGTCAGCAACTACCCCCGAAGATCTTGCTTCGATGATCCTTTCAGAGGATGTCAGGCGACTCACTTCGCTCAAAGGCGTCGGGCCCAAACTTGCTTCGCGCCTGGTAGTAGAATTGAAAGATTCAATTGCCAAACTGGGCATAGGTGCCGTCGCCTCCACAGCCGAAAGCGAAACTGACACCACCAGGATCCCATTTGAAGATGATGTCAGAGAAGCCCTCGAAAATCTTGGTTATACAAGCAAAGAAATCAGCCAGTGCCTGAAAAAGGTTGCAGGCAACTTCAAAGCAGATGCTTCAATAGAAGAAATAATCGAAACAGTTCTGCGAAGCTTCATCAGCAATAGATAACAGCAAATAGCAGATAGTGGCTGAACAGCAGGCCAGCCGGCGTTTGTTGTCACTGCTCATGGCAGGGAAATAACCCACGAATGTGAGCAGCCAGCATTGTTTCAATGAGCTCGCGATGACAGCATCCTTTCTTCTACCCCTCTATCCACTATCCAATAGGGGTAGCATTTATCATGGGCTTTCTGTTATCATGTCTGGGCTCTGAATATGATTTTTGAAGATAATTAAATGCGAAAGAAAAATTTGCGCGAAGAAGCAGAAGAACTTATTGCTGAAGACGGTCTGGTCGATGAAATCGAAGATATTTCGATTCTGGCCCGCACTCCGCAGCCCGGCGACGAAGAAATTCTGCTGCCAAGCCTGCGCCCACGCAGGTTCAATGAATTCATCGGCCAATCGGCCATAGTCGAAAAACTGCGCGTTTTCATAGCTGCAGCCCGCGAACGCGGAGAACCACTCGACCACACACTGTTGCTGGGCCCGCCGGGTCTTGGCAAGACCACTCTGGCCAATGTCATCGCTGCCGAAATGGGTGGGCAGATCCGTATAACTTCTGGCCCCATTCTTAATCGGGCCGGCGACGTCGCGGCGCTTTTAACCGGTCTCAGACAGGGAGACGTATTGTTTATCGACGAGATTCATCGTCTCAGCAAAAATGTCGAAGAAGTGCTTTACCCGGCCATGGAAGACTACCACTTCGATGTTCTGATCGGAAAAGGGCCGACAGCGCGCAGCCTGCGCATGAAAGTGCAGCCTTTTACCCTGGTTGGGGCAACCACTCGCGAAGGCGACGTTTCAGCGCCGTTGCGCACCAGGTTTGGTGTAGTTTCCCGCATCGACTATTACACCAACGAAGAGCTGACCAACCTGATCGAATCGGTTGCGGCAAAACTTCAGTTTCCGGTAGTGCGCGAAGCGGCCGGCGAAATCGCCAGAAGAGCCAGGGGTACTCCGCGCGTGGCAATCCGCATGTTCAAGCGCATGCGGGATGTGGCACAGGTCAACAGGCGCAATGCCGTGGACATGACTACAGTTGAAACCGGTATGCAGATGTTGCAGGTAGATCGCATGGGCCTTGACTACATCGACCGAAAAATTCTCGATATTTTGCTCAGACGCTTTGATGGCGGACCGGTCAGCCTCGATACCCTGGCGGTATCAGTTGGTGAAGAAGCGGACACCATTTACGACGTTTATGAAAGTTTCCTGATTCAGATCGGTTTCATTGCCCGCACCAGTCGGGGGCGTGTTGCAACCCGCGCCGCCTGGGAATACATGGGCATGAAGGCTCCCGAACCAACGGCAACACAGAATCAGCTGCGGTTCGACGATTAAGTCATTCTGAGACCAATCTGCAATCGGGCAGAAATCAAATGGAAACAACAGCCTTGAATACTGACGTTGAAACCAGACAAAATTCAGAAGCGGGTCTCACCCCGTTAATGCAGCAATACAAAGACATCAAAACCGAAAATCCCGATGCTGTATTGCTTTTTCGTTGCGGCGACTTTTATGAAACTTTTTTCGAAGATGCGGTTCTTGTAGCTCGTGAACTGCAGATAACGCTCACAGCCCGCGGCAAAAGCAGCGGCAACCCGGTGCCGCTGGCCGGCGTGCCATATCACAGCATCGACGGTTATATCGCCAAGCTCGTACAGCGCGGTTTTACGGTCGCCATCTGCGAACAGGTAGAAGACCCCAAAAAAGCCAAGGGGCTGGTAAAACGTGAAGTGGTGCGCATTATCACTCCCGGCACAGTCACCGACCCTTCGATGCTCGAAGAGAACTCAAATAACTACCTGGCCGCTTACGGGCAGAGTAACGAGCGCTTCTGTCTGGCCGCCGTAGAGCTGAGCACTGGCGAAGTCATCGTCTCGACCGGTGATCAGGTCGAGATGAACATGCTCCCCGAAGAATTCACAAGGCTCATGCCCCGCGAAATACTCTTTTTGAGTGACCAGAGCGGCACCCTGCCCACCCGGCCACCCTGGCAGCATCTGAAAGCCGAGATACACGCCGCTAAAATTTCTGAATCAGAAGCTGTTGCGACACTCTGCAACCTTTATCCCGCAGAGCACAAAGCCAGATTTCTTGCCCTGCCCCAGCTGACGCTCAAAACTCTCGGAATACTGGCCGACCACTTGCTCGATACTCAGCGTTGCTCGTTGAACCATCTCGGCCTGCCCCGGGAATACCGACTCGGTGACGGCATGGTCCTCGACGAGGCGACTCTTGGCAACCTCGAACTGCTGCCAAACGGGCGCAACCAGAATCTTGGCGGCACCTTGTTCGACGTACTCAACCGCACCCGCACCAGTATGGGCGCCCGCCTCCTGAAAAAATGGCTCTTAAAGCCACTCATCGACCCTGAAACCATTAATCGGCGTCTCGACATGGTGGAGCGTTTTACAACCGACGCCCTGCTGCTCGCCGAAACCAGAGAGCTGTTAAAAGGCATACCCGACCTGGAACGCACCTTGAGCAAAATTTCGCTTGGCAGCCGCAACCCTCGCGACATGCAGGCTCTCAGCACCGGGCTCAGCCGGGTGCCCGCCCTGCTCGAACTGTTGAAAGAAGCCGGGCAAAACGCCCTCGCCGAAAGTTTCAAACCTCTGCAACAGCTCACCGAAATAATCGATGGGCATCTGCTCGACGAACTGCCGCCGGTCCTCGCTGACGGTAACGTCATAAAACCAGGTATCAATCCCGAACTCGATGAATTGCGCGGGCTGCTGCGCGATGGCGACGAATGGCTGCGCCACTTTGAAGAACAAGAACGACAGCGCACCGGCATAAAAACTCTTAAGGTCCGGAAAAACAGTGTGTTTGGTTATTTCATCGAGATTTCAAAAAGCCTCGCCGACCAGGCACCAGAAAACTATGTTCGCAAACAGACTCTGACCACCGGTGAGCGTTTCATAACAGCAGAACTCAAAGATTATGAAAACAAAATTTTTACTGCCAGCGAAAAGTCGACAGCTATCGAAAAAGACATTTACGAAGAACTTGTAAACAAAGCTCTCGAATATATCCCCCAGATCAAAGCCAACGCCGCCGCTGTGGCCACCACCGATGTCATCAGTTCTCTGGCTAAACTGGCCAGTGAAGCCCAGTTCTGCCGGCCGATCGTCAATGATGGCAGCCTCATAGACATCAAGGCCGGGCGCCACCCGGTCGTCGAAAAATTTCTCGACAGCGGCGACTTTCACCCCAACGATCTGTTGCTTGACGAAACCCGCCGGCAGGCGATCATCACCGGCCCGAACATGGCCGGTAAATCGACCTATCTGCGCCAGGCAGCTCTGATTGTTTTGATGGCACAGGTTGGCTCATTTGTCCCGGCGGCAAGTGCTGTAATAGGTGTGGTTGACCGCATATTCACCCGAGTTGGCGCATCAGACAATCTGGTAAGAGGGCAGTCGACCTTCATGGTCGAAATGATGGAAGCCTCCGCGATTCTGAAGCACGCCAGCGGCCGCAGTCTGCTGATTCTCGATGAAATCGGCCGGGGCACTTCCACTTTTGACGGCCTCTCACTTGCCTGGTCGATTCTCGAACATGTCAGCCTGCATCTCGGGGCGCGCACCCTTTTTGCCACCCATTATCACGAGCTGACAGACCTCGACACCGTTCACAAAGGCGTGTTCAACCTGAATGTCGGCGTCAGCCACGATGAAAAAACCGGTGAAATGGTGTTTCTGCACGCTATCCATGAAGGCCCGGCAAGCAAGTCTTACGGAATAGAAGTCGCCCGCCTCGCCGGCCTGCCTGAAACAGTCATCGAGCGGGCCCGCGAAATTCTTTTCGAGCTCGAAAAAACCGAACAGGAAGAACTGGATCGGGTCACCAGATCGCTGCGCGTTCCGACAGGTCAGCACAAGCCACAGCAGCTCAGCCTTTTCGCGCCGGGCAACGAAGTGCTTGAGGCAGTTTCCCGTATCGACATCAACAATGTTACCCCTCTTGAAGCCCTCAACATACTCAACCGCCTCAAGGAAATGACCAATGGGTGAAGATTACTGGGCACCAGTCTTTGCCAGGCTTCTTGAAGACCTCGACTTTCTCGGGCAATTATGTCGCAATACCGCCGATGCCGACCTGCTCAACTGGGTTTTGCCAAATAAGCCGCTGGCGCTGAAATGTGCGCGTTTTATACGCCGGCACAAAATTACCGACCGTAACTCGCTGATAAGTGAGGTCATGGAATTCGCCGCCGATGATATGGCGCTGCGCAAGATCATTCTGTTCACCTGGGTAGAAAAAAACCCTAAAACCATGGGTTTTATGAGTATCCCGGCAAGCCCCGAAAACATCGAAAAGCTTATTGCCGGGCAATTTGGCAAGCCCGTAAAAATCAAAATCCTGTCGCGCATCGACCCTAGAGCCGGAGCCGAAAAGATTTATCAGCAATATTTTATGGCTCATCCTGAACTCGAATTACAGGAAGCAGTTGTCAGCGCGGCAAAAGAGGCAGCTCCCGAGCTCGAGAAAAAGCTGAAAGAAACCGCTGAGATCGCAACCAAAGCCGTTAAGCGCAGTCGCGAACTCGAAAGTGCCATTGAAACAGTTAAGACCGATAACCGCCAGCTGAAAAAAGACCTCGAAAATCGTGAAAAAGAAGTTGCCGCGCTGAGCAGAAAGCTTGAAGAAACCATATCACAGATGCGAAAAGCTGACGCTCTAGCTGCCGAGCTGCAAAATCTTAACCGCAACCTCGAGTTGCAGCTGAAAATTGCCCGGGATACCACCTCGAAGGCGCCGCCGGCGAGCAGTCCCGACACTTATAGCTGCAATGAACTGCAAAACATCTGCGATAACCTGAAAAAACAGGTTGAGGGCCTGCAAAAAGCTCTGCAGAACCGCGATAATTCGATTGCCCGTCTCGAAAACGAGAAAGCCGGGTTGCAACAACAGATACGCAGTGATGACGAGCAGCAGCGGCGTCTTGCCAGGCTGCAGGCGACCGTCAAAGAACTCGAACAGGAAAAAACAATTGCCGCCAGTCTGGCTGCCGGGCAATTAATCACGAAAGTTGTCGCTTCCGACGGATCGACCGTCTGGTTGTTTCTATCGGTGACGGGTCAGACCTTTCTAATCTCAGAAGCAATTGTGAATTCTGCGAAAATTATTAATGAAGAATTTGCCCTGCTGCATTTGAACGAAAAAAACGAACCACTACGGCTGACATCTCTTGAAGCCGAAAACCGCCGCGAAATCTTCGGCTGGGTTAAAGCCGAAGCTGATGGATTCAGATTTGTTTCAGACAGCGACGAGCAACCTGCTGTCTGCATCGAAGTCTCGCCGCAACTGCTCGAAAAACCCGTAAAAGCGATTTATCTGCCGGAAACCAGTCATCGGGAAGCGGGCATCTATCATCTTGAACTATTAAAGGTCGAGAACCAGAAAGATTTTGTCGTTCAATCTGCAGCGCTCAAACAGCTGAAAGACTTTTTCAACGCCGACCTGCTCGATTTTGACCTGTTCTGTCGTGAACTCAGCAAACTCAAAGTCAGCTTCAAACACGAAAAAGAGCAGCGTCTTAAATTCAGTCGCGATTATCGTCAGGTTTTAAGCGGGCTTAGAGCCAGCCTGCCGGTTGCCTCATACTGCAACCTGCCACTTTGTATCGACCGGGCTCAGAGCACCATCATGGCCAGAAAATGCCGACAGGGGCAGGCCTGTAGCTTTTGTGGCGGGTTCCCGACAAGCGAAGGCTGCGGGCAGCATTTTCAATTCGCAGGGCAGCGCATACTTATTTTAGGCGGAGACCGCATTGGCACCGAATATGAACGGGTTCTTTCCCGTCACAACCTTCTGATCACCTGGCGCAGCGGTTTCGAAAACCTGCGTGATCTGAGAAGCGGCCTCGGCAAAATCGACGCCGTTGTGGTTGTAGTCAGACAGATATCGCACACTCTGCTGCGCGAAATTGTACCGCTCGCAGAAAAAGAGAAAATACCAGTGATTTACAGCACTCGACGTGGCACCAGTGGTGTTCTAAGCCACCTGCTCGATTATTTTGCCGTTTCTCTCGACGAGAAGGCCAATTCTTAAGCCAGCGGATATTCGTAAAAAAATTTTTACAAAGATGGTTGACTTTTGAAAAATGTGTTACAATAGAGTTAGAGAAAAGAAAAAGGATCAGTGAGACCTGCCAGCAAGACAGGGTTGTTGCCTGCATGACTCAGCGTGCAGGGTCGGGAGCTGCACCGCAGATTGCTAATCACAAATATCTGTCAATTCATTAAATATTTATTGAATTGTTCCGATTAGACAACCGGGTTGCCGTACATAGCGAAGCTTCAGGAGGAACCAGGCTGTGTACATAACCGTTGGCACCCAAGAAGAAACGGAGATCCATATGGCAAGTATTAATCATAATCATGATCGTGAGCAGGAAAGTCAGCTTCTCAAGAACTACTTCAAAGATCTGAAGAAGCACCCCCCCCTTACCCGGGAAGAAGAACTCGCCCTTCTCAAACAGGTCCAGGAAGGCAATGAAAGGGCCAAAGCCCGTCTCATTCTCGCCAACCTGAGGTTCGTGGTGGCTGTTGCCAAGCGCTACCGACACATCAACGAAGTCCCGTTCGAAGACCTGATCGCCGTTGGCAATCTGGGTCTGATGCGTGCCGCCCAGCGTTTCGACAGCGAAAAGAACGTTCGTTTCATCTCCTATGCCGTCTGGTGGATTCGCCAGGCAATGATTCAGGTTGTCTCAAGCCACGGCAACCCGATTCGTCTGCCCCTCAACCGCGTTCACACCAGTCTGCGCATCAAAAAACTCGAAGAAACACTCATCAAAAAGCTCAATCGTCGCCCCACCCTCGAAGAACTCGCAGACGCAGCGATGATGAAGCCCAAAGATCTCAGCAAATTCCTTCGCGATATTCCGAACGTTATCTCCATGGATACAACTCCGGTTGACTCTGAAGAAGACCTCTTTTTGCGTGACGTGATCACCGACTTCGAGGCCGACCCTCTCGCCGAAGCCGAAAAAAAAGCCCTCGACCGCGAACTCGAAAAAGTTCTCTCGTCTCTTTCAGACCGCGAAAGAATCGTTCTGATGCATCGTTTTGGCCTGCGTGACACCAGATCATACACCCTCGAAGAAATCGGAAAACTTCTCGGTGTGACCAGAGAACGCGTTCGCCAGATAGAGTCTCAGGCCCTGGCCAAACTCAGAAACCCGCGCCGCTCTGAAATACTGCATACCTACCTGACCTGACCAGCCGGGCCGGCTTATCGGCCGCCAATATGCCAGAAAAAATCAGGGAACGGGGTAAAACCCCGTTCCCACTTCTGCTTTGCCTGATTTTGCCGGGGTATTTACCTGGCAGGCTTGCCAATGATCATCAAATAGTGATTAAAGTTCCTACGGGCAGCTTTTTTAACATGATCGACGGTCACAGAACCGTGCAAAGTTAGAATATCTTCGATATAATCCGCCTTCAGTCCATTCCAGAGGAAACTGGCAAGTGTTACGGCCTGAGCATCAGAACGCTCGAGCGCTCGATTGAAGAAAGACCTGAGTTTCTGACCAGCCGCCTGAATATCGTCATTCGAAACCTCCACCTGAGGGATTCCAGCTACGATCTTCTCGATGACTTTCTTTGCCTCATCAAGCTTTTCGACAGGCACAGTGGCATAAAAAGAAAATACCGAGAAAAGGCGATTTGATTGGTAATAACCTCTAAGCCCGCGATGGGCGTCAATTTTTTTCAGTTCCTGGGCAATCAGAGCGTTGCTGCTGGCAAAAAGCAGGTGAGAGATTACCGAACTGGCACCGAAGGTGGTCAATAATTCTTCCTGGCTGCTGAGATTCAGAAACTGCTTCATTCTGAAGCCGACCGCAATATGTGCATATTCGCCACCTGACGGCAAAGCAACTTCTTTTACTTCAGTTTTTTCGAGGGGTGTGCCAACCCAGACCGGGCATTCCGATGTGGCAATGCCTTTCCCGCCAGGGAAGTCAGAAAACTCTTTGGCAATCATTTCGATGGTTTTTTCGCTGTCAAAGTTTCCGACAGCAGCAACACACAGATTCGATGCCACAGCCCATTCTCGGTAGAATTTGCCGACCTGACCGTAATTGATTTTATCGAAGTCAGAGCGCAAAATATCTTTGAGAGTGAGGCCCATGCCAGGATAAAGCCCTTCGATGAGACTATTGCCAACGATAACCAACGGCTGGGCCTTTTCATCTTCGATGCGTTCGATAACCTTGTTTCTGGTGTTTCTGAAAAAATCTTCTGAAAAATCAGGTTTAACCAGGGTATTCTTTAAAAAGGTTATCAATTCAGGCAGTTTTTGTTTCTGCGTCCGGGCAGAAATTACCAGATGTTCGTTGCTGTATGCAGCTTCGACTCTGGCACCGATATCATCCAGGCTGTTGTTTAGACGGCGGTTTTCGCTATCATTGATGTAGCTGGCAATCATTTCGGCAACGAGACGAGCCATGCGACGATCGTCTTCATTGGTAGCACAGGCATCTACCCCGAACAACAGGGTCAATCCAACCACTTCGCTGCCCGGGAAACTGCGGACAACGAGTCTGGCACCGTTATCGAGAGTTTTCAGCTTCACCGGAACTTCTTCAGCCACCTGATATTTGAGCGGTTGCATGATTCTGACAGCATAGCGGTCAGAGCTGAAAATCTGATGAGCGAGCCGCTGCATATCTGTCGGTGTAACACGGCTGAAAGCCGCATCCATGCTTTCGGCGATTCTGAAGTTCCCCATCATTTCAGCAAAACCCAGATCAAAAGCTCTCTCAAGTCGTGATTCACGCTTTTCGAGATTTTTGAGCTGCATCATTTCGGTTATACGGCGAATCTCGTTACCCTGGGGCGGGTTCATATACAGGTTGGCAAGTGAACTGAGAACAAAATTAACCGGGCGATTGACATTGCTTTCGCGGCTGGTAAAACCAACAACGAAAATACCTTTATTACGACCAGGCAAATAACGGGCAAAAAGATTTTTAAGTTCAGGAAAATCTTTTTTAAGCGTGGCTTCGAGCCAGGAATTATTGATGTCATGTAAAGCGGCTTGCCACAAATAAGCCACCGGCATATCAGAATCGCCGTAACCTGGCGCTTCGAAACCAAGAACGACTTCGGTTTCGTTGATATCGAGATAGTCGATAACTTCGGTTTTGCGTGACAGCGAAGGAATATCTGACTTTTGTTTTTCAGGCAATTCAACCAGCGAAGCCTTTAAAGAACCGAACTGTTTCATGGCGGCAGTGAAAACATTTGAAGCCGAAACGTCACCAACAACCACAAGAACGGCATTATTGGGCACGAATACGCTGTCAGTAAAAGCTTTCAGATCGCCAAACTGTGCTTTGGCAAGCTTGCTCTCATCGACCGGACCATGACATTCGGCATCACTGCCTGAATAGAGGTCTTTCCAGAGAAGCCGTTCCATAAAACCGCCCGACCTGGGAAACTTCTTTACTGAAGCGACATGACGGATAGTTTCGTCTTTAGCACGGTTAAAATCTGCATCGACGGGTTTAAGATTAAAACCAAGATTATACAGACCTTCGAACATCAGAGGCAGATGATGAGCATTGCCGTTACAGGCCGCATAAAACATGTCCTGGCCGCCACCAAATTCGTTGATAACGCCAACTTTTTCGAGTCGGGCATTAAAATCGAAACGAGATTCACCGACAAAGTCGGCTGACTCGATCAGCGAGCGGTAGATTCTTCCAAGGCCGGAGTTGCGGTTGTTCTGATAAAAAACGCGGGTATTGAAAAGAAGACCGACTGCGGCGACCGGCAAGCTTTTATCTTCAACGACAATAACGCGCAGACCGTTTGGCAGAATGGCTTTCTCGGGAGGCGATTTAACCAGGGCAGATAACTGCACGGTTACCAGAGTAAAAATGACTAGCAACACCAACGAAACGCGATCGGATTTTATAATTTTCATGGCCTCCTCCAAAGCTCGGTCATGCGAAGATTCTATTTTGAAAGCAGCACACGGCCGCTCGATTTCTCTTTTACTATGTAACGAAAACTGTCTATTACTACCATTTTATAGTTTTCTGAGCCATAGATCTCTTTGCGGTAGCCAATCTCGTCTGCATATTTTTTGCGAGCCTCGACCAGATAGGCTTTGATTTCGTTACCCGAATCATTGCGCAGGTTGCGGTATTCGCGGTCAGTAAGGTCAAAATACTGCACAAACTCTTCATGGCGGTCAGTCATTATCGTCAATTCGAGAACAAAATCGCGACTCCAGGCCTGCGCAGAGACCAGAGCCATAAAAACCGCCAGCACTGCCAGACTGGCAATAACCATACGATAGAAATTACTGTTAAACATACGCTTCAAATCTACGTCAATTCGGTACATTTTGCAATGCATCTTTTTTAGTGGATAGTGGTCAGTGGTTAGTGGATAGAGAGCAAACCGGGGGCATTCATTGCGATCGCTATATGTCACTGCGAGCGGATGCGAAGCAGTCTCTGCGAAAACAGAGATGAACTCTCACGACAAAGGCCGCTCCCGGGAGGAAGCGGCCTTTGCAATGAAGACTCCGACAATCTCAGAAAGAGCTGTTATATTTATAGACAGACATATTGACGGCCGAAGAGCTCTCGAAATATGGCATATAGAAAGTCTGGTCTGCGCCCAGCTTCATATAATCACAACCGCCGCTCGGCAGCTGCCCGACTTTGATGTTGCGCAAAGCCTGACCTTCTGGTGAATACTGAACATAGAAAGAGTTAGATACAGAGGCTTCAGCTGACCAGATACGACCTTTGGCGTCCAGGGCAATTTTTTCAGTATATTGCCCCGTCGACACATAGGCAACATACCCAGTTGCGGCATCCATACTCCGATAATTGGTTCCAGACCCATCTCCCAATGCCTGAAAATAAATTTTACCGTTGGCAAATTTGAAGTCAAACAAAGAGAAGCCAGAACCCGGCATTTCTGCCTGCCCGACAGCTCCAATGGGAGTCAAGTCATTGAGGTTATATGCATTTACTTCCAAAACACTCGGACTCGGGTAAACCCCTGTCAGTATACCCGTAAAAAGCCGGCCTGTCGTTTCGTCAGCACACAACATCGCCATATTGCCATAAACAGAGCCACTCAAATTGACAGTGGTACCAAGCTGAGTGGGAGTATTGATATCTGACATCTCAAAAAAGCTGACCGTGCCAAAACCATCATTAGACGTCGTCACCGCCAGAAACACCCTGCCGTCATGCACCGTGAATTTTGCGCCGCTGGCACCGATCAAGCCAAGATCTGCAAACAATGATTTTGTGACAAAACTGCCTGCAGTAAGGTTGTGGTCAATAAAAGCATACCTGGGATCCTGCTGCGTATCGATGTAAGTCAGATAGACGCCGTCAGCGCTGACTGCCATACTTGTCAGCTCCGGGTATCCTCCATAAATACCAAAACTGTTTGAAACAGGCGCTCCACCAGCGAGAGGGTATGAATTCAAAACAAGGTCGACCGCGTCAACATGAGCGACAAAAATATTGCTGCCGTAAACTTCGAACCCGGCGAGCATAGCCGAGGCCGGGATTCCGGCAAGCGACATGACAGACATATCGTTGATACCGGAAGTTTTGGTGGTAAAAGCAGGGGCAGAAACCAGATTCGACTGCAGGCCATCAAAAATACTTCTGACCTGAACGGTGTAGGCAGTGGCCGATGTCAGACCCTGCAGGTTGATGAAGTTGCCATCGACCTGCATCGGGAAACCAGCGAGAGCCGGAGTGATATTGACCTCAACTCTGCCCACTCCCGGAGCGTTTTTCCAGATTATTCTGGCTGAAGTGTCGAGAACATCGCTCACCGCAATGTCGAATGGCGGCAGCGGCGTTCTGTTAAAATAAAACGGAGCGCTTTTCAACGTATAAACATCGCTTGTGCCCGGGCGCAACCATGAAGTCTGCATGACCAACATGTGGTCTGTGCCGGGCATAACTGCGACCAGGTCGAGCTGATCGGAGATATCGGTGGCAGTGAAACCTGAATATCTCGAAACAGCTTTATTATCTACAAAAGAACTCGGCGAAGAGCCAAAGTTGCTGCCGGTCACTTCCAGGCGGTTCGGGTTATTGACAAAATCAGGGAAAACAGCATTGCTGATAACCGGAGCCACGTTTGCTGCAGTCAGATCGACAGTGTTGACCCCGCCCGGTATTACGCTGATCAAAGCTGATTCAACATAATGACCATTCATGTCGGGCAGAACTACGACCTTATAGTCCCCGGCCGGCACGTCATCGAAGCTGTAAAAACCGGTTCCGGGCTGGGTGGTTTCGTAGTCGGTCAGATTAACACCTTCGAGTTTAACCCGATAAGACGAAGGCAGGTTAACCGGGCTGATTACACCCTGAATAATAGCACCAACCTTGCTGTTCGGCTGCACAACGACCTGCGAGAAAGTCTGATCGGCAGTCACGACAAAATCAGTGTAGATCGTGGGGTCAGCAAGAGCATAGAACCCACCGGCAACAAAGCTGTAGGTGCCCGCCGGCACCTTGAACGAAAAATAGCCATTTACAGCTGAAACAGCTGACTGCGGCTGAAAGGTTGCCGGCCCTGAAATCGTCACGACAACGCCCGCCTCATCATTATCGGCATAGGCAAAAGAAGACTTGCTGATAAAGCCATCGACAACAAACAGAGGCTCAACAGTCGACTTAACGGCTATGTTACCCAAATTCTGATCAGCAGCAACAACTTCGACAGCGGTATAATTGGCAAAAGGCTCGAAGTTATAATCTGTGCCGCAGGTCAACGCATAAGAACCTGCGGGAACTCTGAAAGAGAAAGTGCCATACGTGCCAGTGACAACGGTAATCGGCATGAATGCCGGGTCGTCGATATTGCTGAGAGTCAGGCGCACGCCGTCTACTGCCACATTGTTGAGATCGACCACATTACCCGAAACAAGCCAGGTTGGCTCAGGAACACCGGAAATTGGGCGGGCCGACAAGGTAAAATCAGGAGCAACGGTCGGGGTTGCGCCCAAAGCGACGTTTATGTCGTGTCTGGCAGGAGTTACGATAAATTCAGGATGAACGGCATTAACCGAATAAGCTCCGGCGGTTTTTACAATAAAACCATAATTGCCATTATCGTCGGTAAGGGCAAAATATTTTTCGGGGCCATCGAGAAGAACGATTGTGCCGGCAAGCATCTGGTCGGGAGCTGCCACAGCTTCCATAACCACTTTACCGGTTATAGAACCGCTCTGTTCGACGGGAAGAGCCAGAGCAATGGTGCCGGCGTTAACCGTCTGCCCGGCAAGAGCAGTGACAGCAGGCGTAGAAGTTGGGTAACCATTGGCGCCCGGCATGACCTTCAATACAAAACTGCGGTTGGTCGGCACATTAGTCATGGTAAACACACCATCAGCGCCGGTAAAGGCCACATAAGAGTTACCTTCGAGATACACCATGGCGCCGCTGACCGGCACAGTGACTGCGTCTAGAACAGTCTGCACCTTGCCGGTAATTGTTCCGGTCGGGGTCAGAACCGCGTCTACCGGGGTTAGAGCCGCGCGATGCTCGACTTCCTGCGAAAACTGCAGGCTGCCCTTGGCAGCAATGATTGTATAATGACCCAGCGGAACATCGTTCAACGCGTAATCGCCGTTTGCATCAGTGGTAGTTTCAGAAACGTAACCAGTGCCTAGAGACTGGGCAATCAGGCTGCCGAGCCGGCAAAAGCAGCCAGGTGGGCTGTATCGTATTTATAAAGAAACACTTTGGCATCAACCAGGGGCCTGGATTCATAGGTCACATTGCCGGCAAGTGTACCGGTAGCAGCCGACAAAGATTCGGGGCCAGTCGGGCTGCCTGTGCCACCGCCACCACCGCAACCAACAAGAGCGACAGAAATAACCAAAACAGCAAAAACCGTCATAAAAATTTTATTCAACATCTTCTGAACTCCTCAAAGCCCTTCAATTTCTAGTTAACCACGATGTCGCGAATTATGCGCGGTTCGTAGCCCTCTCGTTCGATGACCAGATAATAGGTTGCCGCCGGCAGCGGGCTGATCTCATAGTAGCCGCTGGCATCGGTTACGTCAGAACCATAACTGTCGCCGCTCGACTGCTCAAAAGCCTCGACCACCGCCCCCTGAACGGGCAGGCCCGAAACTTCGTCCTTCAGCACCCCCTTGACACCGTCAACCTCGACAACTACAGCCGGAACTTCGACTATATCGATATTTTCCAGAAACCACTGCCCCGATTCCCTTACCATGATGAAGGCAATGCGAAGTCCTCCAAAGTCAGCCCGGCCAGAATAATAATAGTAGGTGTTCACTCTGGCCAGATCGGCAGAAATGTAATCAACACCCGAAAAAGTTAATTCCCAGGAATGGCCCGAAAGATCGCGAAACCTGATATAGCGCGTTTCGCTCTCAGAGGTCTGTGCCGAAACGACACCTTCGGTTCTGACCACGAATATTGGCGGCTGGCTAGCCCGCCAGCCGGCAAAAATTTCAGCCACCGCGGCCTCAGGGCCATCGTTTCTGCCCGGCAGCGCATCTTTTGAACCACTGCCAGAACAGCCCGCAAGAGCCAGAAGCAGGCAAAGCAGGGTTGTCATGCCAAAAAGAGAAATTTTCCCTGACATATTTCCTCCAGTTTAGACCCGTAAATCATCTATATACCGCAATCTTTGCCGCTGAATTGACATCTATTATCTATGTACAACCCGGCAAAAATTGAAAAACTCCAGTGAATCACTCGCCAATTATTTTTATAAGAACTCTTTTGCGGCGGTTACCATCGAATTCACCGTAAAATATTTGTTCCCAGGGGCCAAAATCGAGCTTGCCGTCAGTGACGGCAACAACGACTTCACGACCCATTATTGTTCGCTTGAGGTGGCCGTCAGCGTTACTTTCGCTACCGCCATTGTGCTCATATTGTGAGTATGGCTTTTCAGGAGCCAGCTTTTCGAGCCAGGCCTCAAAATCATGATGCAGACCGCTTTCGTCGTCGTTAATGAAAACGCTGGCAGTAATATGCATTGCATTCACAAGCACCAGCCCTTCTTTGATTCCGCTGGCGGCGAGAGCTTCTTCGACCTGCGGCGTTATGTTGACCAGGCCCCTTCTGCCGTTAATTTCAAACCAGAGTTCTTGTCTGAAGCTTTTCATAACAGAACCTCCCGCTGTCTGTAAATATCGCTTGATCTTAAAGCAAAGCAGCTGATAGTCTACCCTCTTTTCAGACATACCGCAATTTTTTTATATGCCATATAACAGCAACATGCAAATTTTACTTGCAGCTGAAGTTGCTTCGCCTGCAAGGTTACAGAATATTAATAAGAACTCAGGGGTGAAGTTTTTGTGTTTGTGTTAATATGAAAAAACTTACAAACAATAAAAAAGGATTTGCAGGACCATGCTTGAACGAATCGATAAACTGGTATTTTATTTTACGGTTGAATGCGCCAACTGCAGAAACGTAATGAAAGTCAGCCATGTGGTGGTCGACGAGAAAGCCGGCGAGATCTACTGCTCTCTTTGCGGCAAAGACGTAAAAGTGCCGAATCACGAAGAACTGGTAAGTTCGGCAAAGACCCTGAATGCCTATCTTGGCGACAGTCTCAATTCAAAATACGTCAATCTGGTAATGAACGAAAAATACGAAAAACCGGATTCAGCACCGCCGGCCCATTGACCGCCTATTCAATACGGGCCAGAACACCTTCATTAACCGCAGAAACGGCAGCTTTACCGAAAAGCTGTTCGACCAGGGTGAAAGCGAACTCAAAAGTCGTGCCGGCAGCACGCGAGGTCGTGATGTTGCCGTCGACCACAACTCTTTCTTCGCTGTAGAGAACTCCGGGCATATGGCCGGCAGCCGCAGGGTGCGAAGTAGCACGGCAGCCCTTTAAAATACCCGCCTTAACCAGCACAGCCGGGGCTGCACAGATGGCAGCCACTTTTTTGCCGCTCTTATGCATGGC
>JAKQQP010000245.1 GCA_029564115.1 Candidatus Rifleibacteriota bacterium | reverse complement strand
CATAACAAGCATTTCAGAACGCAGGAGGAACTACAAAAAAATGTGTTTCGACGATTCAACAGAATACAGGGGAATCCGGCTTCGGTAAGGAATCTTATCAAACCAAATCTATTGGGAAATATTCAATGAGCTTTTGTATAGATTGACGCAATGTGTGCGAACCGTGTTAAACACAGCGTCTTCAAGGCTTTGATGCGTTTTATTTACAAGTTCAGAAAAATTAAGTCCCTGCTGGTTTTCTTTCAACATTAACACAGCTTTATCAATAACTTCTTGTAAAGAATACTGTCTGGACATGTTTTCTCCTATAGAGATATGTCGATAATCCTGTCACTTTCAAGCTGTCTAGTTTTTTCAGCTGATGAAAGTATTAAACCCCATTCGGCCGCGAAAAGCAATGGTTTGAGTAATCCCTGTAAATAGACCGGAACGATGCAACTCGCCAAAGGCGCAATGGCTCTTCGGCATTGATTCAAGATTTACACCTTTTGAATGTTCATCTTGGCCATATTTGAACAATGATCCTGCCAATCTCTGTAGACCGCATCTTTATCTTTTCTTCATTCCATTCTTCACACGAAATTATCTTTCGATTTATTTCCAGCAGAGAAGTTTCAGAGATGGCCACTTTTTTCACATCCCAAGAAGAGTTGCTGATAGAACTGTTAAGAGGTTGAGTCAGAATAGTCAGATTGCCAATTTTGTGGATCTGGCCATTTCGGTTTTCTGACAGTTTCTGCAATTCATTTACATCATTGCTGTCAGAAAGGAGGGCCCAGTTCTCTTCCCATTTCTGTGGCATAATATGTTCAATTGACAAATTAGAATAATCCGCAACTCTTTCGCTCCAGTTATTGCTCATCTGGCGGCTGACGCGGGCAAGAATGTAAACCAGTTTCTGACTGTTAATTATCTCGGCAATATCAAAGTCAGAACAGGCATTCAAAACCTTTTCGTCAACCGGCCAGAGTGACGAAAGTTTATCCTGTTTCAAAAGGAATTCGCGGGTGTTTTCTTCCGTAAACCCGTGTTGCTGAAGTTGATTTGCGAGGCGTACAAAAATGTTTGTATAGCCCTTCGGCGTGAGCGCACATATTGCCCGCCTTACAATATAAGAATCGACAAGCAATGCAATCTTCTTGGCAATATTTTTATCGGTTTTTGAGGCGAAGATCGCCATGAACAGGGGCAGATGCGTGTTTGTGTCGAAGGCACGAAATGAATCGAAGTAACAGGAAAAATCTGCATCGTTTTCAAGTTCGATGACTTGGCGAAAAGCGGTTGCGTATCTGTTGAATTCGATCAACTCGTCTTCAATAGTCGAAAACGGTTTTGGATTAGACTTTTCTATCCAGAATTTGTATTCGACGAACAGGTGCTTCATCGAAATGTCTGATTTTGTTTTTATTGAAAGATACGATTGAATAAAAACATCAGATCGCGGTCTGTTCAGACTTCCCTGTCGGATTTCCTTCCTCCAGAACGGATCATCCAGTATCCGCCAATACTTCTCATAAAGAGTTTCGCTGTGGAGTTTTTCGTGTGCAACCCTTAAAAAAACATAGTTCCTGAGCAGATCACCCGGCAACAAAGGCTCGCCTCGGGCATTAAGCGTTTCAAAAATAATCTGAGGGTCGTCATCCCTTTCAAGGTCGATAAAAACAACCTTGAGGTCTTGCTTTAAACACAGAAGCATTGTCTGAAGAACACTTTCGGGCGTTAAGTTTTTTGCCTCAACCATTTCTTCAACGAAGCAGTCAACCTCGGTATAGAAATACAGATATGCCTCAATCATAGAAGGTCGTGGGTCATCCTTGCGAGCATATCTCTTTCGAGTTAAAGGGTGCCGCCTGATTATTTCATCTCTGCTTTCTGATGTTATGACATCAGAAAATTGCCTGCGGTCTGACAAAGAAGGCCAAACCTTGTATTTATCTTCCTCTCTGTTGGCCATCAGACCGTCATTGAGGGTATATTTTTTAAATTCATTGGCAAGTTCAGGCAGATTT
This sequence comes from Candidatus Rifleibacteriota bacterium, assembly GCA_029564115.1. The sequence goes on along the minus strand of JAKQQP010000245.1, from coordinate 11,834 downwards.
TTCTCTAAACAATAATCTCTTAAGCAGCTGAGAACAATCTGAAGCGTGGTCAACCTTTGCTGGCCATCGATAACCGTTCTCTTCTCGACGTGAGTAACTGGAGTTTGTTTATGATCCAGAACCATCGCACCCAGAAAGTGCACCGGCGCATCAGTGCGACCACTGATATGATCCAGAATCTTTCGTTGAATATCCTCCCAGAGCGGCATCCAGTGTCTTTCTTTTTCCCAGACATACTGTCTTTGATATAAAGGTATTTCAAGGCGGGCTTTTCGTTCAAAAACACCTAAAATCGGTGCAGCATCAGCTTTCATCACAATCCTCCTTCACTTATTACCGGGCAGACATCGTATTGCCCTGTTCCAGTTTCTTTTTCAGCGTTTTCAATAACGCCGCGATCATCTAACTCAAAGTAACGAATTGTACACTCTGAGTCAAGAGTAGCTTGAACAGCGGCCAAAAGCATATTTCAGCCGAAAGCCTGTTTAAAGGCTTGCAACAGTAGAATACATTTTTGCATAAGACTAAGAAAGCCGAATTACAAAATACCCGATTCTCAAGACCAGCTCGAAACAGAGTCTCAGCCTTTCTAAATGAGTATGCTATTGCGGCCGTTGCCGGCATGTGCTATTTTCGATAAAACGGGTTGACGGAACATGCAGGTGCCTGTTATGCCATGATAAATGAGGTAAAAATGGGTCTGAGAGAAACATTGCTCGAAATTCTTCCTGAACTTTTACCGGAATTGCCTGAACAGGCTAAACAGCGCTGCAAAAGTAAACAATGTTGGCAAAATAATAAATAAACAGAGGAGATTTTATATGACGCCTTATGAATACCTTATTTCGTTCAAGCATGGTTTGCCAGACTGGCTCAAAAATTACCAGGCCGGCGAAAAATTTAACCGGCAGCACTTCTTTGCTTCAAGAGTGGTTTTTTACCCCGGCTCAGGCTTTGATGGCCAGCCGGTGAAGTTGTTCGCTTCGACTCACAGCGCGCACTGTTTTGTCTACGTTGACTACGGGCTTGACCGGCAAACGATCGAAGCAGAACTCTCCAGCGAAAGATACCGGTTCCAGGGCTATCACACCCTTTCCAGAATCGAACTGGCCGAGTCAGACATTACACCCACAGGCTGGCACCCGCACATAACCGAAGCAGAAGCCAGGGCAACGACCCGAGCTCATATCGATACCGCCCCATTCGGCTTTGTCGAAATTCTTGAAAGAAACACGGAATTCGATGACAACCATGGCCCGGAGCGCCTCGCGATTCTCTTTCTCGGCGCCGATGGAATCGCGGCCTACGATGCACTGTTCTGTCAAAAAAGCAGTGTTAAGCCGCCCTTTGCAGTAGTTTTGCAGGATCATGGTTTTGGCGGCAACTACGATCATTTCGGAAATAATGGCCTTTTGCATCGCATCGCCGGTCGCTGTCAGGTGTTTCCAGAAATTCTTCTGGTCGCCGAAAACACTACTCCATGGGAAAACTATCACTCGATACCTGATGTGGCACCTGACAGAGGCGGCATGCACAACACCCGCCGCAACCTTTACAAAAGGGGCAATTCGTAGAGCATATATTGCCCCCGGCTAAACTGGTTCTATAAAAGGCTTAGTCACGATTCAATCCGCCGACTAAAAGTCGGTATTGTTGCATTGGCCATAATGATTTAAAACTCGCCCTGGTTCTGGTAAAATTCTCTGAGAAAATTGGAGCGGTAAAAGTAAACATGAAACGCATGAGTGACATCGCCTTGTCCGCCGATACTGAATTTCTTCTTTACGAATCCGAAGACGGCGATGTTCGCATTGAAACCAGGCTGGCAAATGAATCTATCTGGTTGAATCTCAATCAACTGGCCGAACTTTTCAGTGTAGATAAGTCTGGCATCAGCCGCCATCTGAAAAATATCTTTGAAACTGGCGAGTTAAGCCGAAAAGAAACTGTTGCAATTTTTGCAACAGTTCAAAATGAAGGAAGCAAAAAGGTTTCTCGCGAAATCGAGTTTTTCAATCTTGATGCAATTATTTCGGTCGGCTACCGTGTGAACAGCTTAAGGGGCACTCAGTTTCGCATCTGGGCCACACAGCGCCTGCGTGAATACATTATAAAAGGCTTCACCATGGATGATGCCCGCCTGAAAAATGGCGGCAACGGCAAATATTTTGAAGAACTGCTGGCGCGCATCAGAGACATTCGCTCTTCCGAAAAGGTCTTCTGGCGAAAAGTTCTTGATATTTACGCAACCAGCATAGATTACAACCCCAAAGACGATGTTTCGCGAGAATTCTTCAGGGTAATTCAGAATAAAATGCACTGGGCGGCCCATGGCCATACTGCCGCCGAAATAATTTATGGACGTGCCGATTCCGCCAGACCGAACATGGGGCTAACTTGTTCAAAGGCAAAGAGTGTAAGAAAAGACGATACTGAAATCGCCAAAAACTATTTGAATGAAAAAGAACTCGACCTTCTTAACCGCATTGTATCCATGTATCTTGAATTTGCAGAACTGCAGGCATTACGTCGCAAGCCGATGACCATGCGTGACTGGGTAAACAAACTCGATGATTTTCTCAAGCTGTCTGACCACGAACTGTTGAACCATTCAGGAAAAATCAGTCACGAAGAAGCAATAAAAAAGGCTCATATTGAATACGAAAAATATCGCAAAAACCTGCTGAAAGAGCCTACAGAAGTAGAAAAGCACTTTTTAGAAGCGGAAAAAGAGTTAAAAAAGCTTGAGTCGACAAAAAAGCGAAGCATAGGGCATGGCAAAAACAGTTCCAGTGAGTAGGTATGACAATGCTGATTGAACGACCCACAAGTGAGCAATGGCGGCAGTTGCGCGACAACTGCCTGCAGACAGAAGAAGATATGGCGCATCTGAACGCCTTTCCTTACAATTGCGGGCGGCCAACGGGAGATGAATTATTCGATGCTTTAAGACACATGTCGGCCAGCCCAGGCTGTAAATTCTGGCTGATCGAAGAAAAGGGTGAAATCGTTGGCTTTATAAATTTCGGCAGTATCATTCCCTGGCAGCACAATGCTTTCGGTGTCGTTATTGGCAAAAGATTCGCCAGAAAAGGTTATGCCAGAAAAGCTCTGCAGGAGTTGATCAACCGCAAAAGTGAATTCGGAATCACCGAGCTCAATGGCTACTGTAACCGCAGAAACACGGCTATAATCAAACTCATGGAGTTTTCAGGTTTCAAACTCGATTCATCTTTCATAGACCGGCAAGACTCTGAAGCAATAAAATATTATTATCAGGGTGTTTATGCTCTAAATGTTTAATATAGCGCCAGTTGAGAGACGGGCGCGGATGTTGTGCAAGCAAGGTCCGCGAACGGCTTCGTTTGCCTCAACAACGCACTTGTTTAAGATATTTTATTTTCAGGGAAAGCCCGTAGAAATTTTTTAATCGGTTCTGCAACAGTGTTTTCGGTAATTCCTTTTTTCTTGCAATACTCTGATGAAAACCACTTTCGAATTGGCTTTTGTCCTTTGCTGGCATTGCATGAAGCGCAGCACAATGCGATGTTTATGCACATTATTGTTTGGTCATCCCATCTGTCGTTGTCAATATGCTCCCATGTTGCCTTGAATTTTCGATCCGCATTGGAATGACTTTGAAACTCGGCGTGGCAATAAACACAAAATCGATCCCGGATTTTTACGTTCTCCTCAATTTCTTTTGGAATTCCCCAATTGTTCATTTTTGAAAAGTCCTCAAGGGAACTTAATTGTTTTCATTTGATGACCCACAAAGCGCTTAACCCATGCCCGAAAATCTTTCATGGACAAATTGCCTTTTACATAGTTGCAGTGTTTGCAGCAAGGAACACAATTTTCTTTTTCATAACCCTTGTCACAATCAAGTCTGTCTATTCCATTTGGCCCAGGTTTTCCACAATATGTGCAATCTTTGGATGTTATAACGTTGAATTCATCTTCAGTAATACAGTTTAAATCTCCAAATTTCTCGCGATGCCTTTTATTGTAGGTGGAATATGCTGGTGGCGATTTGTAATCTAATGTGTGTTCCATACTTTTCTCCTTGACTGACATGCGCAGGCTTCACAAAATTCTCGTAAGAAATTCGCAAATACTAATCCAGCAAATCTCCCTTTAGTTATCGCAACTGTTTGCAAGTTGTTTTGCTCAGCCAAGTGTCATTCCATTGCCACGACGGTATCATACAGACCGTAATGAGACAAGCCCGGGTGGCTATCTATGCCAGCATATCTGAGTGACGCGTCTTCATATCGACGGAACGCAAACACGGCCTGGTTCATCTGTTCAGTGTTAAATACTTTGAGCCTTACCAGAAGGTGAAAGTCATTCACATCCAGGCCGGTGACCGCGCGAAACAGTTCCGGTTCAAGCTTGGTGATGACATCCTGCAAAGTATTCTCACGAAAGTCGGTAAGATACATGAACGCGGGAATCCGGGTTGCAAACTTGATCAACTTCTCCTGAACGAGTTTGCGCTTAGCCTTGTATTTTTTTTCTTCTTCAGAAAGCTGCTGTTTCTGCTTTGGCGACAGTTCGCCGCCCTTGCCCTTATTCTTGAGTTCCTTGACCTTCTCACTCTTGTTTATGATGGTTTTAATTATGTTGTCGCCAAGAGAGCGCCAGCCCTCGATTCTCTCAACGGCGGCCATCGCTTCGGGGTTGTCCAGAATACGGCGCAGGGTGTCGTTGTCTACGTTTACTAGCAGTGCACTTTCCCACTTACGGGCCAGCAACGTGGCTGAAGTGCCCGCCATTGCTATGTCGAGAATGCCGCCCGCGTCAATCTGCGTCATGTTGGCACCGTCATAAGCCAGGACCGGCAAGAATGACACCAGTTCCTTGACTGAGTTTTCCGGGTTCGGCTCATTCGGAGACAGCCCAATTGCGTATTCAGAAAACTGTCGCAACGCACGCGTGGGCGCGAAATCAAACACAAAGCAGACAGGCTTGAGTGACTCTTCCTCATTCGGGTTGTCGCCATTAGGGTTCTTAATGGCCCAGGGAGACTGCACTCTAAATGCGGCCTGAAAATATGTTTCGGGAGACTTGAGATTGCGCAGCATCAGAATCGATGACCACTGCGGCACTGTGACACCAGTGGTTAATTTGCCGCATGAAAGCGTGATGGTTTTTGTCTCAAAACCGCTCCTGATAGCCTTGCGCACGGGTAGCAATGCCTCGAGTCCGATACCAGCAGAAGCCCCGGCGGCGACGATCACCTTATAATCATGCCAGAAGGTATTATGTTTTTCGGCTAAAAGATTCGCCATTGCGTGACAGGCTGAGACATTGGGCAGAAACCAGAATGAGTGCTGTAGATAGGGTAGCAGCCGGACATCTGAATATGGAAATGGCGGTCGTGTACCAGTTTTAAGATATTCTACGACCTTTGGAGCATATCCACCACGGATTATATCGAGCCACTTTTGCACGTCATTCTTGTATTTAAACTTTGCTTTCTCGCCTATGCCTGTAGCTTCGAAAAATGCATTAAGATCGAACTCGTCAAACTCGCCGCCACTAGCAATTGCCAGCAGTTCGTCAGGCATCTGGTATGTAAGCAGGCGCATCTGCGGAAGAGCACCATAGGGGTTCCACTCACCAGGTTTTTTTTCAGCAAATTCTTCTTTTGCTTTCTGTTCATCGGTATATGTCCAGTTGAATATCTGTTCCTCGATGAACTCACCGGTGGCCAGGGCTTTAAATGGCGTGCCAGAGAGATATAGATAGGCCTTGGTCGTGATAGGTAGAAATTCCGTTTCTTGCTCCGAAAGTTCGCTGAGATCCTCATTAAGGTCCTTAAGACCACTGCCGTATTCAAACTTGGTCTCTTTCTTGGCAATGGCTTCTTCTTCGCCCTCGAAGAGCTCCTTCGCAGTGTCGCGCCATGCTCCGAAGTGGTATTCGTCAAAGATGACCAGATCCCATTCCACTTTGTGAATCCACTCATTGTTAGGTTTGATATTGCCGTAATCATCGCGACCAAGCAAATCCTGAAACGAACCGAAATAAACAAGCGGCTTCTTTCTTGAGACTTTTGTGGGGTCGCTGTCGGAGTTTCTTGACATGTATTGCCAGCCGTCAAAGTCCGTGTGGGATTCGAGATCTGCCTGCCAGGCATCCTCAACGGCTGGTTTAAAGGTGACGACAAGCACGCGTTTAGCACCGAGTTTTTTTGCGAGCTGGTAAGCGGTAAAGGTTTTGCCGAATCGCATTTTCGCATTCCAGAGAAATCGCGGTACGGCATGCATATCTTCACGCCAGATAGAATGAAAGTAGTCATGGGTCTTTTCGACCGCAGATTTCTGTTCATTGCGCATTGCAAAAGTCTGGAAGTGATTGCCAGTGAGCTTCTGACCAGTGCGCAGCTCGGTAATTACCGTTTTCACGTCATTAATTGTGCAACGCATCCATTCCAGTTCGGGATTCTCGAAACTCTTTTTGACAAGTGCTGCACGAACCTCATGATCGGTGAAGGTCGTGCCATCGTCACGCTCAGCAGGTTCGTCCAGTTCGATTTTGTAATTCTTGATTGCGGCGGTCTTCAGCTGCTCGGCTACGCGCTGCTTCACTTTTCGCGTAGTTTGGCCGATTTTTAGCAACCCTTTGTGCTCTTTATCCGAGATAGAGTAAGCGTATATGCGCGGCCGCACCTCTGGCTTGGGGGCAAGGATTTGCTCAATGGTTGATTTACTCATCGTCGCCTTCGGCTATTTGCCCCATTGGGCGAATAACCGCTTCTATATAATCAATTTCTTCCTTTGTGAATTTGTATTTCTCATAGAGCGCTTCATCTGTCCATTGACGATCCCATGATTGGATTGGAACCCATGAATAGGTTGATCGAAGCGCATGTTGTGTTAGTTTCCGAAGTGAAACAAGATGTCTGAAAAATTTTGTTTGAACATAGGAAGCAAGACTCTTTGCTTCGTTTTCATTCTCTACCCAGAATGCAAGAAACGACTGAGTGGATGCAGAAGGTGGCGAACAAAGCCAAGGTTTACCAAGCACGGAATCGGGAATCTTTTGGCCACCATCAGAACCAGCTTCCGGAACAAGAACCTTCCAATTGTCTATTAGTTGCGTGTTCTTGTTAATAATGCTTCTCGGGACAAAACCAACTCGACGTTTGCCGCTTCGAACGTAGTGTAGCGTTACATAACCAGGTTTCATGTTTTCTTCGAAGCCATCAAAGTTCGTTGCAATACCAAAGGGGGTATCAGCGGTCAGTATATCCGTAATGGATTTCTCACCTACCTTCAATACTTTGCGTAAGATGCCAACGGATCTGGAATCTCTTACGAATACTTCAAATTCGTCAAGTTGCCGGGAAGCAGTCGAAGTTTCTTCACCACGTATTAACGTAACTTCACATGGGCCATTGTGCATTTTCGACCAAAGAAAGTAGCAAATGCCCCCCTTGACCTCAACATTTGTAAAAACTTCTTTTGAAACCGGGTAATCAACGAGCTTTAGGATTTTTCGTGAACTAAGCATTTCTTTGCGAAACTCGTCTAGGCCACGACCGCCCGTAAGCCAACGTGATGGAATTACCATCGACAAAAATTTGGGTTCAAGCTTTTTTGCTTGTTCAACAAACAGTTGATAGATAGATGAATCGGAAGAACCACCAGCCCCTCCCTTCATTTGATATGGCGGGTTGCCAATTATTACATCAAATTGCATATTTTCTCCGAACAACTCGACTATTCGAGTTTTTATGTCGTTGGTATGGATGAACGCATAAGCATAGTTTTCAAGCTCTTCATCACGGTTCAAAATCATTTTTGGAGCCTCGCAGAATTGACACTTGGTATTACCCCACGTGTGTTCTGTACGTTGGAACCAGACATTACCATCTTCGTTTTCAAAGCATTTGGCAATTGAGTGCTTGCCATTTGCATGTTTCGAGCAATATAGGCTGCGGCGTGCCAGCAGACTGGTGAGATGTGTGATGGCAATACCAAAAATCTGCTTTTTCAGAATGTGATTTACACGTTTTTCAAGGTCCGGAATTTCTTTTTCCAGCCCTTTGATGAGGCGTCTGGCGATTTCGCGTAAAAACACGCCTGATTTTGTGAAGGGATCGATAAACTTTACCGTTTTGTCGGCCCAGATGTTTGCGCCGCTGTTGTTGGCCGCCCAGGCTTTGGCTAGAGCATCCAGCATCCGGTTTGCGAGTTCAGGTGGCGTGAACACCTCATCATTTGAGAGGTTCGCAATACAGGTCAACACATCCGGGTTTCGACCTCGCAACGCAAAACTGGCCTTGTTGCTCATTGGTTTGTCTCTTGCGCAGAGGCGACCAGTTCACCCACTGTCATTGGCGGGTAGGTTTTGCTTGGTGTGAAGATCTCATGCCTTCCGAGATGAGCGAAAAGCGATCCTTCTGCGCTGAAACTTGACGACTGGGCAAGATCTTGAAGGAGAAAATCACGCCGCTGGAATTTGCCCTTTCCAAGATAACCCCATTCGGCAAAGGTAATGGGTCTATCACTGATAGTGCGCATCTTCATCGCATCGCCGTGAACAAGATTCTGCGAAAGCACATAGGATGCTGCCTGATAAAATTCTTCCGATTCATGCAGTTTCAGATACTCGGCGAAGATTTCCAGCATGTTTGCGCGGCACTCAAAAATGTTGTCCGCCAGGAGTTCGATCCCGTAAGTGCACATCAGAGCGAGAAGTGCGTAATGATTCTTTTCAAAATCAGATTTGCCGAATTTGATTTCGACGGCCGAAAGTTTCCGTTTCAGAATCCTTACTAGAAAATTCCCGCTTCCGCATGCCGGTTCAAGAAAACGAGAGTCAATACGTTCAGTCTCGTCTTTAACCAAGTCGAGCATTGCCTCGACCATCCAATCAGGGGTAAAGACTTCTCCATGGTCAGCAACGCGTTGTCTGGATTTAACGCCGCTCATACTTTTTTTTCGCCAAACTTCGATTAATTATCGAAGCTGAAATTGTCAGGATTTCCTTTGCTCTCGGTTTGATAATTGAATGGTTTTTGCACCCGTTTTGGGTGCAAGGATATCACGCACCTAAAATAGGTGCAATGAAAAAGTTCCGACAACCAATCTATGACCGAGAACAGACTATTCTTCGCGAGTGGCTTATTGAGCGCAGAAAAGAGGCTCAATTAACCCAGCGAGAGCTGGCTGAGATTCTCGGCGTTGTTTACTCGCTTGTCGGAAAGGTAGAAACAGGCGAGCGCAGGTTGGATGTTGTCGAGCTGATTCAGTATTGCTCGGGGTTAAAAGTAGACCCTGTTCAGCTGATCAAGGTGCTGAAGAAAGAAATGAAAGCTGGCTGATTTTATTTCAGGTCGCAGGCTTTGAGGTGGCAAAGTGAGTTGTCGGCAATAGTTTATGTTAGTCGCTCGATGATTTCGGCTTCTCTTGCCTGAAGGAGTTCCGGAGTCCATTGTTTTATGCCGATGACTTTGTTGCTGCGCGGAAAGCAGCTGACACTTTTGCCTCGCCACAAAAGCAAAACCTTTACCCAGTTCGAGCAGAAATGCCTGAAGATTGTTTAATAATGCATCTTCAAGTTTGGATTCAAGCAGTTTTCCTGAGCCAGGGAGCCCGAGAAATTCAAGCAGAACCGGGTCGCGAATAAAATCGCGTGGACTGGTGGAAAGAGCGGCAATATTCCTGGTCGCTTCATCTCGAACTGGCTGACGATCTTTGCTTGCAAGCAGCCGCTCATAGTAGAGTGTGCTAATCTGACGGTCTAGAGCACGGGTATTCCAGTTTTCGCTGGCGGCCTCATTCATATACCATTCCCTGGCTGCTTCATCTTCGACTCGCAATAGTGATCTGTAGTGGGTCCAGCTCAATTCGGTACGCATTGCGTTCCAAATTGGAAATGCCAGATAAAACGCACGCATGTGCCTGAGGTTGCGTTCATCAAAGCCTCTGCCAAACTCAACCGTCAGGTTCTCCGCCAGTTCGGCGAGCAGTCTCTTGCCATAACCGGCTCTGGCTGAGCCACCTTGCTCGAATTCGACTATATGTCTGCCAATTGTCCAGCAGGTGCGAACCTGGACTAAATCAGCGGCTTTTAAAGCCTGTTGCCTGGCACCAGCGATAATTTCTCTCAAACTTGAAAGAAGCATTCCGACTGCTTTGTTCGGCACAATATCAGAGGGAATCACTTCAGGCGTGCCGGCTTTCATGGTTTTCCTCCCTTCAGAAGCACTTCGAGCAAGCCATCTGACTCCTTTTCAACGGCGAAAATATCGGCTCTTATCTCATCAAGAGTGCCTAATGGCTGTGGTTGATAAGCAGGCGAATCTATATCAGAGAAAAGTGAATCAAGAAAATAAGCGCCAAGCCCCACTGATTGAGCCTCGTAAAAACGGAAGCCCTCCTCGAGGTCGTTTTCGGCAGCATTAAGGATTTCTACTCGCATGCAAGGTTTTTCTTGATGCGCTTCTTTGCCTGCTGCCAGTCTGAGGATGTCAGTTTGTCTGCGTCATAGGCCTTTTGGCGGTCTTTTAAAACAGCGTCATGCCATTCTGGCGAATTGAAGCGGGTCTCAAGCAATTGCAGCTTTTGCGCCAGAGTATAATCCGAAAGGTTCAGGTCTATGGTTTTCATGGAATCAGACATCATTTTGGTGTACACGGCATGAAGCCGAAGTTCATATGCAGCAAGGCTAATACTAATATAATCTAAAGTCTTTAACACTGCAAATTTTCGGCTCGGCATCATTGGGTGCAAAAAAAAGGCTGGCCCGAAGGCCAGCCTTTTTTTGTGACAGAAAGCTGATTATTTGCTGCCGAGGGTGGCAACCATGACGGCTTTAATTGTATGCAGGCGGTTTTCGGCCTGGTCGAAAACTTTTGAGAATTTGCTTTCGAAAACTTCGTCTGTAACTTCCATGGCACCGACTTCTTTTGAAACGGTGGTGTCATTGTTGTGGAAAGCCGGCAGACAGTGCAGGAACAGTGGCTTTTCCTTGCCGGTCATCTTCAGCATCTTCATGTTGACCTGATAGGGCTTCAGCAGCTTGATGCGGGCAGCCATCTGATCTTCTTCGCCCATGCTGGCCCAGACGTCGGTGTAGAGAACGTCGGCACCCTTGACACCCTTGGCAACGTCATCAGTGATGATGAGCTTGGTGTTGCTGGCGGCGGCGATCGCTTCGACTTCTTTTACCAGACCCTTTTCGGGGAACAGTGACTTCGGAGCGACGATGCGGCATTCGATGCCCATCTTGGCGCAGCCGATCATCAGTGAGTTGGCCATATTGTTGCGGCCATCACCGACGTAAGCAAAGGTCAGGCCCTTGAGTGTGCCGAAATATTCTTCCATGGTCAGCAGGTCGGCAAGAATCTGGGTCGGGTGATATTTATCGGTAAGGCCGTTCCAGACCGGAACGCCGGCATATTTGGCGAGCTGTTCGACAGTTTCATGTTTGAAACCACGGAACTGGATGCCATCGAACATGCGGCCGAGAACGCGGGCGGTATCAGCAACGGTTTCTTTTTTGCCGAGCTGAATGTCATCTTTGCCAAGATATTCAGGATGCGCGCCTTCATCGACGGCGGCCACGACAAAAGCGCATCTGGTGCGGGTAGACGGTTTTTCGAAAATCAGAGCAATGCTCTTGCCTTCGAGATTGCGGGGCTTGACGCCGGCATATTTGAGGCGTTTGAGATCTCTGGAAAGATCGAGCAGATAGCGGATTTCTTCAGTAGTAAAATCTTTGAGCGTGAGAAAATGACGACCAACAAGATTCATTGCCATAATTCGTTCCCTTTCCTGAATAAAAATGTATCAGAAGCCTGTAATTTAATATCATTG
>JAKQQP010000218.1 GCA_029564115.1 Candidatus Rifleibacteriota bacterium | reverse complement strand
CCTTAAATATCCTTCAATAAGATTCAATAATTTACAAAATTATCAGGACAACGCAAGGTGTTTTTATGGGAACCCGGTTATCTTTACCGGAGTAAGACGATTGCCAGATGTGAGGCCGTTACCAACCCGGCCGTTCGTCTGCAGCCCCCAGCTATAAACGTTTCCTTCACTGTCGATTGCCAGAGAATGGTAGCTTCCGGCTGCTATGCCCGTTATTATCGCACTGCCGATCGTGCTCGTTATCTGAACGGGTGACGATCGGTCTGTGGTGTTGTTCAGACCCAGCTGGCCGTTGTTGTTGCGGCCCCACGCATATACTTTGCCACTTTCGGTGAGTGCCAGCGCGTGTTCGCGACCGGCGCACACCGTTCGTATCTTTTCGTTGCCTGCAGGGAAGTTAGCGACCGGTGCCATGCGGTTACGGACTGAAGTATCCCCCTGCCCCAGCTGGCCATAATCATTGCGGCCCCAGGTATAAAGAATGGTCTGGTTCCCGCTGCGACGAACCGCCATGGAGAAGTCGCCACCCGCAGCCATTCCAAAGAAATCCGTGGGTTCTTCGGTCGGTTGCCCATAAAAGCTGAAGACGCCACGGTTACCCATACCTGTAGCACTGTTTCGGTACCAGTCGCCATTAAGAGACCTGTCACCCAACAACCAGCGTCGATTAACCACTGCAACGGTATAAGTCCCTGGATCACTCAAAATATATGAGGCTGATTCGCCGGTTTTTTCGTAAGTCCATCTGTATCTGTTTGAACCGATGGAAGTTTGGGATGTAAGTTCCACTCTTATAACGGTGCCGTTTGTATGTGTCAGGCGAATCTGGTCGGTTCCCCAGCCGCCGTTTGAAGAATCCATTTCGACGGAAAAGCTGGCAATAAAATGAGGCACAGGAATGTAAAACTGAGTGGTAGAAGGTGTCTTGTTGTTGCCGGACGAAGGTATCTGAGCCACCCAGGTTGCTACTGTTTCGTTGATCTTGATCGGTTTCTGACTGTAGTTTTCAGAAAAAGCGGCGCCAAGCTGAGAGTAGCTGTTGTCGCCCCAGCCGTAGATGTTGCCGGCTTTGTCGATGGCCATGGCGTGCTGTAAGCCTGTCGCGATACCGACTATATTCGGAAGAACGCTGCCTCTGCCAGACAAGCCGACAACTGTCTGTGGAACAGCCTGATAAGCTGGTTTTGGCCTGAAAAAATTGTCTACCGGGTCATAGCCAAGCTGCCCTCTTGCGTCATTGCCCCAGGCCAGAACATTGCCCGAGTTGGTCAGAGCCAGCGAAAATTCTGAGCCGGCCGCCAGGTCGCTGACGTTGGTCAAATGACTGCCCCCATGTATAACCGTCTGCGGAACATCTACATAGGTATTCGCGCCGACGCTGCTGTGACCCAGCTGCCCGTGGCTGTTCAACCCCCAGCTGTAGACACCGCCGTAATAATCGAGGGCGAGTGAATGAAAGCCACCGCCGGCTACCATCCAGCCCTGTGTATAGTAAGGCAGACTCGTGCTTGGGCAGGCGCCGCCCTGCGTCTGCTGTGCCAGAGAATAATCGGTTATGTTGTCAAGACCCAGTTGCCCGCGATTGTTGCGACCCCATGAGTAGAGCTTGCCGTCTTTTTTCCAGGCAAAACTATGTTCGCTGCCCGCAGCTACACCCGGCACAGAAACTGTTGCCGCAGCGAGGCCTTCGAGGTCGTAGCCGGCATCCTGGCCGTTTCTGTATGCTTTGGCAGTGGCGGTAAGGGTTCGGTGCCGGGCCAGCAGAGTTCGCCCTTCTGAAATGACTACGGCCACGTCGAAGCTCCCGCCCGTTTCGGGGTAAGTGAAGGTCGCTACCGTCGTGACAACACCCGAGAACGGGTCAGCCACGACCGACGAAGATTCGAGCTGCTTCTGGTTGGCACCTTCCATGGCCCACTGAATGCGTGCCCACTCTTCGCTGTATTGAGTGCGCTTGAGCGTTGTTTCGCTCATATCGATGATGAGAGGCAATGCCGCTGCTATGCCGAGAATGAGAAAAACAACGATTGGCAGAAGCACACCATTGCGGCTGGTAAAAACTTTATCGGGTTTTAAAAATCTGCATTGCTGTCTCATGCTTTTCACCTTATGGGAAGAACGACAAAGCGCAGTGATTCTTGGGGTTGTGCGACTGTCGAGATATTGAAAACTACGACGCCGCCGAGGTCGTCATGGGTGTTCCAGGAGGCATTTACACCGGTTTGCAGAATCTTGCCGTCATAGCTCAGGGTATTAGCGCTTGCGGTAAAGCTGGCCAGATAGCGTCTGTCCTGGGTCAGGGCACGAGTTACGACAGATCCGGTGTCGTAAAGCTGGTTTATAGCCGTTTCAGAGCGGGAGCTTTCGTAAAACCAGCTGATGGTTCTTGCCATGAATGGTATGCTTGAACCGGCCAGAACGGCGATTACTCCGGTAACAACAAGAAGTTCAACCAAAGTGAAGCCTTGTCTCATGTCGATCACTCCCCCCCTATTTTGCAAAATAAGTTTTTATTTCTGATCCGACGCCAAAGTCAGGGGCCAGAACGCGCAGGCGAAAAACCGGCTTGATCGTGCCATGAGCGAAGTCGTCGTTGGCAAGAAACTCGGCGGCGGCGTTCAGATTGAGGCTGCCGTCAGGGTGTGCGACAGAAGCCTTGCCCAATACCCCATCGGCGACATGCACGGCAAAAGTGTCGAGTGCTGCCGTTTCGCTTGCAGCTTTTATCAGAGTCATAAGATTGACTGCAGCCACCTGGCATTTCATGCGGGCGATCTGTGTGTCTGTGAGACGGCTTGAGGAACCCAGACTGTAAGCAATAGACAGACCGATTATTGCCAGCATGGGTATGGCGACAACGAGTTCGATCAGAGTTACGCCTTTATTTATCTTTTTTTTCATTTAAAACCACCTGCAGCCACCGCTGCCACTCGCGCCAGAAGGATTCGCCGGGTCGACGGCTGCGGTCATTTGCGGCACCGGAACCCCTATTCCATTCATGTTGATGATACTTATGGTTGTACCATCGCGCTTGAGGTCGATACTGGCAGCGCTTGCGTCGGCATTGTTACATCTTATATTGCCGTCGATTTTGAAAAGTACTGACAGATTTGTGACTGTCGAGCCATCAACCTTGAAACCGCTGACGGTATAGCCATCGGGCAGACTGATAGCAGTTCCGCCGGCAGATACGGAAGCCGAATTGTTGGTAAAGACGATGGTAGAATCGCCGCCGCGCCCCATCAGACCCATGCTGCGGGTGTGCGAAACCAGATCTATCAGTTTGTAGGTCGCGGCAACATCACCGCGTGAGGCAACGTAGGCGGTATAGGCCGGAAACGTTACCGGGGCGAGCACAGCCAGGACTGCGACGACCAGCAGCAGTTCCATCAGGGTTACACCTCTGACTTCGCCTTTGCCAGCGCTGCAGCATTCAATTCTGCCGTATATCATGGCACGCTCCTCTCAAAATCTTTATTTTGGTTTGATAAAACTCATCTTGAACAGCGGAATGAAGATTGACAGCATGATGAAACCTACCAATACGGCCATCATGGCGATAAGAATAGGTTCGAGCATGCTCAGCGCCGATTTTATGGCTGTCTGCAGCTGATCGTCGTAATAAGATGCGACTTCTCCAAACATGGTGTCGAGGCTTCCGGTAACTTCACCGGTTTCAATCAATTTGACGGCCATGGCCGGAAAGATCGGCCCGTTTTCGAGAGCCTGCTTCAGGCTTCCGCCCTGATCGATGAACTCGCGCATTCTGGCAACAACTCCTTTGGGGGTAGGCAACACAATCGTGCCTTCTATCGCAAGAAGAAGCTCACGAAGGGGTACGCCGGCGGCGAGCAGAAGACCCATGGCTTCAGATATCTGAACGACGAAAAAGCGCTGTAGAACCGGGCGCATTATCGGAACCTGCAGGCAGATTTCTCCGACGGTTTTTCGGCCTTCGGGTGTCATGAGCATATAGGCCATAATGGCGAGAAGAATGAATCCGCCGATGACAACCTGGTAGATGTTGGCAGAAACGAAAGAGCTGACAGAGATAAGAATGCGGGTGGTGACCGGAAGTTCGAGCCCGGCCTTCATGAACAGTTCAGCAAATTTAGGCACGGCAAAACCCATAAGAATCAGAAGGACAATACCGGCAACCGAAAACAGGACAGCCGGGTATGCCAAAGCCCCGAAAATCTGGTTGCGCAAAGCCATCTGCCGCTTGCTTGTCGATGAAAGCTTTGCCAGAACCTGCTCGAGCACGCCGCCGGTTTCGCCAACCCTGATCATCGAGACCATGAAGCGGCCAAAGATTTCAGGGTGTGCGGCCAAAGCCTCTGAGAAGGCCTGACCACCGTAAACTCTGGCTCTTACATCAACCAGAACTTTTTTAAAGTGCGCGTTTTCTTCGCCCTGCTCGAGTGACTGAAGAGCTTCAGCCAGATTTACGCCGCATTTTATCATAATTGACAGCTGCAGCAGAAAAGTAGAGAGAGACTCGGCAGAAACACCTGAAAAAAGTGTTATCTCAGTGTCAAGACTGTTTGTTTCGTCTATTTCTTCGAGAACCGACACCAGCAGCCCTTTGTCTGAGAGCTGATGCAGCGCCGCAGACTCGTCGGCAGCTTCGATTTCACCCTGAATACTTTTTCCCTCTGCTGTTTTGGCCTGATAACTGTATTTGCTCACGCTTTTTCTCCCGCTTAACCGGTTTTATGCCGCTAAATGACCCGTGCCAGCTCGGCAGCGCTGGTTAATTTGTTTTTTACTTTATTTTTGCCTGATTCAAGAAGAGTGGTTAAACCGAGCTCCACCGATCTTTTTTCGATTTCCTGGCTGGTGGATCTCTCTATGATCATTTTTCTGATGTCGTGATCGACAACAAGAACTTCTTCGATACATGAACGCCCGCGAAACCCTATGCCGGCACAGGCTGCACAACCCTTGCCATAATAAGTCTGAAAGTCGATGCCGAGTTTTTTTTGCAGTCCCGGGGGCAGTTCTTCCGGGTGCAGGCAGTGCGGGCAATTGACCCTGACGAGTCTCTGAGCGACCATGCCAAGCAGAACGTTTGCCGTCAGATAGGGTTCGATACCAATTTCACCGATCCGCACCGGTACTTCAGAGGCTGTGCCGCAGTGAACTGTCGAAAAAACCAGATGGCCGGTCATGGCAGCGTTGACTGCAAGCACCGCTGTCTCTTCGTCACGAATTTCGCCGACCAGAATGACATCCGGGTCCATGCGCAGGATCGAGCGCAGACCAGAAGCGAACGTTAAATCTACCTTCGGATTGATCTGAATCTGGTTGAGCATGGGCATTCTTATCTCGACAGGGTCTTCGAGGGTTATGATCTTTACACCCTCTTTGTTGAGGCCCTTGAGAATAGAATAAAGGGTCGTTGTCTTGCCTGAACCCGTCTGGCCAGCTACGAGCACAAGCCCAAAATGATGCCCCATCAACTGATTGAGCTTTTCGACACTGTCTTCAGAAAAACCCAGAGCATCGAGTTCAGGAGCCTGAGATTCGTTATTTAGAAGCCTGAGTACTGCATTTTCGCCGTCGATACAGGGGCAGATGGCAACGCGAAAGTCAACGGCGATACCGTCGATATTCATCATTATACGGCCATCCTGGGGGATGCGGTGCTCGCTGACATCGAGTTTCGCCATTACCTTGATGCGCGAAACGATCATGGGGTGCAGGCTCATCTTGGGGCGAAACATTGTTTTTAAGATGCCGTCGATGCGGTAGCGGATATGAAAATCCACCCCGTCTCTTTCGACGTGTATGTCGGAAGCCCTTTCTTTGGCGGCACCAATGAGAACCTGATTGACGAATTTGACGATCGGGCCGCTCTGCAGAAGTGAATCGTCGGGTTCTATCGATTCTGGAATAGAGTCTGTCTCAAAAGACTGAATCTGTTGCATGCTTTCCTGGAGGTTCTCGCGGCCGGTGTAATACCTGTCTATGGCTCTGAGTATCTGGGCTCTGCTCGCCAGTAAAATGAGGACTCTGCGTTTAAGGCGATTTTCGAGCTCTCCGATGATCGAGGTGTTCATCGGGTCTGCAGTTGCTACAACCAGAGCGCCGGCTTTCTGGTGGAGGGGTATAATGATGTGTTTTCTGGCCAGCTGTACCGGTATTTCATGAATTACGGTGGGCTCGATTATCAGTTCTTCAGAGCCCAGACGAGTAATGCCAAACTGGCGGGCAAGAGCTTCCTGTAAATCGTCTTCTTGAATGTAACCCAGATCTACCAGAGCTTCTCCGAGGCGAAGCCCCTGCTTCGAGCTTATCTGCAGACCCTTGGATAGCTGTTCTGGGCTGATAAAGCCGCGTTCTACAAGAAAATCCCCCAGTTGCTTCACGTAATACCTCTGTAATCATTTCGGTATTCAAAATAACGACAAGTCATCACAACATACCCTCTAAAAAGATTACAATCTGAACTTATTTATAAAAACGAGTAAAGTATTTTAAGTTATCGCATTCGTGAAGTCAATGCATCTGAACCAAAAAAATGGCGATTAACAATAGAGAAATTGTTGTCGATACTGTCGGCGTTATGTATCAGGGTTGCAAAGGCAAATTTCGCAGAATGGTCGGCAACTGGGCAGGCAATCTGATTTTCTTTCTGGGAATCAGCGTCTGCTCTCTTTGCATGCCGGCGACGCTTGCAGCGGGCAGAGATGTCGGCACCACTCTGGCCGGTTCTTCGGGATTGCTTACTGTGCCCGTTCCTGACCGTTCGGTGTCTGGTCGAAGTTTTGCGGTTAAATTCAATCGGGCCGAGGGCAAAGTTACATACAACAATCAACCAGTTTCATTGAGTAAAAATGAGGGAATTATCAGCGTGCGCAACAAGTTTGACGCCGAGCTTGAAGGCAGTCTGGTATTACTTGCTTACGATCGCAAATCTTTGCCGCAATTGACCGGTTCGGTCGAACATTATGGGGTTGGCTGCAAAGTTACCCCTGAAGGTGAAGACGAGGATTTCTGTTACGGTTTCAACTATGCCCCCATGGATACTCGCGAAAGCATGCTTGCCGATATCGAGCAGATCGAAAGTTTGCGCAATGTTTATGCAACGTTTGCAGAAAAATTCAATGACCGCATAACCGGGTATCTCAACCTCTCAGCCGCTTTTGCCGGGCGGCAGCGCATCGAATTTTCCGATGGCAGCCGTCGTGACGTCAAGCGTAACGACATTTATACCGGCACTTTTGCCGCTACCTGCAGGTTTCGCGAGCGAATTCATCTGATCGGTGAATTCAAGGTCGGGCATTATCGCAATATGCTGGTTACTGACGAAACCAGATATCGGCTACATGCTGCCGTAAGGTTCGCTGGCGACAGATTTAACTACGAACTGGTCGGATACAATCTCAACGATGCAGACCCGGTTATCGGGGTTGGCGGCAACATGAAATTTTGAAATTACAGTCTTTAAATTTTGCTTTAAAGAGGCTAAAATGAAACATATCAAGGAATGGGGATCGAGTCTTGGCAATATCAAATTCTGAATTTGGTGCGAAAGAGCTTTATCAGGCCCTGACCAGTGGCAATGGCACTCTTGTGCTTGGCTTTCTCGAAGAAATAGATGGGCGCATGCCTGTCAGAAGCGAAGCCGAGCTGTTGAAGAAGGCCTTCGATGAGGTCAAAGACCAGGTTTTGTCTTTTCAGATCAAGAAATCACTGCGACTTGCTCTGTTTAAACTTAAAGGCACCCAGTTCAAGGTTTCTCTTGCGGGGCTCGAAAAGCTTCTCAAAGAGCCGCAGCGTCTTGAAGATCTTGCCCTCGGAGTAACCACCATCGAGTCGGCTGAGGCTTTTCTTGCCTCTGATTACTTTCGCCAGGCTGATTGGCAGAATTTTCCCTGCGAAATCCTGCCGACCTTCTGTCTCTTTTTTAAAAAGCACGGCAGTATCGAAGATTCGCCCGCTCTGATAGAACTGACGCGGCACCCTGACCCGACTGTCATCACAGCAGCGCTGGCCGCACTCGAAAAGCTCGATCCGGTAAATCTTCAGGGCATAATAATCCCTCTGCTCAATTCGCCACAAAACGTTGTCAAGGCTCAGGCAATTCAGGCTTTCTATCGCTGGAACCGCTCAGAAGCGCTCAAGCATCTTGTCGATCTCATGTTTTCGAATTCTGAAAATGACGTGATTCTTGCGCTGCACCATGCGGCTTTTTTCCCTTACCCTGAAGTTGAACCCCACCTGATCAGACTTTTGACTCAGGTAACCAGCCCATCGGTATTGATGCGTATCAGCCAGATTTTAAAAAACAATGCCCACCCCGAACTGCCCTTCAGACTGTTCTGGGTCAACCGCAGCCTCGATGGGCAGCACCAGAGTCTGGTGAAGGGCATTCTTCTGGGTATTATCAGGGCTCTTTCAGACAAAAAACTGATAGACGTGTCTGTCCAGGACTACCTGAACCAGCTGAAAGAGCGTGTCCGCAGCGAAGAACTCAGTCTTCTCAAAGAAACCTGTAAAATAAGTGGCGACGACGGGGACGAGGCGTTTCTTCCCGGTCTCGACGAGTTTGAGATTCCTCCTCTTGAGCTTTCACCAACTGTCGCTCAGCCTGTTGATGCAGCTTTTGCTGACGTTACTGTTGCCGATGCGCCAGAAGTAGCCGTTTCACCCCTGGAAAATGAAAAAACAGAGCCGGTGGTGCCGACAGCTTTGCAGAAACCCGCCGGGGTTGCTCCGCCTCCCCAGGTCATTGATTTCGAACATTATGATGCGCAGACCGAACAAGACAAAATTCAATTACTGGCTCGTGCAAATGCGCAGTTTTTCAAAGACAATAGAGGTAAATTGTCAGAGCTTCTGACTTCGGCCATCGGCAAAGAGCTGGCAGCTGTAATCAATGTTTTTGGCAAGTTTGGTCAGATAACTGAATGCGAAAGAATAAAGAAGCTGACCAGAAGCGACAACCCTGATGTTGTTTGTGCCTGCATCAAAGCGCTTGCAAATCTCGACCCCGAGTATCTCTGCCTCTATCTGCCCCAATTTATGCAGGAAAAAAACGGCAAAATCAGAATGACGGCAACTCGTGTATTTGTGGGCATCGACAGAGAAAGAATCAGAAGCCTGCTGAGCAGCATGATTGGTTCTGCAAACGCAAAACAGCGTTCGCTGGCGGTCGCCGCTTCAATGCTTGTAGACTTCAATATAGTCAGGCAGCCGCTGCTTGACGCGCTGGCAAAAGAAACGTCTGTCGAAATCATCGATAAGCTCGGGGTGGTTTTGTCTGCCAATCCTGATCGCGAATTGCTGGCGGCGGTGTATAAAATCGCGGCATTTTCGAGAACTTCGCTCAAGGTCGAACAGCAGCGCGTAGTGCAGCTGCTGGCCGAAAAACTGGCCATTGCTCTTAACCATATTTCGACTCCAGAAGAACTCATCGAAGAAACCAGGCTGGCTTTCGAAGCCGAAAACAAGGCGGCGATGGCCGAAAAAGAAAAGCTTGAAGCCGAAAAACGTGCCGCCGGCACCACAGAAGACGCCGCTGCTCCAGACAATCTGAGCGTTCACTCGATGTTGACCTCCGAAGCTGGCGACGCTAAAACAACAAGAGCCAAGATCACCGTCGTGATCTGGATGCTTGTTGCAGTGATCTGGGGCGGCGGTATGGCTCTGCTGTTTTTGAAGCTGGTTACCGGCGAGTAATCTTACCAGGCACGACCTGAAAGTTGTGCGGGGTAAAAGGCTGTATAATGGCTGGAAGGCCAGTTGTTCTGGTAGAAGCGCAGATAACTGCCATATACGTAGCCTTGACGCAGTGGCATCCAGGCAGACTGAACCAGAAACCAGTTTCCGTAGCGACCCATTACATAAACCTGTTCACCGGTTTTAAGCAGACCGATGACGTTGGAGTTGCGCTTTTTTTTGCCGGCAACATAGGGTTCTGACCTGATGTTCAGATTGCATGCCACGGCAGCGATTGTATTGACCGGGTAATAGTCGTTGTAACCGGCAGAATTGTAATATACCCAGGTGGCGCCATTCCAGACCGGTGCAGACCACTGAAAAGTCGGCACAGGCACAGCTGGATGCATTCCCTGGTAACCATAAGCAGGCCAGGTGTAGGGAGCCTGGCTGTTTACCACACCATAACCCCAGGCAGTGGGTATGACGATGCCTCTTCTGGCTTCGGCAATGCCTGTGAATGAGAATACCAGCGCCAAAACGATTGCTGACAACAAAATTCCTTTTTTCAGCATAAGTTTCCCTCCTTGAGTAACTTACTCTGATTTTAACCCGAAAATTGCCTGTCGCCTAATTTTTCTTTCTGCAGTCAGAAGTGGAATCTTGGCATGTCAGAAATGGGGCTGGAAAAGCTGAATCTGTAGTTTTCGTCATTGTTGTTGCCGTCGCCATCCCAGCGACCATGAATGAAAAATTTGATCTCGATATCAAGGGCGCCAAACTGCTTGTAATACGGAGCATTTCGGAAAAGAAGACTGTCGACAACGGTGCCGGCCGGCAGTTCGATCAACTTGTTTACCTTCTGTTGGCGGGCGGTGGGATGAAAAGAAATGATCCGCAGGCGTTGTGCCCTGTTTTTCATTTCTTGTTGCAGGGTCATAAAATCGCGGGTTTCGCCATTGACTTTGACGTAAAAATTAGCCATTCCTTCCTGAGTAAGAAAGCCGTTGTAGATAATCGTCAAGGCCATTTCGCCGGGGCGGCGCAGCCAGTCTACGCGTAAGGCAACAACGCCATCGGCATCGACAATTTCTTTAATTTCACTGTGAATTATATCGAAATCGTTCATTTGAGCGTATGCCTGAAATGAAATACCAAAAACAGCGACCATTACCATTATAAAAAGTTTAAACATAGATTTCATTGCTTCAGACCTCCGGAATAAATTCCGGACTCTTTTAAGCAATAATCATGCCAACTATTGAAAATCGCTTACGGCACTGTTCTTGAAGAATATGAGGGCTCGACAACCTGTAAAGATGAACGCTTTTTGTTCAGCTGTATCTTTTTTGAGCAGTTACCAGCTGCTGTATGGTTGCCCTTTGCCGTCTGTTTTGTCGCTGGCCGAAAAGACGTCGAAAACGTTAAGCATGTTTGAAATGGCAGCATTATCGGCATCGGTCGATGACCGAGTTAACCAGTCGGGTTTCTCTGTGAACGGGTCTGAGGGTATTTTGCGAAGAAAGCGATTGTCAACCAGCTCATTCAGGGTTTTGGGGTAGTATTGAGAATCGGGCAGGCCCGGCTCTTTGGCAGCTTTCTTCTCGTAGAAGCGATCGATTGCCTTGCGCATGTCTTTGAGATGTTCGCGCAGCAGTTCTTCTTTTTTGCTTCTGACCAGATTTTTAGCCAGCGGCACCGCTGCCGTCGACAAAACGCCGATTATCACAGTACAGACAATCAGCTCGAGCAAAGACAGACCTTTTTTTTCAGTAATCAGCATATTTACGGCCACCCGCGTCGATCTGACTGTCTGAATCAGTCTCAAAAGCCAGCTTGAGTGCCCCTTCGGTCTGGTCATAACTGAATTTTCCGGAGGCATTGCTGCCGTGCCATTTTTCGGGGACTTTTGCGATGAAATCAGGCTCGAGTTCTTTTAAATGGTCTGGAAACCGGCCCCTGTGAAGCATAAACTGATAGACTGCACTGCGCAGCAGGCTCAGTTCGTGCTTCAACGCTGCATCTTTAGAACTTTTGAGCACTCTTGCATTATGGTAACTGGTGGTCGCGACCAGAATACCTATCACGGCAACGACTACGAGCATTTCAATCAGAGTGAAGCCACTTCTGGCAGCGGTTTTCATCATTCGTTCCTCAGTTGAATTCAAAAAGGTTGCGATGTTTGTTTTCGAAGGCTTCGGCAGTGGTTTTGCCGAAATCAAGCTTCTGAAAACTCAATTCTCTATCAGGCTTTATTTTTAAAAGTCTGGCAACCGCCAGCAATTCTTTTTCGAATTCAACAAGTTTCGGCCCTTTAGTCACGACGGGGTGTTTTGCAAACTCGTAAAAGCGGGCCAGCAGTTCTCGGCAGGTGTTCATGGAGGCTTCATGGGTGTCGGGTGAGACTGGTTTCGCTATCAGCGTTCTGAGAGTGGCAGCATCCAGCTGCAGGCGGCGAGCATACTGCGGGTATTCATCTATCAGAGGTTGCAGGCTCTTTTCGAGCCCTCTGAATATTTCGGGTTTGATAGTCGCGGCCTTTTTTTCGCCGAGGGAAGCAATTTCGAAGTTGTCGTTCAGCAGAAAGGCAAAGATAGCGGCGCTGTTCTCGTAGGCCATAGTCAGGGCAAAAATGATCAGCAGTATATACAGAACGCGTTTTTCGCGGGCGCGAACTTTAAGAGTGTCGATTACATCTTCGCGGTGCTTGATGACGAAATTGGTTTTTATATCTATCATTTTACCGGTAACCTCATGGTTAAAGCATAGCGCTTTCCCTCGATCAGCACAATCTCATTGATTATGACGGGCGAATTCAGACTTTCAACGGCGGCAAGAAATTTCCGCATACTGGCGTATTCAGCGTTGAGATTCATGTGCAGCTGGTATGACGGCACCGAAAGTTTTTCGAATTCACGACTGAAATCGTATCTGACTTCCTGTAAGAGCACATCACACTCGCCGGCAAGCTTCTGCAGCCTGTCGATCAAATCAGGCAAATCGGCTTCATCGGGCAGTATGCGCATCAGATCTTCGCGGATACTCTTGAGTTGCTGCAGTTTTAGATTGTTACGACCATTGTTTTGATGGGTCTTAACGGCAACAGATGCCGCTTTAACCTGGTTCTGGTAACTGTCTGCGGCCGTATCCAGTGCCGTCAGTTCCGGCTCGATCAGTATTGAAGGCAGAAACAACAATATCAGCAGAATAAAAACAGGCAGAGGAGCACGATCTTTGAGTTTTTGCAGTTCATTCGGATTCATTTTGGCAAATCCCCGCTTTCGCCGGCATAATCGACTTCCATGTTGAAAGTCACATTTTGATTGTCTTTTTTTTCTGATCTGCCGTGTTTTTTCAGATTTGGGCTGACAAAAACCTTCTCTTTGAACAGCATTCGCAAAAAGTCTGTTAGATCATTCAGGCCGGCAGCTTCGCCCTCGAGGCTCACCCGAACTATTTTTTCAGGTCTGATACCGATGCGGAAAAACTTGACCTGACCTGGGGTGAGACTTTCGAGGCGGTTCAAAAGAGTGCTCCAGGAAGTCTGACAAAGAGTCGAGACTCTCTGATACTCGAAGTAGCTTTTTTCTTCTTCTTCGAGATCCTGTTTCAGGGTCTTGAACTGGTCGAGATTTTTTTTGAATTCTGAAGTTCGGGCAGCGAGCTGCGCTTCAGCTTCTGTGTAAAATTCTTTTATACGACTGGTTTCGTAATAATTGCAGCCCCAGAAAATTGCCATAACAACCGGAACTGCGTAGAGTATGGCGAGGGAAGTTTTTAACATGAAGCTGCTTCCCTTGCGATAAACAATTGTCGGTTTGAAGTTCAGAAAATGTTTCATGATACCACCTATTTGGCCAGCAGGCCGAGGCAGGCCGCAAAAACCGGGCCTGACGCAGTCTGGCTCTCTGTAAGTTTTTGTGCCAGGGGAATTTCTTCAAGAGGATTGAACAGTCGACAGGAAGTCTCGAGATATTCACTCAGAAAAACGTCCAGGCCGGCGAACATGCCGCTGCCACCAGTAATGAAGACCGCCGGCAGACGTGAATAGTTGAATTTATCCTGAAAAAATCGAAAAGTGACATTCAGCTCACGCAGCCAGTTGCCAAAAATTCTTTCGATGCGGTGTCTTTTGCTCAACAATTCAGAGACATCGGTTCTGTTCACCGGAAAGAACTTCTCGGTTTCTTTTGTTCGCATGGCACTCTCGAGATTGACAGAGTCAAGCTCGCTGACAATTTTGGCAAATTCTTCACCGGCAACTTCGATTACGCGCTCGTACATCAGCGCCCCTGCCTGATAAACTTTGACCACAGTCGTTTCGTGGCCGATATGCAGGTTGATAATGGTTTGATCGACTGTTTTGTCGGGGAAAGATTCTTCAAAAAGATTGAAAACTCCCAGTGAAGAAGTGTCGAAGGCCATGACTTCCATGCGCAGCTCTGTCGTCAGGCTTGACAGTATCTCGACAAGCTCTTTTTTCACTGCGGCGGCGAGAACATGAAACTGCCCGGGCTCACCATTTTTGGCAGGAGCCAGAATCTGGTAGTCGACGATCACTTTCATGCCCTCGGGTATGGGCAGGCTCTTTTCGAGGCGCCACGATAAAAAACCAGGCGACTGCCTTTCACTGTCTGAGAGTTCGAGAGTGGCAAGGTGAAGTTTTACCCATCTGTCTGGAAGCCCGATTACGTAGCCCTGTCGCGTGTTTCTGACGTTACTGACAAGACTCGAAAGAATATTTTTGAACAGCGTCAGGTCGGAAATGACCGGGCCGGTGAAATCGCCGCCAACCAGCCCTTGTGGCAACTCCACTCTGGCAAGGTTTTTTATCACGTAACCCTGGCGCCCGGGGCCAGGGTCAATGGCCACGAGCTTGATACTGTGGGTACCGATATCGACTGCTACAAGATCTGTATATAAGTTCATCAGAGCACCCCTTCTTCAAAGGTCACGCGGTTCATTTCTTCGAAGGTGGTCAGGCCGCGTTCGACTTTCTGCCACCCTGCCCTGCGCAAAGGTACCATTCCCTGGGCGATAGCTGCTCTTTTAATTTCGAGCGGCGATTGCCGGGTCAGTATCATCTGTTTGATCGCCGGCGAAAGTTCAAGGACTTCAAAGATGCCGGAACGGCCCTGGTAACCAGTTTCATGACAAAACCTGCAGCCCTTTCCTTTTTTGAACTCGACACTGGCGTAATGCTCGAAGTCGACGGTCAGGCGCTTCATTTCGTCGGTAATTGTATCGTCGTCGCTGACACAGTTTTTGCAGTTAAGTCTGAGAAGACGCTGCGACATGATCAGGTTGAACGAACTGACGAATTCGTAAGGGTCGATTTCCATGTTTTCAAGGCGCGAAATTGCGTCGGTGACGTTGTTGGCGTGAATCGAACTGAAGACCAGATGCCCGGTCAAGGCTGCGTTAATGGCAATCTTAGCGGTTTCTGGGTCACGAATTTCGCCGACCATTATTTTGTCAGGATCCTGGCGAACGATTGAACGCAAGCCCGAACTGAAGGTCAGGCCTTTTTTTTCGTTAACGGCAATCTGCACTATGTCAGGCAGTTGGTATTCAACAGGGTCTTCGATGGTAATGAATTTGTCTTTCGGGGTGTGAACGAACTTTAAAGCAGAATAGAGGGTTGTGGTTTTGCCAGAGCCGGTTGGGCCGGCTACCAGAACCATGCCGTATGGCTTTTTTACATTGCGTTTGAAAAGAAGAAGATCTTCGCCTTCAAGACCAAGCTTCTGAATATCTAGACCTAGCGCCGATTTGTCGAGAATTCTCAAAACTACGGTTTCGCCAAAAATCGAGGGCAGAACCGAGACACGAAAGTCTACAAAGCGATCGTCGATTTTCAGTTTGAAGCGGCCATCCTGGGGAACTCTTTTTTCGGCGATGTCGAGCTGCGCCATGACTTTGAGCCTTGAGATGATCGGAGCCCGCAACCTGGGCTCGACATCTGAAAGCACTTCGAAGAGAACGCCATCGATGCGGTATTTTACTTTGAGTTGTGATTCGTACACTTCAAAGTGAATATCGCTTGAACGTTTTCTGACGCCTTTGAGAATTATGGCATCGACCATTCTGACAACCGGCGTTTCACTGCTGAACCCGGCTCCTTTGGCGAGGCCGGCGATATCGGCTTCATCATCGTCGTCTTCGACCATCACTTCGAGAGGTGGGAAGTTCTCAAGATCAGCAAAGACGACCTTTGAGTCGAGACTGGTTTCAATCATAAGGTTGAGAAGCTTTTGAATCGCCATTTTAGAAGCTACCAGCGGCTTTATCGGCATGCCGAGCTGTACTTCTAGCTCTTCGATAGAATCGACATTGCCCGGGTCATGCATGATCAGAAGTATTTCTTTACCGGCTTTTTGATGCGGGATAAAGCAGTAGCGCCTCATCAAAGCCACGTCGACACTGTTGAACAGTTCGTCGTTAACCTCGTAATGGCTCAGATCCATGTATTCTATGCCGAGTTCAAGCGCTACAGACCGGGCATATTCTTCTTCAGAAATAAGCTTGCGCTCGATAAGGATCTGGCCGAGGTTGGCGGGTATGGAGCCAAATTCGGAAATCATCTGCTGAACATAGTCGAGAGTCAAAAAGCCTTCTTCGACGAGTATCTCGCAGAGAGCCTTTTTACGAAAAGTTGCCGCAAAAGCTTTGATAAGATTCTGGTCAGAAACCTCGGCATCAGAGTCGAGGCGTCGAAGAATCTCGTCAGCCTGCGAAGCCTTTTCGGTGAACAGTTTCGCAGCCTTTTTCCCGTCTATTATCTGTTTTTTTACAAGAAATTCCTTGAAGCTTTCCATCTTGTTTCCAGTCCTAGTTGATGTTGGAGGCCGCCGTCAATACCGGGTAGAGAAGCGCGACGACAAAAGTGCCGACCACAAGGGCCATGCCAAGAAAGAGTAAGGGTTCGATCATCGAGGTGATCGTGTCGGTCAGTTCAGAAATCTCATCATCAAAGTGTTCGGCGAGATTTTCGAGCATTTCGCCAAGATTGCCTGATTCTTCGCCGACGTACACCACTCTGGACATTATTCTTGGGGTGTCGGGTATGGTTTTGATGGCCTTGCCGAAAGCCATTCCCTTTTCGAGCAGGTCAGGAAGAACGGCGAAACGGCCGGCGATAACTTTGTTTTCGAGGCTGTCGAGTACTACTCGAAGGCTGTCGAGAATTGGTATGCCACCTTCGATCATCGTCGCCATAGTTCTTGAAAACTGGCTGTAAGCGAAGTTTCTTTCGAGATCTCTGATCAGCGGCAGCTTTAGTTTGTAGTGGTCGATATTCTTGCGGCCCTCGGGTGATTTTGCATAATTCATCAAGGTGGCAACGCCAAGAACCAGCAGGCACAGAATCAGAAAAAACCACTCACCAAGGAGCTCAGATGCGGAAAGCAGTAGAGAGGTCATCAATGGCAGCGGAACATCCAGGCTCTTGAACAGGCTGGCAAACTCCGGAACGACGGCAACGACCATATAGGTTACCGCTATTGATGAGGCCGCCAGCAGAATTGTCGGGTAGATAAGGGCAGTCACTATCTTTCTACGGATGGCTATGGAAGTCGTAAAATAGTCAGAAAGTCTTTTGAGGATATTTTCGAGAGCCCCCGACTTTTCGCCGGCAACAATTGTTTTTATATAAATATCAGGAAATACTTCAGGGTGCCTGCCAAGGGCGCGGCTGAGAGAAATGCCTTCTCTGATGTCTTTGTGTACAGCATGCAAGGCCTGATTGAGCGGAGTTTTGTCGGCTCCGTCCAGGAGAACTTCTATGGCATCGGTGACTGGCATGCCAGATTTGAGTAAGGTTCTGACGAGTTTGGTGAACTCGTTCAGTTCTTTGATTGAGGCGCCTTTTGCCTGGCTGGTTGCCTTTTTGAGCCTTTCAAGAAGCGATGAGTTTAGAAAGGTCTCGTTGAGAACGTAATAGCCTTTGTTATTGAAGGCAGTTCTCAATTCTTCAACCGAGCGGGTTTCGAACACTTCTTCACTGGTGTTGCCTTTTTCGTCAGCGTAGCGAACTCTGATTCTCTGCATCGATTTTCCCCGAAATAAACAATCCCGAATTTCCGTTTATCTGTATGAGTGTATGCGATTTTGTTGAAAATCACAAACATTTAACGGAAACCCGGGATTGTCGGGACAACAGCAGTGTCCCTGACTCCCTTTCAATATGAGCTCAATTTATAAAATGCTCATTCAATTCTGCCTGTTTTTGTGTCAGTTCCAGAATCCATTGCTGTTCTGGGTCGATAATTACCTCTTCGACAGCTCCAAACCATTCTCTGGCCGATTTTCTGTCTTCGAGGCGACGATAAAGCTCGCCGATAAGATAGGTAACCACCGGTAGATTGTCGGGGTTAGAGATTGTCGATTTTTCGACTGCAATCTTGAGAAATTTGACCGCCAGCTGTTGCAGCTCGATCTCAGCCTTGCGGTTTTCTCGCAGACGGCAGCACCACGAGCCACGCAGATACAGATTGCCGATGTGATACGGGTTACGTCTGGTCTCTTCGTATATTTTGGCGGCAATGAAAAACTTCAGCGCTTCTTCAGGCATTTTTTTGCACAATGGCAGACTCAGGGTCTTCTTGATGAAGGCCGTGCCGATGCGTTTTTCTGCGGGGATGTCAGCCGAATAGTCTTCGGGATAGCCTGAAAAGCCGCACTCCGGGCACTGAACCAGAAAGAACGGCAGCGGGTTTTCGCCGAGATAGTGTGGCAGAAAGTCTGAATCCTGGCCCTGGTGAGTGATCGAAGTGACCGTCCTTGCTTCGAATATCGCACTGCAGGCCGGGCAGGTAAAGCCGCTAAGTTTGAATGATGTAACCAAAGTATTTTCTCCTGACATTGGTCAGAATATATTCATGTGTGACTGGAGTGTCAATTTTTCTTCACTCTTTCATCACGTCAATTCGACCAAATGCATCTACTGGCCAGAACTTGATTTCAGCACGTCCTTTTACCATCTTCTTGTCGAGCAGGCCCCACGATCTGCTGTCGTGCGAATTATTGCGGTTGTCGCCCATGACGCAGATTTTGTCAGCCGGCACCTTCAAAGGGCCGTATGAACCAAAAACATATTCTTTAACAAAAGGCTCTTTCATCATTTTGCCGTTACGAAACAGGTAACCATCTTTTATTTCAATGACGTCGCCGGGTATGCCAACAACCCGCTTGACGAAATCTTTGCCCGGCTCGAGCGGGTAAGAGAATACTACAACTTCCCCTACTTCAGGCTCTTTGAGCATATAGACCATTTTATTGACAATGATTTTCTCGCGTGAATGCAGCTCCGGTTCCATGCAGGCGCCTTCGATAACGAAACCCTGCACTACATATGTCTGCAAAAACAGAAAGAAAACCAATGCTCTGACAAAATCTTTAAACCAGTCCCTTAATCCGTGTGCTATTTTTTTCATCGACCAACTCCATTTTCGGTCTGCTTGTTTGGTAAAAATCTATTCGGAAGGGTTTGATTATTTCTAAACGATAATTTTTATCTTTTTTTGAAAAAAACGGATTATTGTACCCCGCCACGTCGATTTGCCGCTCTGCCAAAGGCAAAGCGTCCAGTTGTGGCGATAAGGTTACTGCTGGGCTGGTGGCAGTTTTTTTAAGATTTTTGCTTTTTTTGCAGAAAAGGGCAGTTGAATCTGCCGTCAGTGTGAGGCTGTTCTGCTTCTGGAAGCGGGCCGTCCGGTCTTGTCAGCAGCTCTTCGACTGTCAGCTCTTCGTCGGCAAGGTTCCACTGCCGGTACAATAGTTCGACTTGCTCAGGTGACGCAGTTTTATTGTACATACCGGCCAGCTGTCGCTGTCTTTGGATTTCGTACATTGTTACCGCTGCTGCGACAGAGATATTAAGACTTTGAACGAAGCCAGCCATTGGCAGAAAGATGTTGGCGTCCGCCAGTTCGACGGTGGCGTCAGAACAGCCGCGATGCTCATTGCCGAAAACCACGACCCATGGTTGAGTCCAGTCGAGGGTGCGAAAATCTACGGCCTCCCGGGCCATATGGGTGGCGGCAATTTTGTACCCCTGCTTGCGAAGTTGCAGCAGCGATGGCTTTATGTCGTCGACAACCTGCAGATCTACCCAGCGCTCGGAGCCCTTGGAAACCTCGGGGTTCACATCTTCAGGTTTTTTAAAATCAGGAGCCCAGAGTACGCGGCCAAACCCGGCGGCATCTGCTGTACGAAGAACAGCTGAAAGATTGTGCTGGTCATGAACCAGATCGAGAGCGATGACAACGTCGAGCTGGCGCTGATGCAGCGCTTCTCCGATTCTGTGCTTGCGGCGGCTGGTTGGCATATTGTTTAACCTTTCTTGTGATTTATTGTTGCTTGTGTTTCGACGAATCCTGGCTTGATGCAGACTCTGGCTACATTCAGATTCAACCAGGTTTTGCTGGCATCAAAAACCGGGTTGATCTGCTTAAAAATTGCTGCGACAGCGTTTCTCGGCATGGGCATACCATTAAGAAGCAGCCTTTCGCAACGAAAAAAAATCGTTTTGGGGTCGAGCAGCTGTGTTGTACCCTGCAAAGAAAAATCAGCGGTGACAATTCCCTTTTTGATGCGTCCCCGAAGTCTGGCACTGTTGCTTGCGAGCTTCATATTCATGCTCGAAAGTGAGCGAGCCTGCGCGTAAAGCTCAAAAACCTTGAGAATATCGTCAGCCGACACTTCTGTGGTGAGTTCTATCTGTTTGCCGGCAACGAACCTGAGTCTGCCGTTTTGAAGCTGGGTTTCGTCGATGACACAATCTGGAAAATTAAACACAACCCTCTCGATGGTCAAATTATAATAAAAAACCTTTTCACAAAAGACTTTAAGTGAAGCAAATCTGCCGATACCACTGTCAGTTACGGTTTCCACCCTTATTCTGGAAGGCCTGGGCGTAATTTTTCCGATCTGCGAAATTTCACTGTCATTGTAACCCAGTAGCTGAAAGATACCGCTGGCCTTGAATTCGTCAGGATTATTGAAGGTTTTTGTAAAAGCCGCCACAAGCAACTGCTCCGAAGCTGCCGGTGGTCTGTCGCTGCCGACCGCAGGTTCTGAGCTTACGATGTTTCCGTGGCCACAGAACAACAAAAGAAAAAACAGCAGACATTCAGGTAACTTTTTCATTTTCAGCTTCCTTTAACGAATTGATGATGATTTCTGCCGTCTTTAACGGAATACTGCATCTTTTTTGTAATTCTTCAACGCCGGCTGCGGCTATATTTGCCATGGAACCGAATTCCCACAAAGCCTTGCGCAGAGTGGCCGGCCCGACGCCGGGCAAGTTGAGCAAAGCCGAGCGCAGAACCCGGCGGCTGTGAGTTTTCTTCTGAAAACTGTTGGCAAATCGATGCGCCTCGTTGCGCAGCTTGATCACCGATTTCATGCCGGCGCCTGAAAAAGAGAGATTGTATTCGCTTCCATCGGGCTTGACAAGCGTTTCTTCTCGCTTGGCCAAACCGAGCACTGCAACCTGCAGATCGAGTCTGGCAAGTTCCTGGCAGGCGGCTCTGACTTGTGTGATACCGCCGTCAACTATAAACAGGTCTGGTAATGGCGCCTGCTCATTCAGCAGACGCGTAAAACGCCGTCTGGTGACTTCTGCTATTGACGCCGGGTCATCACCGCCCTGAGCTGATTTGATATGATAGAGACGATACTCGCCTTTGCGGGGCCGACCGTTGTGGCAGACCACCAGAGATGCGACCGGGTCTGTTCCCTGAATGTGAGATATGTCGACGCATTCGATTCTGACCGGCGCAATCTCTAGCCCCAGCTGCTTCTGCAGATCGATGACCGACTCGTCGATGCGCTCGTTCCCTTCTGATTTGAGGTTGCGCATGACTTCGAGAGCGTTGTTGTCAGCCATGGCCAGCAGATTGAGAAACTGCCCTTTGCGGGGAATATGGAACGCGACTTTGCGGCCAGCCCGCTGGCTGAGCATTGCCAGCAGAGAATCTGCACCATCGGGTTCGACTGCGCAGTAAATTGCTGAAGGAATAAGATTGTTATCATAAAAGCGACTGATAACAGTGGCGAGAATTTCACAGTTGGTGTTCTCTGGTTCGCGCTGTATGTCGAGAATACGATTGCCAAGCATTTTGCCCCCTCGAATGAAAAACACCGAAAAGATCATGCGGTCGTTGGCTTCACACGTGCCCCAGAAATCGAGATTGACAGGCTTGAGAAATTCGACTTTCTGATTTTCAAAAAAGCGACGCAGGGCAGTGAGAGTGTCGCGAACTTCGGCCGCTTCCTCGAAGCGGTATTGAGCTGCGAGAGAGTTGAGCTGTTTTTCGAGTCCGCTGAAATCGGGGGCCGAACGCCCAGACAACACCTCGACCGCTTTGTTGATCGAAACTGCGTATTCTTCAGGAGTGACTTCGCCCTGACAGATGCCCTGACAGAGACCCAGGTGGTATTTAAGGCAGGGTCTGGGCTTTTTGTCGGGTTTAGCAGGCGCTATGCCTTTTTTCGATGTACATAGCCTGAAATTTCGTGAGAGCATGTCGATAATTCGCGTCAAGTCATACTCATTCGGAAACGGCCCAAAATAAAGGTTGCCGTCGCGAAAACTCACCTTTCTGACTTTTTCAAGGCGGGGAAACCGGTCTCTCATGGTGACTTTGATATATGGGTGAGTCTTGCTGTCTTTAAGCAGAATGTTGTAGCGCGGCCGGTGTTTTTTGATCAGATTGTTTTCGAGGATCAGGGCTTCGACTTCTGTTTCAGTAACGATGAACTCTATATCTTCGATAGCTGAAACGAGCACAGAAGTTTTAAGGCTGTCGTGGTGACGGTTAAAATAAGATTTAACACGTTTTTTGAGGGCTCTCGATTTGCCGATGTAGATGATTTCTCCGGCCCGGTTTTTCATCAGGTAAACGCCGGGGTTTGGAGGCATAAGAGCCAGAATTTTTTCGAGTTTTTCTGTCTGCATTGTTACGGCGGGAATCAGGGCTTTTGTGGCAAAGCTTTATTGTCGTCTGTGGTTGGTGAGGTTTCTGCTCCTTTTTTTTCGGGGCTGGCGGCAGTTATTGTCTCAACCACAAAATAAAAATCGTCGGCATCAGCACCGGCAGAAGCGAACTGCCCGCTGAGGTTGACTCGCCCGTCGAGCAGTTTTTCGTTTCTGACTTCTGTCAGGAGCTTAAGGTTCGATTTCAGAGGAAACCGCCGCCCGTCATCCGTCTCGATGACCCAGCGGTAGAGATGAGTTTTTCGGGCCAGGCGCCTGATTTCGGGGATGAGTCGCCCGGTAAGCTTTTTGATCAGGTTCAGGTCGCATTGTTCGTCAGCTGGTTTGCCTAGAAGCATCAGCACCGGTTCGAGGGCCGCGGTTTTTTCATATGATTCTTTCGCTTTCCCCGCTTCTAACATCTCGTCTTCCTGTGCTGGTCGCTCTGTTTCCGGTATCTGTGAGGTTGCTGAAGCGAACTCAGGGTCTGTCTCAGAATCAGGCCACTGAATTGGAACAATTTCTTCAGAATCTTCTTCTGCAATGTCTTCAGTGTCAGTCGCAGTGATGTTTTCAATTACAGCTGTTTCATCGGGCAGCGGACTTTTTTCGGTATCCGTATTTTGCGGCATTTGTTCGCCGTCCTGGTTGCCAGAATCGCCGGGATCGCTCCAGGAACCATCCGGGGTGTCTTTGTACAACTCAGAAAGTTCGCCGCCTGCATCAGGCAAAGTGTCTTCTGTCACTGATTCAGAGGCCGTTCTGGCCTGCGGCGGAACATAGTCGATGCCGAGTGCGGCAGCTGTTTTTCGGGCGATATC
Source organism: Candidatus Rifleibacteriota bacterium (assembly GCA_029564115.1). Next base: position 77,541 of record JAKQQP010000218.1, on the reverse strand, counting down.
TTCGGCCTTGCTGTTTATTTCGTCGATGATTTCGAGTGCCGGACGGTTTCGTTCGGCACTGCTGAAGCCGCTTGAAGTCGGGAAGTCTGGCGAGAGTGGATCAGGATAAAGAGTGTCGATAAATTCTGCATCGTTCTGGTCGGTCTGTTTTTTCTGCTGCGCCGTGTCAGCCGGCATGGCTGCTGGAGCCGACTCTGAAGCTGCATCTGCATCTGTTATGGGAGAAAAGCTGCCGGTTGCTGGTGCCAGGTTTAGCGGAGTATGAGACGCGGATGCTGATGATACGTGCGTGTTGGTGGCTAATTTCGGAACCGTACCGGTTGCCAGGTTCAAAAGGTTATCGACAGCGACGATTTCGTTACTTTCATAGACCGGTTGCTCTGAAGATTGACCGACTGTAGCGGTTGAAGACGTTGTCTGCCCGGCAATCGTGGCTTTGTTTATGTCATCATGAATGACCTGCTGTTCTGTCGTTTCGACCGCCATTGCCGGCCACATGGCAAAAGGCGCATTCAGACAAAATATCGTCAGCAGCGCCAGGCCTGTTTTTTTTACTGTGAGATTCACGCGGTTCTCCTTGTTTTTACAGAAAAACAATTCTATCATTATTGCCTGGAATCATCAAACAAAGACACGCAGGAGCCCAAAATGCCGAATCTCGAAAATTTCTACAGTGGAGCCATTGAGGTTGCCGTAATGGCTGCCGGCATGATCAGAGAAAATTTTAACAACAGTCATGAAGTAATTCACAAAGGCACCGTCGATCTGGTTACCGAAGTCGATATTGCCTCTGAAAAACTTATAAAAAAAGAGCTTTTTGCCAGATTTCCTGAAGTCAGGTTTCATGGCGAAGAGCATGGCGGCGACAACTGGAATCAAGGGCTGGTCTGGGTTGTCGACCCGCTCGATGGTACCACAAACTTTGCCAACCGCTTGCCTCATTTTGCCGTTTCCATCGCGCTCTGCGATCAGGGCGAACCGGTGGTCGGGGTTGTAGTAAACCCGATGAATAAAGAATGTTATTCATGCTACCGTGGCGGTGGCGCATTTTTGAATGGCCGACCCATAAGAGTCGGCACTCAAACTCTTTTAAATGACGCTCTCGCCGTTACCGGGTTTCCCTACAACCGCCGAGAGAATATAGAAATCATCGTCGAACGCCTGAAAATAATGCTGATGCAGGTGCAATGCGTGCGGCGCTTCGGTTCGGCAGCCCTCGACCTTTGTTTCATTGCCAGCGGCGTGTTCGCCATCTATTGGGAAACCGGACTCAAACCCTGGGATGTTGCAGCCGGCCTGTTGCTTGTAAAAGAGGCCGGTGGCCAAATCAGCCGATTCGATGGCTCACCCATGGCACTAGACAGTTATGAGCTGCTCGCCACGAATGGGCTTTTGCACGAAGAAGCCGTAAAGCTGCTGGCACCCACTCTTCAGAGATAATCTGAAAATCAGGCGGACCCGCGCGGTTTATTCTGCATCCAGCGCGGCTGACCTGTTGTTTCGAGAACATTGAGCCAGAACATGCTTTCGGGGTCGATGTGTTTGCGGTTGCGAATCGCGATATCGATGGGCACGTGGGTGAACGAGTTGTTCCAGAGACCGACCAGCATGCCGGTTTTGCCGGCCATACCAGCATGAACCGCGTGCTGGGCGAGCTGATTGCAGAAAATGCTGTCGGAAGGAATGGCGGATGAGCTGCGAATGATGTAGCTCGGGTCGATGTATTTGAGGGAAACCGGGATGTTGCGTTCTTTAAAATACTTGCCAATGCCGTCACGCAGCATTATGCCAACATCGCCAAACTTGCGATTGCCCGAAATATCCCGTTCTTCCATTGAACAGAAGCGGTCCCCTACTCCCTCGGCAACTACTACGACCGCGTGATTCTTGCGTTGAATCCGGTCGAGCAGGTGTTTGTAAAAACCGTTTTCGCCCTCCAGGTCGAAGGGCATTTCGGGGATGAGGCAGAAATTAACATCTTGAGAGGCAATTGAAGCATTGGCGGTTATGTAACCGGACTGTCGTCCCATCAGCTTGACCAGGCCAACGCCATTCTGGTAGCCGCGGGCCTCGACGTGCGCGGTTCTGATTGAGTCGACGGCATGGGTGAAAGCTGTCTCGAACCCAAAGGTTTTTTCGATGAAGCCAATATCATTGTCAATGGTTTTCGGTATGCCAATGACGGAAATTGCCAGACCGCGCTTGTTTATTTCTTCGTTGATTTCTTTGGCGCCGCGCAAGGTGCCGTCACCGCCGATGCAGAAGAGAATGTTGATGTTGTAATCCATCAGGCGATCGACCATCAGACCGACGTCCTGAGGCCCTCTCGAAGAGCCGAGAATGGTGCCGCCCTGTTGGTGTATTTCAGAGACTACTTCAGGGTCAAGAACCATCGGCTGCAGACCTGATTCTTTGATCATCCCAAGGTAACCGTAGCGAAAACCATAGATGTTTTTAACGCCATACCAGAAATAAAGCTGCATGACCAGCCCGCGAATGACATCGTTGATGCCGGGGCAGAGGCCGCCGCAGGTAACGATACCGGCGCGGGTACGGCTCGGATCGAAAAAAATCTTTTCTCTTGGGCCGGCTTTTTCGAATGAAAGAGGCTCAAGACCTGCATCCAGCTCTTCTTTTAGCTTGCAAAGGCTGCTGTTGAAAAGCACCCGCTCTTTTTCTTCAATATAATTGGTGAGGTAGTCGCCATCAATCTTTGAAAGTCTGAGAGGCGAATCAAAATTTGCTTTGCCGAGCGTCTGAATATTGAGTTCGTTCTGGGTGATTTCCATACCTGCCTCGTTTCTGTGATTACTAAGGGCACCAGCGCGACAGTCTGTTGATCAGACTGTTCATCATTTATACAGTTTTGCCAGGCAAAAAGTCAAGAACAGCCGTTTACGCCTGCAGTCTGCTTATGCAGCAAGCTGCTGCAGATCGCTGTTGCCGTCACTGCGCAGTGTAAAATCGGCAAACCTGCTCTTTAGCTTCAGAATGGTAGTGTTGAGGATCCAGGGTCCGACAACCGGGGGAAGCGTAAGGTCATAAGCATCGCCATGCTTGAATTTCTGCAGGGCAAAGCTGGAAACTTTTCTTGCCTCGAGCCAGTCGGCCATTTCAAGTATTTCTCTGTCGCTGATCAGACGTGGGTGAAAAGTGGTTCTATATTCATATTTCACGCCACTTGCAACGACGATTTCTGTCAGGCGGTTGAATGCGGTCTCGTTGGCGGTAGCCCCGGTTATTTCGCTGTAACGGTGCAAAGGCCCCTTGTAATCTATGGCTATAAACTGTAGCAGTCGCATGTCAATGGCTCTGGCAACCACATCGGGGTAAAAACCATTGGTATGCAGAGCTATATCATAACCGAGTTCCCTGACTTCGGCCATGGCATCGAGCAGGCCTGATTGCATGCACGGTTCACCACCGCTGAAGACAACACCTTCTACAAAACCCTGGCGGTCTTTGAGAAAGTCAATTATGCCGGACCAGCTGATTTTATCTCGGGCGGTGGCCGGCAACAGTGAGCCGTTGTAACAGAAACGGCAACGCAGGTTGCAACCCTGCAAAAAAAGAACTGTTGCCAGCCGCCCCGGAAAATCTATCAGGGTAAGGGGCTGCATGCCCCCTACCCTTACTTTGTCGATTTGGTCGATCATTAGAAGCTTAGATCACTTCCCTGACGATTTCTTGAGATTTGAGCATGATACGATCGCTGTATTCGCTCTTTTTGCCGGCATTGAACTGCGAAACAGGTCTGAAATAACCCATGACACGAGTCCAGACTTCGCAGGCCTGACGCTTTTCTTCTGGTATAGTTATGGTGTCTGCAGCGATTTCATGCCCTTCTGCCTGGGCTTCAGCTGCAATACGACGCGTTTCAATGCTGTCACAGGTTGGGCAGAAATGATGCTCGCCGGCGATATAACCGTGTTTGGGGCAAACGCTGAAAGTCGGAGTGACAGTTACATACGGCAGTCTGAACTGTGAAAGAGTCTTTTTAACGAGACGTTTGCAGGATTCTGCATCGGGAATACGCTCACCGACGTAAAGGTGGAGAACTGTTCCGCCGGTGTATTTAGTCTGCAGTTTTTCCTGGTGACGCATGATATCGAACAAATCGCCGGTATAATCAACGGGCAGCTGGCTGGAATTAGTGTAATAAGCGGCTTTGGGTGTGCCAGCCTGAATGATGTCATGGAAACGCTTTTTGTCTTCGCGGGCAAATCTGTGGGTGGCGCCTTCGGCCGGAGTTGCTTCGAGATTGTAGAGATGCCCTGTTTCGACCTGAATCTGCACGATACGCTCACGCATGCGGTCGAGGAGTTTCTGAGCGAGTTCAGTGCCCTCTGAAGTAGATATATCGAAAGCATTTTCTGAAAAGTTGCGGATACATTCGTTCATGCCATTGATGCCAATGGTTGAAAAATGATTGCGCAGCGTCCCGAGATAACGGCGGGTATACGGAAACAGGCCGCTGTCGATGCGAGTCTGAATAACTTTTCTTTTAATTTCGAGACTCTTTTTGGCGAGATCCATCAGAGATTCGAGACGGGTGGCCATGGCTTCAAAGTTGCCTTTGTACATATAGCCAAGCCGGGCAAGGTTAATCGTGACGACGCCAATAGAACCGGTCTGTTCAGCTGAGCCGAAAAGGCCGTTGCCGCGTTTGAGCAGTTCGCGAAGATCGAGTTGCAGTCTGCAGCACATCGATCTGACCATATTCGGTTCAAGATCAGAATTGATAAAATTCTGGAAATAGGGCAAACCGTATTTGGCGGTCATTTCGAAGAGGGGCTGGCAGTTGGGGTGATCCCAGTCGAAGTCTTTGGTGATGTTATAGGTCGGAATCGGGAAGGTGAAAGCGCGACCGCGATAATCACCACGGCTCATCACGTCGATGAAGGCGCGGTTAATCAGATCCATTTCGTGCTGCAGTTCGCCGTAGGTGAAGTCTGCATGCTGACCACCGATGAGCGGGTGCTGACTGCGCAGGTCTTCCGGGCAGTTCCAGTCGAGGGTGAGGTTGGTGAACGGGGTCTGTGTGCCCCAGCGTGAGGGCACGTTCAGATTGTATACGAATTCCTGAATTCCCTGGAATACCTGGTCATAAGTCAGGTTATCGAGCTTGACAAAAGGTGCAAGGTAGGTGTCGAAAGACGAGAAGGCCTGGGCTCCAGCCCATTCGTTTTGCAGAGTGCCAAGGAAGTTGACCATCTGACCGAGTGCGCTCGAAAAATGTTTCGGGGCACCGGCTTCAACTTTACCGGGTACTCCGTTGAAACCTTCTTGAAGGAGGGTGCGCAGAGACCAGCCGGCACAATAGCCAGAAAGCATGTCAAGATCATGAATGTGAAAATCGCCTTCGCGGTGTGCATCACCGATTTCGGGGGTATAAATATGTGAAAGCCAGTAGTTGGCAGTTACCTTGCCGGCAACGTTGAGAATCATGCCGCCGAGCGAGTAGCCCTGATTGGCATTGGCATTGACGCGCCAGTCCTGGTGACCGAGGTATTCGTTGATCGAACTGATGCTGTCGACCATCGAGCGTCTGCCTTCACGCATTTGTTTGTGCTGCTCACGATAGACGATATATGAACGGTTGGTGGTGAAATAGTTGTTGGCTATAAGAACATGTTCTACAACGTCCTGGACTTCTTCTACACTCGGTGTACCAGACTGATGGCGATGTGCCAGGATGTTGATAACCTGACTGGCCATCCTCATCGAATCAACCATTCCAAACTCACCGGTAGCCCGACCGGCTCTCTCGATGGCAGAACGGATTTTTTCCGGGTTGAATGCAACGATGTTGCCCTGGCGATTTTCGATGAACTGTAATTCGCGACCCTGCTTCATGCTTGCTCCTGTGAAAAAATTTTAAGCAGTCCCCTGCCCGTCATTTTCTGTACATAGAGCAATGTATGGAGAAAATGTTTTGAATGCCCAGATAACGGGTGTTTGAGGGGGGAATTTTGGCTGCTTAGGTCTTCATTTCGGTGGGTCAAATTACACCACATTTGAGGACCCAAAGTCAAAGGTTTTTTAATTTTTTTTAGAGTCAAGGATGATGCGCTTTTCAGCCTGCAAAGCCACTGTGAGGGTGGTCGGAAGGGGGGTTGCGTTTTCTTTTTTGCCCTGAGGTGCACCAGCAGATTTTGACAGGTTTTTGTGAAAAAGAACACGAATATCTGGTCGGTTTTAAATAAAAGAGCCGCCTGCTTTTAAGACAAAGCAGGCGGCTGTATATAAGGGTCAGAACGAGCCGGGTTCGATGAAGCCAGCTTCATTACCACTTTCTGTAATTTTCAGGGAGCCGAACTGAATACCCCGAATCTGTGCCATATCACCATTGAAGTTTGATCTGATGCGAAGATTGTTGCGCAAAAAATCAAGTTCTTCAAGCCGGCCAACTGCCAGCATATTCTGTTCAGCGTCGAGAAGTGCTACCATAAGGCCTTTTTCCTGGCCGGCAATGAAAACACGCAGCATTCCGATGTCTTTGGGCCAGCTTTTCGTCATTTCTGGCATGAGCGGCCCTGAGGTGAAGACAAGGGTGCCCTCCCACGCCGAAAGTCGTTCGGCATAAAGAGTGCCCTCGAGCTCGATTTTTGTACCGGTCAGAAAGTAACTGCGATCGGTGTACACCTGCTTGAAAGGTATTTCAAAAACTCTGGTGTTGCTGAAATATTTGCGGCTGACAAGTTCTCTCAGTTCTTTGCGATCCATCTGGCTGGTTGATGAAGCTTTCCTGGAAACCGGCAGGCGTACGACTCTGTCTGCCGGCAGATGACATACCAGGTGTTCCAGTTCGTTGCTTTTCTGCATCAGAATGACTTTGTCAGGCTGAACTATGTCGAGTTTGGCTTTTTTTATGGCGCGACCGCCATCGCCCTGTACCCAGCCGGTCGTGTCGATGATCAGTGCATCAGCCTCTTTTTCGGCTTTGCGCAGCATCTCGACAAGACCGGTCAGGGCCGGTAGAAAGTGCAGCCCGGGTGAGTGGGCGCCGAGCAGATACATGTGAGTTGGCGCAATTTCTGTCAGAAAAATGGCGGGCTTTTGCATTACCAGCATGCCAAACGTGCCTGGGCAGCCGATGTCGGATTGGCCTGTGTCACAATCGAGAATCGCGGTTTTACCCACTTTTTCGAGCAGACGGTTGGCCAGGTAGGTGCTGAAGAAGGTTTTGCCGGTATCTACTTCGCCCAGAACCAGTATTTTATACAGGCTTCCTTTGACTCTTGCGGCAGCTATGTCGTTGGCGAGTGCATCCCATTCAGCCGGAATCGAACTGCTTTCCATTTTTGTCAGAGCGTTGAGACCAGCTTCTATTTCAAGGACACCGTCTTCGCTGCCGAGCAGCGGAATCTTTTTCCCGACCGGCACATCGATACTCTCGCCGACGGAAACTTTGGCTGCAATGACCTCTATAGCGCCACCAGAGACCAGAACTCTGGCTGGACCGTTCAACAGATAAAAGTCACCTTTTTTTATGTTGAGCTGCATGATTATTTTTGCTCCCTGGGAAAAACCAACGACGGCCACATTTCGGCAAGGACGTTCGAGTTGATTACCGTGGCCCGGTCGATTTCACGAAGACCAAGGTCGAGTTCGTCTTCTGAGGTCATCAATTTAACGGCCTTGAGTTCGATACCTTCGCCGTCTTTCCCAGACACTGTGCCGCAAAGACAGTCTTCGCCACTTCTGATGAAGACGCGCTGCCCCACTTCGAGTTCTTCGGGCTTCAGATTTTTGCTGATGCCGCCAATGCACATATTGACGATACCCGGGTAGAGGGGCACATCTTCATACAACTTCACCAGTTGCACAACGAGTTCTCTAACCAGCATCGGGTCTTTTTCTTCTTCGACGATGCGTTTTAGATACTTGATGAGCGCAGGAAAGTCAGTTTCTTTAAATGACATCAGGTTTCCTTTATTTTTTCAGATATTCGAGACCGAGCTTGTCGGCACGGGCTTTCTGGGCGTCATCGAGCTTGCCGGTGCGGGCAATGTGGTCATGCAGCTGCATTTCGCTGAGAACTTCGGTGACACGTGTCAATACCTGCAGAAAGCTGACCTTGTCGGTCTTGAAAGTACACTCGGCTGCTTTCGGGTGACCACCGCCACTGATTTTGTCTTTGTAATCGGCAAAACGGCTCTGCATTGAATCCTGGAGCTCGCCGCAAAATTTGCCGGAATGAACGCGATCGCCTGAACCACGCACCGAAACGTGGGTGTAATAATTGCTGACCGAACTGACCATGATGATCTGCGCCAGTTTATCGCCGGCTTTCTGCTTCAGTTCAAACAGTTTGATCGAGCCGATCATCGGCAGCAAAGGCACTTTAGGGCCGACAAACAGATAAATCGATGTGTCTTCGAGCTTGAGAATGCCAGCCGATGAATCGAGCATTCTGTTGGCGTTTTCCCAGTCCTGCAGGAAATAGGCGAAAATTTTCTTGAGATTGCCCTGCTGTGGCTGTGGCAGAAGATTGACGAAATCGTCGAGCGATCCGATCTTCTTTATTTCGTTCATTTTGTCTGCAATGGCTTCAAGAGCGGTGGCGATACATTCGGCATGATTGACGTTCTTGAGTGCCGGTTCGCGGTCGTTGTAAAAATATGAGAACCCGCCGCCGCCGGTGGCATGAACATACTCGGTGACGCGCGAAAGCAGGCAGGTATGATCACGCTGTTCTGCATCGAACATGGTCGGGCGCTCTTTGACCAGCGTGAGCAGATTCTTGAAGTTTTTGCCGTATTCGACAAAAAATGGTTTGACGAAATCGGCGATAATGCCCTTGACCGGCTCTATGGCCCAGTCACCTTTCAGGCCCATCAGGCAAAGGAAATCGGCAAAATCGTCGCGGGTGTCGCTGAGAGTGGCGATGCCATGAGCGAGAACCGAGGTCGAGCACCAGGTGTAAGCCGGCAGACTCGGGTTGAAGTATGTGCACTGGTCGGGGGCAACCGGTGTCGGGTGGTGATCGACAATGTATACCGGCAATTTTTCGGCGAATTTGTTATAAGGAACCAGCGTGCCTTTATCGAGCAAGAATATGGCATTGGCGCCGGGAGTCTCGGCTAAACCCTTTTCGAGTTGATCTGGCTGTAACAGAAATCCTTCGGGAAACCTGGCTTCGACTTTCCAGCCCTTTTTTTCAAGGGTGCGTTTAAAAATCAGGCCGCTGGTGATGCCATCCGGGTCGTCATGACTAAAAACAAGCGCGACGCCGGGTTTTTCGATGACCTGCAGAATTTTCTGCAGTCCCGGGCTTTTGGCCTTGAGGTTTTCCCATTGTGATTTGTGACTCTCAACATCTTTGAATTCCGTCTGCAAAATGACCGCTTCTTCCATAATACATCCTTTCGGTTATTTATTTACCCGAAAAGTATAGTTTGGATCAAAGCCTCTGGTCAACTACAAATCTATAATCCTTGGGATTTTTGCCACCAACGAAAAGATGGATGTTGCCATGTCGGTCTGTGCGGTAAAGCTTGGTTCCGACGCGCTCATAATGGGAAAGGGCCCGCGGTGACGGGTGCTTGAACGGGTTGCTGCGCCCGACCATGATGACGCCAACCTCGGCTTTGACCATCTGCAGAAACGGCATATAGTCGCTGGTGTCTGAGCCGTGGTGCGGCACTTTGATGATCTGGCTGCGAATGCCTTCGCCGTATTTGAGAATTTCCCGTTCGGCATCTTCTTCGATGTCGCCTGCCAGAAGAATCTGAACTTTGCCGTAGCGCAAAAGAAGCGCGATCGACATATTGTTAACGTCAGAGTATTCACGTGAACTTACCGGTTTTTCAGGGTTGAGCACCTGCACAAAAAGCTCGTCACCCCATTCGAGAACGTCGCCGGCTTTGACACTGACCCGCGGAATGCGGCTTTTCTTGCATATTTCATCATAGGTCTGCCAGGCCTCGGTGTTGAAAGTCGACGGGGTTTCATAAACCCGCTCAACATCGAAAAGACGAAGAACCGGGATTACGCCGCCCAGATGGTCATTGTGCCAATGCGTTATCACCAGGCCGTCGAGCCTGGAAATCTTCTGGTTACGAAGATAGTTTTGAATCAGTTCGCGCCCCTCGCGCCTGGCATCGCTGACTGTGACGTTGATCCCGCCGTCTATCAGGTAGGTTTTGCCTTTGGGGGTGCGTATCAGAATGGCATCTCCCTGCCCGACGTTGATGAATTCAATGCGAAGATCTGTATTGAGCCCGGCCGAAACCAGGCCGCCGTGATCGGGGCTTAAGACAAGTGCCCAGACGAAAAGAGCAAGGATGAGAAGCATGAAGAAAACAAAATTCGTTTTCTTCGATTGAAAAGATTTTTGTTCGTAACCAAATTTACTCATTGCTTATTTCACATCGACGAGGTCGATGAACTTTTTCAGGGTTTTCTCGGTCAAACCCGGCACCTCTTTGAGGTCATTTATGGAAAAGAAGCCGCCATTGCGGTTGCGAAAGTCGACTATGCGCTCGGCCATTTTCTTGCTGACGCCTGGCAGAGCGTTGATATCAGACAGGCTGGCAAAATTGAGGTTGAGCTTGTCGCCCCAGGCGGCCTGCCCAGAATGCCCGCCGATCGCTGTCGCGTAATTTTCAAGCTGTCTGATGCGCCTTTTTGTCATGCCCTTTACGTTCAGCAGCTCGTTAAGATCTTTTATTTCGCCGCGGTCTTTGATGTAATCGTAGATTTTTTTAGCCAGAGCCGGCGTCATTTGTGGTAGAGAAGTGATACTTTTCAGATCGGTTCTGTTCAGGTTAAGCTTGCCGGCGTTTTCTGTGGCATTGAAAGCATCACCCTTGACCAGCACGGTAAAATCGGTCAGGGCAGCAACGTGGTCGATTTTTGTCATCAGCTGACGGTTCTGCTGGCGAACGGTGCTGACACGCACGACAAGCAACATCAGGCCCATGACCAGCATGACTACCAGCATGGCGAATGCGATTTTTTCCAGGCGGGTTAACACCATACCCTTTATTGCTCCTTGACGAATACCTTGGTTTGTATGCGGTTACGGTTCAGGTCGACCTGTATCGCGCCGTTTTCTGAGGTCGTATAGACCGGGAATGCCCACTGTCTGAACCTCGGCAGATAGCTGCGGCTTCTCGAGGTAATGGCTCCGGCATGATGAAAGTTTTCCATCAGCCAGGATGAGGGAAAGCGGAAACTAATCGCAATCCCCTCAGGAACATGGTTTTTGGCAAATTTTTCGAATGTTTCGAAAGGGTAAGGAAGGTCGGCAACAAAAATAAAGTCGGGTTTGAAATCAACTACCTCGGCGAGCGGGTAGGCATTACCGGCTGCAAAAAGAAAGTTCTTGCCGTCACCGCCGCTGATTTTAAGAACCAGACCATCGTAATATTGTTGAAACGCTTTTTCTGGGGCATCGGCTTTCGGGTAGAGAACTTCTATCGTGCCTGCGGCGTCATCGATCTTGTCGCCAGCTGCAATTCTCTGCACCGGAATTTTATAACGGTGAACATCTTCAATCAGCTGATTATAAGAGTCGTAAGCGAGTTCCCAGAAATATGCCGGCGGGACACCCGCATTCATGCCACTTTTTATGCGCTTTTCGAGTTTCAGGTCGCCGAGCAGAAAAGTTCTGACATAAGTTTCGAAGTTGATGCGCTTACCGTCTTCGGGCAACGGAAATGGCACATAGAGTTTGTTGACCCGGTAATTGGCAAGAACTGATCTCAGCCCGGAAATGCGTTCAGGCAGAGCGGAACTCAAGATTACCGCATGAACTTCTCTGGCCTGTTTGCCAGACAGAGCTGGCTGCACGACTCTTTCACCCCGATCGGTGCCGGAAAGCGGGTCGTTCAGGCCACAATCGACAAGGGTGATACGATTGTCCGATTCTATCAGCAAAGAAGAGCCATACCCGACATCGAGCATGGTCAGGCGCATTTCTGGCAGTCGTTCTATGCGTGTCAGGGCAAAGACGCCCGCGGCCACAGCGATGACCGCCACACCGATAGCCAGTGCCGCCAGAGAGTTGCGGTAATATTCGTCTTCCCATAGGTCAGCCGCAGCTTCATAAAGGGCCATTACCCAGAGTTTTATATCGCTGTAAAAATAGAAGAGGTGCAGAATGGCGTAGTAGAGAAGAAGTTCGCCGAACCCGGGCTGCGAAACGCGCGGAAACGGTATAATCAGGGCGAAGAAAGTGGCCATACCCAGAAAGAACTTCACTCCCAGCCAGTTCGCCGCATTCAAAACCAGAGCGATCGGCAGGCCGAGCACCGGAACAAAAGCCCCGACCAGACCTGCTACCAGACCTATCTGAACGATAAGACCGATCAGCGGAATGGCTATCAGATTGGCTATCGGAGAGGCCAGAGAAAACTGACCGAAATAGTAGGCTGATAAAGGCCCCATCATGGCCACCAGAATTGCAACCTGAGCAGAAAGAAATCCCTGCAACCAGTTTGGCAGCATTTCAAATGCAAAGCTCTGAAAAGTTGATAAATTCGATAACCTGTTGGCAAGAACGAAAGCCGCGGTAAAATATAAAATCGTGAACGGGAAAAAATATGGATGCAGAACCAGAGATTTCTGAATAATTATCGCCAGATAGAAAAATGCAGTTGCCGCTGCGGCAAGCAAAAGACCGGGCCCGCGCAGCATTCGTTTAAGAATGATCTGAGAAGGCTCCGAAAACATGGCAAGGGCATAAATTGCCATTACAGACAGGGTAAAGCTTGGCTCTGTCAGTTGCAGAGGACTCATAAAAAGAATGAAGTCGCAGGCCACACAGAGCGAGAACAGCACAGACATCTTGAAACCCTTGTCTTCGAGATATGCCCGGGCCAGAATAAAAAGGCTGTTCATCAGCGCGGCACGCACGGCTGAACTTGGCCAGCCGACTATAAGGGCGAACGTAAACAGAGAAACTACGATAATTGGCGCAAATACACGCAACGGAATACGGAACATCGCAAAAATACCGTAGAGCAAACCGGCAATGATCGTTACGTGCAGACCAGAAACTGCCAAAACGTGCGAAACCCCGGTCATCCGGAATTCCTGGGCAACTTTGGCTGGCAGCCCACCCTTCAACCCAAGCAGAACCCCGCCAAGAAAGCTTGACTCCGGGTAAGGCATCGTCTGCTTGATCACTTTTAATACTTCGTTTTTAATGTGCAGGGCGAAACGATACCACATGGATCCGCCTTCTACCTGCTCGATGATTCTTAAAGTGGCTCTGCGTGGTACAATTCTGACGGTGCGAAAAATGCCACGGTTTCGCAGGTGCTGCCGGTAATCGAGAGACCCGGGGTTACGTCTTTCAGAGGCTTCTGTCAGCTGCCCGTCAATTTCTACGATCTGGTTGAAGCCAACCTCTCTGAAGGCCTCGGTTTCTTCGAATACCTGTGCAAGAACCAGACCGCCAGTCACGACTTCTGCCTCAGACTGATCGACCACTGTTTCGTAACCAGGTTGTTTACCGTTTTTTTTGCCTTTTTCAGAGGCGTTTTCGATACGCACTCGCTTGCGATCGACGCGTCTTATGGTTTCGGGTTCGACAAGAACCTCAAGATGGTCGTTGCGCAACTTTGGCTCTTCGATTATCCGGCCACGCAGACGCCAGTTCGTTGTTTCGTCATGTTTCTCGCAGATCGTGAGCAGATGACCGCGGTAATCGTTTCGCAAAGCCGAAATATAGCGAAACGAGCCGAATGCGGCAAGGGTGAGCATAAGAAAGATAAGGGTGAGTATGGGCACAGCCTCGTCGTCTTCTCTGATCGCGGCAAAATCGCCGGCCAGAAGGTTTGAGCTGTGTTTATACCAGAACGGTATGGCGGCACAAAGACCGAATACCCCGGTCAGTAACAGAAAAAGGCCGCTGACTGAAGCGCCGCTCAAGGCGGCAAAAGCCATGCCTGATATGAATGCAATCGAGAGAAGAATAAAGGTCAGCAAAGTCAGTCGATTTCCTTGTTCAGTTTAATGTGCGGGTAATACTCGATATTTGAAAGAACGTTGTCCTTCACGCGATAATCAGATTTAATCACTAATACCAGTGCGCCGACCAGAATTGTCACTACCAGCATGACAATCATGAATTGCGTCGCTCCATTTGATTCCTGCATAGGTTGATTCCTGTCGTCACTCTATTGCTGACCAGGCATTGGTTCGCTTTACCCAGTCGTTGAACAGGTTGAAAAATTTTTCAAAATCGTAGCCGGTTATCTGTCTGAAACAGGCTTCGGCTTCCATATCTTCAAGGGCATGCATCAAAGTAGAATACTTCGTGAAAAAACCATCACAGTGTATGCTCAACAACAGGCGCACCATATAATACGCCTGATAGAGAGCCAGCTGTCTACGCCCGGAATCAGGTATGAGATTGACATCCCTGGCCATAACGGTCGGCTTGATCAATTGATCGCCGCGCTGCGCCTCCTGAAGTTTTGACCAGCCGGACTGCAGCCATTCCCTGCTGTCATTGCGGGTCTTATAAACGGCCTGCAGAGCAAAGCCTTCGCGCAGCCATGAAGGCGACCGCCAGCACCTTATCTGCAACTCTCTTTCGTTGACCAGGTTATTGAAAATCAGGTGAGCGAGCTCTCGAACAGCGACTTCAGACATTGAACCACTGAATTTACTGGCAAGAAAAAAGACCGTATTGCTCTTGTAATCGAGACGAATTGTTTCGCCGGCTTTGGCCGGCACACCTGTGGTATTTTCGAAGTCCTGCTCATTTTTTAGAAGAAAAAAATTGGCGGTGGGGTCTTCTGATAAACTGAAAAGCTGTTTGAAAGCCGGGATAGAGCGGTCCATGGAGTCGAGCAGTTCTTCGGCCAGAAGACTCTCGTTCACATCAAAATAAACTACGAAATTTTTATGGGCGAACTTTTGATTTAAAGCACCTGACGCCGGTGTCGCCATTTGAGAACTCCCTTCAGGTGAATAATGCCTTCTTCAGCGACTGCCACAGTCGACAGCCGGTTTTGTATCGTCTTGTGAGACAGACCCGACGCAAGCCGCTGTCAAAAAGTGACCAGAGTTAGAGAATACAATTAATTGCAGATTTAAATCAAGCATGATTGATTTTTTTAAGGACTTCAAATATACTTTTCTTAAGATTTTAAACATTCTCAAAAAAGACAGGATCAATATGGAACTTGACAAAATCGAATTGTTCTCGTCCCTCAGCCACTCAGAAATAAACCAAATCACCAGTATCGCCAAGCGTGTACACCTTGCCAGAGGCGAGGCCGTTTTTAACGAAGGTGACTTCGAAAAAAACATTTACATCGTCGAAACGGGTCAGGTCGAGATTTTCAAGCGAACTCCGCTCAGCGGCGAGCAATCGATAGCCATCATGAAAAATGGCGATTACTTCGGCGAAATGGCTTTTTTCGAGAAAGCCGCTACCCGGTCGGCTTCTGCCAGAACCCTTCAGACAACTGCATTAATCATCATCGAGGGGCCTGATTTTGAGAAGTTGATTCACAACTACCCTTCCATAAGCCTGAAACTGCTTGCGACGTTGTCACATCGCCTGCGCGAAACCAATAAACTTGTAACTTCAGGCAATCGGCCGGCTGCCGGTCAGCCTGCCGCACCTAAAAAAGAATGCCAGCTTCTGACTGTGGCTTCTGCCAAAGACGGCTACGGCAAAACGACTTTTGCCACCTCACTGGCTCGTATGCTGGCATTGGAACTCGGCAAAAAAGTTTTGTTTCTTGATCTCGATCTTTATTTTGGCGGCGGCACTCACCTTCTCGGCGTTCATTCACCCCGCTCCATCGTTGACATCGTCAACAGATTCCGCCAGGATGAAGCCAAATTCAACCTCCTTTCAGAGAGCATCCGACTGGCAGAGAACCTGCATGCCATACCAGCCCCCAGAAGTTTCCTTGAAGCTGAACAGATCCATTCGTCAGACCTGATAAAAATTCTCAAAGAAGCGAAAAAACACTTCGATTACGTGGTTGCCGATACCGGCTCGATCTTCGACGAAAACCTTTATACAATTCTCGACACATCAGATGTGGTTTTCTTCATGATCAACTTTACCAATCTGGCGACTGTCACAGACAACGTCAGGTTTTTTCATGGTATTTCGAAGCTGAGCTACCCCCGTGAGCGCCTTATTCTTCTTGGCAACAATGTTGGCCCGGACTTTTCCACTGCCAAAACCAGCAGGGTCTTCCCCTACCCGGTCATTGGCGGCCTGCCCAAAGTTCAGGATTTTGAACCCCAGTTTGGCAAACCCGTGTATGATGTCAGCCAGAACGGCCCCTATTGCGAAGTGATGCGCCTGCTGGTGCGCAATATTCTCAAAGAAACCGCTCTGAAAAAGCCTCAACCGGCTAAAGGCGGCATTTTCTCGATGCTCTTCGGCGAAAAAGACCCCGATCTCATGATCAACTCGCAGTTACTGCAGTTGCATCCCGTACCTGGCAGTAGTTTTTCGCCTATCATAAGTGCCAAAGACGTTCGCTCGCAGGTCAAATACGTTCGTTACAACCTTCTCTTCGGCTACGTCGAAGAAGCCGAACGCAACCTGCTGTCGTTCATGGAATATTCTCAGACTTCCGCCCCGCTGTGCGAACTGCTCGGCGAGATATTCCTCCTCGAAGAAAAAAAATCCGAAGCATTGGAAGCCTTCCAGAAGGCTGTATCCACAGACCCTAAACAGCACGTAGCGCTTGGTTACCTTGCCCATCTGTCTGGCAGCAAAGACGAATTCGAACAGGCCGTAGCTGCCGTAAAAGAAAAAATTGCCGCCAATCCGAAGTTCCTCGATCTTCTCAATGATTACGGCAAGATCTTGATGCATAATGACAACTTCGAAGAAGCGGCACTTCAGTTCGACAAAGCCCTGAAACAAAACCCCAAATATCTTGAAGCCAAGCTCAACCTGGCTAACTGCCTCTCAAAACTGGGGGAAGCCGACAAGGCAATCAAAATGCTGCTCGAAGTCGAAAACAAAAACCCGAGACTTTTCTTCACTCTCGGCGAAATTTTCTACTCGACCGGCAGACTTTTCCTGGCTTACAAGGCTTACAACAAGGCCTCCAATCTTTATCCGGCTTACCCCGGCCTGCGCCCGAAGCTCTTCGAATTGAACGGCTACCTGCGCAAACTCGAGACCGTAATCGATCTCCACGAAAGATTCGTCAACACTAATCCGAACTTCCCCGATCTTCACTCCAAACTCGCTGGCTTTTACCACCTTTCTGGCAAGTCAGAGCTGGCCATCATGCATTTCAAAAAGGCTCTCGAACTCAACCCCGCCTATCAGGATGCCTCTATAAAACTCGACCTCATCCAGAAAGACGACATCTGGAAACTGGCCAGAGTTCATCTTGAAGAAGATACCGTCGAAGGAGCTGCCACTACCCGCGACTTTAAAGTTTCAGTTTCCTTTGCTTCTGGCGATAAGGGTTATGCTCTTCCTGAAGAGGCGGTCATGCAGATCAAAAACGTCAGAACTGCCAAAGTCATGCAGAAGGCCATAACTCTCAACCAGGTTCAATCAGGCTCCATGGATATCGATTGCTCGCCGCTTGGCTTGCTTGCAGCCCAGGACATCCTGCTGTTCCAGATTTTTGATTACAAGACTTCGAATGCAATACGCTTTCTCCCTCATTACGTCGAAAAAGATGAGATCAAAGCCGGTAGATGCGATGTTGAACTCGATCTCGAAACCAACCACAGCGATGAAGACCTTGAAGCATTGACCAAGTATTTTTTGGTTCATCTCACTTCAAAACAGATGGCCGATCTTGTGAGCGGCGCTGGTTCGTGTAGAGCCGTTCTAAAGAACGTTTCAAATGGGCTCGAAGCTGTTGGGCATCTCAACCCCGAAAACGAAGCGCAGATAAACTTTGTATTGAACGCTTCGAACAAGGCGTCAGAAGGTGTTTCTGCCGTTAAGCCAGGCGACAGGTTGTCGATCA
Organism: Candidatus Rifleibacteriota bacterium; assembly: GCA_029564115.1. The sequence goes on along the minus strand of JAKQQP010000218.1, from coordinate 59,608 downwards.
AGATCCACGATGCGAAAAATGAAGATGTGTTCGCCATGGAGTTTGCCGTGGGCAAAAGTGATGTTCAGAATTTCTGCAAGATAATCGTGCCCAAAGACGCTAAATAAAGCGAAACTCAGTGATATAAAAAAGCCCGGCATCTAGCCGGGCTTTTTTATATCCGAAATTTTTCTTCAGTATCGACCTGCCCGCAATAAATTGACCAATCCGGCGCACATGCCCGAGAGCAGAGCAACGCCGCGCACAATACAGAAAATCGGGGTCATCAGTGACAGGACATATCTTTCCGGCATAGCGATCCGTGCCAAAGGAATACATGAAGCAAGCCAGGCTGTTTTCCAGATAAAACGAAGCGTTTTCGACGCCAGGAAGAGAGGCAGCCCGACCAGAAGCAACAACTGCAGTTTCAGCGACATCGGCGTATAGGTGTCGTCAATCGCTTTTTGGGGATGCTGCCGATAAACCTGCATTCGCCAGAAGCCGCGCCAGAATTTCAGCTTTGCATACGCCTGCCAGCCTTCCCGGTGCGTGTGAAAGACCAGTGCGTCGGCTACAAAGACGAACTTTGCTCCGGCTTGTTTGATTCTGAAGGCCAGATCTACGTCTTCATTCTGCCGCAGGCCGACGTTGAACCCCCCTGCCGTCTGAATGGCAGTTTTGCGGTAAGCTGCCGAATGAGTATCGATAAAATCTATTTCGGAATGGCTGGCCAGTTCTTCGTATCGTTCTTCGAACTCGAGCTGTGCCAGTCTTGCCCAGAGATCGCTTTGCCTGCTGGCATAGACCCCTTTTGCGCCGGTGATGTTTGTGTCTGCAAATGGAGCGAGCATTTTTTCGAGCCAAAGCTCGTGCGGTTGACAGTCGGCATCGGTAAAAAGAATTATTTCGCCGGCGGCAGCGGTAACGCCGGCATTTCTGGCGGCGGCCGGGCCGCTGTTCTGAGGCAACCGCAGAACGGTCAGACTCAGTTTTTCGGCATAGTGTGGCCGTAGAACGTCGAGTGGCTGTGTCGAGGCATCGTCAACAACTATAACTTCAAAAGAATGAGTTGTGTTTTGTGTACACAGGGCATCGAGGCAGAGGCGCAAACTGTCTTTGCAATTGTATGCCGCAATGATCACCGAAGCTTTTGGAGGTGTTTTTGGATGCACAGGCTTTTCTCTAGCAGGTTTTCTGGATAAAGTCGATCATTGCGAAAATATCTTCTTTTTCGGGTGACCTGACTAGAAACGCTTCATTGCCCATCACTTCGGCAAAGACCTGAGGTACTGGTGTGTGAGCAGCGATCTTGTCAGAAAACCTGGCAAATATTTCTTCAACTGAATGGCGATAATTCTTGCCGAACTTTCTGGCGATGTGAGCTGCGTTGTATTTGCGCTCTACTTTGGCAATAAAACGGTTTTCGGCGATAATATTGGCCCATTCCTGGTAAACATTGACATCGGCGGAATAGTTCATCAGATCGACTGTGTACCCTCCCGGAGGGCGGCAGTTCATCTCAAGAACGAAAAGCTTGCCATCAGAGCGTCGGCGCAAAAATTCGAGATGAAAAAATTTGGCTTTGATGTCGAAGTCTTTTACTATTTTACTGCCGATATCGATGGCATCCTGGGGTATATCGCGCACTACAAAAAAGCTCAGATCCTGGTTGTAGGCAACAAGGTCAAAAGCGCCATTTATAGAGTGTAGAGACGAATAAAAAACGATTTCACCGTTCTGGTCGGTTATGCCATCGAAAGTCATCAATTCTCCGTCGATGAAAGGCTCGACAAAGTATTCTCCGGCCGGTTTATCGCGCCAGAAATCAGCAAGCTTTTGATCATTGTCTATTTTAAAAGCTGCCATGGCTCCGACACCGATGTCGGGTTTGGCAAACACGGGGTATTTGTGCTTTTTGATAAAAGCCTGCAACTGTTTTTCGCTTTCTACAAGTTCGCCATCGACTACTGGAGCTTTGCGGGCCTTGAATATTTTTTTCATTTCGGATTTGCGCTTGATCTTCAAAGTTTGCGCAACATTGGGGCCGGTAATGTTAAAATCTTCACGCAATCTGGCTTCATGCATCATCCAGTGTTCGTTATGCGACTCTACTCTGGCAACTCGCCCGTGTCGGTGCATGAGCAGGGCTGCCGCCCGATAAACCTGTTCATAATCTTCGAGATTGTCGACGCGATAATAGTCGTGAAGGCTGTGCTTGAGTCTCTCGTCGAGGTTGTCAGGGTGCTCATCGGCAATGCCAAGTACTTTGATGCCCCGACTGGCGAGACCGACGACAAAATTGACAAAATTTGGTGGAAAATGCGGCGACAAATAAATAAGGTTCATTGAAAATTCCTGAATCTGGTTTTGCAGCGGTCATCTTTGCGAAAAAACCGCCGGCACCGGCAGCAAAAAACACTATTTTACTGCCACGAACGTTCATTCTAATAAAATCACCATGATTTGGCAACCTTCTGAGTCGCTGCGCAACATTTTTTGGAGAGCAATCCAAACTGCATACAGAACTAGATATTTTGTCACTGCAAATTTAAGCAATGTGGTTTTGAAGTTTTATAAGACTTTGCTGATGATATATTTTTTGTCCGAAAATTGTTGTTCGAGCAGGCGAGAGTTTTTTTATGTGTGTGGTTGCGATTTTTGTGGGCGGGCTGTTATTCTCGATATGTGTCAGAGTTTCAATGAAGCTACAGATTGTATGAAAAAAAGAGTGCCTATATTCAAATTGCTGCTGGTATTCGGCTTGCTTTTTTGGTCAGCCTCTCTGGTCGGCGCTTCGGTATTCACAGACTTGAAAATTCTGGAAAAGGCCGTTAATGCTACCGTTGCCAGACTTGAATCGGAAATCAGCATCGATGAAGGCAATGACGAAAATTTTTATGCCATTGCCGCCAGGCAGTTGCAGCTTACTTTGTTGAGCTTTGACGCTGGGCATCTGCTCAGGGAAGACTATTTCAACCTGTCTTTATATTTTATTGCCCGCCAAAGTCGTCAGTATCAGCTTGCTCTCGAGCTGTTGCAGCGAGAATTGAAGCAGGCTGATGCCCGGTTTCTCAAAGAATGGCTGCAGGCAAAGATTACAGCCCTGGAAATCCTTTTACGTGACCCTGACAATACGTTAGACGAATTTTCTGCCGCCGTTGAATTTTCTGATTTGCGATCTTTGCTGCGAAAAAACAACATCAGGTGAACGCATGTTTGCAGTATTGAAACATGTGGTATATACTTCCTGCTGAAAATTAACCAAACAAGGAACGGGTCTAACACTGCCATGGAATACATTTTTCCTGTCTTTACCGGGTTGAGTCTTTCGGCCATGACCGGTTTCAGGGCGTTTATGCCGCCATTGATACTTGGGCTGATCTGCCGTTTTTTTCCCGATTCTCCAATGTTAAAAATCAACGAAAGTTTTTCCTTTCTTGCAGCAGATCCGGTATTGATAACTCTCGCTGTTGCTGCAGTCGCAGAATTTCTGGGCGACAAAGTTCCTTTGATCGATAATTTTCTCGACTGGCTTGAATTGCCGGCTAAAATGGCTTTTTCGGCGATTCTTACCTTTGCGCTGGTGCCAGGTTCTAGTCACTGGTTTTATCTGCTCGTTGCGATGGTTTTTGCAGAAACAACCACGTTGACCGTTCATGCCGGTAAAACAGGGCTTCGTGCCGCTTCGACGGTTGCCACCGCCGGAGTGGCGAACCCGGTTATAGGTACTGTCGAAGATGCCATTACCTTCGCAGGCACATTAATGGCCGTAATTCTGCCCTGGCTGGCCGGCATTCTGATACTTTATCTGATCTATCGCTGCATCAGATACATTGCTGGTTCAACCGGTGGCAATGAAGGACTTATTGCAGAGACCACCCCTTCTTTTATCTGGTATAACGTTTCGCAGGCTTTCAGTCGCTGGTTTTTCAGAATTTACAACCGCATGAAGATTTATAATTACGAGCTTGTTCCAGTTGAACAGCAGTTTGTTACGGTTGCAAACCATGCTTCTATCTGGGATGGCTTCATCATGGGCGGTGCCGTTCGCGTGCCACTTTTTATAATGGTGAAAAAAGAGGCTTTCGATAATCCGTTGAAGGGCTTCTATCTTCGCAAGGTGCTTTGTTTCCCGGTCGATCGTGCAAAAGTTGACGCCACTGCCATTAAAACTGCCATGAAAGTTCTCAACGACGGGCATCGACTGGGGTTGTTCCCTGAGGGAACCCGCAACCGCGAAGGTAAAGTCGGCCAGTTCAAGTCTGGCGCAATCAAATTTGCCCTGAAGAAAAAACTCCCGATAGTGCCGGCCTACATTGCCAACTCCCATCTTTTAACACCTCCTGGCACAGTGTTTCCGCGCCCGGCAAAAATGTCGGTTCATTTTCTCGAGCCCATAGATACTCGAGCTGAACTTGAAGCCGGAAAAGATGAAGAACAGATTTTATCCATGCTCTACGAGCGAATCTGCGCCAAAGGTTCCGAGGTTATGGGTTACGACGTTAGAGATATGCCGCAGGGTTCCTGATGCTCAACTTACAACGGCGTCTGCCCGGTAAAAGCTACCCATACTGGTTGCGCATCGATTATGACACTTTGCTCAGCAATATTGCCGGTGTTTCACAAAAAGCCTCATTGCTCGATATGGCAATGCCTTTTCTTCATAAAATCTGGAGCCATATCGAAGATGACCTGATCAGGCTTGGTATAAAAGGCGTCCTCAGCAATAATCCACAAACACTGCTTGCCGTCTCCGGGGCATTGCAAAAAATTCTCAGGCCAAATTATCGACCGGGCGAAGCCGGTTACGCCCACGAAGGGCTGCTTCCAGTGCTCGGGTCTTATTCAGACTGTCTGAACCTGTCGAATATTGCCCAGAATCATGATTGCAGAATACCGTTTTTGTTGAGATCCCGGGCGCGCAGCGGCGAATATGGTGCCGGAGACTGGGGTCTAGACTCTATCTGCGAGCAGCTGCAGAATGTCCCGATGATAGATCTGCATGGTTTTTATTTTTTGCGGCAACCAGAACCGAGTGAAACCAGCCCGCTGCGTCGCTATCTGAGGCGCCTTGAAGCCCACACGCAAATGTTTGTCATGCCGATCTCGGTCATGAACAGTGATTTTAAAGAAGCCAGCCCTTTCATAGACTGGGAAACCGTCGCTCTGGAAAACGCTGGTCCTGGCTGCTTTCCGGTTGAGGCGGGTTTTTGGGCGTATCCGGTTCATGCCGGCTCTGATTACCAGATTTTTCAGGCCGATCTTGGTTCTCTGCAGGGGCTTCCTTATGGTGAGTTCCCTGTCCAGATTGGCGGGATCAGTGCTCGTCTGCATTCTTTACAGCCTGAATACAGTGAGTTTGTCGTCGACGGCCAATTGCCGGGGCCGTTTCCAGTTGCGGGTTTTCTGACCGGTGGGCGGGCTGATGAGCCGGTAGATCTGCATCAGTGGAAGCCAACGGAACTGAAAAGTCTTCTGGCGCATTTCGACAATTGCCCGGTTTATCTGCAAAAAAACGGCCGGACTTTTGAAATCTGCGGCTGAATTTAGAAAAGCGCTGTTAATACTCGCCGCTCAGCCTGATTACCTCGCCTTCGAAGTCAAAGACAGCTTTGCCGCTCAAAAAGTTTGTGGGTAAGCTGGTTGGCACCGATTCAACAATCGACCCGATAAATTTCTCGGCGTATTTTCTGAGAAATGCGTCTGGCGGTATTTCCCAGTTGTTCAGGGTTATTTTACCTAATTCATGCTGGCCGGCGGTCTTGCGAATTATTTCGACGCCGATTACCAGGCTGCGCAGCGAAAAGCCAGAGCCAATGAGGTAAAATGTGCCCCTGCCCTCGCCGGCAAAGAATCTGCACCTGCTTAAACAAAAGCCATTAACCGGCGGGATCTGCCATGAATTGAGGTAGGCGTTAAACTCAGATTGAGTCAGAATCAGCGGTGAGCTTGCCAGGGTTTCAGAGTCGAGGCGTTTTTCCTGGAGTTTCCAGAAGTCTTCCTGGTCTGGACCTGCAAATTGTGGGAGTTCGACAGGCGTAGTAAATTTTTCGAGTGGCCCGGCCAGAAAGAACCAGCCAAGCAGGGCCAGCAGCAGAAGCATTGCAACCGGGTAGATACAACCGCAGCCGATTCCGAGGAACATGGAGTGCAGGCAGCCCCTGGGTCTGGTCTTTTCTTCTGCCATTTATGCGAGGCTCTTCAAAACGGTTTTTTCTTCGAATGACAGCAATTTTTCGATGTCGAGCAGTATTATCAGCTTGCCTTCGAGTTTTGCGACCCCTTGAATATACTGAGAGTCGATGTTTGCCGAAAACATTGCCGGCGCTTTTTCGATCTCGTCAACGTAAAAGCGCATGACTTCAGAGACGTTGTCGACGATCATGCCAACCTGATTTTTTTCGAGTTCGACAATAAGTATCTTAGCCGTTTGTCTGCTCTCATTTGGTGCCATGTCAAAGCGTTTGCGCAAATCGATGATCGGGATAATCTGCCCGCGCAGGTTGATCACCCCTTCGACAAACTGCGGGGCCTTGGGGATCTTGCGAATTTCGGTCATCGGGTAGATTTCGCGAACCTTGTGAATGTAAAGGGCGTATTCGTCTTCGCCGATATAAAAACCTACCGCCTGGACTTCCTGGCGAATACTGGTTTTTTTGACTGCCATTATTTGCCTCCTGTGCTTTCTCGCTGCTTGTCAGAGACTCTCTGGCGTCTCTCTTTGACATACATGAGGAAAGCGGAAACCTGAGTGACAAATACCGCCAGATCGTCAAGCCAGCCAATGACGGGCATAAGGTCTGGTATTACATCGACAGGGCTGGCAACATAAAGCACTGTGAAAGCGAACAGAACAAACTGTGCCAGAGGGCTGGCAATAAGTCTGCGGGGTATTGAAGGGCCTTTATCTGCCATGAGAAATATCAGAACTCAACTTTCAAGGTCTTCAGAGCCGAAACTGAAGGGCAGCAGTTCTTTTATCGAAGTCTTTTTAACTTCGCCACGGTTGTTGACGAGCAAAATCTCGGCTTTGGGAGCCAGTTCAAGAATGACCTGGCGGCAAGCGCCGCAGGGGGCGGTAAACGCCGGTCTGTCGACATAAACAGCCAATTTGACGAATTCTTTTTCGCCGCGGGCAATGGCTGCAAACAGAGCCGTGCGCTCGGCGCAGTTGGTCAGGCCGAAGCTGGCGTTTTCGACGTTGCAGCCCTGAATAATTTCGCCGTTTTTTAGCTGCAAAGCTGCTCCAACCATGAAGTTTGAATAGGGCGCATAGGCCATTTTGCTGGCCGCAATAGCTTTATCAATCAATTCCTTGTCTTTCATATCTGTCACCTCTTATGTCTATTACTACCATAAAGCGGGCGGCAACTAAAGAAAAAAACACCCCTGAAAACCAGGGGTGTTTTTTGAAATATCAGCGTTTTGAGAACTGGGGTCTTCTTCTTGCTTTTTTGAGACCGTATTTTTTGCGTTCTTTCATGCGCGGATCGCGAGTCAGATAGCCGTTTTTCTTCAACGGTGAACGAAATTCTTCGTTGAATTTGACCAGAGCGCGAGCCAGGCCATGGCGCAGGGCACCAGACTGACCAGTGCTGCCGCCACCGGCGATGTTTGCATATACGTCGAACTTGCCAAGGGTTTCAGTTGTGGCAAGGGGCTGTACAATGATTTTGCGGGTAAGAGGAATCGGGAAGTAATCCTCGAAGGCTCTCTTGTTAACAACGATTTTGCCTTCGCCTCTGCAGATGCGGACGCGGGCGGTTGCGGATTTTCTTCTACCGGTTCCCCAGAAAAACAGTTCGGCCATGATGAATTTCCTCCTTCCTTACTTGGTAAGCACGATGGCTTTGGGTTGCTGAGCGGTGTGTGGGTGTTCAGCTCCGCCGTAAACTTTGAGTTTGCCGAGGTATTTCTTTCTCAGCTTGTTGCGGGGCAGCATTCTTTTAACAGCAATCCAGACCATTTTGTCAGGAGTGTTTTCGAGCAGCTGACCATAAGTGCGGGATTTGATCCCTCCAGTGTAGCCGGTGTGCCAGTGATACAGCTTTTCGTCGTGTTTCTTGCCGGTCAGAACGATCTTGTCGGCGTTGATAACAACAACGAAGTCACCACAATCAACATTGGGGGTAAAAATAGGTCTGTGTTTGCCGCGCAAACGAGCGGCAACCTGAGAAGCCAGACGGCCGAGAGGCATGTCTTTGGCGTCTACTACGACCCAGTCACGGGTAAAGTCAGTTTTCTTAGCATGGAACGTCTTCACCGATTTTCCTCCTTTTCGGTTAATACATGACTTTCATCAGATAAAGTCCGCCGGGCGGTGCAGGGGCGCCAAGCCTTCGTCTATTCTGATTACGGTACAGTTCGAGAATTTCTTCAGACTGCATCTGGCCTGAGCCAACGAGCTGCAACGCTTTTGCCATGTTACGTACCATGTTGTGCATAAAACCGGTGCCGATAACGTCAAAGGTCACGATCTCATCTTCAAGGACAACGCGCGTCTCAAGAACAGTTCTGAAAGTGCTTTCATACTGATGCGGGGATTTAGCAAAAGCTGCAAAATCGTGTTCGCCAACCAGAAGTTCTGCTGCTGCTCGCATTTTATCAATATCAGGCCGCTGCTCGAGTTGCCAGAAAAACCTTTCGAGAAAGGGCGATCTGGTTTTGACCAGTCGGTAAAGATAACGATAATGCTTGCCGCGAGCCGAAAAACATGGGTGAAAACCTTCATCCACCTCTTCTGCCCTGCAAATCCGAAGTGCGCCAGGCAAAGCACTGTTCATTCCGATGATTAATTTTTCAATCGGGATCGGACACTCAGTTCTGAAAAGAACCACCTGTTCAACTGCATGAACGCCGGTGTCTGTCCGACCCGCCCCGACAGCCCTGCTTTTTTCGCTGGTAATGAGCTTGAAAGCTCTTTCGAGCTCACCCTGCACAGTTGGTATGTGCGGCTGAAACTGATAACCAAAAAAGGCACTTCCGTCGTAGGTAACGAGCAGTTTAATGTATCTGGAAGGATTTGTCAAGGTAAATAACCGTTAAAACAGCAGAATATCGTACAGCAGAAAAGTATCTTAGCAGACAAACTGTTAATTGTAAACCGGCATCAGCGTGAGCCGTCGCCGAATTCTTACCTCGATGAGCGAATTTTGACTGCGACCTGATTTTTTAAAACATCGAGAAGAGAGATCATTTCTTCGGTAGAACCGCTCATAAGAGCTATTTCGAGGTTGCGTGCTATTTCGTGAATCAGCTGCGTTTCACCGCAATTGGCTGATTCCATGGCACGTCCGAGTTTTTCAAGGAATTGCCCAAAGGAGATATTGGCTCTTTCAAGTTCGCTGCATGAATCCCAGATTATGGCAAGATGATCTTTATCCATACTCAAATACCCTCGCCTCTCGTTTATAATACTGTACATAGAAGTATAACAAACTCTCTCGAAATCCGCAGCGTTTTTTGTTCTAATTTCTAATTCAAAATTGCAAAATTAGTGGACAAGACCTACAATTCAGCTAAGACTCAGTAAAGTTTTTATGGTCCGCTGTTTCTGATTACTTGAACGTTCGACGAAGGGAAATGAAAATTCATGACAAAAATTACTGCCAGCCTGATAGCCGGCCCGGTAAGCGTTCCTGCCCAGGTGCTTGCTGCCTATAACAAAGACTATGGTTCTGCCGACCTTGACAGAGATTATCTTGAACTGTACAACGACACAGAAACCAGGCTGCAGGCGATTCTGAATACGAAAAACAGCGTGATGATGCAGACGGGCGAAGGAATGCTCGGTTTGTGGGGAGCACTTAAAAGTTGTCTGAAGCCCGGCGACAAAGTGGTTGCCGTCTGTAGCGGCGTTTTTGGTTATGGCATTGCTGACATGGCCGAAGCGATCGGCGCAGAAGTAACCAGATTTTCGCTCGCCTATGACGAAACCGTGGCTGATTGCGATGAACTCGAAAAAATAGTTGCCGATTTCAAGCCTAAAATGATTACGGCCGTTCATTGCGAAACCCCGTCAGGCACCCTTAACCCGCTGCATAAGATTGCCAAAATAAAAAAAGACCACGGCGTGCCGTTATTTTGCGTCGATACCGTAGCCAGCGCCGGCGGCATGCCCGTCGATTGCGATCTGCACCGCATAGACCTCTGTCTGAACGGCAGCCAGAAATGTCTTTCAGCACCACCCGACATGACTTTTGTCGCGATCAGCGAAACGGCCTGGGAAATCATCGATGCGGTGAACTACGTCGGTTATGATGCCTTCAAACCTTTCAGGCAGGCACAAAAGAATTTTTATTTTCCCAATACTATGTACTGGCATGGCCTTGCCGGGCTGAATACCGCTGCTCGACTAATTCTTGAAGAGGGTCTCGAAAACGTATTTGACCGCCACAGACAGGCAATGATCTACTGCATCAGCCGCCTGGAAAAAATGGGCCTTGAATGCTACGCTGCTCCCCTGGCCGTGAAGTCTCCCTCTGTGACTGCGGTAAAAATTCCTGAAGGCATGACCTGGGAGCGCCTGAACAATTCGTGTCGTGCCCGCGGACTCGCCATTGCCGGCAGTTACGGCCCTCTCGACGGCAAAGTTTTTCGTATCGGCCACATGGGAACTCAAGCCGACATTAAATTGCTCGAGCGCGGTCTCGACATTCTTGAAACAGTATTGTGAAAAATTCTGCTCTTAAATTCGGCGCTTATTATTATCCGGGCTGGCATCCCTGCAAAATTCGCGATGCCGCTTTTCCCCGCAACTGGAGCGAATGGAAGCTTGTGTATGATTGCCAACCATCTTTTGCCGGGCATTACCAGCCGCGACTGCCCTTGTGGGGCGCCGAAAACGAGGCCAACCCGGCGGTATTCGAAAAAAAACTGGCCGCCGCCGACGATTTTGGCGTCGATGTCATGGTTTTCGCTTATTACTGGTCGCGCGGGCAACGCCTGCTCGAAGGAGCTCTCAAAGAAGGTTTTCTTAAAAGTGATAACCGTGGCCGCACAAGCTTTGCTCTCATGTGGGCCAACAGAATGCCGCGCAAGGTCATGCCGGTCAAAGATGCTGCCGCCAGGCTGATCGACCCGAGTCGGCTCGTTTACACCGACCCGGCGGATTTTGTCGAATTCATCAGTTTCGTTGCCGGGCAGTATTTTATTGAACCCGACTATTTTAAGGTAAATGGTGCCTGTTATCTCAGTATTTTCGATACGGCATTTTTTATCAGACAGCTTGGGCCAGAGCTGGCTGCGCAAGCCATAGATTCGGCCAGAAAAGTGCTCGACGGCATGGGGTTGAAGCTGCACCTGGCAGCGATCGACCCGATTCCCGAACATCAGCCGTTATTGCGTCAGATTGGCTTTGACAGCGTCACTCATTATGTTTTTCTGCCAGAATGGAGCGGCGACTATCTGCAGGATTTCGAGCAATGCGCCAGAATGCGTGCCCGGCAGTGGCAGCATTATCAGCCGGCGACCCAGTTACCTTATGTGCCGTCAGTCAGCCCGGGCTGGGATGCCAACCCCAGAGCTGTCGATTATGGCCGAGAAAAACCGAAAAAATACCCATGGTCACCAATCGTAACCGGTTGCAGCCCGGAAGCTTTCGGCGAATTTCTGCACGCGGCGTCGGCTTTCGCGGTCAATGAGTCAAAATTCCCCCACCCAATGGTTATGATCTCTTCATGGAACGAATGGAGCGAGGGTCATTACCTTGAGCCAGACCAGCAGCACGGTTTTGCCTGGCTGGAAACCGTAAAACGTGTTAAGAGCAGCTTCAATGTTTTCAGAGACTAATTATCTGGCCGATGACCGCTGGACTTTTTTCAGCGTGGATGTGGAACTGACCAGTCATTGCGGTCAGAACTGCCTTTTCTGCCCGCGAGAAAGCCTCAGCAGGCCGGCTGGTTTTATGGCGGTCGCTTTTTTTGCCAAACTTGCCCCGCAACTGGCTGAGTTCGGGTCAAGAATCACTTTCTGCGGTATGGGCAACCCGCTGTTGCACGCTGATCTCGCAGAATTCGGGGCTTTGTGCTCTGAATACAGGCTGAATTATGGCCTGACGATACAGGCACCGGCACTGACCGCCGCCAATGTCGATAAAATATTGCAGTTTCGACCCGCGTTCATCGAGGTTTCGCTGCCAACTATCGACCCTGCCCTGTTTGCAAAAATCTACCCGGAGCAAAAACTGGAAAATTCAATGGCAGGTTTACATAACCTTGTCAGTCGCCGGGGCAGTAAGCGTGGAATCAGCATCAATTCAGTCGTTGTCGCTGCAGATTCTATTCCGGTAGAGAAAACACTTGAATTCTGGCAGAATGAAGGTTTTAACTGCCGCATTCTGCCATGTCATTCACGAGGCGGAAACCTGCAACGTGCCGATCTGTTAAAAAGCTCAGCACGCCGGGTCGAGCGCTGCGGCCTTTTTGCCACCCACTCTTTCATCACCTGGGATGCCAGGCTGCTGGCATGTTGCCATGATCTTTCCGGGGCGACGGAAATAGCGGATCTATCTGCTATACCGATAAAAGAAGCCGCCGCAACAAAAAGGCAGATGCTTCTGAACGGTCTCAATTTCGCGATCTGTAACAACTGCGATGAGCCGGCCGCTCTTCGCCCCATCCCTTCCCGCAATTTTCCTGAATCGGCAAAGGCAAAATCGAGATTTCTCAAATCTCATTGCACAGGATAAAAATATGATAAGGTTGTCTGCATGATGAAGCTGCACGAATATTCTTTAAATCAACTCAAAACTCTTCTGCCCGACACTCTGGTCCAGGTTCCGGCACCACTTGCAGAAAGTATCGCCCGGCACGGGGTCGTCGTTCCGCCAGTAGTTTGCAATGGCATCGTCTGTGACGGGCATCGGCGCCTTCTCGCCAGCAGACAAAATGGCACACAAAAAATACTCTGCCTCGAAACTTCCGGCAACGCTGGTTTGCTGTTTGCAGAACTCAACAGTCAGAGGGAACTTTCTGCCTGCGAGGCTGCTGCGGTTTTCGCCAGTCTGCATGCCCCTGAACAAAGCGCTTTTCTCAAACAGGTCGGCTTGTCGGAATCACCGCAAATGCGCTTCGTTCTAGGTTATATTGCCAAAAAAATATTGCCTGTCGCCGAGCTCGCATCTTTCTCGCTCCCGGTAAATATCTGGCGCGAACTGGCGCATCTGGGCGAGGCAATTTCACTATTCGCCGCCCCACTTCTGACCTTGCCCGGCACAGCCGCTGAAAAACGCAATATTGCAGCCATGCTGCGCCAGGCTCATCGCAAGAACCAGCTGCCTGAATCGTTGCTGGGAGCTACAGCCGCTGAAGTTCTGGCCAACCTCCAGAAAATATCCCAGCCGCGCCGCACCGGTGCGCTTGAAAAATTTGAAGCGGCTGTGTCGCACGCCAACCTTCCCCCCGGTGCGACTGTCAGAATCGATCCGACCTTCTCGATGCCAGGTCTGCAGCTGAACATGCAGATTACCCGCAATAACCAGGAGCGTGTCGAGCAGGCACAAAAGGCCATCGCTGCTATTTTTGCCGAGGTTGCAGAGCTGTAATGACAAAACTGAGTTTCAAAAATATTTTCGTTGCAGACGAAGTGGCTGAATTCCAACTCTGCAAAGACATTGTCAGTAAGGTTGAATATCGGCATCTGCACAAGATTCATGGCGAACAGCACCCTGGCGAAGGCTTGCTGCTGGCACGCAACAACGGCGCCTTCATCAAACCCTGCCCCGGCCAGAAAGGCAGTGTCTGCTGCGGTTACTGGGTTGTCGAATGGGGCATGGGCTGCCCGTTTGGCTGCGAATACTGCATTATTCAAAATTACACCCGTGCCGGCGATGTAACGCTTTTTCTCAACTGGGAAGACTGCCACCGCGAGATTGTCGAGCTGCGAGCGAATGTTCGCGGGCCGATCCGGCTCGGCACCGGCCAGTTTGGTGACCCGCTGGCTCTCGAACCTATATTTCCGTTGAATGCCGCGATCATCGACTGGACAGCCGGAATGCCGGATTTTACCGTCGAAATAAAGAGCAAAAGTGCTTTTATCGAGCCGGTTCTGAAGGCAAAAGATGCCAGGCACGTCACCCTTGCCTTTTCTTTGAACCCTCAGGAAATCATCGATCGACTGGAACACGGCGCCGCCAGCCTCGAGGCACGCCTGGCGGCTGCTGCCGAAGCGGCCCAGACCACCGGCTGCCGACTGGCCTTTCATTTTGACCCGGTTATTCCGGTCGTTGACTGGCAGACAAAATACAGCGAAGTTTTTGCCCGGATGAACCATCATCTTAAAAATTGCCGTATCAACTGGATTTCTGTGGGAACTTTCAGGTTCCCGCGCGGTTTTCAGGAATACGTTGAAAAATACCACCCGGATACAGGCATCTTCGCTGAAGAATTCTACCCTTCCGCCGATGGCAAAATTCGTTATTTCAGGCCTTTCCGCGAAGAAATCTACTCGTTCATGCGCAGCGGTCTGTCACGTTATTTCAGCGATACTCCAGTCTACATGTGCATGGAAACCCCAGAAGTCTGGGAGCGCCTCGAAAATCGCCAGTTTTTCAGTGGTGACCTGAAACGGCTTCTCGATGGCAGTCTCAAAAAATGACGGCAAAGACAAGACTCTTTCTTTGCCCATTCAGGGCTGAAGCCAAACTGCTGACTTCCGTTCTGCCCGACTGCAGAAGCATCGACAGTAACCACTGGAAATTCAAATCAGGTGAAATTTTTACCTGGAACGGTGCCGGCGGTGAAAAACTGCAGTCTGCCCTGCAGGGCTTCGCAGGTTTACATAACTTTGACAGAATCGTTCTTTTTGGTGCCGCCGGTGCATTGGCCCCCAACCTTGAGATCGGCGATATTTTCAGCGTTTCGACTGCTATTTACGATTCTCGCAGGGTCGAGATTGCCCCGGCAACCGGTTTTTTGGCGGCAGAGACCGTTACTGTCGATGCACCGGTATTAGCTGCGGCTGATCGACAGGCGCTGTTTTCGCAGACTGGCGCAGTCATGGCCGACATGGAAAGCTTTTTCCTGATAAGCGGACTGCCAAAACTTGCGGCAAAGCTCGAAGTCATCAGGTTTATCAGCGATACAGCAGCGGTTCCCTTTTCTCTGCCCTTTTCTGATAAAATAAAAAAATCAGTCTGCAAAATGCGAAAACTTTTTATTGCCTGACTGGTATTGTGGTAATTCGAAAAAACATTATAATTTAGCTAAATTATCTGGAGGTTAACCAATGGCGTCGCGTAAATTTATGAGTGCTCTTTTTCTGGCGTTTCTTTTCGTTTCTCTGGTTACCGCTGCGCAGGCTGCTGTTTATGGTTATATCGTAGTGCGCGGCAAAAATGTAGACCACATCAACCGCGAGATAGAAACGATTGAAAGACTTGTTAAAACCTGGCCCAACGGCGAAGTGCTGCACAAACACAGCGTTATTTCAGGTGGGGCTTTCTTTTTTAAAAAAATCACCGTAACTGTATTTTTTGCCGGCAACCAGAAAGAAATCTCCGGCTTTCTGACTCAGGGCCCCTATGAAGGCGATTACGTAAAAGACGTTGTGGTAAAGTTCAATTATAGCAGCATGCAGGACGCAAGCGCCTTCAGCGAAGACATCAACACCACCTTCACCCGCAAGTTCACGAATGTACGCAAAGCTCTCGAGGCAATCAAAGACAAAGATGCCACCACCCTCTGGAACGATCTGAAAAGCGGCAAACCCAAAGAATACAAAAAACATCTCGTCAACAATAAAATCATTGCTCCCAGCGTTAATATCGTGTTTTACAGTGTTCAGGCCGTTGAAGAAAACCGCCTTATGGGCGTGACCTTCACTCCCGACAGTGTAACTCCGCGCTGACACTCTCATCTGACTGTTGAGCCGGTTGTTTCGTAGTTGAAACGACCGGCTTTTTATGCGAGAATGGTTGATCATTGAAGTAAATAATTATGGAGGGTCGTAATGGAATTTTCTGAACTCGTTTTTGCCCGAAGAACCGTGCGTCGTTTTACTCAGGAGCCAGTGCGTCAGACAACTCTCGAAACTATTCTGCAGGCTGGTCTGGCAGCCCCAAGCCCGAATAATTCTTCGCCCTGGTCGATCAGCGTTGTCACTAACGGTGAAGTCATTCAAAAAATGCGCAAAGCGGTCGAAAACAAGCTGGATATAATGTTTCCGGATGTTACGCCAGACAAAAAGCCAGTTCTCGACAAAGTAAAACTCTTTTCGACGATTTTTGCCAATGCACCGGTTGTTCTGGCTGTGTTCTCAAGGCCTTATACTGCGCCGATATTTGAACTGTGCGACCATTCTCAGAACCCGTCAGAACAGGTGAGCATCTGGCGGTGCTACCCCGAACTGCAGGCCACCGGTGCCCTGGTGCAAAATATGCTTCTGGCCGCAACCGAAGAGGGGCTTGGCTCCTGCTGGATCTCAGGCGCTCTGGTGGCTCGCAGCGAGCTTGAAGCTATTCTCGGGGCCAAAGGCATGCATCTCGAAACTCTCGTGGCTATCGGGCATCAGGACGCTCCGCCTCACCCCAGAGAGCCTCTCGATCTCGAATCTTTTGTAAATTACATACCGTAACTCGACGTTTTACAGCTTACAAAAACGCGAAGCAGCCCGCCAGGATTGCTTCGCGTTTTTATTTTCTGGAAAGGGTGAGAATTTTGCGCTTCAGAAAGGTATAAATAGAGCCCTTATGCCGACTTTTTACGGTTGTAAAAGCCCAGTATTACGCCGAGGGCGACTGACCAGACGGCGGCCAGGCCGATCTGGTATGGTCGGGCCAGACTGAAAGTGACAGAATGAGCCGGGATCCAGAACCAGAGAAGTGACATAAAGCCCTTGTCGATGTTGGCCCAGTTTTTTTTGCCGGCCACGAGGTTGTCGAGCCAGCGATGCATCAATACCAGAAAGGGGCCGAACTGCAGGTTCATGGCTGTCGAAACGGCAATGGCCCGGGCCGGGCCGGCAAGCTGCGGCAGCATTTTTTCGGCGACAAGTTTGTCGATGAACCCGTTGAAGCCAGCAAAGGCGTATTTGATCAACACGGCAAGAAAAGCCCATTCCAGCATCTTCAACAGCAGCGTTTTCAGGCCGAATGGCGCAAAAATACGTCTGGCGATGATCCAGCCGGCGATGACATCACCGAAGGTGCCGAGCACTGCAAATTGCAGCATTGCCGAAACGAGCGGATAAGCTGTAACAAAGGCGACATAAGTTTCCATGATTGTTCCTGTATTTGGGTTTTTGAGTTTAAGGTTGTTCTGCTATCAAATCATCGACTTCGATGGTGCCACCGCTGATTATCCAGGCACGCAAACCGCCACGCAGCGCCATACCGGCCAACAGATCAGCATGCAGCAGTTCGGAAATATACCGGCAGGGTTCGCAAAGTTCGAAACCGCGCAAGGTAACGCTGCCAACGCAGAAATCACGGCCAACAAGACTGTTGAGGTCTGCTTCTGCGGTGATGATGTTGCGGCGAAAATCTTGTGGGGAGAAGCTGGTCTGAAGAATTGAGTTACACTGGTAGACCTGTTCAAGATCGATCAGGGTTACTGCGTTCGGGTTGCCGGGAGCCGTATCATGCTGTCGATAATAGCGATCACCTTCAAGACCGCAGAATTGAACTGCTTTGACGCTGTTGCGCTGTTCAAGCCCTCCACCGACTCTTGAACTGATGAATATGCTGTGAACACGTGCCATGTTTGAGACCTCTAAATTACAATTCTATACGGCCAAGATTATTGAGCACCCGCACTTCAGCAGCGACAATTTTGCCGTAAATGCCACTTTTCTGATAAAACGGGCTGAAGCCGAAGATCAGTGAGGTGAAGGCTTCCCAGAAGGCTACCCAGGAGGCGATGACCAGCCCTTCCTGAAGGATTTTTTGCCAGAGCTCAACTTCGTTGCCTTCCGGAAACTGGTAATATGACACAGCCAGCATCAGAGCAATACCGAGCACAAGAAGAGTCGAGAACTTGCGAAATTCTTTGCGAAGATTGCGGCGTTCAACTTCGTGTTGAAACATGAAGTGATTGACCATTGCTTTACGAAGAATGTTTTCCTGCAACATGTTGTATTCGCGATCGATAGTGATTCTGATGACGAAATCGACCTCGCCGATTTCTTTGACACAGTCGATTACGTATTCGACAAAGTCCTGGTCAAGCTCTCTTTTGGTAAAAGTGGCTTTTTTGTCAAAGCTGTTGAACAGGTCGCTGATCGATTCAACACTGATGTCAATTATGGCCCGCCCGTCGCGGGTAAACTCGTAGCGGTTTTTCAGCAGCTCGGTAGTCATTGCCCTGTGGCGCCTCGATTTTCAAATGCCAACGGGCACAGTTTACCCAAAAAAAGCGGTGATGGCAATGCCCGCAAATAACTTTTGCGAATACAGTGCCAGATTAGTGGCAAATGCCCAGATTTTCGATTTTTAACGTAGTTTATGTGCAAAAACAGGCGAGTCGCGGGCGGATGTTTCAGAACATGCCGCTGTTCAAGGCGTTGATATCAACGCAATCGGCCTCGACAGTCTTTGATTCTTCGAGGTCTTTGTAGACGGCAAAGATGCCTTTTCTACCATCCATCAAAACACCGAGTTTTTTATCGAGCCTGGTATGAGTGAAATACTTTTTACGACCGGCGACGGGTTGGCAGCGCAGCCAGTCCCAGTCTATGAAGCCGTCGCCTGAATCCTGGCGAACCGAAAAATACCCGATATTCATTGTCGTAACATTATGGAAAAAATGCGAGCCCATAGAAGCATCGACTCGAAAGCCTTCAAGCGAGTATTCGACAATGACTTCGGCGTATGAAGCCTGCGGCCAGGTTATGGGTATTCCAAGCCAGCGATCACGAGTGCCCCAGCGGCCGGGGCCAAGCAGGACGTATTTGCGCCCTTCTTCCTTGAGCTTGAGGTTGAACGCCTGTACCTCTGCCGCCATTTCTTCTGTGCAGGCCTTGTCGAAGATTTCAGGGTCTATCCAGACTATATCGCTGATTTCTTCTATTTTGCCGTTGCCCATGCCGGTATCTGCGTATAAAAGAAGATTTTCCCGTTTAATTTCGGTTTTGTTGATATTGCAATCTTCAGAGTCTCTTAGCATGTGCTTGAGCTGCAAAAGATAAAATACCGGGTTTGAGGAACCTTCACTATCGATATCTACGGCGAATTCTATTTCTACTGGCGCTTCGAGAGCTTCTGTAGAGACATCGAGTATGTGTTTGACCGCCCTGGCAAGCGGATATGTTTCGTATTGCAGAATGTTCGCGAAGTTGATCACTCTGGGGCCTTGTGCCAGAATACCCGGTTCAAGTCGGCCATCTTCGAAGTTCCAGGTTGAGGCTACATCGCTTAAAGTGCCGTCTTGCTCGGCCATCTTGAGGTCGAGTTTTATGAGAGTCGCGTCTTCGCCGGCAAAAAGATTGATGGTGTTTTTTTCGAGGTCGAGAGCGAGAAAGTTTCGTTGCGAGTTTTTTACCAGTTCTTCGGGGGTCAGAATCTCCAGTTTGGGGTATGAGGGGCAGAATCTGAACGATGGCCCTCCTCCCACGACCTGCCTGCCAAGGCCGAGAACGAGCATTCCCACGCCATCTTCAGGGTTCATGTAAGAAAACGGGTAATAGTTGTATGACTGGCCAACGCCGCTTATCATCGGGTAAAAACGGGTGCCGTAGCGTCGCCCAACGATCTGCTGTATGACCACTGCCATTTTTTCTTCTTCGATGTTGTAGTGTATGGCATCGTAATATTCGCGGGCCTCGTTCGAGTAAACGGAGGCATAAACGAGCTTGATGGCTTCTTCGAGCTGTTTGAGGCGCACTTCAGGGTCGGGATGATTGTTAGGGATAAAAAAAGTTTCATAAAGCCCCGACATCGAGTGTGACACTGCGTCTTCGAGAACGCCTGAAGATCTGACGGCCAGTGGGTAAGTAACTTTCTGCAGAACAATTCGCAGGCGGTTGAGAATTTTTTCTGAGAGCCGGCTGTCGAGAAAACGGCGCTTCAGATTGTCATAATCTTTTTCTGAGACGACAAAGTCGGCAAGGTCGTTGGTGGTGATAAAGTTTGTGAATTCATCGACACCGATGATGAAGGTCTCGGGAATGCGAATGACAATATCGGGAACTGATTCGAGCATCGAAGAATTGTAAAGCAGATAATTCATGAAGGCGATGCCGCGCCCTTTGCCACCAATGGCGCCCTCTGCCAGCTTGCTTATGTGATGACGGTTCTCGCCAATAAAAGATTTATCAAACGAAATAACTTTGCCGCGCGTTTTCATTCTGAAAACCCAGTTGCCCATATTTATCAAAAAGTCGCGCAGTGACTCTACTTCATCAAACTCATTGACGTGAATTCGTGATACGACCTTGGCGGTTTGAACTTCACCACGAGCGAGCAGCCAGGTCGAAAAATGGTTGCGGCTGGCATGGAATTCGATAGACTCAGCGGGCACAATGCGCAGGCAGTTGCGAAAATCGGCCATGGTGCGGGCTCGCGTAATTTCCTGGCCCTGAGCATTTCTGAAGACAAAGTCGCCAAAGCCGAGATTGCGATAAAAAAACTTTGACAATCTCTTCGAAAGAAATTGCGATTCTTTATGGACGAACGAAGCTCCGAGGCGGTTGGCGGCGCTTTCGATATTAGCTTCAGATGACTGCAGAAGAATGGGAAGATCGGGTTGCAGCTCTTTGAGCGTTTTCGCCAGTTTGAGCCCGGCCTGGTCGTCGAGAATGCCGTCTTTTTTGTATTTTACGTCAGATATGACACAGAGCAGATAGTCTTTGAAATATTCAAACTGCTCCATTGCCTCTTCATAATTCGTTGCCAGAATTATTTTGGGCCGACAGCGCATGCGCAAAACCTTTTTGGTTTCTTCCTGAAGCTCTTCTTCGACAAGTTTCGTTGTCTGTCTGATAAGTTCAGAATAAAGATGCGGCAGATAGCGTGAATAGTAACGAACAGAGTCTTCTACCAGAAGAATGATGCGTACCTGGGCAATTTGAGTGTCTTTGTCTGCATTGAGGCGGTCTTCGATATATTTAATCATCGCCAGAAAAATTTCTGAGGCGCCGTTCCAGACAAAAACGTTGTCGTATTGGTTCCAGAGGTCGCCGCCGCTGTCTGCAGATTCAAGATCGGTGTTGTCGTTGAGTAAAAGCAGGATGGGTAGATTGGGCCAGTGGGCTTTTATTTTCTGGCCGGCATTTATGGTATCGTTTTTTCTCAGGCGGCTGATGACGACAACCAGGTCAAATTCTTTTTTCTTGAGCATTTCGAGGGCTTCATCAGCCGAAGTCACACTGGTAATACGCGGGGCACTGGTAAGATTCAGATTGAAGTATTCGCCGAAAATCTTTTCCGCCAGCAAGCCGTCCTGCTCAAGAGAAAAGGCGTCATACACTGTGGCGACAAGCAATAATTCGCGCACTTTGAAGCGCATCAGATCGTGAAATATTTCGCTGTCTGATTTGTATTTTTTAAAGACCTGCATCAATTCTTCTTTTGGCATTGTGGCTCCGGGTATATCTTGAAGATTTGGCCAAATTATAACAGAAAATTTTCCAAAGTTAGCTATTGCGCATTAATTTTATTTTGGTAAACTTAAGCAAGTAATTTTGCAAAGGGAGTGGATTTTATGTTAAAAAAATTATCAGCGGTTGCCCTTCTGATGGTTATGGCTCTGACCCTGAACATCGGCTTTGCCAGTGGTTCAGTAGAACGACCCGTAATCAAAGACCTGTCGAAAGCCTACGAAGCCTGGAAAAACCAGGGCATCAAATTCGTCGTCAGAGACGACAAGGGTAAGTTCGTAACCTGGAATATCGGCAAGCTCGAATCATGGGGTACAAAGTCCAAATGGGTAGTCAGAGACCCCAAAGGCAGACTTCTTACCCACGCTTCTGGTAACGTCGAAAAATGGAAAAATGGTCAGGTTCGCCTGGTATTGCGCGATTCTAAAGGTCGCCTTCTTACGCACGTCAGCATCGACATTACCGACAAATCAAGTTTTGCCTCAACTGTAGTAGGTCTGCGCCGTCTCGAAAACAATAGTTTTCTGGCTTTCGTTCAAGATACTCTTTGCGACATTCTTATCAAAGAACTCAAGAGTAACGAACTTACCAAAACTCGCGTTCTTTTGACCTATTTGAATAAATATAAAAAAGAGAAGGGTACAGAAAATTTCAAGCCCGTTCTCAGAAAGATTATCCCGGTTCTGCATTTCATGGCCGGTGAAAAACCCTCTCAGACAAAGACCAAAGAACTGGTCGACAATGCTCGCCAGCTTCTCGCCGAACTCTGATCGTTTAAAAAAAAGACCGCCTCGTTTGAGGCGGTCTTTTTTTTTTTACCCGCTAATTTAAATTTATCCTAATCAAATTCTGAATTTGTTTCGAAGGTTATTCAGATCGGAAAAACGCAATATTTTGTCTGGAGAATTTTATCAGATGGCACGCCAGAACAGTCTGCAAGCAAAAAACGGCCTTGCGCTCACCCCGTCAGGACGAGCCAGACTTTCTGCCATTATGATTTTTATTGGCATGGTTGCCCTTTTTGGGCTTTTTTATTTTTATCGGACTCCGATAAAAATTTATGCCAAACACGCAGTCGAAAACTTTGGTTACCCGGCACTGTTCTTTTTTTGTTGGGCTGCAGACGTTATAATTCAGCCTATTCCGGCTGACTTCATTGTTTTTGGAAGCGCATTCGGCGGCTCGGATATCTGGAAAACTGCTTTTATAGCAGGGATTTCCAGCGCCTTTGGTGGTGCAACAGGTTATTTTATCGGTAAGTTTTTTGGTCCATGGCGATTCAGAAAAATTTTTGGCTCGCGTATGCTGCGTCGTGGGCGCGACCTTTTTCGCGATCATGGGGCTCTTGCCATTTTCATTGCCGGGGTTACACCAGTACCTTATTCGGCAGTGTGCTGGATCGGTGGCATTTATAACATGTCACTGACCAAAGCTGTTCTGGCGAGCTGGGTAAGTCGTACTCTTCGCTATTTTGCGGTTGCCTGGTTTGCCAATCTTTTATAAAGCCACGGAAAGAACAATGAAAAGAAGCGTTACTATACTTGGAGACTACTTTTTATATCTATTTACAGTGTTTTCCATCATTGTGTCTTCTATCGTCGTTTTTACCCCTTTGCGGGGCTTTATCATCGATGAATTTGTCAGGCCTTTCGATTACAAAGGGCGGGAGCGTTCAATAGGATCTTTCGATCAAAAACTGGCTGCAGCAGGCCTCAGTCGCGAAACTTTCAACCCATTCGTTCTCATTCGCAAGCGAAGCCGCGAACTGCTTGTCCTGTCTGATGATATAGTCGTTGCAACCTACCCGGTCGGCATTGGTCGGGCCACAATAGGTATCAAGCTGAATGCAAAAGACCAGAAAACACCAGAAGGCCAGTATTATATCTGTCGAAAAGATGAAAACAACCGCTTTCACCTTTTCCTGCAGATCAACTACCCGGCCCCGGACGATGCCAAACGCGGAGCAGTTCAGCAGATTGTAAAGGCCGAAGAAGAAGCCCGTATCGAAAAGGCATGGCAGGAAAATGTCTGCCCGCCCGTCGATACCGCCCTTGGTGGGCCGATAGGCATTCACGGCTTTGGTGCTGAATCCAGCTGGACAAACGACGGCAGCATTTCTATGCACAATCCCCACATTGAAGAACTTTTTTGGAACATCGCCACCGGCACTTCCGTCGCAATACTTCCCTGACCTGCAGCTGCAAAAAGAAGTTCGTCTCTTTGTTGAGATTGCCGGGCGTTATGCGGTAGAATTGCTCTGCCAGGCATGGCTAATCTGACCTGTAAGGCGGCAGAGTTGATGAAAATTCTTGGAATTAACAGTGTGTATCACGAATCGGCGGCAGCATTGCTCGTTGATGGGCATCTGAAATGCTTTGTCGAAGAAGAGCGGATTAACCGCCGCAAACACGGCAAAAAAGCCAGGCTCGACAATCCTCACCATCTCCCCGAAGCTTCGATAAAAGCCTGTCTTGACTATGCCGGCCTACAGATTGACGAAATCGATTACTTTGCCTATTCGTTCGCTCAGACCGGCCGATTGCAGAACATCGGGGTCGATCGACACCTTGTTCCTCATCAATGGGGCACTGACAGCGGCGAAAAACTTTTTCACGATTGTCTTATGCAGGTTCCGGCTGAATTGAACCGTATTGCCGGCTCAGATGTCAGTTCGAGACTTGTCTGGTGCGATCACCATCTGGCTCATGCTGCCAGCGCCTTTTATTGCTCACCTTTTAAAGAAGCTTTGGTGCTTGTTGTCGATGGTATCGGCGAGTTTGACTCAATTTCTGCTTACCGTGGCCGCGAAAACCAGCTTGAAAAAATCCTTTCCCTGCCCTACCCCCACAGTCTCGGCTTCCTCTGGGAAAAATTCTGCGTTTATCTTGGTTTTTCAGAACATGATGCCTGCAAGTTGATGGGCTTGAGCAGCTACGGTCGCCCCAAAGACATGGCAGAGCAGTTTGCGAAAGTTGCCCGCCTCGATGATACCGGCGTTTTTTGCGTCGATAATGATATCACACGATTTCGCAGCACCGATCTTTCTGGTCTCGAAGCCGTTTTTGGGCCGGCACGCACACCCGGCGCCGCAATAGAAGAGCGCCACTGGCACATTGCTGCTGCTCTGCAGGCTTTTACCGAAGAAGTTCTGCTTAGCCTGCTGCAGAAGCTCAAGACTGTCGTGCCCTCGTCAAATCTTTGTCTCGCGGGCGGAACAGCACTTAACTGCGTTGCCAACACCATTATTGCCAGAGACGGTGGTTACGACAACCTGTTCGTTCAGCCGGCTGCCAATGACGCCGGAACAGCCCTCGGCTCGGCTCTGCATGTCGCTCATGGCCTGAAAAACCACGAGCGTCGGTTTGATATGAAGCATTCTCTCTGGGGACCGGACTTTTCTGAATCACAGATTCTCAAAGCCATTGCGGCAACCGATTTTAAAGCTGTTAAGTCTGATGACATCCCTTTGCTGGTGGCTGAGCAACTCAATGCCGGCAAGATTGTCGGCTGGTTTCAGGGCCGCATGGAAACCGGACCGCGTGCCCTCGGCAATCGCTCGTTGTTGGCCGATCCTCGCCGTCGTGATATGCGTGAGATTCTGAACCGAAAAATAAAGCACCGTGAAGATTTTCGACCTTTTGCGCCAAGTGTTCTGACTGAGTTGGCCGGGGAATGGTTCGATATCCCCGCCCCCTCGATTTCCAGCGATTTCATGCTTTTTGCTTACCCGACCAAACCCGGTCGGGCCGAAAAAATTCCGGCAGTAACCCATGTCGATGGCACGAGCCGTATTCAAACCGTCAATAAAAACACCAACCCGCGCTACCATGCCATGATCAGCGAGTTTTACCGGCTGACCGGCGTGCCGATGGTTCTTAACACCTCATTCAATGACAGTGAGCCGATCGTCATGACCCCCGAAGACGCTCTCAATACATTTTCCAGAACCGGTATCGATGTTCTGGTTCTCGGCGATCACATTATTTTCAAGGAACAGCAAAACTCATGAACTCTGTATCTGAATACGCCCGCCCACCTGAAGGCTCGCTTTTCGCTCCGGTCGATTCGCCAATAGGCATGCGTCTGGCGCTGGTTTTTGGGAATGAGGGCCCCGAAGGTCGCTGCCCCTTTCACGGGCTGCAGTGCCTGCACTGTGACATCGGCGCCGGCGAAGGAATCAGCTTTACCCCGGCAATGAATTCGGCCCGTCTCGAATTTCTGAAAGAATATTACCCTGATGTTTTTTTGACCGTGCGACATCTGGTAATCTATAACTACGGCTCCACCTTCAACGATCAGGAATTTTCGCCGCAAACCCGCAGTAATATAATGAGTTTCGCACGCACACTGCCTGAGCTGCGGCGTATCAGTTTCGATTCGCGTGAACATTTCGTCACTCCGCCCCGGGTCGCTGAAATGGTTGCACAGCTGCGTGACGATCAGACTCTTTCGATAACTCTCGGGCTCGAATCACAAAGCGAAGAAATTCGCATGGTTAACCTGAAAAAAAAGATGAGCCGTCAGCAGGTTGCCGATGTTTTTGCCGCTCTGAGTACCTGCCGCGAGCGAACTGCCGTAGAAATGAATGTGCTCTTTCAACCACCTGGCATCACCGGCCAGGATGCCGTGTCTGAAGCCGTAAAAACCATCGAGTTCGGCCTTGAATTGATGAGTCGCTATGGAGTTCTGGTAGATTTTAACTTTCACCCCTATTATCCAAGCCAGAAAGGCACAAAAGCCTTCCCCGATCACCCGCGTGCCATGCTCGAACACGCCATCTGCGCTTTGATTCGCATTATCAGAATCATCAAAGAACACGGCGGCGGCAGCTCGATTTTCGTCGGCTGGAACGACGAAGGCCACGACCTGCAGCCAGCCGTCAAAAAAATCAAGCAGCTGCTTTATGACCCGGCTTTTGCCGCTTTCAATCGCAGTCAGAACGAAGCCGACCTGCACATCTGAATGCACACCATGCCACCTGAAGAAAGCGAACCGGCCAGACTGCTTCGCTTCGCTCGCAATAGCAGTTTTGGAGTGTTGTGAGTGCAGCGAAGCATGAAGCTGCCGGCTGAATAATTACTGGTCGGTTTCTTTGTCGATGGGCAGTAACTCGACGAGGGTGGCGCCCCAGTGACCGGCATCGTGGCCGGCCGGTTGCCATGATTTTATGTATGGCAGCTTCTGCAGAGTCGCGGCTACGGTACGGCGCAGATTGCCGATACCCTTGCCGTGAATGATGCGAACCCGGGTAATACCTCTGACACGGCATGCCTCGAGGTAGTCGCACACCACATCGGCAACTTCGGCTGGTCTGAAAGTATGCAGGTCGAGAACCCCGTTGACGGGTATCTCTACAATCGGTAATTCAGGCTCACTGCTTTTCGGCATTCAGAAGACTGCTGCGCAGCGGCAGCAGTTCCTGTGGAGTCATAACCTTGCCACCGCCTACCCCAGGCACGATAATCTCGGCTTTGGGGCAATAGTCGAGAAAAAGCTCGCGGCAGCGGCCACAGGGCGAGATCAGGTCGCCAATGCGGTTAACCACTACCAGAGTCTCGATGTCGGTAATGCCTTCTTCGGCGGCGGCAGAAAGCGCAACGGCTTCGGCACAGACTTCTGCGCCCGACAGAGACGATTTCATCTGCAGCCCGGTAAAAATTTTGCCACATCTGGACTTGACAGCCGCGGCAAAATGATGGCGATTTTCTTTGAAACGAACTGAAATAAGCTTTTTAGCAGTTTCGATAAGATAGAAATGGTTTTTTTTAAGCTGGTTCAGCATCAGTACCCCTCTCGATTAAAACTCACCCTGAAGTTCTCTGGAAAAGAAATCGCGTTCATCGGCGCCGTAACAGAGAAGGCCAATGCGCACCGAAGTCTTTACCGGGTTTGATCCCCATGGCCAGAAAGCACAATACATGACAATGCCTTCGGCAATATCTTTTTTGAATAAAGTCTGCTCTTTGCGTGCCCCGCCAACCTCTTTCACAAAACGATCGAAAAAGTTCTTGAAAAAAGCGCCTTCGCCGGCCGGTTTGTAAGCTTTGCCAAAATGCTTCTCGACTTCTACAGTCAGATTATCGATTATGTTTGAATCTGCCACTCCACAATAAAGCAACGGGTCGTCAACATCATTGTTGGGTTTGATTTTAAAGCTTTTTTCAATAACGCTGATCAGCTCTAAAGTTTTTCTGATTTCCGGCAGATAATTTTTCATAATTCCTCTGTTCTGTGCTTCAGTCTAACAAAATTTTGCTTCGCTGGTAAATGAAAGATTCACTTTTTAAGAATTTCTTTGCGGGCAGCGACCATTTGCTTCAATCTATCAGGGTCAAGCGGGTTTTCCCAGTAGCCGTCGTATTTGATGCTCGAGCCAATGATCCAGGCGTCAGCCGAAGCGTAATCGCGAGCGTTGTCGGCAGTGATGCCCGAACCAACGATAACCGGTATGCGCCCGGCTTTTTTTGCCCTTTTTACTTCGTCTTTGGCAGCCGCTTTGCCGGTGGCGCTGCCGGTGACGATGACACCGTCGATCCCGAAAAATTCAGCGCCATGCACCCAGTCTTCGAGACTGATGTCGTTTGTGACCGCATGCGCCGAATGTTTTTTCTGAATGTCGGTCCAGATTCTTACTCTGCCGGCTCCGATACGGGCTCTTTCGCGAAGAAGCTTGCCGGCGCAGGCTTCTATCCAGCCTTCATCAGCTACATGCCCGAAAACACAGCCTTCAGCTCTGATAAATTCGCAGCCGCTGATGTGAGCGACCGCGAGTGCTTCGATATTCGCACCGGCAAGTATTTGAATGCCGACCGGAAAAGCGTTGCCAACGCGCCGTTTTACTTCACAGGCTACTCTGCTCATTCCCGCCACAATTTCGGGGCCGACTTCGCATTTGAGATAAGGCCGATCGTGCATATTTTCAAGAATAATGCCATCGAAACCGGCTATTTGAAACTGTTCGGCTTCAGAAACGGCTACCGAAACGATTTTTTCCATTTCGTGGGTATTGAAAGGAGTTCCGGGGAGAGCTTTGACATGAACCATGCCGAAAAGCGCCGGAAGAGTCATCTGCTTTGCAGTATCAAGAAAAGGTTTCATCGCCAGCTCCTTAAGCTCAACCAGAATTCATTCATATTTACCTATAATTAGATACCAGACTCATGAATGCTTGTCGAGACAAAAGCGACAACTCGTCAATTTTTATCGAGGGAAGCGTGCCACGGGCAGGCTACCGAGTGACCGGGGCTTATTTCGACCATCGGTGGCCGGGTGGCGGCGCATTCATTACGGGCAATCGGACATCTGGTTCTGAAACCGCAACCAGAAGGTTTTTTGAGCGGCGTCGGAACATCGCCTTCAAGAACGATACGTTTCTCACGTTTGATATTCGGGTTGGGCTGCGGAATTGCCGACAGAAGAGCCCGGGTATATGGGTGACGGGGGTTGTTGAAAAGCTCTTGTGAATCAGCGATCTCGACCATGTTGCCAAGATACATGACTGCAATGCGGTCAGCAATGTGTTCAACCACCGCCAGGTCATGGGCGATAAAAATATAAGTCAGGCCGAATTCTTCTTGAAGATCCTGCATCAGGTTGATGACCTGTGCCTGTATCGACACGTCGAGAGCCGACACGGGTTCGTCAGCTATGACCAGACGAGGGTTGGTGGCGAGCGCTCTGGCAATGCCGATACGCTGACGCTGACCGCCAGAGAATTCATGCGGGTAACGGGTGGCCTGTTCGGCGGAAAGTCCGACTTTTTCCATCAGCCAGCCGACTTTATCGAGCATTTCTTTGCGCGATAAATCGGGGGCGTGAATTGTCAGGGGTTCCATGATGATGTCGCTGACCGTCATGCGCGGGTTCAATGATGCATACGGGTCTTGAAAAATCATCTGTATCTCAGACCTGAAAGGCCTCATCTGATTGTTATCAAGCTGAGCGATGTCAACCGTCAATGGAGTTGGCACGCTGAAAGGCGGCACTTTAACCGACTTGCCGCTCTCTTTAACCGCAGTGACCGGCAATTCACCGGTAAGCTTCGAGTTGAAAAGAATCTGGCCGCCGGTTGGCCGGTTCAGATTGATGATGCACTTGCCGGTCGTAGACTTGCCGCAACCCGATTCGCCGACCAGGCCAAGCGTTTCACCTTCGCGAAGTTCGAAGCTGACGCCATCTATCGCTTTGACGTCGGCCACTTTCTGGCGAAAAACACCGCCAAATACCGGAAAATACATCTTGAGATCTTTTACTTCAAGCAGGGTCTTGCCGCTGCGCGCTTTTTGAGTCATGGTTTTATTCCTTTAAGCTTTCTTCATGGGCTTTGCCAGATGGCAGCGCACGAAGTGACCGGGCGAAACTTCTACCATTTGGGGCATCTGCGACTCGCAATGGGCAAGCTTGCTGGGGCAGCGGGTGCAGAAACTGCAGCCGGCAGGTAGATTGAACAACGACGGCACCATGCCTTCGATGGTGCTCAGTCGTCTGACTTTCTGACCCGGTTTGGGCAGCGAAGCAAGCAAACCCTGGGTGTAAGGGTGCCCCGGAGAATTGAAGATGGTTTTAACATCGGCAATTTCTTGAATCTTGCCGCAATACATGACGACAACACGGTGGCAGGTTTCGGCGATTACCGCCATGTCATGCGTAATCAGCAGAATAGCGGCATTGGCGGTTTTGGCTTTGACCTCGAGCATCAGCTCGAGAATCTGTGCCTGAATAGTGACGTCGAGTGCGGTAGTGGGCTCGTCGGCGATCAGCAACGCCGGGTTGCAGGCCAGCGCCATGGCAATCATGACGCGCTGGCGCATTCCGCCAGAGAACTGATGCGGGTATTCGTCGAGGCGCTCGCGTGCCGAGGGTATGCCGACCAGGTCGAGCATGTTGGCAGCCTGATCTCGAGCTTCTTTTTTTGTGAGGTTGCGGTGCAGAATAAGCGATTCGGCAATCTGGTCGCCGATGGTGAAAACCGGGTTAAGGCTGGTCATCGGCTCCTGAAAGATCATCGAGATCTTGTTGCCCCTGATTTTGCGAATCGCATTGTAATCTTTGGCGCGATAAGCCTGCAGCAGGTCGACGCCCTCGAAAACGATCTGCCCGTCAACGATTTCGCCGGGCGGGTTCGGAATCAACTGCATGATCGACAGCGAGGTCACCGACTTGCCTGAGCCGGATTCACCAACAATACCGAGAACTTCGCCGGGCATGATGTCGAAATCGACTCCATCCACAGCTTTGGCAATACCGGCTTCGGTTTTGAAGTAGGTTCGCAGATTTTTGACGGTTAATAACTCTTTTGCCATTGCGACTTTTTCCTTTGCTTACCTGAGGCGTGAATACTGCTTCGGGTCGAAGGCTTCTCTGATGGCTTCGCCGATGAACGAAACCAGAAGCAGGGTGAAGAACATGGCCAGCGTCGGGGAAAGAATCAGCCATGGCTTGGTGAGATTCGCGAGCCCCTGCCCCAGCAGTTCGCCCCAGGAAGGCGTCGGTGCCGGCAGGCCGAACCCGAGAAAGTCGAGTGAGACCAGGGCGCCGATGTCGGCAACGACTGCAAATGGCGCGAAAGAGATGACCGGAGTCAGCGCATTCGGCAGAATATGGCGAAAGATGATGGCGCCGTCAGTGCAGCCAATGGCGCGGGCGGCGGCGACGTAATCCTTTGATTTTTCGCGCAGAAACTCGGCGCGAATGTAATAGGTCATGCCCATCCATTTGAAGATCACCAGAATTCCGACCAGCATCCAGAAGTTGGGGATCATGATGGCGGCAAAAATCATAACCGTGTAAAGAAATGGCATTGCCGACCAGATTTCGACGAAACGCTGCATGACGATATCGAAGGTGCCGCCGTAATAACCGAGCAGGGCGCCGATGGTTATGCCTATGATGTAGCAGAACAGGCACACCACCAGAGCGAAAGCCAGCGAGGTTCTAAAACCGTAGACCATGCGGGCGAACACGTCGCGGCCACGGTCGTCGGTGCCGAGCAGATGTTGAAAGGTGCCTGGTTCTTTTATGCCGGGTTTCAGCTTGAGCATACCTGACAGAGCCATTTCGCGGTAGAGTTTGGCGATATCGTAGTCGGCCCAGTCGGGGCGTTTGAATTTTTCGATGATTTCTTCGCGGGTAGGCTGGGTTTCGGGCAGCTCGAACAACGATTCTTCAAAATAAGCCTGACGCCAGCGCCCGGTCAGCCAGGTCGGCGGGTGCGGTGGTCGGCAGGGCAGCTCGTCGAGCAACGATTCAACCGGGCCATATGGGTAAATCGGCATCATAACCCAGTCATCGCCCCAGCTCTTGTATTTGAGATCTTCTTCTGTAGCAGTGCCATTTTTTATGCGTTCAGCCCGTTCGAGGTTGCGGGCCTGATAAACTTCTTTCATCATGCGGTAATTAGGCACGCCGTAGCCTTTGAGACCGAATGATCTGGCGCTTTCGAAGCTGAACAGCGTAAAGCTGATTTTTCCCTGATATTTGACGAAAAGCGCTTTACCGTTAATGAGAAATTCAGCAAAAAACGACAGGATGAAAAGCGACAGGATCAGAATGAAGGCGTAATAGCCGCGTTTCAGACTCTGGAATTTGCGCCAGCGCCGCTTGAAAATCGGGCTGGTAAAGAACATGGCAAATGAGCCAGATGCCGCAACAAGAATGGGAAGCAGATAGACGACTGCTCCGGCTGCGAGGCCGAGGCTGATTGCCGCTTCGACCGAGTAATCAGGGTTGAGGCCTTTTTCGCCGATTGCCGGAAAAAGCGCGTAGATGACAGCCCAGAAAACCAGTAAAGCCGCTGAATTGAACAGTTTCTGATATTTTTCGTAGGTTTCTTTCATGAAAAGCGGATCCTTGGGTCGATGATGCAGTAGAGGAAGTCTGAGGCAATATTGCCAAAAAGCTTCAACATGGAGCCTATTACCAGGATGCCGAGTGTAACCGGGTAATCACGGGCAATCAGCGATTCGTAGCCAAGCAGGCCGAAACCGTTGATGTTGAAAACTTTCTCGATCAGGTAAGAGCCGGCAAGTATGATCGAGAGCATGTGGCCAAGGCCTGTAGCGATCGGAATCAGCGAGTTGCGCAGGGCATGTTTGAAGATTACCACGTTTTCAGAGAGACCTTTGGCAAACGCGGTTCTGACATAGTCTTGTCCAAGGTTTTCCATTAGTGAGTTTTTCATCAGTACTGTGTGCGAGGCAAACAGCCCCAGAACATAGCAGAAAACTGGCAAAGCCATATGCCAGGCGGTGTCGAGAAAGCGGCCAAACCAGGTCAGATCTTCATGCTTGCCGCTGGTCAGTTTGACGCGCTTATCAACCGGAATATGCCCGTAAGCCGGGTGATTCGAGTTGACCATGTCGGTGTCGCGAAGTTTTGGGAATTCTTTGCGGATTTCAGCCGGCAGATCTTTTGCCGCCCCACCCTGCTGCAGATACTGAGCCAGCCTGGTGTTGGGCTGAATCATCGAACTTTCCTTGCCGCCAAGAGGCACCAGGTCAAAATAGGCGTTGCCGCCAAGAAGCATCAGCAACAGAACCCCAGCTGTCCAGCCGGGAATCGAATAGCCGATGAATACGAGAATCGAGCTGGCCGTGTCGAATGTCGAGCTGTGCTTTACAGCTTTCCAGACCCCAAGCGGGATACATATCATGTATGAAAGCAGAAAGCCGGTAAGACCAAAAATAATCGATACGGGAAACTTTTCTTTGATCAGTTCCCAGACCGGGCGGGAATGCGTGTCGGATACCCCGAGGTCGAGGTGCAGAACGCGCCACAGCCAGTTGATATAGGCAATGTAAAATGGCTTGTCGAAACCGTATATTTCTTTCAGGCGGGTCATCATCTCTTCAGAAATCTGCCCCTGCGAGGTATGACTGCTTGAACTGCCCCCGCCACCCTCACCGGTCTGCGACATTGCCTGCTGATAGCGCAGCACTGCCTGTTCGACCGGGCCACCGGGCACAAATCTGGTCACTGTGAAGCAAAGAAAGGTGATTCCGATAAAAGTCGGGATCATCAAAAGAAATCTGCGGATAAAATAGCTGTACATTACTCTTCTCCTGTGATCGGCGGGTAGTGTTTATCCCACCATCTGACGATCTCCGGGCCCACTTCGAGCTTGAGTTTTTCAGCTCTGGCTTTTTGCAATGCCTTGTGTTTCTCTTCGTCATACCACCAGAGCGACACAATCGAGCGCTGATCGCTGGTTTTAGCAAGAATATAGTCGGGCATGCCGAATTTATCCCAGAACAGCAGGCGCGTGTGGGCGGCGAACCAGCCCAAAGCATAAAGATGCTCCTGGCAGGCAATACCGTCTATTTCGCGAACGGCTTTGATGCGGTCTTTCGGGTCGAACATCAGCGGGTATTGCTCGCAAATCTCATCTACGCGAGCGTTTTTGAAACCCCAGATATTGTTGTTGTTATTGAGGTCGGCAAATTTAGAGTGCATGGAGCTTTCGGGGTTCGGAAACAGCAGCCCGCCATAAGCCCGTGAACTCATCTCGAAGTTGCGTTCGCCCACTTCCTTGATATCGGTGGCCCAGGTAACCTGCTTGAGGTTGAGCTTAATACCCACGTCGCGCAGGTCTTCCTGGAAGATGGTGTAAATGCGCTCAGAAGTCTTCTGGGTGTAGTTGAGGGAAAGTTCGAAGCGCTTGCCATCTTTGACCAGCCAGCCCTCTGCGTCGCGATTCTTCTGCAGCCAGCCGGCTTCTTCGAGCAACTCAACCGCCTTGTCGGGGTCAAATCTGATTTTGGGGTTGTCGGGGTTTTCGTAGGGCGAATTCGGGTAGAAAGTGTCGAGATACTCGTATTCGTTGAAGAAAAGCTTGTCCATCATCTTTTCGCGATTGTAAAGATAAGCGATGGCTTTGCGCACTCGAATGTCATTGAATGGCGGTTTGCGAATATTGAAGGCAATACCTGAAACGCCGATCGGGCGGTGCGTATACACCTTGCGTTTCTGTACCCAGCCATTAGCAAGCTGCGGCATCATCGCCGGAATGAATTCCTGGTGCCATTCGCGGGCAACGTTAACATACATCCAGTCGAGATCACCCTTTTTAAACTTCTCTTTAACGAGGTTTTCGTCTTGAATGAAAACGAAGTGCAGCTTGTCGAAGTTGTAATAGCCGATATTTTTTTCGAAATCTTTCTGCCACCAGTCTTTGCGACGGGTCATCAAAATTTCTTCGTTGACTTTCGAGCTTTCGTAAGTGTAAGGCCCTGAGCCCGGCATCATTTTGAACTGGTACTCTTCAAGATACTTCTTGCCGCCCAGCTCACCAATAATATGCCCCGGAAGAACAGTCATGAAGCCGATAGACATGAAGGCACGCCAGTTGAGCTGTTTTGATTTAACCATCACAACCCGCTCACTCAGAGCCACAGGCTTTTCATATTTATTCCAGTAGTCGATCGAGAAAGGGTCTTCTATGCCGGGGTCTGTATAAAGCTCCCAGCTTTTAACGATGTCAGCGGCAACGACCGGTTTGCCATCAGACCATCGGGCACGCTCGTCTATTTCAAAGAAAAATGTGACCTTGTCGTCAGCTATTGCCCAGCGCTTTGCCAGATTCGGTGCATAGTTGAACGTCACCGGGTCCAGGTCGAGAAGGCTTTCATAGCAGATTCCGGTCATCATGCTTGTAAAGGTCGAGTTGGCGTTTTTGCCCACTGTGCGCAGGGTCGGCGGGAAAGATGTTTCGACACTGGTGAGAGTGCCGCCTTTTTTGGCATCGCGGCTGCCGAAACCTTTGTATTCAGTGTTGGTTTCCCATTTGATGCCGGCGAGCAGGGCTTCTTTTTCGGCCGAGGTCATGGCACCAATTTTATCCGGGGAAACGTCTGCGATACCACTGCCACCGACTGCACCCGGTGCAGTGAAAGCACCACTCTGCAGCATCTCGGTCAATTTTTTTACCGCAGTGGTGTTTTCTTTGAGAGCCTCGATACTCTCGTTCAGAAGCCGTTCATGAGTGTTGTCAGCCGGTTGGGCACCGGCAGCGTTGCCAACGATGGCAAGCA
The DNA here is from genome assembly GCA_029564115.1 of Candidatus Rifleibacteriota bacterium. The sequence goes on along the minus strand of JAKQQP010000218.1, from coordinate 24,071 downwards.
GCAGAAAAACAAGCAACAAAAATCTTCTGGGATTCAAATTTGAACTCCTTCCCTGCAAAAACTCTATTTTAATGGGGTGCCAATACCTTACAGTCAAATTTTATTCAAGGCAACCTCAAATTTTCTATTAATCAAAAAAATATCTTCCGACCCTGGTGGTCTGGCAATATTGAATACATGTTTAAAAACTGTCATTGCGAGGAGCATAGCGACGAAGCGGTATGCCGCAGGCATAAGCGAGCTCTCAGCTAATCTCTCGCCTATGGGAGAGAGAGGCCATTGACAACCGCGCATCAACAAATATGAGATAATGTGACAAATAACAAACGCCCGCTTCATACCACTGCAAATCAGGATTATTGATTCCTGCATAAATAAAGCCGGATGTTAGACCGGGCCGTCGAACCGGGTAAACCGATTTTGATTTTACGGTCATCAATAGAACGTTTTTTCACACCCGGCTATTGAATGGACAAATGAACGATACAAAGCGCAAAAATACGAAGATAAAATATGATATAATCGAACACGCCCCTGAAAGCACCTGGCATCCGCGTCAGGTGCAATAAAAGAAGAGGAAAATCTAATGGATCCACAATTAATACTCAAACTCAATAAATCATTTAATGAAAGTGCTTGTGAACAAAATGGAGTGGAGTATTGGCTCGCTCGTGATCTGCAAATACTGCTTGATTACAACGAATGGCGAAATTTTCTCAAGGTAATTGATAAGGCTGAAATTTCCTGCAAGAATGCCGGCCAGACAGAATTTGATCATTTTGTTGAGGTCAACAAAACGATACCCATGCCTAAAGGTGCGGCTAAAGAAATAGATGACTTTATGCTCACTCGCTATGCCTGTTATCTGATAGCCCAGAATGGCGACCCACGCAAAGAATCAATTGCTTTTGCCCAGAGTTATTTTGCTATTCAGGCAAGAAAGCAGGAACTTTTGGAAGAACGCATCGCTCTAATTGAGCGGTTGAGTGCCCGGCAGAAATTGGTAGCCACTGAGACGGAATTGTCAAAAAACATTTTTGAACGGGGCGTTGACAGTCAGGGGTTTGGGCGAATTAGGAGTAAAGGTGACCAGGCACTTTTCTGTGGTCTTAACACTCTTCAGATAAAGAAAAAACTCGGAAAGGTCACCGGGAAACTATCCAATGAGAGAGGGAGCGCAGACGATGGCGAATAAACAAAAACTCGAATTAACCTGGATCGGCAAAGAAAACCGCCCCCGTCTTGAACCACGCATTCTTCTTGAAGACCCGACAAAAAGCTATCACGCCAAACACCGCGTCAGTAAAAATGATATTTTCGACAACCGGTTGATTTTCGGTGATAATCTTCTTGCATTGAAGGCACTGGAACAAGAATTCACCGGAAAAGTTAAATGCATTTATATCGACCCACCGTATAACACTGGTAATGCTTTTGAGCATTATGACGATAGTTTGGAACACTCTATTTGGCTTGGCTTAATGCGAGATCGAATAACGGTGCTGAGGAAATTACTTTCGAATGATGGTTTTTTCTGTTGTCACATTGATGATTCGGAAGGCCCATATTTGAAAGTTATGCTTGATGAAATTTTTGGAAGAAGTAATTATTTAACGACTTTTTTTATTCAGGTGCGTTATCCAGAAAAAACATTAAAGCAAGATATGGCGTTTCACAAAGAAATTGAACAGATACATATTTATAGAAAAGAATATGGGGCTACTCCTAATAGAAACCATGCCGCGCCTTCATTCGATAAGTTTACTTTTTATGTTAAAGAGAAAGGCTGTGGGAAAAAAAATATTATTGGCGGCAAAGAAACCGTTGTTTTTCAAAAAGACGAATATGAAGTATATCAAGATACTGGTTCGGAAAATGGATTGAAAGAAATTTGGGCGACAGGAACTATTTTGGATGGAAATTCATCTGGGCGTTTTTTTCGAGACTATTTATCAGGACGAGTAGAAGAGGACGGTCTGGGTGTTTTATATAAGGTTAAGGGCATTGGTGATGATAAGTTTGATTACCGTTATTTTTCTGGTCCAAAAAGGGCAAATGCAACCAAAGGGAAATATTATCAAGGTGTTCCTAAAAATCAAATAGACAATCCAGACCAGATGAAAGAATTCCCTATTGAAAATTTTTACGATCTTGCCGCAAACTTTGGAAATTGCAGGCATGAGGGCGGAGTTGAGTTTAGAAGCGGTAAAAAACCCGAAAAACTTTTGGAAATTATTTTGAAGCATTTTTCAAACCCTGGTGATTTAGTTTTAGATTCCTTTGCAGGCTCAGGGAGTACCGGTGCTGTCGCCCACAAGATGGGGCGGCGCTGGATTATGGTTGAGCTGGGCGAACATTGTCATACTCATATCATTCCACGCTTGAAAAAAGTTATCGATGGTGAAGACAAAGGTGGTATTACCGGGGCAGTCAACTGGAAAGGTGGCGGCGGTTTTCGTTATTACAAAGTAGCCCCTTCTCTGCTTGAAAAAGATAAATGGGGCAACTGGGTTATCAACAGGGAATACAACTCCGCAATGCTTGCTGAGGCTGTTTGTAAACTTGAAGGATTCAGTTATGAACCATCTGATAGCCTTTATTGGATGCACGGCAAATCAACTGAAACTGATTTTATCTACGTGACTACCCAAAACCTGAATCGCGACCAACTTGCTCTTCTATCAGACGAAGTGGGCTGTAACAGATCACTTTTAGTCATGTGTAGTGCTTTTCGGGCAAAAGCAGAAGATTTTCCCAATTTGACGATAAAAAAAATACCTAATACTGTGCTTGCCAAATGCGAATGGGGTCACGATGATTACAGCCTGCAGGTTGAAAATCTTCCAGCCTTACCAAGGCCGGAAAGAAAGCAAAGAGGTCTTTTTGACGAAGAGGAAGAAGAATGATTATTTATCACGGAAGCTATATGCCAATAATGAAGCCTGAAATACGCAAGGCCAGGTTTTCAAAAGATTTCGGCACCGGGTTTTATTGCACCGAAATTCTGGAACAGGCCAAGCGATGGGCGCGGCGTTTTGATACGCCGATAACGAGTCACTATGAATACAAAGAAGCTCATGGTTTAGATATTTTGAGTTTTCCTGAAATGACTGAAGAATGGCTTGATTTTATTGTGGCCTGCCGCAGAGGCGGCGAACATTCACATGACATTGTAATAGGTGCAATGGCCAACGATCAGATATTTAACTATGTTGACGATTTTATTGCCGGAATTTTAAATCGTGAACAATTCTGGGTTCTGGCGAAATTTAAACACCCTACTCATCAAATAGCCTTCTGTACCCAACGGGCACTGAATACTATTACCTATTTGAAGTCAGAAGAGGTGCAACCATGATCGGGAGAGAAAATAAAAAAGATAACGACCTCTTTTTCGTTTGCAGCCTGATTGAATACATTGCAAGAAAAACCAAGAATACCAAAGCCGATATCGTTTCAGCGATCGGAAAAAACAAACTCATGCAAATTTTGAAACTTGCAGACGTTTATCACAGTGAAAATATTGCAAAGCTTTCTGAAGAACTGATTAGAGAATACAACATAAAGCCTGGATACTTTGACAATTTGTCTAATTGCCTGTATTCGGTTCCAACTCACTGGGATATCGGCAAAGTTTATAAGCGTCTCATACTTGAAATAGAAAAAGAGACTGGCGCAGATATTATTGATCTGCTTGCCGATGTTTTCAATTCGCCTATTGCTCAAAAGATTGATGACTACAACTCAAGTATGTATTACGAAAGCCCGGGATACATTTATGAGTCTTATAAACAGGGGAAACCCTGTGAAGAGTAAAGAATCAGACAAATTATCATCGAAAATGGGGCAGTTAAATGACTAATAGAATAGTTAATTCAATTTCCGGCCGATTAAGCCTTCGAGAGCCACAAAGAAACAGCCTGGAAATACTTGCGAGAATAACGGAGATCGCCCCGCTTGCTAAAGGCGAAGATACAGAGAAAATTTTATCGATGATCAAGAGTGAGTATCCTTTCGTAACCGATTTTGAGCGCAATTTTCCGTCCCTTTGCTTTGCACTGGCAACCGGGGTCGGTAAAACACGCCTGATGGGTGCTTTTATCAGTTATTTACATCTGGCCAAAGGAATAAACCATTTCTTTGTACTGGCGCCAAACCTGACTATTTATAATAAACTGATTGCAGATTTCACTCCGAATACCCCAAAGTATGTCTTCAAAGGCATCTCAGAGTTTTCTATTGACCCGCCATTGATTATTACCGGTGATAACTACGAAAACGGTTTCGGTGTGCGCGACAAGACACTTTTTTCGACAGGTATACATATCAATATTTTCAATATTTCCAAAATCAACTCTGAAGTGCGAGGCGGAAAAGCGCCACGCATTAAGCGTCTTTCTGAATACATTGGCGAAAGTTATTTTGATTATCTTGCCGGGCTTCCTGATCTAATACTCATAATGGATGAATCACACCGATATCGGGCATCTGCAGGGATAAACGCAATAAATGAACTTAAACCGGTTCTTGGACTGGAATTGACGGCCACACCATTTACTGAATCTGCAAGGAGCCCGATTCCTTTTAAAAATGTAATTCTTGATTATCCATTATCAAAAGCCATGGAAGACGGTTTTGTTAAAGAACCTGCGGTGGTTACTCAGAAAAACTTTAATCCGTCACAGTTTACCCCGACCCAGCTCGAAAAAATAAAGCTTGAGGACGGCATCCGTCTGCATGAAAACACCAAGGTTGAGCTGGAAACTTATGCCAGACAAACTGGTCAGGCAATCGTCAAGCCTTTTGTTCTTGTCGTTGCCCGTGACACAACCCATGCCCAGGAGTTGCAAAATCTTATTGAATCGGCTGAGTTCTTTGAAGGGCGCTATAAGGGTAAAGCAATACAAGTTCATTCTAATCAGGCAGGAGAAGAAAAGGAAGAAAATGTTCAACGACTTCTGGCGGTTGAAAAAAATGACGAACCGACAGAAATTGTCATTCATGTCAATATGCTAAAAGAAGGCTGGGATGTTACAAACCTTTACACAATAATCCCTCTGCGAGCGGCAAACGCACGCACTTTGGTTGAACAATCCATTGGCCGCGGCTTACGTCTTCCTTACGGGAAACGAACAGGAGTTTCGATCGTTGACCGCCTCAATATTATTGCCCATGACCGGTTTCAGGAAATTGTCGATGAGGCTAATCGCTCTGACTCACCAATTCGCTTACAGAAAATAATTCTTGATCCTGTAAGCGATTTACTGAAAACCAGAACTGTATTCACACAATCAAATCTTGCAGCAAAAATAAGTGGCGAGACGCTTGTTACCACCGGCGAAAAAGATGCGGTAAAACCTTCAACAAGTCACCCGGCACCGATGTTCTCAAACAATGAAGAAAGAAAAGTGGCAGAAGTCGTAATGTCGGCAATCAAGAATCAAGAGCATTTACCCTCGTCTTCTTATTTGCTTAAACCGGATATTCAAGCTCAAATAGCAAAAGAAGCTGAGCTCGCCTATCAAAGCAACCAGTCAGATTTACCGGGCATCCATGACGAAGTCGATATAAAAAAGGTTGTGGAGCAGGTTACAAAAGCGGTGGTTCTGGAAACAATTGATATTCCTCGCATACTGGTTGTTCCCAAAGGCGAAAATACTATTGGATTCAAGGCTTTCAATCTGGAATGCTCATCTGTTAAGTTCCAACCTGTGGAGCGCGACTTATTGATTCAGCATTTAAGAACAAATGCACAGGAGACAATAACTTTTTCAAAGGCTGAGAATAATGAGGAACGGCTGGAGGATTATTTAGTTCGTGGCCTTATCGACTTTGAAGACATTTCCTACGACGATCATTCTGATCTAATTTACAATCTGAGTTCACAATTAGTTCAGCATTTTAAAACATACCTCAAGAGTGATGACGAAATTCGAAATGTAATTCTCTATCATCAAAAGCAGCTGGTAAATTTTATACACGCGCAAATGCTTGCAAATCAATTTGAAGAATCGACAGAATTTGAAGTAGTTGTAAGCAAAGGATTTACTGAACTAAAACCAACCGCTTTTACTGCTACAAAGGATGAAGAATTTACTGATTTTAGAAAGACTGATTTTGATAAATCGAAAATTGGCAGAATGATTTTTAGCGGTTTTTCCAAGTGCCTTTATCCCCATACCAAGTTTGGCTCTGATACTGAACGCAGATTTTCGGTAATTCTTGAAAAGGAAAGCATAAAGTGGTTCAGGCCGGTTAAAGGCCAATTTCAAATATTTTACCGCATGGGTAATGAATTTCCGGAATATATTCCTGATTTCATCGCAGAAACAGATGACAGCATTTATATGATAGAAACAAAAGCAAAGAATGAAATGGCTTCACAGGAAGTGTTGAATAAAAAAGAAGCTGCGTTGAAATGGTGCGGTTTTGCTTCAGAACACAATGCAAAAATCAAAAGTAAACCCTGGAAATACCTTTTAATTTCACATGATCAAGTCCAGGACAACATGACCTTAAAATACTTTGAGAAAAACACATAAAAAAACCTCCTGCGCACTTCCTGTGCTCAGTTAAAAGGGGCACGCGACAAAAAGTCAAGAAAATTGAAACCATAAAACGAAGAAGCCTCTACCTGTCACGATCGGTGACAGATCGAGGCTTCACGAGCAGATCCAACTTTGTTTATGCAATATTCAGTGATTTTGACATACAAATTGTGGGCGGGTCAGCCTTCAGAATCTTCTGAAATCATGTCATCGACAAATTCGCTCAAACGCAGCAGGTAGCGGCCGTTTTCGTCGACGAAGCTGACGAGCAGAAGATTGCCGTTGTTTTCGAGCAGTAAGCGGTTGATGAATGGCGCCGGAAAAGCGGTTGTCAGGGTTGCCATGGTCTTGCTGGCCAGCGAAAACCTGTTGATGTTGAAAACGTATTCTTCACTTTCTTCTTCTTCTGAATGGAAGCCGAAAAATATTTCGCCGTCTCTGCTGAAAAGCAGTGCCGGGTTTGAATCTTCGCCCATCGGCAGTTCACAATATTCGACCAGTTCACCTGTCGCATTGAGGCGTTTCATGACTGCAACGTTTTCGCCTTTGACGGTCAGAAACAGAAGATCGCCGTTGGTTTCGGCAACGAAGCTTTTGCCGACGATTTCGTGGCGCCAGACCTGTTGCCCGGCAGTATTATAAATACTGATGTTCTTCAGGCTCTGATCACTGATTGCCAGATTGCCGCCGGGCAGCAGCTCGAGCTGCGCTGGAAAGCTCAGGTCGGTCGAAAAGCTGGCCAGAACTTTCCCGGTCATGTCGGTTTTTAACACGTATGGCTGCTCTGTGCCGACCGCCCAGATTGCGACCGGTCTGCTATCGGTGTCGTTTTCGAAAGCAAAGTCAGAAATTACCAGCTGGTCAGCATTTTCGACGGTAATGAACTTTTGTTGCTGGCCCTGGGCGTTGAATTCGACGAAGCGACCGGCAATCGAATCGACAGCCCAGAGACTGTTGTTGACGAAGCGAAGAGACGCCGGACCCATGGGTAGACCTCTGCCAAAGCCTTCTGGGGCTTCTTTGCTGGTCAGAACTTTCAGGGCATTGCCGGAAACGTTCAGTTCAAGGTCGAGCGAGAACAGGGGCAAAGCGGATAATGCCGCCATGATGGTTGTAACGATAGCTTTTTTCATGATGTTAATGTATGACCTCCGCTTAACTTCAAGGCATAGCCCAGCCGAGGTATGCGGGGCCTTTCCACATGTGGCTCAAAGGCATTTCTTTGACGCCGGAGCTGGTAGTAGTGATGATGATCGGGTCGTTGGGGCCGTTCATTTTGCCGGTGGCCAGGAAAACGTGCCCATAGGGATTGCCGGGGAGTGTTCCTGTGAACATTGCGGCTCCGGCCGGCGGATTTTTGTTGAGTCTGATTTTGCCGGCGGCCTTACACTTGTAGTAACTCTGGATTGCGCTGGGGGCGGCAAGCAAAGGCTTTTTGCGGCCATAGGCAGTGTTGACGAATGCCAGGCACCACATATCCCAGGCGGTGGATGATTTTGAGGTTTTGCCATTGTTAACGTTATAGCCGTTTTTGGTGCCGTTGATCTGGTCTCGGGCCCAGGTAACCGCACCGGCGGTGGTTCCGTCGCCCATGCGCTTGCCAACTACCGAAGCTTTGTAAGTAGATGGTGTCGAAGTTTTTTTAGCGGCTGTCGTAGTTTTTGTGGCTGTTGAACTGCTGCTTGTAGAAACATATGATTTATGCACGTAACGGGTTTTGCCGCCATACGAGATTTTATACCAGTCGCCGCTTTGCCCAAGAATAGTGACGGAAGCGTTATGTGAAAGTTTACCGACAATCGCCCCCCAGGGGCCGCTGCGAACATTGAGATTCACACCGTTGGTTTTGACTTTGCCGGTTTTTTTAGCCGGAGCTTTTGCAGCTTTGCTGCTGGCAGCAGAACCCGTTTTTACGTAATTTTTATGCACATAGCGTGTTTTACCGCTGAGACTGATTTTATACCAGTCGCCACTGCTGCCGATGATGTTGACTTTGGTGTTGTTTTTAAGTTGTGTGACTATCGAGCCCCAGGGGCCGGTGCGAACGTTGAGTACCGAATTGCCGACGTTAACCACCCCAGTGTAGCCGCCTGCGCCGCGCCCTTCGATTTCAACTTTTTTCTCTTCGAATGGTGATGCTGCCCACGATAAACCACAGACAAAAAGGCACATCAACAATAGAACTATGACTTTGCGCATTGTTCACTCCCTTTCTTTGATTACAGTTTAATACCATGTGCACTCTGCATAAGTTTTATTTTTTTTACGCCAGGCTTGTCGGTATTATGCAAAAATCATTGTTGTCAGCGGCTTTTGGCTGCATAGAAATATGCAGTAATTTTTTCAGAAGACGCGAAAACCCTTTTCGTGGGCAATTTCGAGCATTTCGCGGTCGCCGCGTGAATCGCCATAAGCGTAGATCGTTTCATACTGGTCGAGTTGCAGATGTTCTTTGAGACGTTTCACTTTTTCGGGGCCGTAGCAGTTCGGAGTCGCGAAACGACCGGTGAGAACGCCGCCATTTTCTTCAAGATTGGTAGAGATGAGCTCAAGCTGATGCTGCTCGCACCAGAACTTCAGAAAGTCAGAAAAAGAAGCTGAGACCACGATGATTCTGTGCTTCTGCTGCATGTGCCAGAGAATCTTCTTCATGGCCGCCGGGCGAATCATGCTGTTCAGTTTTTGTTTAACGAAAGCGCTGGCATGCTTGTCAAAATCGGCGCGACTCATTCCGGCAAAAAATACTTCGGTCACCTTTTCTTTGGCTGTCTGATTCGACACCAGACGCAGCAGATAGGCCAAAAGCCAGGGGCTGACGCGCAAAATGCCCGTGATAAACCTCATTTTGCCAAAAGAGAACAGCAAAAATTCACGGTAGCTGTCATGGGTGGTGATGGTTCCGTCAAAATCGAACAGAGCGAGTTTCATGCTGGCAGAAACCTTTCAGAGCTTTACTGATCGAGAAAGAAAAATTCGTTTTCGCGCCGCCAGGAAGTGCGTTTTTCGAGGTCGCGAAGCCCGATCATACCTTCGACCGGGTTGTTATCCATGCTCGGGCCCATATACAAAACGGCAGCGCGTTTTCCCTGCAGGCCGAGCACCATTATTTTCTCGCCGGCTGGCACTTTGGTCTCGCCGACTTTGAGATATTTGCTGGTTACCGCGTATTTTTGCGTGCGTTTTGGAATATTGCCCACCTGTTTTTTCAGGTTTTCGAGCTCGGCTTTGCCGAAGGTGCGTGGAGTTCTGAAACCGTCGATTACCTGGTTATACAGGCTCATGACGATCATGCTCGATTTAAGCACCGCCGCTTTATAACCGCTGTCGAGGCGCAGATTTTTCATGACGCCGGTGATGCCTTCAAAAAGCTGAAATTTGGCGGCATAAACCTGGGCCAGAATCGTCAATTCTTCAGGCAGCCTTGGTTCAAGCTGCTTATAGCGGGTCGCGGCATTTTGAAAGCGGGTTTTAACTTCGGGCATTTTGCCCAGAACATTGAGATACTGCAGATCATGAAAATGCGCCTCGAAATCATCGAGAAAAGTGAACATGTCGAGAACTTCTTCTCTGAGGTCGCGCTGCTGCGACTGCTGCCCGCTGAGTTTTGCGGCCTTCGGCTGCGGAGTCATGCAATTGGCGCAGAAATTGGCGTTATCAGGCAGTTCGATGCTGCAGCCAATGCAGAGTTTTGCTTGCGCAGCCGCCGTCAGCAACATCAGCGCCAATGTCAGAAATAAAACTGAAAAATCACGATATCTGAATTTCATTGTTTGCCCCTGTTCTCTTTACTTTCTTAAAAATTTTATTGCACCTCAAACTGCGGGTGTGACTCAATTCTTGCGCAAAACGCCGGCTGGTCAGCTTCTTCAAGATCTCTGGGAAAGCGTGAACCACTGCGGTTCCAGCGTGCCAGCCAATCTGCCCCGAGCAGCTGCGGAGCTGACCTGTGCGCGGTATGAGCCTGCCGGGTGCTGAATGCGATTGTCGTCGAGTCTTTCGGCCCGGTGCCCACGCCGTTGCCGACGAAGAAGCCGGCGCTCAGCAGTGCGGCGCGTATGGCTGTCGAAGTCGAGTAGGTATATAGTTCGGTGTTGGCGCCGTTAAAATATTTGAACAATCGGGAAAAGGTCTGATATGTCCAGAATGAGCGGTCGGTCTTTGCCGAAAACGGGTCGAAAAACACTATATCTGGTATTCTGGCATTGGCAAACAGTTCAAGAAAATCGCCATGAAAGAGTTCCCAGGTGCACAACCCCGAAGAATGCTGCCAGTTGCTCTTTTCGAGCAGGCGGGCCGGAGCGCTGTGGTAAAGGTGCGGGAAACTTCTGTTGTTTTTGAAAGCCAGAGCCAGCGGGTCGAGATCACATTCGAAGCTGATCAGCCTGAAATGGCGAAGACCTTCGCTGCCCTTTTCCCCGGCCAGTTTTTCGAAACATCTCACGGCGGCCATGGCATTTGAAGCGGCACCGAGGCCGACATCCCAGATGATCAGTTCGTCAGGGTCATTGGCGGGCGCGCTTTTCTGCAGGCGTGCTTCGAGGTGTGACTGTTCGATATAGAGGCGATTGGCTTCTTCGGCCGGTGGGTTCACCGAGTGCATGATTTCGCCTGAACTGATCTGCTTGATGCTGGCAAAGCCTTTCGGGTTGAAGTGCACTTCGTAATCACCAAGTCTGGGAATCTTTATGGTATTGCGCTTTGGCGGGGTGCCCGGGTTGTCTTCGTCGTCGCGGGCCAGTTCGACGCGTTTTTTTTCGTAAAATTCTAAAAAGGTGCCGTCGATGATGCTCTGGCGCATGCCTGCAGTCAGCCTGTGATAAAAAGCCAGGTTATGGGTCACCAGCAGATGCCATCCGAGTGGCTCGTCTGATTTTATCAGGTGATGCAGGTAGGCACGCGAGTAGTTGCGGCAGGCAAGACAGTCGCAGGCAGCATCGAGGGGCTCTTCAGCAAATTTGTAAACCGAGCGGCGCAGCTGCATTTTGCCGTGCGAGGTGTAGACGGTGCCTCGATGGCCAAGTTGCGAGGGCATAATACAGTCGAACATATCGACGCCGCGGTGTACTGCTTCAAGAATGTCGAGGGGCGTGCCGACGCCCATCAGGTAGCGGGGCAGATGCTCGGGCAGCATTTCGGCCACCAGACCGGTGAACTCATAACGCAGATCGCTGGTTTCGCCCACTGCCAGACCACCGATGGCCATGCCGTCAAAGGGCAGCTGCGTCAAAAATTCGGCGCTCTGGCGCCGCAGGTCGTGATGGCAGGCGCCCTGAACGATGCCAAACAGTGATTGCGGCGAATCGCCGCGGGCGGCGAGCGATCTGGCTGCCCAGCGGTGTGTGAGTTCCATGGCGGCTTTGGCTTCGTCATGCCCGGCAGTCGATGGGATACACTGGTCGAGAACCATCATGATATCGCTGCCAATGGCTTTTTGCGTTTCGATGCTGAGTTCGGGCGATAGAAAGAAGGTTTTGCCGTCGATATAACTTTGAAACCTGGCCCCTTCTTCGTTCATTTCGCGGGCGTGCGGTAGAGAAAATATCTGAAAGCCGCCTGAATCGGTTAATACCGGGCCATCCCAGTTCATGAAACGGTGAATACCGCCAAATTTGCGAAACACTTCCGGCCCTGGCCTGAGCAGCAGGTGATAAGTGTTGGCGAGAAGCACCTGGGCACCGGTTGCCTTGAGACTTTCGACGGTTTGACTTTTAACGGTGGCTCTGGTTCCGACCGGCATAAATACGGGGGTGACAACTTCGCCATGCAATGCCTTGAACCGCCCTGCCCTCGCCCGGGTGCCCCGGCATTTCGATTCTATTTTGAAATTCAGTCTGCTCATGCTGTGATACTGTGCCCTGTCTTGAAATTTTGTGAAGTCTCAGTTTAACGGCACCATCAAGGCATGTCAACAAGCCGGCAAAAATCAACGGGGTCTCAGGGCATGTAGATCTGCAGCCTGACGTTGTCGCGCAGCGAATTTTGCAGCAGTCTGAAAAAATCTTCGAGGGCTTTTTGAGCTTCGCGGCGAGCTTCGGCCCAGACCAGTTCGTTGTTTGCGGTTCTGAGAATTTCGTTTTTCAGGTCGGCCATGGCTTCTTGTCTCAGGTCGGCGACCTTCGGGCCGAACCACGGAACCCACGAGCCCTTCTCTTCTGCGAGAATTCTGCTCGGGTCGTTTTGCACGAAGACCATTTCCTGATCGATTTTGACCGGCGGTGCGAAAATCTGCAGCATGCCGGTAGCAGCGTCGAAGCTGATGCGGCTGATGTCGATCTGATCGAGCGGAACATAAAATTGAACCTGATTATCGAGCACCTTGAGGTTCAGCCAGGCTGAACCAGCCGGAACCCAGTCTTTGAATATGCGGTGGTTGGCTTCTCTGGTGAGTTCGACCGAAACTTTTTGAGTAAGCACCACCAGCTTTCTTTGCCTGGAAATCTGCCCCAGCATCTGTGAAACGATGCTGTTCACATTGACATCAGTTTTTAAAGCCTGCTTTACCGCATCTATGCCGGTATTCGCCAGCTTCTGCGCCATAAACAGCGGCAACACCCAGACCGCCGAAATAGCAAAAACTGCAACAAACGCCAGGGCCCATATCAGATGCACCCAGGCACTCGCATTGCCCCTCGACACAACACCAGCCGGAGTATTTTCATTATTTTCCATCAATTAATATCAACCTGATCTTTCATTGTATTCCCTTGTTTTTAGTATTTTCCCTCGACATCAATGTCGTGAGCAAAAATGATTGTTTTGTATAACAGCGTTTTATACCTGTTAAACAAGAAACGGGCTTGGGGTGCCGTTACTGGTGACGAGAACCTCTTTTTTGGCGCGGGTGGCAGCAACATAGAGAAGAGCGCGTTCCTGCTTTTCGTTGTCACTGCTGATCAGCGGGTCGTCTGATTGTGCCTCGTTTCTTTCGAGCGGCAGAATACCTTTATTGACCCCGACAATCAGCATATAGTCAAATTCGAGACCCTTGACGCGATGCATGGTGGCAAGGCGCAAGCCTGGCCGGCTGCGGTCTTCGGGTTCAGTGCGGTGAATCAGAATCGTCTTGAAATCGTTGCCGATTGCTTGGGCATACTGGTCGCGCAGAGCTTCGGTTCTGGCAACCAGGCAGACATTGGCGAGCTGGTTTTCAGAGGCCGGCAGTTTCTGCAGGTATTCTTTGATAAAGGCGATTTCGTCTTTGAACTCGGCAAAATGCTTTACCAGCGGAGCATTGCCGTGCATAAGCGACTTATAGCCCTTCTGGTCGTCGCTGCCGCCGTCGAGATCGTCGGCCTGATCTTCAAGCAGCAGGCGCATGGCCCAGTTTTTCGTCTCATCGGTGGTGCGATAGTTGATCTTGAGTTTGTGGGCGCGCCCGACGATGTTTATGCCACATTTGCCAAGAACCGCCTGATTGCCGTAAATACGCTGGTGCGCATCGCCAACGATAAAAATATCGTTTTTGCCTTCGGGCACCATTTTTCGCAGCAGCCTGAACGCCTGCGGCCCCATATCCTGTGCCTCATCGACGATTATTGCCCGATAACCGGTACCGGCCTTTGAGTTTTCGAGAACTACCGCCGTATCTAGCATGGCATCGCTGATTTCGCTCAGGCCATTTTCACTCAGCAGGTTGCGGTATTCCTGAAAAACTGCCCAGACCTTTTTGCGCACAACTTTATTTATACTGACACCTCGCCCAGAACGCACCACCTTGAAGTAGTCTTCGAGAGTTCTGATACCATTTGGCTGAATGACCCTCTCCCACTCTTCGCGATAAAAAGACTCCGGCAGTTCGACATCAGCGGGTTTTAGATTCAGCGCGTCATTCCACAGACGATTTTCGTTTCTGGGGTAATAAATTTCTCGGTCGTAGCCATTCTTGCGCAGAAAAACGCCAACCCAGCGATCCAGGTTAACGACCTCGATGCGGCGCAGGGTTTCGCGCGAACAGATCTTGCCAAGACTCGACTGAATATCGGCAGCAAGATTGCGGGTGAAAGTGGTAAAGAGAATACGGTCACCTTCCTGGTTGAAAACATTCTCTGCCAGCCATTTGGCCCGGTGCATGGCCGCAACCGTCTTGCCGGTTCCGGCTCCGCCCAGCACTCTGACCGGGCCGTTCCACTGCTTTTCGACCAGCCGGCGCTGCGAAGGATGCAGAAAAATACGCCACTGTTCGAGCGGGGCCTGCATGATCGCCGTCAGTTCAAGGTCATCTTCAACCACATAGAAACGCCTTTGCGTATCAGGGTTGTCGAGAGCGGCGGCAAAGTCTGCCGTGTCGACCGGCTTGTCGTTACGATCACGATCGAGATCGCGCAGAACCTCGTCGTAGGTCATGCCCTCAGAAAGATAATACAGGGCCTCGAAAGCTTCCTGCGGCAGGCGACCGGCCAGCTGTTCCAACTCAGCAGCCGAACAGACGCCTCTGACCAGCGACAGCTGGTCGGCTGGCACACCAAGTCGGGCCAGTTCGCGATCTTTGTAGCTTTCAAACACAGGCCGGCGCTGTTCTGAATAAACCGGCTGAGCCGCGGCCTGCAGTTCGTTTTCCACATCAAAAATCTGAATCGAGCCGGTTTCGGGGTGAATCAGACACTGCTTGTTCTGGGCCCAGCGATAAGCTTCGTCATGGTGGTCGACCCAGAGAAGCACATAAACATTGTCTTTATCTGGCTTGAGAATGATGCCGCGATAGGCTTCGTCGATCCTTACCGAACGCAGGTTTTTGTCCTGCGCCGCCGTGATTTTTTCGTAATTGATGCCCGAAGCCGCCGGGTTGTTTCTGAATTTGCTGACGAAACTCATGACTTTGGCCTGCTGATTGCGCGGAATCCTGGCAAAGGCAAGCAGAAAATCTGCCGAAATCGCAACTCTCACCTTCATCTGCACGTTGTTCATTTCTTTTTACTCCTTCGCCTTCAGGTATTGTTCAAGTTTTTCATAAGCATCGGCAACTTCGGTCAATGCCAGAACCTGCCAGCCATGGTCGCTGAAATGAGCGAACCATTCCTGTCGTTCGGCGGCCGCAATGGCAACTTTGTGTTCGGGCCAGGCGAGGGCCGCCACCTCATCACAGACCAGCCTGCCGTTTTCGTGCCGTAGTTCCATGTCGGCCTCCGGCAGCGGTAATCCGCGCCCGGCAATTTGCAGCAGAAAAGCCCTGAAAATCGGGTCGACCACTTCAATCAGTTCCTGCCATTCACCGGCCGGCTGCCAGCTGTCGGCCGCCGCTTCAGACCCGACAACCGGCTTACCATAAGGCATTGCCCGACCCAGAACCGTAAAAAAGTAAGCATTGGGCAAAAACTGCAGAATATCGACCAGCTTCAGAAAACCGTTCCAGTAACGGCGGTATTCGTAATCTTCGGGGGCTGCATTACTGTCATCGAGGCAACACGCAATATACATGCCGGCAACATCGCCTTTTCTGATGCTTTCATCGTTTATTGCCAGCTTCAGCTCTATCGAAAAGCCCGCAGATTCGAACCGGTGCTCGCCGTAGCGCCAGACAGCCGCATCGGAATCTGCAAATGCGTCATTGAAAGCTGCGCAAACCTCAACCGGGCAGAGCACTTCCAGGCGATTTTTCCAGCGCATGGCTTCAGTCGCGTTCAAGGTTTTGTTATCGAGCAGCAGCAGAGCCATGGCAAAGGCATTCAACTGCCAGCGCCGTTCGTCGCCAGAGAGCATCCACTTCAGCAGCAGCGAAAAGCTGTCGAGTGACGCCGGGTTCGGCAAAGCTTCGGTTTTATAGCTGGCCAGCAGCTTGATAAACTTGCTCTGCACACTTTTCAGACCCGTATCGATCAGCTCTTCGCAGAAATTTTTGAGCTTCTCAGCTGCCAGATGCAATTCGACATCGTTATAAGAAAGCAGCCAGAGATTAAAGCGGCCGGTCTTGAGAATCGCATCGCGCTGGGCAAAATCCTTGTCGGTCCGATTCCAGTGAAAACCGTAACCGTCGGTGAAAACAACCAGTGGTTTATTGTTTTTGCAGCCCTTGACCGGGTAAAAAACAAAATCGGCCTTTGACTGCACCTGCGCATTGATACCATACTGCTCGCCAAGCAGCACCTGTGGCTCGATATGCCAGGCCTGCTCACCGATCTTCAGATAATAACCCGGCTTGTTGTTGACCACATCGAGCTTCAGCACCACCGGCAGTTCCAGTTGCCGGCCGCAGCGTCTGAGAATCTCGATGAATCCGGCTTCGAGATTGCTGTCGAGCAGTGCATTGACGCTCACCTCTTCGAGCGACTTGATGCTGACAAGCCGGTCACGATGTTCAAGAATTTTTGTCAGCAGGTCTATGGCCGTGCTGCGCGAGGTGCCCGCCATATTGTAACTCTGCTTGTAGGCAAACAGGCAGCGATAACACCCATCCTGCGCCCCGGCCCCGTTCTGCCGGCTGCATTCGCAGTTGCGCAAAACATTCAGAGCCAGTTCAAACACTTCGAGCATCGGTTCACCCGAACGCATCAATTGCTTCAAATAACCGGTACCACCCGGAACCGTATCGTAGAGAACCAGATACTGCTTGCGCTGCGTTGAGTCAGGAATCGGCTCATCGTGCAGAGTCAGCTGCAGATGCCCGATATTGCCGCCGAATTTGCGCTTCAGCCCGAGATTGACCGCGGCAATGAAGCTGTGCAGTTCTTTGCCAGATGTGCCGGTGACGAAGGGCATCAGCATCATGATCGCTTCTGAGTGAAATTCACGATACAGATAAACACAGTTGGTAAGATTGCCGGCCGATTCTTTTTTGCGCGAGACACAGCTGAGGCTGTGCTTTATTTCGCCCTTCGCATTCTGAACCTTGCCGCAATAACGGCAGATAGTAAAGCCCCGCCGGCCCATCTCGGCACCGTTTACCCTGAATTTTTCAGCCTGCCCATCGCGCTCGCCAAAGTTGATATCTCTAAAACCTGCCCGGGTGTAAAACTCAAAACCAAAAGGCAGTTCATCGCTGTCGATCTTGAACGCGGCAATTCTTTCGGCATCGCGCAGTTCAACTACCATCTGACGATTGAAAAATCTGGTGTCACGTTCGTCACTGTCGTCGTTCAAGCGGCTGTCTCGATCATGACTCGTGGAAAAAACCTGCGTGAGTCTGAGCATCTGCCGTTTCTGGCTGACATTGCCCCACTGACTGCTGCCGCAGGCCGGGCAGTTCGCTGCTGCCTGGCTGCTGATTTCACGGGTCATCAGAGAACAGTTGTCGCACATCTGCCAGGTTTCGATGTCAGAAACGCTCAAATCTACCTGATCGATGGTCACCCGCCGCCCGCCGGCATAAAATACCGAGCTTGGTGCCAGTTCGCTTATCGCTGAACCGGCCGACCGCTCGTATTCGAACCTGAGCGTTTCGTAGTTGCCCCCGTCGTCAGTTTTTTTCGTTTTCTTTCTGAAAATGACCGATCTGAGCGTGACCCCGGCTTCCGGAAACGCATAATTCGGCAGCAGCCCCTCATCGGTAAAAAAGTTGAGAATGTGTTTGCTTCCGAGGTCCTGAACCAGGTCGTTGAGCCCTTTCTTTTCCATCATCAGTTCTTCAAGCTCACTCTGATAGTTGGCATCTCTGACCAGCTGTTCTTTTTTCGCGGCAATTTTGTTGACCAGAGTTTTTATGCGGCTGCGCAGCCCCTCGATACTACGGTTCTGCTGCAGCAGACGATTGATGATGCGGTATTCTAGCGAGCCATGGTTGCTCTGACTGCCAAGCATGAAGTTTTTCAGGTGTTCAACCGATTCGGGGCTGATAACCTCTTTGAACATGGCGATAAAGCCCTCAAAAAGAACGGTCTGATTCAGCTTGATGTAGGCGAGCAGATTATACGGAAACTTGCCGCTGTCAGGCTTGTCGATATTGTAAAGCACCTTCTGCAGATTGACCGGCAGGGCGCTCTCTTTCACACCCGAAGCCGCCCAACGGTCGAAGCAGTAGGCGGTCAGCTGCCGTTCGAGAACTGCCGAAGCGTTGAGAAAAACACCCGGCGCTTCAACCCGGCCGGCAATCATGTCTGACGGGTCAGCGAAAAAATAAAGATCGTGTGGCCGCGAATTGGCAACCGTCAGATTCAGCGAGTTGCCATCCTGACGGCCGGCACGGCCGATGCGCTGCAGGTAATTCGCCTGGGCCGGCGGCACCGAGCAAAGAACCACTGTCGACAGCTCGCCGATATTGATACCCAGTTCTAGCGTCGGCGTGCATGAGAGCAGATTTGGCGCGCCCGGCAGCTGGTTGCTGTTTCTGAAGCGGCGTTCGAGTTCTTCACGCGGCGTTCGGTCAAGCAGGCCGGTATGTTCGGCCGCAAAAATTCTTTCGACATCGCCGTTAGAATAGAGTTTGCCGTAATAATCAGGCAGCGGGCCGACCTCTTTGAAAACACCGCCGCAGGTAGGCTCGATGCAGGGCGCCCCTGCCCAGACAGATGCTTCGCCGCTGCCGACTGCGATCTGGCGGTTACAGGCGCTGCAGGCGAACCGGCTGACTTTGCGTTCGACAAGCATCGCTTCAGGTTTGATGCCCCATACCCGGTCACCCTTGCGCTTGAATTCAACGAGAATTCCTTCTTTTATGAGTGCCTGCAGCAGCAGTTCATAAACCTGGGGTGCCAGGCCGGCGATCAGTTCATTGTCGGCGGCGAGCAGTTTTTCGAGCCAGATTTCGCACCAGGTATGCCGGCCGCTGCCTGATCTGGTAAGCAGTTCGAAGCGATTGGTGCGCCGCGTCGTCAGAAAGGCGGGAGTGCGTGCTTTCGGGCTGAAATCAGGGGTCCAGTTGATGCGGTTGAGCATGAACGTTTCACCCCACTCATCGATCAGGCAGTCGAGTTCAGAATAATAAATGCCGCCGAGGTTCTTCAGGTGCATCAGCAACCCGCAGGCCAGCTGTTTCACCTTCGCTTCACTCAGGTTGCGCAGCATTCCGACTTCGTTGATCAGAGTAAAATAAGCGACAGCAACTGCCCTTGCCAGCAGATCGCCATTAACGACTGCCATTGACGAACCGGCCCGCTCAAGAGTGCGCCCAATCCTGGCTCTGAAACCATATTCGCTGAGAATCTGCCAGTGCACCCGCTTTTTAACGAGTTCGAGCAGCCCGTCAGCCGGGTCGACCCGGCCGCTGGCGAGCATCTTTTCGTATTCCTGCAGCCAGGTCATGTTCGGCCCGATAAAGGTGGTAATGAAGCGTTCTGGCTCGAGGCGGGCCAGCCAGAAGTCGACAAACAGGCCCGGCAGGGTCGCAAGGTCGACCGGGGCCGAAAGTGTCTGCACGAATTTTTGCAGGGCGATACGAAAGTTGAACGTGTAGGTGCGCCCGGCAAAAAAACCGGCGCGGTGTGCCGCATCCTGAACCGAGTCAGAAAAGGTCAGCAGTTTTTTGTCGTTATTGAAATTCGAAGCGAAAATCTGCGAAATTGCAACGCTGGTAAGGCTGGCGGCGCGCGAACCGAGAATGGTCAGACTGCCATGGGTGTTGCAGAACGGGCAGCAGTTGCTGCTGCTGCGCCGGCCTTCTTTAACGACAATGGTTTCGGGCATATAAACCCTGATGAGTTCGGGGTTGTCACACTTATGGCAGCGACGCGCTTCGGTTTTTTTCGTCAGAGCCAGGCAGCCGGTGCAGAGCTGAAAAAAGCTGCCGGCCTTTTCGAGTTCGCGACTCGACCCGGCTTCAGGAAAAAAGAACGCGACTTCCGGGTCGGCCTTGAAAAAGCTGCTGTAAAAGGCGCGCAGTTCGCCGTTGATCTGTTCGTCAAACTCCCGTTTCAGGCCGGCCCAGCCCATCTTGTTACATTCGCGGCAGTGAATCAGCGGCAGGTGCGTGGCCAGCTGTTCCTGCGTCAGGTCATCGGCAAAGGCGATCTCTGGCACCGGGGCAACCATACCGGTCATACGGGTCAGTTCACGCAGCCAGAGCTGAAAGCGCACATGCAGAAAAGGCGCCGGCCGCTCGACCGTGCCGTTACGGGCTGCCGCCACCAGTGCCAGCAGGCTGTCGATCAGATCGCTTTTATACTGTTGCGGGGCATTTAAAAATTCGGGGGTATATTTTTCGAGTTCGCTGATGATTTCGTTATAGCTGCGCGGTCTGCCGCGCAGCAGCTTGAGCAGATTCTGAAAAAAGCTGTGCTGCAGAAGTTTCTGGGGCAGGGCCAGCCGCCAGGCCTGGTCGGCAAAAGCGGCAGCGTCGAGGGGCTCGTCGAACCACAGTTCATGCTGCGCCCGCAGGTATTCAGACTGTGACGGCCAGGTTTCTGGCTGCAGTCGGTCGGCTGCGGCTGCCGGTGGCACCATGGTGCGGTTGATGAAATGGCTTTCGAGAAATTCACCGGCGCCCAGGCGGTATTCGCTGATGATGGCGTCAGCGGCGAAGTTTTCGCCGAATACTTCGCCGGCGTATTTGAGCAGGGCGTTGCCTTCGGCGTCGTTGCCAAGGGTAGCCGAAGTACCGACGCAGCAGAGATGCCCGGCCGGCGTCGCAAGTCTCGCTTTGAGGCGCCTGATCAGGCAGGCAAGATCTGAACCCTGCGCACCATCGAAAGTATGCAGTTCATCGACGACAAGGAATCTGAGGGTTTCGGGGCCGTTCTGTTTCCAGATTGCCTGGTCTTTGATGCGCAACAGCAGGTAATCGAGCATTTTATAGTTGGTGATGAGAATGTCGGGCGGGCTTTTGCGCAACAGTTTCTTGTCGGTGATGATGTGGTCTTCGGCCATTACCGCGCTTGGCGTTTCGTCTTCCTGGCCGACGTAGATACCGGCGGTGACGTTGCCGCGCAGTTCGGGGTTTTTATGTATGGTCTCGGCCAGGCGGCCGGCCTGGTCGGTGGCGAGAGCATTCATCGGGTAGATGAGAACAGCCTTGATGCCGGGCTCACCACGATGCTGCCAGCAGTAGTCAAGCACCGGCAGCAGAAATGATTCGGTTTTGCCCGAACCGGTGCCGGTGGCGATGATCGTTGAGGCCGGGCGGCCGCCGCTGAGGCGGGCAAAGGCTTTTTCCTGGTGCAGGTAAGGCACGAAAGGCAATTTTATGGCGGCGAAATGGTCGCGGCCGCTGCCGCTTCTGAACGGCAGTTGAATCGAGATGAACGGGCCCTTGAAAATGCTGTCTTCGCGGGCGAGCAGGCGGTCAAGGGCGCCGGCGAACAGGCTTGTGGTTACCGGAAAAGTTGTCTGCAGAAAATCGGTGATGCCCTGTTTAACCTGGCGGGCGACGACTGAAGGCAGCATGTATTTTTCTCCCTGTTTTGCCGGTTACTGGCGGCGGCGTTCGAATTCGGCCCAGACGGTTGCATAATCGGCCTCACGGTCACAGCGGTCGAAAGGCGCCTCGTAAACGATGGTGCGCTCGACCGGCCCACCGGGCATGGTGTCATCGACGATTTTGCGCTCAACGCGGCCCGACTGCATGTCTTTGATTTCGTTCCATTCGGGGCGCGAGAAGCCGACGCCGATCAAACCTTTGCTGCAGGTAAAAACGATACGGCCGTTGCGGTCATACCATGTATCTGATTCGTTCTGGCGCAGCACCGGGAACTGAATGCGATAGATGGTCTGCAGCTCTTTAAGCGTCAGACCGAGCGCCATCGCCGCCAGCACGTCGATTTCGACGAGTGCCTGCCGCCGTTCGTAGTCGCTGCGCAATGCGCAGTTGCGCTGCCATTGAGGCTTCAGCTTCGCGAAGAATTCATTGTTCAACCGCTGGTCATTTTTGGCCCAGCGTTCAGAGGGGAATTCTTTACGCCAGCATTCAGCCCAGAGTTGATCGTAATGACTGGTAAGACAATTCAAAGTCAGTATTCTCAGTGCATGCGAAGAGCTTGCATCGATTAAAGGCAGATTTAACCAGAGAAAGTGCAGATTATCCTTGCCGGTCGACTTGATATAAAAGTCGGCAACGATAGAATGCCCTATGGCAGCGGCATTTATCAAATTGCGAGTTTCTTTGAACACCGTACTCTGCACACCATTGATATGTCCTACCTGCGGCGGCATTATGGCCTCAATAAGAGTTTTCTCGCCGGATTGACTCAACATACCTCTTCGCACCAGGCGATAAAAGCAAGTCACAAGATTGCTTGAACTGGCTTCATTTTCTGCCCAAACTATTTTAGGGGTTCTTAACAAATATTCATCTTCAGAGCAGGCTGGCAGATAATTAGTGCGTTGCAGGTAGTTGTCTGACAAAGAATTTAAATCGAGGCAGTCGTAATGCGAATTAAGGGTGCAAACTTCTCGTGGTGTCTTATATAATGGATTTGCGACAAAGAAGTGTGGCCCGGATAGAATAAGTTGGCCAGTATTATTTGCAAATGCTGTCTGTCGAAAGAGTGTCTTATCTTTTTGTGAATTGGTCTCATGCCACATTTCGGTAGTGTAGTAACTTCCAATGAGATTGCCTAATTTTGAACCAAACTGTTCAAATTTTTGCAAAACAGATGTCAGCTCATGAGCATGCAAAGCTGGCAATCTTGCGCGAATTGCTGGCGTTCCTTCTTCATCATAAAGACCTGCAAAAAGTGCCAGCAGACTGTTATTAACCCACACTATTCTTGAAGAATGCCCCTTTGTGTTCCAGGCATTTTCATCATCTTTAATCCCTGGCACAGGACCAAAGCCATCATGAGCAAAACAGTCAAAAACTGTTTTTGGCAGGAATAGATTTGCAATATGATAAAAATTGGTCTTGTCCTGATGTCTACGGTAAATATTTACGCTAAATTTTGTCACATGATGAACTTCTGCAAAGAGCTTTAATTCATTGTGAAATTGAAAATGATAAGCCAGACGCCGATAAACAGATTCGCGCAAGGCACCGCCTTTGGGGTCATCATAAATTCCCTCAGGGTGTAAAAAACCTGCCACCGATTTGTCGTTTGCAATCATCCATGCCTGCGGCAAAAAGCATTTGTATAGATTTGTCTGCACGCCTTTAAGAACCGGATAATTCTGCAGTGCGTTGAGAAAATTCTGGGTGGCGGTTGAGCCTTCGAATTCGGCAAGATAGGCGCTGTGCAGATTCAGTTTATTAAGGGTTTCTTCACGCATATCGGCGACTTTGGTTGCAGAATCTTTGCGCAGCACGAAGAGCGGGTTGGCGTCGCCCATGATGCCCGATTCGTTCCATTCGACTTTCAGCCAGGGCGGATTACCGAGAACCAGGTCGAAGCCGCCGTTGTCAGCGAAGATATCGGCAAATGCCAGCTCCCAGTGAAAGAAGCGGTAGCGTTCTGCCAGAGTCTGCACCTGCGCGAGATGCGGGGTTTTATCGCACAGCTCGTTGATGTCGACAAAACCGTGTTCGTCGACCTGGGCGATGAATTTTTCTTTCGGGGCCGTATCAGGAAACAGCGACAACTGTTCAGCCTTTGTTGGCGCGCTGCTGAACAGATCCCCCTGCAGAATCAGTGAGAGTTCGAGCAGCATTTCCTGGCGGGTCGGCAGCAGATCGGCCTTGTCGATCGGCCAGAACCACAGGGCGCACCAGTAGTCCATCGCCAGTTTAAG